>CAYWTS010000004.1:41720-126838 GCA_964461265.1 uncultured Ignavibacteriales bacterium
AATTCTGCATCTATCATCAGCAGCCCCTGTCCTTCGCCGCCAATAAGTTTAAGCCTGTTTAAAATCCTCGATACATTTGCTTCTTCTTCAACCTGTTCATCTACAAACCATTTTAAAAAGCTTATTAAAGCATGATCATTTTCTTTAACCGCTAGGTCCATAAGCTCGTTAATAGATTTTGTAATGAATTGTTCGTGTGCAAGTGTTTTTTCAAATACATCGATGACATTTTTGTAATTTCCGTCCGGTGCAGGTATTTCTTTTAATATAACGTTTGCTCCACGGTCGAGCAGGAACGTGTAGAATTTCATAGCGTGGAAGCGTTCTTCCTGAACCTGGACTGTGAAAAAGTTCGAGAATCCGTCAAGGTCAAGCCCCTTGGTATACGAAGCCATACCAAGATATATATATTCGGATGATAATTCTTTATTAAGCTGTGTGTTTATTGCATCCTGAAGCGTTTTTGATAACATTATTTCTCCTTATTATTAAGTATTTACAAAGGGCAATTACCCTTATTTAAAGAATATTATTATATTTATACAAACAAAATTAATGTTTTTTAATTTCAACTGAAATGAACAAATGGTTAAGGAATGGTTATTTTTCCCAGTATTTATCTAAAATTCTTCTCTCCCGTTTAGTTGGCCTGCCTTTGAATTTGAACTTTGGCATATATGAACCTAACCTTGCTATTTCGGATTTAGTTTTTTCGCTTTCAGGAGTTAAGTCTTTTATATAATCATTAACCATTTTTGCAGATACTCTTCTTTCAAGCAGGTTAATAACAAGTATAGTTCTTTTTACATAACCCTGCTGAACTGTAATTACCTCACCTATTTTTACCATCCTTGATGGTTTTACACTTTCACCGCTGATTTTAACTTTACCGCCGATGCATGAGTCGGTAGCAAGTGTTCGTGTTTTGAAAAATCTTATGCACCAGAGAAATTTATCGATACGAATTTCTTTTATACTTTGAATTTTCTCCATAGATTCCTTAGAGAATATGAATTATTCGCGCCGCAACTTCTGCAATTCTATTAAAAATATAAGGAAAATAATAATGTACTTATCAGGTTTAAGTCGCAGCACGAGTATTTAATAATCTGTATATAAGCGAACTATCACCATAACTTAAAAAACGAAAATCATTATTTAACGCATAATCATATATTTTTTTCCAGTTCTCACCTGCAAAGGCAGCTACAAGTAAAAGCAGCGTACTGCCCGGCAAATGGAAATTTGTTATCAAACCATTTGCAAACTTAAATTCAAATCCCGGTGCAATTAATATTCCGGTTGAAGTATTTAGATATTCTTTTTTATTTTTCTCCAAAAAGATAAGAATTGCAGACAGAGCATCCTGTATACCGATATCTGAAATTCTTTTATCATATGGTTCCCACTGATTTAAATGCAAATTATCTTCCGTATAATTTGAATTGGCAAAGATTTTACAGCCAAGATAGTATAATGATTCTATGGCACGAAGTGAAGTAGTTCCAACACAAATTATTTTTTCTTTTGGCTTACTCAGTAATTTTTTGATTAGCTGTTTTGAAATTATGAATTTCTCCGAGTGCATATCATGTGTCTCAAGCGTTGGACTTTTTACGGGCTTAAACGTTCCTGCACCAACGTGTAAAGTTAAATATTCAATATCTATTTTTTTATTTTTAAGGCTGTCGAAAACTCTTTCTGTGAAATGTAGCCCTGCTGTTGGCGATGCAACCGAGCCTTTAGGTTCAGCGTAAATTGTCTGGTATGTTTGTTTATCTTCTTCCGATGCTGCACGCTTTATATACGGCGGAAGCGGTGTTACACCGGCTGAATTCAGAACTTCACCGAATGTTGCATTTCCAGCCCAGTTAAACTCAATTACAAAAGAATCAGCCTGTTTATTTACAATTTTTGCATTTAATAAACATTCTTTGCCGTTTATTAAGAATGATTTAATAATCTTTTCGTTTTTCCATTTCCTTTTATTTCCAATTAGACACAGCCATTCTGCTTTTGTTTTATTAAGAAAAGCTCTGTTAAAATCTTTTTCATCAGCCGGTTCAAGACAAAATATTTCAACCTGAGTACCAGCTGAGGTTTCAAACAATAAACGTGCGTTAATTACACGTGTATTGTTAAGGATTAGCAGTGATTCTTCGGGAATAGATTTGCTAATGTTAGCAAAAATATCCTGACTGATAACACCATTTTTGTAAATTAACAGTTTTGATAGGTCTCTTTCAGCCAGCGGTTTTTGAGCTATTCTTTCAGCGGGGAGGTTGTAAGTAAAATCTTTAATCTGTAAATATTTTGGATGGGCAAAATCAGGCAATGGGTTAATCTGTGATCTTATTATTTAACAAGTATTTATTACGAAAATATTTGTATCGACTAGCTTTATTAACTGAAAATAGCAAAACGAATTCCTAAATCCCGATTCATTGGGGTAAAGAATCTAAAAGTAATAATCGGTAAATAATAATGTATTTAAAATATATAAAAACAGCATATTTATTCATAAATTCAATAAGCGATTCTTCTCTTTATCCCGCTGAAACGGGATTTCGCTCAGAATGCGTAAGGTCAGTTATTAAATACTTTCCATTAGCGTTCTGTAAGCAGTAAATTCACCTTCAAATTTCTCCCTGTTTTGTGATTGCAGTATCGCTGCATGTTCTATCTGGTACCGCTCATAGTCTTCAATACTGTTCAGATAGTAAAGTATTGAGTAAGTTACACCTTCCTCGGGTTCGGGTGAAACGACGCGATAAATTTTACTGTCTTTAAAACAGCCTGTATCCATAACATCTTTTATGTGCTCGGTTGTCATCCATTTAAGCCATTCATCATGTATATCTTCAGAAACGTTTACTGTTACGTTGTAGATTATCATAGTTTGTAATATTTGTTTGTTTAATTTTTTAACCCACCCTGTCATGACCTCGGATGCCCGGGATCAATCCACCCCTCCAGAGCAGGGGACTTGATACTCAATTGCATACAATTCTTCCTCCATCAACTGCAAGGCTTACACCGTTAATATATGAAGCGAAAGGTGATGCAAGGAAAGCCGCCGCATAGGCAAGCTCTTCAGGTTCGGCAAACCTTCCTGCCGGTATTTCACTCAGCCATTGTTTTTCGATTTCTGTTATCGGCTTGCCTGTAACTTCAGCACGGGTTTTAAAAAGCGATTTCAGACGCTCCGTTTTTGTTGCACCGGGCAAAATGTTGTTAACCGTAATTCCGAACGGTGCAAGTTCTATCGATAGGGTTTTTGCCCAGTTAGCCACAGCCGCACGGATTGTGTTTGAAACGCCGAGCCCTGTAATCGGCTGTTTTACAGATGTTGATATTAAATTAATAATCCTGCCATATTTTAATTTTTTCATTCCTTCGGCGAGTGATTGTACAAGTATCTGGTTGCAAACAATATGCTTTCTGAATGCTTCTTCAAATTCTTTCGTTTTTGCGTTATATATATCACCTGCCTTAGGTCCGCCTGTATTATTAAAGAGTATATGAACAGGCGGATGTGATTTTACATACTTTGTAATTTTTGTTCTGAGTTTTTCCGGTTCCGAGAAATCTGCCGTAATGTAATTATGTTTTTTGTCTGATACAGCTTCCAATTCCGATTTAACTGATTTCAATGATTTTTCATTTCTTGCAATCAGGGTTACTATAGCTCCGCATATTGCAAATTGCATAGCTACAGCTTTGCCTATTCCCTGTGTGCTTCCGCAAACAACAGTGTTTTTCCCATTGAGGTCTATCTTCATTCCGGTCATGTGAATTCGGTTAATAATATATACTTCTAAATAATAAAGGCAAAATAAAAATTATTGTGTAAATTTTGAAAGTAAGAATTGATGCTAAATATCAAACTGCATTTCTAATGAATAGAATATTAAATTACCCTGAATACTGCAAATTTAAGATACGAAGTTTCCGGCATTGCAGGTATTACCGGATGGTCGTGTGATGCACCGGCAAAGTGAATAAGCTGAAGCTTTCTGCCCGCTTTTTTGCCTGCCTCTGTAATAACTTTGTAAAAATCCTCCCTTGAAACGTAGCCCGAGCAGGAAGAAGTTACAAAAAATCCGCCTTCTGATATTAAGTATAATGCCAGCTTATTTAACTTTTCATAACCTTTAAGTGCTTTTTGAAAATGTTTTTTACTTTTCGCAAAAGACGGGGGATCTAATATTACTATATCATAAATTGAACCTGATTTCTTCTGCTCTTCTAAAAAATCAAAAGCATCGGAACAAATAAAATCAGCGGGTATTTTAAATCCATTCAGCTTAAAATTCATACCAGCATTATCGAGTGCTGTTTGAGATGAATCAACAAATGTAACTGATTTTGCCTTTGCATATGCTGCATGAAGGCCGAATCCTCCGCAGTTACAGAAGACATCAAGCACATTTTTGCTGCTGCAGAGTTTTTCAATATATTCCCTGTTATCGCACTGGTCAAAATAAAAACCCGTTTTTTGTGAGTGAGTAAAATCGATTTTATATTTTATCTTACCGTCATCAATAATTTCTTCTTTTATACTGCCAGAGTATATTGTATCATCCCCGGATAATCCTTCAAGCTGTCTGAAATGCGGATCGTTTAACGTAAAAATGTTTTCAGCTTTGTATTCTATTTTTAATATATTATTAACTGTATCTATTCTTTGCTGTATTCCCATGCAATATATCTGCAGAACGTAGGTATTGTTATATTTATCTATAATTAATCCCGGCAAAAAATCGCTTTCGCTGAATATAAAACGGTAAGAATTTCTTTGAGGATAAAAAGTTTTACGCAGTTCAAATGCTTTGGCAAGAGTTTCTTTTATATAAGTATTGAAATCACCCTTAAATGAGGCTGAAAGCAATCTGAGTGAGATAAGGGAATGTTCATTGAAAAATCCGTAACCAAGCAGGTTATGTTTATAATCATAAACACGGGTTAATTCTCCGCTTGCAGCTTCTTTTTTTTCTATTTCGTTACTGAATACCCAGGCGTGACCGTTTAAAATACGGCGTTCTTCATTCTTTTTGAGTGTAATGGTGCTCAATTATCACAGGTTATTAAGAACATTTTGAAGCTTTGATGATACTTCTGCAGCTACATCTTCCAGGGATGGATTACCAACTGATTGCATTGATACCAGAGGATTAATTGTAGATACATAAACAGAACCATCATCTTTTTCCTGTACTATAACATTACAGGGCAGCATTACACCTATATTATCCTCGGTCTGTAATGCCTTATATGCAAGAGGAGGATTGCAGGCACCAAGTATTCTGTATCTTCGGAAATCCACATTAAGTTTTTTCTTCAACGTTTCCTTCACATCAATTTCGGTTAATACACCGAAACCTTCTTTTTTCAGTTCATCGGTTACTTTACCGATAGCTTCATCGAATGAATAAAATACCTTTTTTGTGTTATGATATGTCATATTAATATTTATTTATCTTTAAAAATAAGGAGAACAATCGGTAAAGAATATGTATTTAAAGAGAATTTAATTCCTCAGTAAGAGCTTTGATATCCTGTAAATTATTGTAAATATGGGGTGATAATCTTAAATATCCTTCACGTAATGCAATAAATATATTTTTTTCCTCGAGCAATTTCTGAATTTCTTTGTTTTTTGTTTGGTCGTTTGATGAGAATATTAAAATATTAGAACGGTGTTCGGGCGTAAGGTCGCTTTCTATTCTGTATTTTGTCCTGTCAAGAAGCTCTATAAAGGCATCAAGCAATTCTATTATATGGTTAAATATATTTTCTACACCAAGTTCCATAAAATGAATTAAAGCTTCATTCATACCAATCATTCCAAGCGTATTTGCAGTTGAATTCTCATATGCAGCACCACCCTCTTTGAAGTTGAGTTTGTAATTCAAAAAATTTTCGAAATCGTATTTTATGTTAATGGTGCTGGCGTAAGTTGGTTCAATAAACTGCTGGTACCTTTTTGATATATATGTAAATCCTGTTCCTGCCGGTGACATCATCCACTTCTGATTACCTGCACAAATGTAGTCGATACCCAAATGCTCTGCGTTAATCGGACTTACACCTGCAGCCTGTATTGCATCAACCAGCAAAAAGATATCATGCTTTCTGCAAAACTCGGCAAGGCTGCGTATATTATACCTGTAACCAAGAAACTGAACATAGCTTATAGTAAACACTCTGATATTATATTCCAGCAGTGATTTTTTTATCAGAGTTTCGTTTGCATAACCTTTAACCGAAGGTATCATAAATACATTAACTCTTCCCAGTCTTTCCTGGTTTAGCCAGGGATAAACTACGGCCGGGAATTCAGTGTTAAGAAATGCAACATTGTTATTGCCCGGTATAAGGTTGATTCCGTTAGCGAAAATATTAATGCCATGAGTTGTGTTTGAAGTGATTATAATATCTTCATGAGGTGCATTTATTAGTTTACCGCACGTATGCCTGAGTTCATCGGCTTTTTCAAGCTGAAATTTCCCGAGGTGAATACGTCCGTTAATATAATCATCGATGAATTGCTTTACTTTATCAGCAACCCGTACTGAATACGGGACAAAATGTGCTGCATCAAGGTAAATGCGATTCTCCATAAAAGGGAAAAGTTTTCTTATCCCGGTGTGTTTATCGAGCATTATACTTTTTAAATTCTATAAGAAGAAATTTCATAAGTTATTTTTACAGTGGTTTCATTAAAGGGAAAAATATCACATCCCTTATGTTAACAGAATTTGTCAGAAGCATAACAAGTCTATCCACACCAAGTCCGACCCCTGTAGTAGGAGGCATGCCTACTTCGATGGAACGGATGAAGTCTTCATCGAGCGGGTGGGTTTCTTCTTCACCGCCTCTTCCTCTCTCTACCTGTTCTTCCAGAAGCTTACGCTGCAATAAAGGATCGTTTAACTCTGTATAGGAATTTCCAAGCTCCCATTTATTAATGTACGGTTCAAACCGTTCTACTAAGATAACCTGTTCGGGGTCTTTTTTCATTTCTTCAAGCTTCTCCTGTGTATATTCTCTTAAAGGTTTACAGAGAGGGGTCGTATCGATAGGATGTTCTGTAACAAATGTTGGCTGTACAAGTTTATCCTCACAGGTTAGCTGAAAAAGGATTTCAAGCAAAAGACCTTTATTATGTGAAATTTTTGTATCAAACTCCAAATTGTTTTTCTTCATATATTCGATAATTTCAGCTTTTTTCATAGTCATTATATCAAGACCGGTTGCTTCTTTAACAGCATCAGCCATTTTAATACGTTTCCAGGGACGTTTATAATCTATAACTGTTCCCTGGTATTCAGCTTTTGTTGAACCGTTTACTGCAATACAAGCTTGTTCCACGACTTCCTCAAACAGGTTCATACTGTCGAAATAATCGCCATATGCCTGGTACCACTCGACTTGTGTAAATTCAGGGTTGTGGGTCCTGTCGATACCCTCGTTGCGGAAATCCTTGACAAACTCGTAAACCCTGTTAAACCCCCCGACTATAAGACGTTTCAGAAACAACTCATTCGATATTCTTAAGTAAAGGTTTATATCCAGAGCTTTGTGGTAAGTAACAAATGGTTTTGCATTGGCGCCGCCGTATATTGTTTGAAGTGTGGGGGTTTCAACTTCGAAGAAATTATGCATTTCTAATGTATCTTTTATGGAACGGATAATTTTTGAACGTTTAATAAAGGTATCTTTCACATTTTCGTTCACTATCAGGTCGATATATCTTTGTCTGTAGCGAAGTTCTATATCCGCAAATGCATCGTGTAATATTTTTTCACCGTTTTCGGTAACTTCTTCCTTAACAACAGGCAGAGGATAAATAGATTTTGTAAGCAGCGTTATTTCTTTTGCATGTATAGAAATTTCTCCCGTCTTTGTTCTGAATACATATCCTTTAGCACCGATAATATCACCTATATCGAGCAGTTTGAATAAACTGTAAAGCTTATCACCAACATCATCCTTTTTAATGTAAACCTGTATCCTACCGGTTTCATCTTTTAAGTGACAGAAGCTTGCCTTACCCATACGCCGTATCGACATAATTCTGCCGGCAACCGATATCTTATTTTCTTTCTGATTCTGGATTTCTTCATCAGTTACCGGGTCAATAAATCCTTCGATTGCCTGTTGTGCAGTGGACGATACATCATACCTGTGCGGGTAGGGATTAATTCCCAGCTTTTTTATTTCTTCAAGCTCTTCGAGCCTGCGTTTTATTAATTCGTTTTGTTCGGTCAAATTGATATTTTATTGTTTAATATTGTTAACTCCTTCTGGTCTAAAAACCTCCAGCCCCCAACCGGTAATCCTTTCAGATTCAAACCCCCGTATCCCATTCTTTTCAATCTTCTTACAAACAGCCCCACGCTTTCGAGCATTTTTCTTACTTGGCGGTTACGTCCTTCATGTATAGTGATTTCAATTTGTTTGAAACTGCTTTTTGGTATTACCCTGACTTGTGCACTTTTTGTCCATTTTTCTTCAATTTTTACACCCTTTCTAAGTTTCTGCAGTGCTTCATCGGAAATAGGTTTGTTCAGCTTAACAAGGTATGTTTTTTCGACGCCATATTTAGGGTGCATGAGCCTGTTGGCAAATTCTCCATCGTTTGTTAAGAGCAGGAGCCCTTCACTGTCGTAATCGAGCCTGCCTACCGGGTATATTCTTTCTTTTAATCCGATCAGGTCTAAAACAGTTTTTCTTGACTTTTCATCGGATGTGGAGGTAATGTATCCGCGTGGTTTGTTCAGCAGTATATAAATGAACTTCGGTTTGTTTCCGATTAACTTACCATCAACCTTAACAATATCTTTATCAGGATTTATTTTAGTTCCGGGTTCATAAATTGCAGATTTGTTAAGTGTAACCCTGCCCTCCTTAATCAATTCGTCTGCTTTTCTGCGTGCTGCTATTCCGGAATTTGCTATAAACTTATTTAACCTGATTAAGTTACCTGTCTTCATTTATATCTTCTGAACCCTGCTCCGGTTCATCATCATGCAATGAATCTTCGTTCGATGTTAATTCAGCATCAGCTTCCTGAACAGGTATTACAGTAAGGTTATCATTTTGTAAATTATCCTGATTCGCAGTATCTCCTTTCAGCTTTAGCAACGATTCGATATCACTGTCGTTTTCGGCTATATTCTTCATACGGTTTATTTCTTCGAAGAAATCGATATCTGACTGTGTAACTCCCTCAGGAGGACCTGATTTAATTACCTCTTCGATGGCTTTAAGAGGCGGAAGATCTGCTACACTATTAATACCCAGGTATTCAAGGAATGTATCGGTTATGCCATAAAGCATAGGACGTCCGAGTGTTTGTGCCCTTCCTTTAATAGTGATAAGCTCTTTTTCCAGCAAAGCACCAACTATATAATCGACATTTACTCCTCTTATCGCTTCAATCTCAGATTTAGTAATTGGCTGGTTGTAAGCTATGATAGCCAATGTTTCGAGCGCCGATTGGGAAAGTTTGCGTTTTTGCTTTTCCTTGTTAAGCTTTGCAAGCCAGTGGGCGTAATCTTTTTTAGTGGCAAAACGGTAACCGCCTGCAACACGTATTATATGGTATGAGTACTCATTGTCGTTGTACTTTTCCATTAATTCTTTAATAGCTTCTTCAATATGCTCTATCTTGACTGAAACCGAGGATTCGTTTTTTTCTTCGTTGATGAGGTCTTTCAGCTGGGTTACGGTTAAGGGAGTATCCGAAGAAAATATAAGAACTTCGACAAGATTATTGATGAAGCTTTTATTCATACTGGTCGGTTTCTAAGTTTTCTAGCTTATAAACTCCTGAGAGCTTAAAAATATAAAAATCTCTTATGCTGCTTTCTATGCGGATTCCTATAATTCCGTTTTTTACCATTTCAAGAATGGCTATGAATGTTACAACAATTCTGAGTTTCTCTCTCATTGAACTGATAAGGTTTAAAAACGAAACATATTCCTGCTGTTCGCATTCGGCAAGTATCTTATCAATCTGCTCTTCCATTGAAACATTGAAGCGTGTTATATTGTGAATTACTTCTTTTGGACGGTGGTCCATTGCAAACTTGAATGCTTTCATCAGGTTAAACAGTGTCAGATTTTGCAGGCTGGGGTCATCATCATCTGAGTGATCTATCCTGTAATCTCCGCTGAAATCATTCCGGCTGAATATATGTCTGTTTTCTTCTTCATAACTGGCTAATTCACCCGAAGCATCCTTATAGCGTTTATATTCCAGCAGACGTTTAACAAGCTCATAACGAGGGTCTTCTTCCTCTGCAATTTCTTCATCGGGTTTATAGAGCATCATTTTGGCTTTAATCTGTATTAACGTTGCAGCCATAATTATGAACTCACTTGCAAGTTCTAAGTCAAGCTCCTGTATATACTGAATATATTCCAGAAAATCTTTTGTAATTTTTGATATGGGAATGTTATATATATCAAGCTCATCCCGCTGTATAAAAAACAGCAGCAGGTCTAGAGGACCTTCAAATTCATTAAGTTTTATGCGGTACATTGAGCAAATATAACCTTAAGGTGATTGAAAATAAATGAATTACTGAAATTTCTTTAATTCACAGATAAATTTTAGTTTTCAGTGATTGTTTTAATTGATTTTCGGGAGTAATTTATAAAAAAATTAAGTCTCTGAAAGCCATGATTACTCAGAAAGAGTTTCAACTTAAAGCCCGTTCCAGAGGATTCCATTTAATTACATCTGAAATTCTTGAGCACATTCCGGAAATAAAAAGTATCCGTAAGGGTATTGCTAATTTTTTCATACAGCATACTTCAGCTTCGTTAACGATAAATGAAAATGCCGATCCTGATGTAAGAACCGATATGGAAACACATTTAAACCGCCTAGTTCCTGAAAATGCAGATTATTACCTGCATACATCCGAAGGACCTGATGACATGACTTCCCATATCAAGACTACAATTATAGGTGCAAATCTTTTAATACCAATAACAAATGGAAGATTAAACCTTGGTACATGGCAGGGGATTTACCTGTGCGAACACCGTAATAATGCAGGAAGAAGAAAAATAGTTGCTACTGTTTTTGGAGAGTAAATCGAAATAGAATTACTAATTCAACGACTTAATGAGAATGATTTAGTCGTGGCAGGGGTGCAGATGTTATATTCACCTCAAATCGAAATAAAACTCTGGAATAGGCGGGGGGTTATTAGTGATATATCTTCCGTTATATTTAATGGTATCTGTTATTTTCCATTCACTGCTGTAAGGCAAGTTAATTTTACCGCGGTATATTCCATCTGAATTTCCAGAAGGTGATACGTTCCCGGAAGAAACACTGTCATGAGTAAGTTCATATACCCTCAGGAACATTTCGGCGTTGTTTATCTGCTTGTGGTAGTATAATTGTGCATCAGTTTCGTGAAGCATAACGTGAAAATTGTTTAATCCGGTCTTTGGTGACCATGGCTCAAGAAGTGTGAGCATATATGTGTATTGGGATGTTGAGTCGTAAAAAAAACGCCACTGTTTTTCGCGGTGGTATGATGTATACATTGCAGTTGAATCGAATACTATGCTGTCGTTTTGCGCTCTCTTATAAGTTATAAAACCCCACCAAATCACATCAGGAGGTGAAGTAGGCATATTGAAGATTGCATAACCCTTAAAATAGTTAATTGAATACTCGTATTTGAAACTGTCGGAAACCGGTGTGCTGTGAGCATATGTTGGTGTCATCCACATCTTTGGGAAAAATTTGATGTACCCTGTATTAAGTTCATTGGAACCATCCCATACTTTAAAGTAAACTTTGTTATAACCGGTTGTCAATGAATCCTGCCCGCTTACATAAAGTGATATTTTCATTGTGCCCGATTGAACCGAATACAGCTCTGTGTAAGAAACCTGATTTGTAAAGTTATTTATCTGATCTTCTTTGCATCCGGCAAAGAAAGTAAAAAATGCTAACAGAATTAGAAAACCGCAGAAATTTTCAGTTTTTTGTGTTAGTAACTGCATTAATTTAAAAATATCTTTTCAGCAGGCTATTAGCAATACAAAATTAATCATTCATAATTTGCCCCGGCTTCAAGCTTGCGTGCTGCACCGCAGGGTGAGTTGGAGCAAAACAGATAACCGAAAAAACATAACAGAATACAGTGGAAGAATAAATATTATAAGAGTAATTTTGTAACGATTCTTCAATTTATTATTATTTTAATCTATGTCATTTGAAATTAAATCCAATTTTGTAGATATACCCGGCAGGAAGATTTATCCTGTTAAAATCACGGTTGAAAAGGGGAAAATTGCCTCAATTGAGGAAGTGCAGGGAAACTTTAACAATTATGTACTGCCCGGTTTTATAGATGCACATGTTCATATAGAAAGCTCTATGCTTGTGCCTTCGGAGTTTGCAAGGCTTGCAGCAGTTCACGGAACTGTAGCAACTGTTTCGGACCCGCATGAAATTGCTAATGTGCTGGGAATGAACGGTATAAGGTTTATGATAGAAAACGGCAATAAAGTTCCTTTTAAATTTTATTTCGGTGCGCCATCATGTGTTCCGGCTACACCTTTCGAGACTGCGGGAGCTGAAATTACTGCTGATGATATTCGTGAGCTTTTCGAAAAAGACGGACTGAAGTATTTAAGTGAAATGATGAACTATCCCGGTGTTTTATTTAATGACACTTCTGTTATGAGGAAAATTGCTATTGCAAAAGAGTATGGTAAACCAATAGATGGTCATGCCCCGGGTTTGAAAGGTAATGATGCAAAAAAATACATCGGCGCCGGTATAACAACCGACCATGAATGCTTTACACTTGAAGAAGCATTGGATAAAGTTAAGCAAGGTATGAAAATTCTGATACGTGAAGGTTCGGCTGCTAAGAACTTCGAGGCTCTGCACCCGCTGATAAAAGATTATCCCGATATGGTTATGTTTTGCAGCGATGACAAACATCCTAACGACCTGGCTGCCGGACATATTAATGAAATTGTTGTCAGAGCATTGGCTAAAGGTTATGATATGTTTGATGTACTAAAATGTGCATGTATAAATCCGATAATACATTACAAACTTGATACAGGATATTTGAGAACAGGTGATGCGGCCGATTTTATTCTTGTAAATAACCTTAATGAATTTAAAATACTTAAAACATATATAAATGGTGAACCGGTTGCTGTAGACGGTAAGTCGTTAATAAAACGAATCCAAACAGAAACATTAAATAACTTTAAGGTTGGAAAAAAACAACCGGAAGATTTTGAAATCAGGGAACAAAAGACTTTTGCTAATGACGGAGTGCCTGTAGTTCCGACAATAAGGGTAATCGAAGCACTTGACGGGCAGCTTATTACAAATGAGCTTCATGAAACAGCAACAGTGATAGATGGCAAATTGTCAACTCATACAGGTAAAGACATTATTAAATTAGCTGTAATTAACAGATATTTCGATGCAAAGCCTGCCGTTGCGTTTATTAAAAATTTTGGTTTAATAAAAGGTGCAATGGCATCATGTGTAGGTCATGATTCTCATAACATTATTGCTGTTGGAGTAACTGATAGCGATATTGCAGATGCTGTAAACGGTATTGTTGATTCAAAAGGGGGAATATCGGCTGCTTATGAGGGTAAAGTTGAAGTGCTGCCTCTTCCTGTAGCTGGAATAATGTCAAACGAAGACGGCTACGCAGTGGCAGAAAAATATACTAAACTGGATAAGTTTGTGAAAGAATTGGGTTCGAAATTGCATGCTCCGTTTATGACGCTTTCATTTATGGCTCTGCTGGTAATTCCTCAATTAAAATTGAGCGATAAAGGTCTATTTGATGGCGGCAAGTTTGAATTTACGGAGCTTTTTGTAAAATAATTTTTCATACTTCAATAAGTTTATAAAAATACAATAGTTTGACATTTTATTATCCTTGTAAAATATTGACAAAAGTCATTTTTATATATGACAATAGTCATAACATTATTATACCATTTTAACTTATTTTTGCTCAACTTTTCCATTTTCTGTTGGCTGATACAACTTTTACCTCAAAAATAATATGTTATCACTGCGGTGAAGACTGTCCCTCCGGTTCAGTTCACATTGACGATAAGTACTTCTGTTGCTTAGGCTGTAAAACCGTATATGAGATTTTAAATGAGGGAAATCTATGCAAATATTATGAAATAGATAAGACTCCCGGCGTATCGCTGAAGAAAGTAAAGCCTGAACAATCGAGAAAGAACAGCTATCTCGATGACCCGTTAGTTATAAGTAAGCTTCTGGATTTTACTGACGGAAAGCTGGCAAAGATTAGTCTTTTTATTCCGCAAATACATTGCAGTTCGTGTATTTGGCTTTTAGAAAATTTATACAAGCTCAATAAAAACATTATACATTCCGAAGTAAATTTTCTTCAGAAGAACGTAGTTATCCGGTTTAATATTACCCAAGTCTCATTGAGGCAGATTGTTGAACTGCTTGCCTCAGTTGGTTATGAACCGCAAATAAATCTTGGCAGCATAGAACAGAAAAATATTATCAAGGTTAACAGGAAACTTTACTATAAACTTGGCATAGCGGGATTTTGTTTCGGAAATATTATGCTTCTGAGTTTTCCCGAATATCTATCGGCGGAAAATTTTGTTGAGCACATTTTAAAAAATTACTTTGGGTTTCTTAATATTATTCTTGCTTTACCTGTAATATTTTACAGCAGTTCCGATTATTTTAAATCGGCATTCGCGGGCTTAAAGCAGAGAAATCTTAATATCGATTTCCCTATTTCGCTGGGTTTAGCTGTTTTATTTCTGAGAAGTGTTTTTGAAGTCGTTACAAATACAGGTCCGGGATTCTTCGATTCGTTGTCGGGGCTTGTATTCTTCCTGTTAATCGGTAAAGTTTTCCAGGGTAAAACCTACGATGCATTGAATTTTGAGAGGAATTATAAATCTTATTTCCCTCTATCGGTAGCTGTAAAAAAAGAAGGTAATGAAATAATAGTGCCTGTTTCAAATATCAAACAGGGTGATAGAATTATTATAAGGAACAATGAATTAATACCTGCAGATGCAATACTCTTCAGTCCATCGGCAGATATCGACTACAGCTTTGTGACAGGTGAAGCAGTTCCTATAGGTAAAGTAGCTGGCGAGATAATTTACGCAGGCGGGAGACAAATTGGTCCAGCGGTTGAAATGGAAGTAATACGGACAGTCTCGCAAAGCTATCTTACACAGCTCTGGAATAATGAAGCTTTTGTGAAACGGGATGAGAGCAGGATTAATTCGATAGTAAATACAGTAGGAAAATATTTTACTATTGTAATAATACTTGTGGCAATAGCTGCTGCATTATACTGGCTGCCCGTAAGTGTTAAAACTGCCGTGAATGCGTTTACTGCTGTATTAATTATTGCATGTCCATGCGGCATAGCACTGACAAATCCTTTTGCACTTGGTAATGCTATGCGTATACTTGGCAGGAATAAATTCTATCTGAAGAATGCATCGGTAGTTGAGAAACTTTCGAGAATCGATACAGTTGTTTTCGACAAAACAGGAACCATTACACAAACAGGTAGTTCGGAGGTTAGCTTTATCGGAAGTGTTTTAAATTCTGCAGAGCTGAGACTTGTTAAGTCACTTGTTCATAACTCAACCCACCCGCTTAGCTCAATTATCTATGAAGCAATAAATGAAGATGAACTGTTTGAAGTAAAAGATTTCTGCGAATCAGTAAGTAAAGGACTGGAAGGAAACATAGAAGGTTACAAGGTGAGGATAGGTTCAGCGTTATTTATTGCTAACGGTCAAAATTTGCTGAAATACTGGGATATTCCCGAAAATAAACTTAATACTCGAATATTTCTGTCGATTGATAATCACATAAAAGGGTATTTCAGCATAAATAATGCGTACCGAGTCGGACTTAATAATGTTATCTCTCAGCTTAAAAAACGTTATGAGCTTTCGCTTGTTTCAGGAGATAATGATACTGAAAAAGAAAACCTGGAAAGTTATTTTGGCAAAGATGCACTTTTATACTTTAATCATAAACCTGCTGACAAGCTGAACTACATTAAGCTTCAGCAGGCACTTAATAAGAAAGTTTTGATGATTGGGGATGGATTGAATGACGCTGGTGCTTTACAGCAGAGCGATGTTGGTGTGGCTATTTCGGAAGATGTCACAAGTTTTTCCCCTGCCTGTGATGCTATCCTTGATGCTTCGGTATTCAGCAGGTTTTCGGATTTTATTAAGTTTGCTGTAACCACGAGGACGATAATAATAATGAGTTATGCAATTTCCGTTTTATATAATGTAATTGGTATTTTGCTTGCTTTTAGCTCTGCTGTTACACCGCTTATGGCTGCAATCTTGATGCCGGTTAGTTCAGTTACTGTTGTGTTATTTACAGTGGTTTCAACTAACCTGGCAGCCAAAAGTAAAGGATTGTTATGAGCGTTGTTGTAGTATTGATAGGATTTAGCTTGCTTGTTGCGGCTGGCTTTCTTTTTGCATTTATATGGGCGGTTAAGAGCGGACAGTATGATGACCGCTATACACCATCGGTCCGTATTCTATTTGAAAATGAATTAACAGGTAATAAACAAACTAATCGGAAAGAACAAAAATGAAATTCGATCCCAGCATGGCAATTCACGATTACTTGGTTTTTGGTGAATTCGGAGACGTTAATCCGTCAATTACCGATTCATCTACTTTCACGTTCCTTTCACAGGAACGAATGGAAGAAGTGTTTGACCATGAAATTGAAGGCTGTTTTTTATATTCAAGACACTGGAACCCGATTAATAAATATTTGTCAGGTGCACTTGCAAGGCTCGAATCGAGCGAATCGGCACAGGTAACAGCTTCCGGTATGGGTGCTATTACATGCACTATATTACAGCTGTGCAAATCGGGCGACGAGATAATTTCGAGCAGGACAATTTATGGCGGAACTTATGCTTTCTTTAAAAATTTCCTGCCCAGGCTAAATATAAAAGTTAAGTTTGTAGATTTTAAAAACCATAAGGCAATCGAGAAATTAATAACCGGTAAAACCAAAATTATTTACGGTGAATCGATCAGCAACCCGCTCCTGGAAGTTGCAAACATACCTGTGATAAGTAAAATTGCAAAGAAATACGGAGTGAAGCTGGTTATCGATAATACTTTCAGCCCAATGATATTTTCACCAATCAGGCTTGGTGCCGATGTTGTTGTGCACAGCATGACTAAATATATAAATGGAACCAGTGACTGTGTTGCAGGCTGTATCTGTGCTTCGGATGATTTCATACACAAGCTTAACGATATTAATTCGGGTGCAAGTATGCTGCTTGGTCCTGTACTCGATAGTTTCAGGGCTGCAAGCATACTTAAGAATCTTCATAGTCTTCATATTAGGATGAAAAAACATGGTGAAAATGCAATGTATCTTGCTAAAAAACTTGAAATGCTTGGTTTAAGGGTGTTCTACCCCGGATTAAAATCTCATCACCAGCATAAATTATTCATTTCTCTTATGAATGATAACTTTGGATTTAGCGGTATGATGGCAGTAGATGTGGGTTCTTATGAGAATGCTGCTAAATTAATGGTAAGAATGCAGGATGAAAAGGTAGGGTACCTTGCTGTTAGCCTGGGCTATTTTAAAACTTTATTCAGTTCACCGGGGCACAGCACCTCATCCGAAATTCCGCATGATGAGCAGGAAAAAATGGGCTTAATGGAGGGTCTTGTAAGGTTTTCTGTGGGAATAGATAATGATATCTCCATTGCCTACAAAAGAATTAAAAAGTGTTTAAATGAACTTAAAATAATTAAATAAAAACGGAGACTTCATTACTAATGGAAATGGAAAAATTCAGCTACGATAATTCGATTGTACGCAAGTTTACAATTGCAACAATCATATGGGGTGTAGTCGGGATGCTTGTGGGTTTATTGATTGCGGTTCAACTGTATTTACCTTCATTAAACTTTGGCATACCATATACCACATTCAGCCACTTACGCCCTCTGCATACTAATGGAATAATCTTTGCATTTGTCGGGAATGCTATATTTATGGGAGTATATTACTCTCTTCAGAGGCTATGCAAAGCAAGAATGTTCAGTGATTTACTTGGAAAGTTACACTTCTGGGGATGGCAGTTAATAATTTTAAGTGCTGCCGTAACTTTACCTCTCGGAATTACAACCAGTAAAGAATATGCAGAGCTTGAATGGCCAATAGATGTTCTCATTGCAGTTGTCTGGGTAATATTTGCTATTAACATGTTCGGTACTATTGCAAAAAGACGGGAAAAACATATGTACGTTGCAATTTGGTTTTATATTGCGACTGTAATTACGATAGCTGTGCTTCATATAGTAAACTCTATCGAACTTCCTGTTTCATTTTTTAAAAGTTACCCTGTTTATGCAGGTGTTCAGGATGCGTTGGTCCAATGGTGGTATGGACATAATGCGGTTGCATTCTTTCTCACGACACCATACCTCGGTTTAATGTATTACTTTTTACCTAAGGCAGCCAACCGTCCTATATATTCATACAGACTTTCAATTCTCCATTTTTGGGCATTGATATTTATTTATATTTGGGCGGGTCCTCATCACCTGCTTTATACTGCATTACCTGATTGGGCGCAATCGCTTGGAACGGTTTTTTCGATTATGTTAATAGCTCCTTCGTGGGGAGGTATGATAAACGGCTTACTGACATTAAGAGGAGCGTGGGATAAAGTCCGTGAAGAACCAGTACTTAAATTTATGGTGGTTGCAGTTACTGCCTACGGTATGGCAACTTTTGAAGGTCCGATGCTTTCACTGAAAAATTTAAATGCAATTGCACATTATACCGACTGGATAATTTCACACGTTCATATCGGTGCTCTCGGATGGAATGGTTTTCTTACTTTTGGTATTCTTTACTGGCTTATTCCAAGACTTTATGGGACGCAGCTTTATTCTAAAAAGCTTGCCAATCTGCATTTCTGGCTTTCTATGCTCGGAATAGTATTCTATGCATCAGCTATGTATTGGTCGGGTATTACACAGTCTTTAATGTGGAAACAGTTCACACCGGAAGGAGTATTGCAATATCCTAACTTCCTTGAAACCACAACGCAGATTATTCCGATGTATATTATCCGTTCACTTGGCGGGTTGATGTATTTTACCGGTCTTTTTATTATGGTTTATAATCTTGCCAAAACTATGAAATCTGGTTCTTTTATAGCTGAAGAGTCAGCTGAAGCACCTCCAAGGGAAGTAGTTGAGTCAGGAAGCGAAAAAGAACGAAGACACAGATGGCTCGAAAAACGCCCTGTTAAATTTGCACTGATATCGGCTGTAGTAGTGCTGATTGGAGGACTTGTAGAATTAATACCTACGTTTCTGATTAAATCGAACATTCCCACAATAGCCAGCGTAAAACCATATACACCGCTTGAGCTGCAAGGCCGAGATTTATACATACGCGAAGGGTGCAACACATGCCATTCCCAGCTGGTTCGTCCGTTCCGTTCGGAAACTGAGAGGTATGGTGAATATTCAAAAGCCGGCGAATTTGTTTATGACCACCCCTTCCTGTGGGGTTCCAAAAGAACAGGACCCGACTTGCACCGAGTAGGGAAAAAATATCCTAATGTATGGCACTATCTGCATATGGAAAATCCCGAACAAATTTCACCCGGTTCTATAATGCCGGCTTATCCATGGCTGTTGACCAACACACTTGATATCTCGACAACTGCTTCAAAAATAAGTGCGATGAAGAGCCTCGGAACTCCTTATCCCGAAGGTTATGAAGAAATTGCACTTACTGACCTGATAAAGCAAGCCGACGAGATTGCTAAAGATTTACAGAAAAATGGTGCTGCTGTAGACGGTGATAAAGAAATAATTGCTTTGATAGCTTACCTGCAAAGACTTGGAACTGATATCAAGGGTGATAAACCTGCAATTAATATGGAGGGCAAGTAAAATGTACAGGCATATACTGGAATCTTTAGACAACATTCAGGCTTATCCATTATTTTCGTTATTGCTGTTCTTTACTTTTTTTGTAGCTATAATTATTTGGGTTGTAAAGTCAGATAAAAAATATATCAATAAACTGAAAAATCTCCCTTTAGATGATGTTACAATCAGGGATGATAATTTTGAGGGAGGGAAATAATATGTTAAAACAAAAATCTAACATTATTAAGATGCTAATATTCCTGCTTCCATTTTTCGGGCTGATATTTAATACAATTAATTGTTTTTCACAAACTACTTCACAAACCAATGACCAAATGACCGGGTATTCGCAGGCAATTGGTTTATTTATCCTTCTGCTTGTTTTGTTAATATTTATAGTCTTAATAGTTTATTCGGAAAAGAAATATCGGTTTAAACCGGGGATGAAAGATAAAAGAGCAACTGCACCCGGAAAACTGCGGCAATTTCTTACTCGTTCGGTACCTGTTGAACAAGAGGAGGATATTATGTTTGACCACAATTTTGACGGCATTAGAGAACTTGATAACAGAATACCACCGTGGTATAATTACCTTTTTTATGCAACAATAGTATTCGGGGTGATATACATGTTGCATTTTCATGTATTTGGCGGCAAGCTTATGATAGATGAATATGTTGATGAAATTCAGGCAGCTGACCTCCAAAGGCAGGAACTGATTAGAACTGGAGCGTTGATTAATGAGGATAATGTTTCTGCGCTTACCGATGAGCAATCTATTAAGAATGGAAAAGATATATTTACTGTTAATTGTGTCCCCTGTCATGGTCCGGATGGGGGCGGAACAGTAGGTCCAAACCTTGCCGATGATTACTGGATTCATGGAGGGGGAATAAAGAATATTTTTAAAACAATTAAATATGGTGTACCCGTTAAAGGAATGATAGCATGGCAAACCCAGCTAACCCCTAAAAAGATTCAGGAAGTGTCCAGCTTCATCCTGACATTAAAAGGAACCACTCCTCTTACCCCTAAAGCACCCGAAGGGCAGTTGTATCAGGATACCGGTACAGTTAAGACACTGGTAAAGGATTCATTAAAAACCGGCACTACTAAAACAGGGATTAAATCCGATTCTTTGAAAAAGAAATAATGCATTATAACGTAGAAGATACTGATGCAGAAAGCGGATCTTTCCGTGATTCTATTTCAACTGTTACTAAGGAGGGGAAACGTATATGGATATATCCCAAAAAGCCGGCGGGTAAATTCCATACCATAAGAATAATTGTAACGGTTCTTTTGCTCGCATTTCTTTTTACTGCTCCCTTTATTAAAATAAACGGTTTTCAGCTTATTTTATTAAACTTTTTAGAACGGAAATTTATCTTTTTTGGGCTCGCCTTCGGGCCACAAGATCTGCACCTTTTTGTTCTTGCAATGATTGCGGCAATAGTGTTCGTATTTCTATTTACCGCAGTTTTTGGCAGGGTATTTTGCGGGTGGATATGTCCCCAAACTGTGTTTATGGAGATGGTTTTCAGGAAGATTGAATACCTGATAGAAGGAGATCATATCAGGCAAAAAAAGCTTAACAATATGCCATGGAATGTATCTAAAACTGTAAAGAAATTATTGAAATATTCAATCTTCTTTATAATTTCTATAATAATTTCAAACATTTTCCTTACATACATCATTGGCACAGACCAACTGGTCAGGATAATAACCGAACCTGTTTCACAGCATCTGTTTGGATTTATTGCAATGTTGATTTTTTCGGCTGTATTCTATTGGGTATTTGCATCGTTCCGTGAGCAGGTATGCACTATAGTTTGTCCTTATGGCAGGCTGCAGGGTGTGCTACTTGATCCCAATTCGGTTGTTATAGCTTATGACTTTGTGAGAGGAGAACCCAGAGGAAAAATCAAAAAAAGCGGAGACGGAATTTTGGGTGACTGTGTTGATTGCAGCCAGTGTGTGTATGTATGTCCGACAGGTATCGATATTCGCAACGGGACACAGCTTGAATGCGTTAATTGTACATGCTGCATAGACGCCTGTGATTCTATTATGGATAGCCTGAAACGGCCTAAAGGACTGATTAGATACGCCTCTCTTAATAATATCAAAAACAAGCTTAAGTTTAAGTTTACGCCAAGAATTGTCGGTTATTCTGCATTGCTGACAATACTTGTCACGGTCCTTGTGACTCTGATAGTAATACGCTCCGATGTATCGGTAACAATCTTAAGAACTCCGGGGCTGCTTTACCAGGAACAGCCGAATAATATGGTCAGCAATCTTTACAGCATTAAATTGGCTAACAGGACTTTTCGTAAAATACCGGTTTGGCTTCAGTTAGTGAATGCCAGGGGTGAGATAAAAATTGTTGGAAACGAAATAACTGTTGACGAATATAACGTGAGCGAGAACAAATTTTTTATAAATTTGCCCAGAAACGAGATAACAAAAATGAATACACCGGTTGAAATAGCTGTTTATGCAGGTGATAAGAAAATAGAGATAGTTAAAACTTCTTTTCTAGGACCTAATCCAGAGGAAAACAAGTGATGAAATGGCACTGGGGAAAAGGGATTGCGGTAACGTATATAGTTTTTGTAATTGTAGTAGTTATACACGTAATTGTCTTTATTAACCTGAAAGTCGAGCTTGTTACCGATAATTATTATGAGAAAGAACTGAATTACCAGGAACAGATAAATAAAATAAATAATGCGAAGAGTCTAAAACAGGGAATAAAACTTGAGCAGTATGAAAAAAGTATTAAGCTGATTTTCCCAAAGATTATATCTAATGGAACGATTAAAGGTGAGATATATTTTTATAAACCCTCAGATTCAGGGAAGGATTTTATAATACCAATTCAGACAGATGAAAATTACTCACAGCTTATAAAAACAGATACGCTGACAAAGGGTTTATGGAAGATTAAGATCGACTGGGAAGCAGGCGGAATACAGTATTACAATGAAGAAATTTTAATAATGTCATAATATGGAAATATTTGGAGGGCTTATACTCGGCTTTTTTGGCAGCCTTCATTGTATAGGTATGTGCGGACCTATTGTGCTTGCCTTACCGGTGAGGAAAGGGGGCAGTTTCGTTTTTATATTAAGGCGTGTTATATATAATCTCGGAAGAGTTGCAACCTATGGTTTGTTTGGTTTAATTTTCGGGATATTGGGGAACAGGATAGCTTTGTCTGGATTTCAACAGGTTTTGACAATATCTGCAGGCATTTTACTGCTATTGTATTTCGTTATCCCTTTACAGGTAAAAAGCAGATTTCTTATAAATCCGGTATTAAATAAACCTATAACTTATCTTAAAAAATTATTATCACGTTTGCTGCAGAATACAACCATAGGAGGATTTTTCCTGATTGGTTTACTAAATGGTTTCCTGCCTTGCGGATTTGTTTATATTGGAATAGCAGGTGCTCTTGTACTAAGCGATCCGTTGCTAAGTATGATGTTTATGATAATGTTCGGATTTGGGACAATCCCTGCTTTGCTTGGCACTGCTATAGCGGGTAAGTTTGTTAGTTTAGGTTTTAGAAAAAAATTCTCAAAACTTATTCCGGTTTTCTCGGTATTAATTGCCCTAATGTTCATTTTACGCGGTTTAAACCTTGGTATTCCATATATAAGCCCTAAATTACCTGCTTTTAGCAGTCCTTCGAACCAACATATTAATTGTCATTGACTTATAACAATTTCTAACACTTTTACGGTATCCAAAATCCCGATTTTTTCGATTAATTTATATTTTGAAAAGGGAAATTTTTAATTATTTTTTAATATCTAATGATTCATCATAGAAGTTTGGATTACTTAAATATGTCCATGACAAAAGAATTTCAAATAAATGTTTTCTCATCAAGCAACCCGGCTGTTGTTTCTGTTGCAAAATCACTATTGGATGATGCCGGTGTAGTATATTCTATGTCTACGAAGGATATGGGTGGTGATAAGAAAGGTAAAAAAGTTATAACCGAAATTCTCGTATCGGAAGAACAATTCCAGAAAGCAAAGTCGCTGCTTGTTGAGCTTGAAGAGTTGGATTTTGATGTCTGTTAGTTGTTCCTCATAGGTTGAGTATTTTGTAAACGGAGATTTATGTCTCCGTTTTTTATTTTTTAAAATATGAAAAGAGTTTTAATCCTTGGAGGTACCGGTTTTGTAGGCAGATTACTTACCGGTAAATTAATACAATTTGACTACGACATTACCTTGTTTAACAGGGGAAAAAGAAATCCGGATTTGTATAAGCATGTGAATCGGATAATCGGTGACAGGAACACAAGTAATATTGATAAAATAGCAGGTATTGACTGGGATGTGGTTGTGGATTTTATCGGGATGCTGCCGGTTAATATTGAAAAGATTACGCAATTACTTAAAGGAAAAGCGGGGCGGTACATTTTTGTTTCAAGTGCCAGCGTATATGATTTTGATAACGAACCTTCTGCAGGTATGATTGATGAAAATTTTAAATTACTCGAGTGTTCGGACGAGCAAAGAATTAATCCTGATTACACTGCATCGTATGGTAATAAGAAAGCTGAATGCGAACGTATACTGCTTTCATCGGACTGGCTGGATGTGATTATTTTCAGACCTGCATTAATTTACGGCATCTATGACTGGTCGGACAGGTTTTATTACTGGCTCTACAGGGCTAAAAGTGGAGGTGAGATACTGATACCCGATGAAGGCAGATGCAGAAGCACTAATACTTATTCGGTTGATTGTGCAAATATTATTCAGTATGCAATTAAAATGCCGAATCACAGAAACGTTTACAATGCAACAACTCACCAACCGGTTACTATAAAACAAATACTTGATTTATCTTGTTCAATTTTTGATACACATTCTCAGTATGTAAATGTTTCAGGTGAAAAACTTATTAATGATAAAGTCCAGCCATGGACTGACCTGCCTGTATGGACAGGCGATTTCGAATTATTGCTTGATAACACAAAGCTGAGAGAAGATTTTAACATTGAGCTGAAGAGTTTCGAAAATAGTATATCAGAAACAGCAGAGTATTACGAATCACTTGGCTGGCCGGAGCCAAAATATGGCTTATCACTTGAAAGGGAGAAGGAATTGATAGAGAAATACAAATCCAGCAGTTAAAGTTATGATTCAGTAGTAATAAGGCAGCATTCGTTTCCATAAGAGCCGGTCGTGGGTAATATTATTATCCCATATTTAAATTTATGCAGGATTCCTGAAGAGTAAGAAATCCCGGTAGATTTCTTAAAGCTTATGTATGCTTGCAGCTGCTTGTCTTCCTCAGCTGGCTGTAGACAAGTCCAGGAGGAAGGTTGGGTCTTTTAATAGGTTAATTTTGAGTAAAATCAGTTAATAATTTTATTGTATAGAATTATCGCAACTTTATTTTTATAATTAGAAAAATTTTTAAAATTTCTCAATAGATTAGGAAGGAAATATGGGTGAAAAAGGGAAATCCCGAAAAGGTAAAAATAAGTCAGAGAAGGCTGAAAAAAAACTTAAAATCCTTAATGAGGTAATTCGTAAAAACCGCAGGAAAACGATTAAACTATTATCGAAATCTTCCTCGTTAGATGTCAGCGATTATGTTTTTATAGACAGGGATGGCAATAATGTTCTGCTTTCGCAATTGTTTGCCGATAAGAATGAGCTCATAGTTGTGCATAACATGGGTAAATCGTGCTCTTACTGTACATTGTGGGCGGATGGATTTAATGGTGTCTCATATTTCATCGAGAAGAAAGCAGCTTTTGCACTTGTATCACCAGACCCGTTTGATGTACAGCGTGAATTTGCAGATTCGAGGGGGTGGAAGTTTAGGATGTATTCGGGAGCTGCCACAACTTTTATCAAAGATATGGGATTTCAGGATTCGGAGGGAAGGTACATGCCTGGTGTTTCGGTTTTTGTGAAAAATAGTGATGGCAGTATGCGAAGAACCATTAGGGATTATTTCTTCCCCGGTGACTGGTATTGCAGTGTATGGCATTTATTCGATTTGCTGCCCTCAGGCAAAGATAAGAAAGAGTAACAGTTTTAAACTTAATTATCTCATATCCTTCCTGAATTTTATTTGTAGAATAAATTTTGTTTAATCATTATGATTAAAATGAAAAAAATAACACCGCATTTATTCGTAAACGATGTTCAGGAAAACATCAGTTATTATGAAAAAATTCTTGGTTTCAAGGTTGACTACGTTCAATCGGATGGGGGAAAACCTAATTTTGCGATGTTGGTTAATGGCAATGTTGAGTTAATGATTGGTCTAAAAAAGGCTCTTTATAAATACCTGCCTGAATTCGAGAATAAAGAGCTTGCAAGTTCAACCGTTTTTTACATTGAAATGACCAATGTTGAATCTTATTATGAAGAAATCAGAGAAGATGTTAAGATTGTTAAGGAATTGCAGGAAACCTGGTATAAGACTAAAGAATTTTGGATAAAAGACTGCAATGGCTACCTCTTAGCATTTTTTGAAAACGTATAATAAACCCGGGAAAAAAGAAAATTGCGTGCTGTTTCCATTAATACCTGTAATTTCTCTGAAATTATTATTATGAGAAATTTTTTCTATCGAGTTTATTCTAATTAAACGGAATTTGAGTATAAATCCCGCAGACTTTCCTTCGCAGACTAATCATGACCCCTATTCGGCATTAAAAGTTCCTGAGTTCAGGAATTTTGTATTTGCACGCTTTTTTCTCACGGTAGCTTCGCTTATGCAGGCTGTTGTTGTAGGGTGGCAGATTTATGAACTAACCAAAGATCCGTTATCGCTTGGGCTTATCGGACTAACCGAAGCTATACCCGCAATATGTGTTTCTTTGTTTGCAGGGCATATTGTAGATACCAATCCGCGAAAGACAGTCTTATTATTTTCTTACATACTTATTTTATTCTGTTCGGTTTCCTTGTTTTTAATATCATCTGATACGATTAACACCCTAAGCTTAAACAAAATTGCATTTATTTACGCTGTGATCTTCGTCAGTGGTATAGCAAGAGGTTTTGTTATGCCGTCGTCTTTTGCATTGTTGTCTCAGCTTGTTCCGTCGAAATTTTTTGCGAACGCAGTTACATGGGGCACTACAACATGGCAGCTTGGTGCAGTAACCGGACCGGCAATAGCAGGTTTTGTTTACGCAATTGCCGGATTTGCACGGTCATACCTGTGTATTTCAGGTATTGTTTTTCTTGCTATTGTGTTAATCTCATTGATAAAAAATAAACCTGTTCCTGAACAAATTTTACAGAACTCAATATTTGAGAAATTAATGGCAGGTATTAAATTTGTTATGAAGAATAAGATAATTCTGAGTGCAATTTCGCTTGATATGTTTGCTGTGCTGTTCGGCGGAGCCACAGCTTTGCTTCCCATTTTTGCAGCAGAGATTTTATTTGCAGGTCCGGAAGGGCTTGGTTTGCTTCGTGCTGCTCCTTCGGTAGGTGCATTGCTTATGGCAGTTTTTCTTACACGCAAACCGCCTACAAACCGGGCAGGTGCCAAACTTTTATCGTGCGTATTTGGTTTCGGGATCAGTATTATAGTTTTTGCCCTGTCAAAGAATTTTTATCTATCACTGTTTGCTCTTGCACTTAGCGGTGCTTTTGATGCAGTAAGTGTTGTTATCAGAAGCACAATTATTCAGCTTATGACTCCTGAAAACTTGAAAGGACGAGTATCGGCTGTTAACAGCATTTTTATCGGGTCTTCCAACGAAATAGGAGCATTCGAATCAGGGCTGGCTGCAAAAATAATGGGTATTGTACCATCTGTTATTTTTGGCGGGTTAATGACGCTGATAATTGTATTTATTGTATGGTTTTTCTCTCCTAAATTGAGGAAATTAAATCTTTAAAATACAAAAAAATAAATGTGAAATATTCTATTCTAATTTTAAGCATACTTTTAATAAACTCACTTATATTTTCCCAAACAGGTGATACAATAGCTACATCTTCAGGGTTAAAATATATTATTCTGAAAAAAGGGACGGGTAAAAAATCCAAAACCGGTAAAGCTGTCGAAGTTCATTATACAGGGTGGCTTACCGACGGTAAAAAATTCGATTCATCTTTAGACCGTAACGAAACATTCGAGTTTACTCTTGGTGAATCACAGGTTATTAAAGGCTGGGATGAAGGAGTGGCATTAATGCGTGTGGGTGACAAGTTCCGTTTTATTATTCCTCCTGAGCTTGCTTATGGTGAAAAAGGAGCAGGTGAAATAATTCCCCCCAACTCAACGCTGATATTCGATGTTGAGGTGCTTGGCATACATAAACCCAGGCTATCTATTATCGATACCCTAATGATAGTTTATGTTGAAAAAGGTGTTAATGCTGCAGTAGGATTGTATTATAAGCTTAAAGAGGAGGATGGTAAAAAATATAATTTCAAGGAAGGGCAGTTAAATACATTCGGATACCTATTACTGCAAAATGGCAATATTAAAGATGCTATTGAGATTTTTAAGCTTAATGCTGAGCAATTTCCCGAGTCATACAATGTATACGACAGTCTTGGTGAGGGCTACATGATGGACGGAAATAATAAACTTGCTATTGAGAATTATGAAAAATCTCTTGAGATAAATCCTAATAATGAGAATGGCAAGAAAATGCTGGATAAGCTGAATGAAAAGTAATGATATCACTTGAACCTGACAGGTTTTAGAAACCTGTCGGGACTGCGTTCAATTTAAGGTTAAAGGATTTGAAAATGAATTAATGGAGGATAGAGCCCTGAATAGTAGCATCAAAAAATGAAATTTCAAATTTCACCGACAGGTTAAAATTATTAACTTATGTTACGCAAAATGATGAAGTTATTATATCTCCCGGCTCCGTTTGTAGCGTAAAATTGGTAAAAGCGATTAATAAACAGCACTTTAGCTTTGTAGAAGCGACATAATTTTGTAGATTACCGCTTTCGCAGGAAAGGTTTGCGCAACTTCAATTGTTAACGTTTTTTGTTTGTATTTCACTGTTGCGAAACTCTGTATAGTCAAGCTGGTTGATTAATCCGCTGCCCGGACAGCTGTACTTCAGTTGAATGAAGGTAATTTGTAATCTTTTAGATATATTATTTAAGAGGATTAAGGTATAAATTTACCAGTTTATAAATGAAAAACATAGCAATACTCGGGTCAACCGGTTCAATTGGCAGAAATACACTTGAAGTAGTCAGGAATTTAAACAAAAATTCCTATCCTGTTAAGGTAAAATATTTATCTGCTAATTCAAATTTTGAGCTTTTAACAGAACAAATTGACGAATTTAAACCTAATGCTGCTGTGCTTTATGACCATAATTATTTTGCTGAGTTTAAGCACACTAACAGGTACAACAAATGCGAATTATTTCACGGTAAAGACGGTCTGTACGAACTTATACGAAGGAACGATTACGATATTGCGGTAAACGCCCTGGTTGGATTTGTCGGATTAATTCCAACCATGGAAGCAATAAGGCACGGAAAAGACATTGCTCTTGCTAATAAAGAATCACTGGTTGTAGCTGGAGAATTGATTAATAACCTGATTACGCATTCAAAATCAAGGCTATTTCCGATTGACAGTGAACACAGTGCAATACAGCAGTGCATCAGGGGCGAGCCTCAAAATAAGGTTACAAAGCTAACGCTCACAGCATCAGGGGGTCCTTTTTTAAATTACTCGAAGGATTTGTTTAAGAATGTGACTACCGAAGAAGCATTGCAGCACCCGAACTGGAAGATGGGAAATAAAATTACCATCGATTCTGCCACACTGATGAACAAAGGATTTGAAATTATTGAGGCAAAATGGTTGTTTGATATAGAAGTGGAAAATATTGAGGTTCTTATACATCCGCAATCAATTGTTCACTCGCTTGTAGAGTTTGTTGACGGTTCGGTAAAAGCACAGCTTGGTATGCCGGATATGAAAATACCTATACAATATGCACTAACTTATCCCGATAGAATCAGCTCCGATTACCCAAGACTTGATTTATCGATACTGAAAACACTGACTTTTGAAAGCCCCGATTTTGAAAAGTTCGAGTGCCTGAAGCTGGCTTATGAAGTGATTAAGCTTGGGGGATCTTATCCTGTTGTTTTAAACGCAGCCAATGAAGTAGCTGTTGAAATGTTTCTGAACCGTATGATAAAGTTTAATGAAATTCCTGCTTTGATAAAAAGAACACTTGAAAAACATAATAATCATTCTTTAAATGATATTGACTCAATTGTTGAAACCGATATCGAGTCGAGAGAAACAGCAAAACAAATGAAAATTAATTAATCTTTATGGAAATATTCAATTCGATACTTTACTTTTTGATAACGATAATCATTCTTGTATTCGTGCATGAGTTCGGTCATTTTGTAGCTGCCAAGCTCTGCCGTATGAGGGTTGACAAGTTTTATCTTTTCTTCGATTTTTTTAACCTCAGACTATTCAAATTCGTGAAAGGTGATACAGAGTACGGTATAGGAGTATTTCCACTTGGAGGATATGTAAAGGTTGCCGGTATGATTGATGAAAGCATGGACACCGAGTTCATCAACCGTGAGCCGCAGCCATGGGAATTCAGGTCTAAACCTGTTTGGCAACGTATGTTCGTTATTACTGCCGGTGTTATTATGAATACTTTACTGGCTTTCCTGATATTTTTTATTATTGTGATTGTGCAAGGCAAAAGCCGTATGGATACAACGACAGTTGGTTATGTATCGGTGAACTCTGTAGCTAATAAATCGGGTATTTTGCCGGGAGATAAAATTATTTCGGTCAATTCGCATAATGTGCAGTACTGGGATGAGGTAAAAGCTGCAATCTTTATCGAAAGTATGGGAGAGGATTTAACAATCGGCTTTATAAGGAATGGAGAATCGAAATCCGTTTTTATTCCAAGATCAGAGCTCAGGGATATTAACGAGAGGTCATTTGGCTTATTTGTCGAAAATATGGTTCCGGAAATATCACAGGTTTCACCGGATAAGCCTGCCGGTAAGCTTGGCTTACAGCCGGGTGATATAATTATTGAGGCTGATGGAAAAGCAATTACTCATTCCCAGCAATTTGTGGATATTATTAAATTAAATGCCAACAAAGAATTTTCTTTGAAATGGCTGCGGGGCGGAACTGAAATGAATGGTTCTATCAAGCCTGATCCTGCTGATAGCACGATAGGAGTTAATGTATTTAAGTATGCAGGAAGTATAAAAAATATTAAGTATAATGTATTCACCGCTATCCCGGAAGGATTTAAAGATCTCTGGAATTATGGTGTCGTATTATTTCTTAAGTCGATATGGAAAATTATTAAAGGCGACATAGCTTTTTCGAAGGCAGTGGGAGGACCTGTAAAAATAGCTCAATATGCAGGTCAATCGGCCGAAGGAGGCTTGTTCTCGTTTCTCGGGTTTATGGCAATGCTCTCGATAACACTCGCAATAATAAACATATTGCCCTTCCCTGCACTTGACGGCGGACATTTTATGTTCCTTCTGTTTGAAGCTGTTTTCAGGAAACCTGTATCACATAAAGTCCAGATTGTAGTTCAAAATGTCGGCTTTGTTCTGCTTATGCTGTTTATGGCATTTGTGGTTTATAATGATATCAGACATATCTGATAAACCCTGAGTCAGTCATGAGCGTGGTCGAATTACGAAGCAGAAGGGTTTCAGGTTACAAGTTACTAATTTTTATTTTAGTATAGAATCCTTCGGCTTTGCTCAGGATTAATCATTTCACTTTCACCGGAACTTCATAACCATAAATCTGGCTTCCGTTAACTTTTTGTATATCAACGGGTATCTGGTTATCCCATAAATCACGTCCTTTAATCGATTGCAAATCAACAGGCATACCGTTGTTTATACTTCTTGAGTTCACTTCTTTTACGTTAACCGGCAGCTCATCACCCCAAATGCTTTGACCGTTTATCGATTTAATATTTACATCCTGCACAGTCTGTAATGCCCGTAAGTCCTTTGGTGAGAAATACAGATTAAATGTAATCAAAAGCAGGCATAAAGCGATAATACTAAGCACAATTTTAGTGTAAATATCGTTTTTGTTTAAGTTTAGCATTTTATTCCCCTGTTTTAAGTTTATAAATGTAGTGATTATATTTAATAAGTTTGTTTGTTATATTTATCTAAAAATAAGGCATTTGGAATCATTTTTAAATATAAATTTTGGTTTTAATGTAATATCATCACGGATAATTATTTATGGAAGTTGAAAGTATACTTTTTGAGATAATTATTGTAATACTGCTTGTTCTTGCCAATGCTTTTTTCGTAGCAGCAGAATTTGCGATTGTAAAAGTACGTTCTTCTCAGTTACAACCGCTTGCCGATAAGGATAATAAGCGTGCTAAAATTGCAGTTAAGGTCATTTCACATCTCGATACTTACCTTTCAGCTTCTCAGGTTGGTATTACAATGGCTTCTCTGGGACTTGGCTGGGTTGGTGAACCAGTTGCAATTAAAATACTTGAACCGCTGTTTACCTGGGTAGGCATTACACATCCGCAAACTATAAAAACACTTGCAATTTTAATTGGATTTATTTTCCTTACATTTCTTCATATTTCAATAGGTGAGCAGGCACCCAAAATGCTCGCTATTAAATACTCCAAATCTACTTCTATGTTTGTTGCGATACCGTTAAACACTTTCTATCTCGTGTTTAAACCGGTAATCTGGCTGCTTAACACATCAGCTAATTTTGTTTTACGTATGATAGGAATACAGCAGGTGAGCGAAGCAGAACGGTTTCATTCGGAGGAAGAGCTTAGGATATTGATTGCAGAAGGTCGTAAATCGGGTGCAATCGATTCTACAGAACACCAGCTGATTGAAAAGATATTTGAATTCAACGATAAGATTGCACGCGAAATTATGGTTCCGCGTAACCATATGGTCGCACTTAACATTGAAGATACAAGAGAAAATATTTACCGCACTGTTACGGAGGAGGGATTTTCACGTTTGCCTGTGTATAAAGATACTATAGATAATATTGTTGGTATTATATACACAAAAGACCTTATCTCTGCAGCCGAGCACAGGGAACTGATAATGCTGTCTGATATTATAAGACCGGCAACATTTGTCTCGGACACGAAACGTATTGGCGACCTGTTAAAAGAACTTCAGAAGAAAAAAGTACATCTTGCAATTGTTGTTGATGAATATGGCGGTGTAGAAGGACTTGTAACAATGGAAGATATATTGGAGGAAATTGTTGGCGAAATACAAGACGAGTATGATATAGATACACAGGAAGTTATCCCAGAAAAAGGAGGCATGTATCTTGTGAATCCAATAATATCTATCGAGGATTTCAACAAACGCTTTAATTTTAATATTCCTGAAGATACGGATTATCAAACATTAAATGGCTTCCTGCAGAAAGTAACGGGACATATACCTGATATTTATGAAAGAATTGATTATAAAGGAATAAGCTTTATAATTACAAAAAAATCGGGTAATAAAGTACTGCAAATTAGGGTGCAGAAGTTATAAGTTAGTCAACTGGTTAATTAGTTAATTGGTTAAATGGTTAATTTGTGAATAGTGAATGGTTAATAACAAATTATTAATTGTTATTTAATACTTACCTTCATTCTTGCATCAAGTATCCGGCATTTCGATTTTTCAGGAGAAAAAACGAACGGGTTAAAGTCAATTTCCTCAAATTGAGGGAAGTCGGTAACAAGCTGTGACAATCTCAGCAAATTTTCCTTAATAATTTCTATATCAACCTTTTCCTTTCCTCTCGTCCCTGCAAGCAGCTTATAGCATTTTACAGATTTTATTAATGATTCCGCTTCAACATCTGTAATGGGCACCAGCCGGAATTTAACATCTTTAAAAACTTCGACATAAATACCGCCAAGACCAAACATTATTAGATGCCCTGCTTTTTCGTCTTTCGATACCCCCATAATTGTTTCCACACCGCCTAAAAGAAACGGCTGAACAATAAATCCCTCAAGATGTTTCAGCAGGTTATGGCTGTTTAGTTTTTCTTTCATACGGTTTGCTATGCTCAGCAGTTCGGCTTCGGTGTGTATATCCACTGCAACTCCGCCTATATCCGATTTATGTATTAATTCTTTACCCATTGTTTTAAGCACAACCGGGTACCCGATATTTTTTGCCGTAAGCAGCATTTCTTCATCATTTTTAACAAGGTATGTTTCTATAAGAGGGAAACCGTACGCTTTTAAAATTTCTTTTGCCTTATCGAAACGTATATACTGCGTTCCTGTTCGATGACCGGTAAGCAGCTTTCGCACTATAGTTTTGTTAACACTGTAATTAATAATTTTTCCCTGTGGTGTTTCCTGCCATTTTTTATACCGCAGCATTTGTCCGATAGCTCTCGCTGCCGGTTCGGGAAAACGGAATGTAGGAGGATGTTCCGGCATTACAACCCGCAGACGGGAAATAATATCGTCTTGCGACATTAACACAATCATACAGGTTTTATCGGATGTCTTTGCAGCATTACAAATTGATTTACCGATTTCAAGTGTATCGAGCATTAACGGCGGCCCTAATATTACTATCAGCGAATCTATGTTCGGGTCTTCAAGCATAACCTTTGTCGCATTGTAATACATTTCTGCTGTTGCAGGCGGAAGCATATCGACGGGATTAAAAACCGAACCCTCGGGTGGTGCTATTTTACGCAATTTTTCCTGTGTAATTTTTTCAAGTTCAGGTATTAGCAATCTCTCATTTTCACATTCATCTACTGCAAGAATTGCAGGCCCCCCCGCATTTGTTAGTATTCCTACCCTGTTTCCTTTTGGCAGGTTTGCATTATCGAAGGCTTTGGCAATATCAAACATTTCATCGGTTGTATTTACCCTTATCACCCCGCCCTGTTCTAGAAAGGCATCAACTACTGTATCGGATGTTGCCAGCGCCCCGGTATGTGATGAAGCTGCCTTAACACCCGCAGCAGTCCTTGCAGATTTTATTACAATAACAGGTTTCTTCTTTGTAATCTCGCGTGTAAGTTCCATAAATTTCCTTGCGTTACCGAACGATTCAAGATAAACCGTGATTACTTTAATGTGCGGGTTATCTTTCCAGAATTCAAGAACTGTATTACCCGATACATCTGCTTTGTTTCCTATACTCAGGAACTGGCCAAAGCCAACATCATTTAACTGGACGGTTTTAAGCACAGCAGCTCCCAGAGCACCGCTTTGAGATACAAATCCAATACCTCCGTGTATGGGCGTGCCCAGAACAAAAGTACCGTTCATTCTTATATCTGGGTGTGTGTTGATGATACCCATGCAGTTGGGTCCTATCAAAGTCATTTTGTATTTTTTGATCTTCTGAACGAGTGCTTTTTCAACTTCAGCACCTTCACTGCCGACTTCCTTAAATCCAGCTGTTATTACAACTATCGATTTGATTTTCTTTTTATTACAATCGTCTATTGCCGGAAGCACAAGATTACGAGGCAGCATGATAATAGCCATATCAATCTTATCCTTTATTCCGTATACATATGAGTGTGCTTTTATGCTGTGAACTGAATCAGCTTTCGGGTTTACCGGAAACAGTTTACCGGTGTAACCAAAGTTGATTAAATTGTTGACCAATTCCCAGCTTAGGGTTCCTTTTTTTGACGATGCTCCAATTATTGCAATCGATTTAGGATATAGAAAGTTTGTTAAGTCTTTTTTCATTGTTGTATTTTTAATATTATATGTCCAGACTTGTTACACCCTTTACAGGTTTTTTAGCTTCTTTTAAGCTTGTAAGCTTATCTATAATTTTTTTAAACTCTTCTGATTTACGGAATGTGAAATAAAAATATGCTGCAGCAAAAATACCAAACAAAACACTTATTACTACCCGTGTGTAAATACGGAAGCTGAAATAATAAGTTAAGGCAACCAGCATAAATGCCGGGATAAAAACTACAAAAACTTTTCTGTAATTGAATGAAATCGGGTAATATTTTTGTGAGTAAATTAATGTAAGCAAAAATATCAATGAATTGGCACAGGTTATTGAAATTGCAGCACCTATAGAACCATAAACGGGAGTTAGAAGATAATTTAATAGGATATTGAATGCCGCTCCGGATATTGTTATCCATATTGTGTGCTGTAATTTCTTGGCAAGGTTCATGCCTGTAACCACAATAAAATATCCGCTTGATATTACGGCACTGAGACATAAAAGAGGAATAACAGCCTTTGCTCCGTAATAATCGGGTTGAGTAAACACCTTTAAAATATCTATTGCAAACATTGAAATGTAAAACACACCGATAATATTAAGAATAGCATAAAGCAGAAAGACTTTAGCATAAATATGTTTAGCATTTTCCTGGAACTGGATATCTGCAGCGAAAGGACCCCATGCCAGCTGTATTGCACCTGCAACCAGCCCTACAAAGCTTGCTACTTTGATACCTACCGAATAAATACCCACAGCAGAAAGATTAGAGAAATGTGCGAGGAAATATACGTCGGTTGAAGTGAGTACCCAGACAGCAATTCCGGTTCCAATCAGCGGGAATCCGTATTTAAGAATACTCTTGAACCAGAAACCGGAAAATCTTAAACCATATCTGTTTATTACATAAACCAAAGTGAAAACGAATAGCAAGCCATAAGATAACAATCCGGCAATTAGTGCTCCTTCGATACCTGCTTTTAGGATTAGTACATAATAAATCGATAAACCTATATTTAAAAGTATTCCTGCTGTAGAAACTACCGTGTATAACCATTGCTTGAATTCAAACCTCAGCAGGTCATACAGGAAAGAACTCACCGAAGCAAAAACGATTGTTGCCCCGGTAATTATTATGAATAGTTTCTGTTCTCTACCGAATAACACATCCGATAAGATACCTGAACACAATAGTATTATTAAAAAAGCAGTAACAGAAAAAAGCAATCTTATCCACAAAGCCGAAGTAATCATTTCTTTCCGCTGGTCGAAATATTCCTTCCTGAAGTAATAATATCCCAGAGATGAATCGGTACCCGATACAATAAGAAAAGTGCTGACTAAGCTGATAGTACCAAGCAGGTTTAATATACCGTAATCTTCAGGAACAAGTGCGGCAGTGTAAAGAGGAAGTAAAAAAACACCGATTAACTTGCCAATATACCGGCTTAAGCCATATACAATTGCCTCTTTAAATATTCTTTTTAGCATATGATAAATCTATTGGAGCAGCAAATCGGCATACTGCTTTGCTATTTTTCTTGAATCATGATTTTGGATTACGTAATTACGTCCTTTTAATCCCGTATCTCTCCACATGTTTTGATTCTGTAAACAATGTTTTAATACTTCGTAAATATTACCGGGATTTGCATTAATGATAGGACAATCATCCGGTAATGCTTTGACTACATCATCTCTCAGGTAACATATAACCGGCTTGCTGAACATCATTGCTTCAAGAGGCAGCATGCCATACCAGCCCTGTATGAGCTGGTCTACAATTATATCAGCTTTTTGAATTTCTTCGTATAATTCTTTTATTGTGACGTTGTTCACTAGCTTAAAGTCGAATTTGAATTCTTTTTTTAATTTTTTTACTGCTTCTACCAGATATTTAGTTCCTTTATATCCGAAATTACTGGGAGCATGGAGAATCACAGGGGTTTTGTTATTTTTTTTAGCTGTATATTCAGGGAAGTCTTCAATATTGATAGGCTGAATTACGTTCACATATTCCCGTTCCAGGGCATCGGATATTGCGGTATGGCTCACTATGTAATCTGCTACTTCTTCAATTCTTCTGGTTCTGAGGAGCTTTTTTTCAGGTACACAGCCAACAAAATTCTTATACTCCTGTTCACAATTATGACATGCTGAAAATGGAATATCTTTCCTGAAAGTCAGTTCAGGTTGTTGTACATCGCATCCGAGAAAAATCATCATGGTTTTCTTGTTGAATTTCCTGTAATAATTAAAATCTCTGTAATTTTTCAGGAGTGATTCACCGGAAAAAAAAATAAATGCATCATATTTAAACAAGCTTTTAAGAAAAAATAATCTGACATATAATCTTTTAAGCCATATATTGGAAAACGATTTAATCCGATGTGAGTATGAAGTGTCATAATTAAAAGGGTGTTCCCCGCTGATGTATAAATCGGCTTTAATACCGATGCTTCTAAAACCTTTTACCAGCCTTGTGCCATAACCGGCAGTATTACTTAATCCGATAAATATTCTTTTTCCCATCTTTGTTTTTTTCATAAAACCGGTAGATGTTTTCCGTTACTTTGTTAACCTGTTCCAGTGATAATTCGTAGTAAAGCGGGAGTCTCAACAGATGCTTTGAAAATAATTCGGAATTCGGCAGTATTCTGCCATCGTGTTTTCTTTTGTAAAAAGGCGATTTATGCAGCGGGAGGTAATGAAAAACTGCAAGTATCCCGTTTTTCTTTAAATAATTTATCAAAGCTGTCCGTTCACCGGTGTTTCTGCATAAAATATAAAATAAATGTCCGTTATTAGTTGCATATTCCGGAAGTTTTGGCATTTTAAAACAGGCTTCCTGTTCTAACGGTTTAAGCTTCTCGTAGTATGTTTGCCATAATAATATTCTTTTAGCTTGAATTTTCTTCAGATTTTTAAGCTGAGAATATAAAAATGCTGCAATAATATCTGAAGGAAGAAATGAAGAACCGATGTCGACCCACCCATATTTATTTACTTCACCCCTGAAGAAAGAAGAGCGGTTAGTACCTTTTTCTCTGATTATTTCGGCTCTTTTAATATATTTCTCATTGTTTATTATTATCATACCTCCTTCGCCCGAGATTATATTTTTAGTTTCGTGAAAAGAAAAGGTTGAAAATGTACCAAAGGAACCCAAGGGCTGTTGATAATAATAAGAATCGATTGAATGTGCACAGTCTTCAATAATAGTTATACCATACTTTTGAGCTATTTTTATTAATATATCCATTTCACAGGCAACACCACCGTAGTGCACAATAATGATTGCTTTTGTTTTTTTATTTATAAGAGGCTCAATTTTTGACAGGTCAATATTTGGATTATCAGGCATGCTGTCTGCGAATACTATTTTAGCACCGCGTAGTACAAAAGCATTTGCAGTTGAAACAAATGTAAAAGAAGGACAAATAATTTCATCCCCTTCTTCGATATTGAGCAGCAGTGCTGCCATTTCCAGCGCATCAGTACAGCTTGTGGTTAATAAGGCTTTTCTAAAATGATACTTTTTCTCAAAAAACTGTTGGCATCTTGCGGTAAACATACCGTCTCCCGAAATCTTTCCTGAAGATACAGCCTTTTTAATATATTCAGTCTCTTTTCCTGTAAAATAAGGTTTATTAAAAGGTATTGTGAATTTTTTCATGTTTCGGGAAAATTTCTTGTGTGTAATTATTCAAGCCAGCCATGAAGTGTTATATACGAATTTACAATCCTGAAACCCATATCGGAAAATAACTTGTTAACGGAAGTATTAGTTGTAAGAACATTATGTTCTTCCCACTCTAAACCGGTTTCCGCTCCCCATTTCAGACCATGCAAAGTGATTGCGCGAAAAACTGATTTATTTCTGTAATACTTCAAAACCGAACCCAAGCCGCCTGCTGCATATTTAGAATTATTTTTTTCAAATATTTTAAATGTCAAATAGCCTACAGCTTCCTTTTCTATTTCAGCCACGAACACTTTATCGGCAGTATTTTTATCCGTACAGCTTCTTTGCACCCAGTCTTTGTATATTTCCATGCATCTTTTTTTATCCAATTTATTATCAGCGAAATAATGTCCGTACCCGTCGAAAGATTCCTCTGTGAATCTCATTAAAGCAGGTATATCTGTTTCTTTTACTTCTCTTATATAATAATTTTCAGTTAGTTTTATTTCATTCGGTTTAAAATTCTTCAAGTCGTATTTATATGTTAGCTGATTATCCTTAACCCTGAATCCAAGATCCTCCAATTTGTTAACAAGCTTTAAGTTTTTCCCCTCAATTCGGGATATAACCAGCACTACACTGTGTTTTTTGAGTTCATTTATTGCTGATTCAGGGTCAGTCTCTGAAAAATCTGATTTAACAACCTTAAATCCAAACCTTTTTGTATCAAGTGGGCTTATGTACTTTTCGATATCAAAAGTTTTTATCATTTATCTTAATTTCAAAATTAAAAAATGAATTGCTTTTAAACTATTTAAGTATATAATAGAGATATTATGTATTATTATAATACGTTTAAACAGAACAAAATTTTTGCTATACCGATTTTTATACAGCAAAACTTTTCAGTTTTATAAGCATGAAAGTATTTATCATTAGGCAGTTACAACGGTACCCTAAATGAAAATTTTACCACTCATATTTGCTGTTTGGTTTTCTGCTTAATTGTTAATTCATAGTTATACACGGGAATTTCCCATTGGTCAAAGTGTCTTTCCGGAAAGTTAAAGCTTTTTGAAAACAATGCTAAATTTGACTGGTAAAGATGTATTATATGTTTATGCTCTGCTGCCGGTATCGAATCAAGAATGCCGCACAGCACATTTTTATTTACTTCACCGCTGAGTATGTAATCATGCCAGGCAATAATCGATTTTTCATTCCTAATTAATTCTAATGCAATTTTAGTATCATTCTTTACATAATCCAGAGAATGATTTCCGTCAATAAACACAAGGTCAAAAGTTTTTGAATATGGTTTGCAGTCAAAGTTTTTACTGTCTGCTTTTAAATGATGTATTGTTTCAATTTTCTTTGAGTAAAAACCGAATACGTCTTTGGGTATACCGTAAAGTCTTATTTCTTCGTGGTCATACGGTATATCAAGCGTGTAAACTTCTGTATTCTTAGAGTTTATATGAATATTATATGCAGATAGACCAAGCCATGTACCGATTTCAAAATACTTTTCTGCTTTTATAGCTTTAGCTATTCTGCAAAGCATATAGTAATCATTAACCGGTGATATACCTCCGGTAAAATCGGCTTTAACATTTATTTCCGGTACTGAACTTTCGCCCAGCAATAAAAACAAAGTTTCTGTATCCACCTGATTGAATGCGTGCAGTTTGTATTTATTAAGTATTGCTATAAGCTTATCTTCATAAACTAGCTGGTTAACGAAAGTTTTGATTTTACCCTTTGAATTGAAAAACTTCTTGAATTTTTCTACCTTACTCATTTTCACCAGTAATACTTCTTGTATTTCCTGTAATATTGTATAGTGTTTTTTATACCGTCATCGAGAGATGTTTTCGCTTCCCACATTACGATTTTTTTAATCTTGGAAATATCGGCATAGTAATCTCCCGGTTCGAGTGCTTTGCGTTCTGTCGTAAACTCTGTAAATTTTGTGCTGCCTGTTCCTGCTATTTTTATTATTTTTTTAGCCAGGTCTATAAAGCTTACGGGAATACCTGACCCCACATTGAATACTTCACCATAAGCCTTATCACAGGCTGCGGTCATTATCAGAGCTTCGGTTAAATCGTCGATATATAAATAGTCTCTTAAAATTCTGCCATCACCGAATATTGAGATTGTTTCGTTATCAAGTGCTTTCCTTATGAACCAGTTAAAAACACCGTATTCATCGTGCATCATCTGGTGACGCGGACCGTATGTATTTGTTATCCGCAAGCAAACTGATTTTATTTTGTGGATGTTATGATATGTTAGGACAATCCTTTCAGCAGCAAAATTTGTTATTGCGTAAATACCGATTGGATTTATTTCGTGTTTTTCGGTTACAGGCAGTTTTAGTGAAGTGCCGTATTCTCCGCGTGTACCTGTGAAAATAACCTTTGCATCAGGGTTATTTTGTTTCAAAGATTCCATTATTGTTAATGTGCCTTCAACATTTATCGACAGATCCTGAAGCGGGTTCTTCACGCTGTCTACGTGGTTAACTTGGCCCGCAAGATGAAAAATGTAATCCATGCCTTTTACAAGGTGGTTCATAGAAACACGGTTGCGTATATCGGAAATATTAATTTTGACTTTATCTTTTACCGGTTCAATATTAAATAAATTACCTCCCTGACGGGGGAGCATATTATCAACAATTAGTACGTCTGCACCAAGTTCACTAAGCTTCAATGAAAGATTGCTTCCTATAAAACCCAGACCGCCGGTAACTAAAACTTTTTTATTTTTAAATACTTGAGTCATAGTTTATATACAGGTTTTCAATAATTTTGCGGTTTCTGCTATTCCAATATTCATAATAGGGTCAATAACAGATAAACCCTTTAAAAACTCTTTAGTGTTGAATTGTTTATAAACAGGATGCTGATAGTTTAAATAGATCAGGTTTATATTATTTTCTTTGAACTTCTCATCTTCCTGGTATTTAGAAGCTCCGCCTCCGCATAAATATGCAGAACCACATAATTCTTTAGTAATACTGATGAGCAAATCGGTTGCCTTACCCGACGATGTAAGACCGGATGCAAAAATTATTTTGGACGTCTCAATTCCGAGTGATTGGCATAAAGTATTGATAATATTTACATTATAAGAAACTAAATCGTCGGTTTCATATATTATGAGTTTCTCAATTATATCAAAACAGCTATCGAAAAAATCTGCATGCTTATAATTTCGTTCAATGGTTTTTAATATATTTTCACGCCACGGTTTCGAGTTATCAATTTTCATTTCGTTAATATTTTTGTAACCGCTGTATGACCTGATTATAGGCATTGTCAACCATTCAGCTTCTCCGTTAATAATAATCTTGACTCTGTTAGCCCAGTAACCGCCTTTTTTCGGGTATTGAACATTATCCAGTATTACAAATATATCGGATCTGATAATTTTACTAAAGAAACCAAGCCACGGTAAAAAATAAGGCTGATGTATTGCTATAATTTTATTTTCCAAAAATTAAATAATATCTTCTACTACAATGTTTGCTGTATCTTTGTATATACTGATTTGTTTTTCGGCATTTTCCCTTAGAGCATTTTCAAGTTTTTTAATCTGCGGTATACGCTGATTATTCCACCATGTATCATGCAGGTTAGCTTGAACCTTCTTAATATTCGTGTTTTCCAGTACATCACGTAAGGTGTTTTCCCTCCACCTGCCGTTAGAATCGGATACATATGTAATATTACCCCCTAAAAAATCTTTATTGTATGCGTTAATTAACCCTCCGTAGTTTTCACTGTATTTCAATATTTTAGGATTAGGGTTATGATATGCAAATGAGTGAACTGCAGTTTCAAGAGTATCTTCAAGTATAGCTTTTTCTTTGAGTATTAATTCTTCCATGCGGTCAAATACAGAATCATGATAACCGCAGTCGAAGTGCAGTCCGATATCGTGACCCCATTTTAACCAATTCTTAAAAATACCCGTATTTATTTTATCCCAGAAGTTATAAAAAATACAATGAAGCTGAACAAAAAAAGTTGACTTAATACCTTCTTCGGTATTTATCTCAGCAAGAATATTCATTTCATTTACGTTGTATTCAACATCGTGCCGCCATAAAACAAATTTTTCATATTGCAGATAGTCAGTAAACGAAATGAAAGGAAATCGTTTTTTTGCAAGCCTTATTAAGCTCCTGTATTCAGTTAAAGTAAAAGGACAATTAGTTTTTATTTCTTTTGGCATACTTAGTTTGTTTGAAAATATCTTACAGTCTTATTAAGTGCTTCAGCATAACGTTTAACCCGCTCATCTTCAACAGGGCTTATAACGGTATTAAACATTCTTGGTACAAGATATTCTGCATTTGGACATGAGCCTTCATCATAATTTGCTCTGCCTTTATAATGAGGACAAGCTACAGGACAGCCTCTTGTGTAGGCTTTCGGTTCATTGAAAATGGGATATCGGTATACAGGACTTGGTTCAAGTCCGAATGCACCGTAAGGCATAAAAGCCGGAAGGAAATAATCTCCTCCGTTTTTACGCAGCACATCGAGAAAATTTTTATAATCAATGCCTTTTTCGTCTCCTTGATATACTGCCGCCCATATGTGATATGCTGACCAGTTGCCATCAGCTATTTTTTGAGGAACTATCCAATCACAATTTTCAAGTGCCTCCGTATAGAGTGCTGCAAGCTCATGATCTTTTTTGACGTAATCTTTGGCATGTGCCCATTGAGCAATGGCAAGAGCAGAAACCAAGCCCGAAATCTGGTAATTCCAGCTTAAGCGTCCGGGAATTCTGCCGAAGCTGGTAAACATCGATTTTTCGGCAAATTCTTCATTATTTATTAATAAAAATCCGCCCTGACCGGTACTAAGCTGTTTTCGGTGGTTAAAACTGAAGCCGGCAAAATCACCATATAAGCCGGCATATTTACCGTTTCTTGTTGCAAAAAGTGTGTGGGCACAATCTTCTATAACGGGCAAGTTAAATTCTTCAGCTATTCTAAGAATATTTTCCATCTCGCACATACTTCCAAACAAATGAGTGCATATTATCGCCTTGGTTCTTTCTGTGATTTTATTTTTAATCGATTCGTATTCGACGTTCATTTTGTAAACATCAACATCGGCGAATACCGGAACTGCATTATGATACATGACTGCCATACCTGCAAAAGTTACAATCGGGTCTACTATTACCTCATCACCTGGTCCAACTCCGATGGTTTGCAGCGCAATGTGTAATGCACCCATACAGGAATTAACAGGAAGGATACGTTTTGCAGGGTAATCATTGGATATTATTTCGATAAGTTCGGAAGTAATTTTTTCAGAATGGCTGTCCTGGTTTGAATCGAGCCAGCGTTTTAGTAATTCGAATTCAGTATCAGAGTATGTTCTTGTTGACATTAATATATTATTTTATAAATAAATTTTCCGGGATGTTTTCACTGATTTTTCGATAGCACTAATTAATTCAAAATTCTGAAGTGCTTCATTGAATGAATTTAAAGGTTCACGGTTATTTTCGATCGAATCGATAAGGTCTTCAAACTGAAGTATTAAATCGGGTTTTTCCTGTTTAATATCTATTTCATTCTTATTAAGATTCATGTCTTCTTTTAAGAAGATATCGTTCCCGCATATACTTCCCTTCGTTCCCAATACTTCAACAGAGAAATCAGATGGTTTATAAGCTGATGCCGAGCAGATGAATCTTCCTGTTATACCGTTTTTATACTCCAGATTTGCTACAAAAGTATCCTTCTCCCATTCCTCTTTCAATTCAAAAGCATTTCCTTCAGCTGTAACTGATTTTACCTCACCGCCATACCATCTCATAAGGTCTAATGTATGAATTGCCCCTGCGTGCAAAAATGTATAAGTTCCTGCAGGATACTCAAGCCACCATTTTTTAGCTCTTGATTTGATAGAATCAACAAGGTCAAATACATACGAGCCGGAAATCAACATGATATTACCTATTACTTTTTCATCGATTAATCGCTTTGTTTCTATATTGATTTTTCTGAATCTGCAGTTCATCCCTACCTGCAGCTTGCAGCCCGATTGGTCTAATGCGATTTTAATTTTATCGTATTCGGTTTTTAAGTATGAAAGCGGTTTTTCGCAAAACACGTGTTTATGCTGTTCTAGAGCTGTAATAGTTTGTCCGTAATGCAGAAGGTTAGGGGTTACTATAAAAATAATATCGCAATCCTTAACAGCTTCTTCAAGATTGGTTGTAATTTTATTAAAACCAAACTCATTTTTAAACGATTTAAGGTGTTCGTTTATTTCAATATCGACCAAAGTATTTAAATCTGCCGATGGATGTTCTTTTAAAACCGAACAGTGTTTCCGGGACATAAAACCTGAGCCAACCATGCATATCTTATATTGTTTCATATTTTTCCTGTATATTTAAATTGATTAGCTATTTCGAGCAGTGTTTTTACTTCAAGTTTATTATGATTAATGTATTCCATCAGTGAAATAAGCAAATCTCTTGTACCCTTTATTTCGCAATTGCGGTAACTAATCAGTTTATCAGGTTCGTTATTATATTTCTTGGCTTCATTATAGCGGAATCTGTTTTCGGTGTTGAGGTAAATGTGCACAGGATGAAAAGCAAAAACCACAAGCCCATCATCAAGCAAATTAACATTCCATGATTCGAAGGTTTGCCCGTATGCCAAATGTACATCATCTTCCCAGTTGAAAGGGATTCTTATGAGCCCGTTCCATGCAGTAAATGGCTTTAACCCGGTCTGGTATGGGAGAAAAATATTAGCATCGTAAATTAATCCCTTTTCTATGAAGAGATTTAACAAGTCAGTATTTTGAGTCATTGAATGTGACCTGACACCTTTCGCATCGGGATGCACATCGAGTAATTCATCTATTATGTCAGCAGGGGTTTTTGCAGATTTACCGCTTAGAACTGGATTGAAATTTGGATGTATTCCGATCTCGAACAGTTTTTTTGTTGCGTTAATAAGACGCGGTGAGTGGTGTGTTGAAAAGAAAGTACATTTTATACCGTATGTTTCGAAAAAAGATAATGTATCATTGATTACGTCTTCATGCGCCCAGTCGATATCTAATGTAAAAGCTATCATTTTGTTTTAAACCCGAATAGTGCCTTAATCCATAAAAATTTTTTACCTGTTATGGAAGCAGATTCTTCATTGAAATGTTTCGTAATTCCAACCAGCATTAATTGAAAATACTACAATAATTTTATTAAGGCAACTTTTTTCAATATTTAATAAAAATATTTGTTCTTCTGCTTGCTGCTGAAGTCCTGGCAAATCTTATTTTTCAATGCCAATGAAATGGATTTATTGTAACTCAAGCCTTTTTTTCTAAATTTTGAAAGTAATTCAGCGACCTTTAATCCTGCGGTAAACAAGTCTATCAGTGGTTTTGGACCTGCATAATCTGTTGCAACACTCATGTAATGCGGAGGTGCAATTTTTTCGGGATAATATTTTATACCGCTGGTTTTTAAATGGTGACTATCTATTTTACCACTGATATGAATAATTAACAGGTCACTATTAATATTCTTAATCTCTGTGCCGGTAATTTCTCCTTTTTCCCCAATATAGAGGGTATCGCTTTCATGGTCGGCGAGAATCAATGCGTCACACTTAGCCAGAATGTTTTTATCATGCTTATTAAAAGCTGTTACATTATAACAGCTAGAACCTTCCGATAATAACGATTTTGTAATTGCATTTGCAAATTTCCCTTTGCCAACTATACCAATATGACTTTTAAAAATTTCTATATTTTTTTCTAGCAGCAGCTTTTTTACAACAGGTCCTAAATACGATATTGTATTCAAATATGGGTGTGACTCATTTGTACCGAGAACAGGAATTCCATTCTTATGACAATAAGAAAGGTCTAAATCATTTTCCCTATATTCCCAGGTTTCCCACATAAGCGGAATAACAACTGTATTCTTGCAATATTTTAATTTATTTTTATCTAAGGGTCTTAAAAAGCAGGTATTTGTAATTATATCTGCGTTATTGATTAACCTGCTGTTTAATTTTGTAACAATTTTTATATTATTTGATAAATTTAATTTCTTTGCAAGACCATTTATTTCTGATTTAATATTTCTAACGGAAGAATAAACCGAGTTTCTGGCAAAAGCAATGACTTTAGCATTTGCCTGTGCAGCAATTATGGGACCCCATTTATAATTGCCGCTGGCAGCTTCTGTTAATACCGACAACCCCTTCAAACTCAGATTGAAGTTGTTAATTGCATTTATGATGAGTTTGAATTCTCTCAATGTAATCTATGGCATAAATGTTCTCAACCATGTTTCAAAAGAAAGTAATGACCAAATCAAAAGCCTGCGGTTCGTAATACCATTGAAATGTTCGTTTAAATAGTCATTTACTGTACGGTACTGTAAATACTCATAGATTCTAGCCCGTTTATCTAACAGCAGTCCTTTAATATAGTCAATGCTTTCGCCTTTAAACCAGCTTGCGTCGGGAGCTGAAAAACCCTGTTTGATGCCCATAGTATATTCTATCGGTACAAATTTTGAAAGTGCTTTCCGCAAAATCATTTTTCCATCGTTTGTTTGTTTAAAAAACTTTTCGGTTTTGGGACCTAGTTCGTTTTCGTTAATTCTTACCACTTCGGATAAGTTTTTCAGCTTATATCTTACGGGCACTTTCATAGCAAAATCCACAAGGTCATTATCTAAAAACGGGACGCGTGTTTCAAGACTGTGAGCCATGCTGATTTTATCTTCAACCTCTAGTAATCCGTGCAAAAAGGTTTTTATTTCAAAATAAAGCGATAAATTTACATAATCTTCAGGTGATGCTGTACTTATTTTCTTTTTGCTTAGAACCTGTTTAAAAACGTCCTTAGTCTGGTAAGCTAAAATATCGGGATAAATAGAAGGATTATAAAATTTAGGTTTGAAACTGTCGGGTATTAATCGTTGCCAGTATCTGTAATATTTTTCCAGATAATGCTCACTATCGTCATTTATTACTGCACGGTAATACCTCCAGGGATAGCCTGCAAAAAGTTCGTCTCCACCGGAACCTGCCAATACAACCTTAACAAATTTACTGGCTAGTCTGGAAATATAATAGTTTGGATAACATTGTCCAACCCTGAGGTCTTCAAGGTTCCATATCAAGTCATGCATTACCCGCTCCATATCACCCGCCTTTAAAACAATTTCATAATGTTCGGTTTTATATAAATTCGAAAGGAATTCTGCTTTTTGGCGTTCATCATAGGCAAGTTCCAGTCCTGAAGCAGAAGACAGATCGAAACCGCATGTAAAGGTCTTTAAATTATTGAAGTTTTTGGCTGCAACACATGTAACCGAACCCGAATCCATTCCGCCGCTCAGATATGAACCTATTTCTACATCGCTTATTAATTGCCTGTTTACTGATTGTTCAAAAAGCCTTGTTAATTCTTCAATGCTTTCATTCTCTGATATGTCAGTGTTATTGGTAAAATTATAATCCCAGTATTGCCTGATATTAAATGAAGCTGAATTTCCGGATTTTACCGTCATTATGCTGGCTGCAGGAAGCATCCTGATTCCCTCGAATAAAGTGAGATCAGAAAAGATATTCTGAAAAGAGAAATATTCGTTAAGTGCCTGTACGTTTAATTTCGTAGTTATATCGGGATACTGCAGTAACGATTTAATTTCCGAAGCGAATACAAGAATGTTATTCTTATAGCTGTAATACAGAGGCTTAATACCGAATCTATCTCTTGCTATGAAAAGTTTTTTCTGGTTTTCATCCCATATTGCGAATGCAAACATTCCATTAAGCTTGTATACGCAATCTTCACCCCACTGTTGATATGCTTTGAGTATTACTTCGGTGTCGGTTTGTGAGTGGAATTTGTATCCGTGGGCTTCAAGTTCAATTCTCAGGTTCGGGAAATTGTAAACCTCACCATTATATGTAATTACTACAGAGCCGTCATCACTTTGCATAGGTTGATGTCCAAGAGGGGAGAGGTCGATAACTGCAAGTCTTCTGTGGCCGAAACCTACATAAGAGTTTGTCCAGAATCCTTCACCATCCGGTCCGCGGTGCCTGATAATATTAGTCATTTTCCTCAGCACGTTGACCGATACCGGTCTTTCATCAACGTTAAATATTCCGGTTATTCCGCACATTACAGACTGTATGTTTTGATTTTTTCAATTACAAAGTTAATTTCTTCATCCTGCATACCACAGTAAAGGGGAAATGCCACCGAACAGCTATCGGAGATGTAAGAAACCGGAAAATCGATGGATTTAATATTATACTTACGAACGTAGTACATCTGTAAATGAACTGCGTGAGTTCCGGGTCTTGTTGAAATTCCGTTTTCCTGCAAATATTCCATGAATTTGTTACGTTCGTTTTTTATACTTTCAGCATTTTGAATAGTAATTTCCTTTGGAGCGAATAAGCATACATATGCCTGATAACCGTGTACATAGTGTTCGTTTTGATATGGAAGTTTTAACCATTCTATGCTTTTTAGTGCTGAATTGTAAGCATCGGCTATTCTTTTTCTCTCTTCATAAATTTTTACTGCTCTATCCATTTGGCTTGAACCCAGGGAAGCCTGTATGTCGGTCATGCGGTAATTGAATCCTAAATACGGATAATCGGAAAGGAGATAGGGTTTATTGCCAAAATGCCTCTGGTGGTCTGAAATTGATGCACCGTGGTCACGCATTGACCTGAGTTTTGATGCAAGTACATCATCGTTTGTGGTTATCATTCCGCCTTCTCCGGTAGTTAATGCCTTTCTGGGGTGGAAGCTGAAACACCCGGCATTTCCGAAATTACCAGTATGAACACCCTTATATTTTGATGCGAACCCGCATGCTGCATCTTCAATTATAAAAAGCTTATGCCGGTTTGCTATTTCTATAATTGGGTCCATATCTGCTGAAAGACCGAAGAGATGGACAGGTATTATTGCTTTTGTCTTATTGTTAATTAAATTTTCTAACTTCGTGTAATCAATATTAAAAGTATTCTGTATGATATCGCAAAATACAGGTTTTGCCCCCGATGATTCAACCGAGTTTGCCGTTGCTATCCAAGTAAATGATGGAACTATTACTTCATCTCCGTAGCCAATTTTCAATGCAGCCAGTGATAAATGTAAAGCAGTAGTGCAGTTAGTCACAGCAATTGAATGCTTTGCTCCTGTGAAATTACACCATTTTTTTTCAAATTCCTGCACGTAAGGTCCCTGCACAACCCAACCTGTTTCAAGAGGTTTTAATACAGCTTTAAATTCCTCCTGTGTGAACGATGTTTTTGAAATAGGTATTTTCATCACTCAAACATTTTCCATCTGTTACCAAAGAGTTTTTTATGTTCATTACGCCATACTATTAGTTTTCTTAATCCATCTTCGAGCTGAACTTTTGCCTTAAAACCGAGTTCCTTTTCGGCTTTCTCTGTTGAGCCAATCCTGTTTGTGACAAAAGTTGTACCCTCTGGTTTATATTCGATTGGTAAATCAGACTTATAAATCTTTAGCGTAATTTCTGTTAATTCCCTGATGGAAGTCTTGGTACCCGTTCCAATATTATAAAATTTATCTACAGTTTGAGCTTTAAGACCCTGAACATTTGCTGCCGCAGCGTCTTCTACATAGATAAAGTCATAAGACTGTGAGCCATCACCATATACAACTGGAGATTTACCGGCATCAAGGTTATCAAGGATTCTCATAATAACGGCAATGTAAGTTCCTTTGTAATCCTGTCTCGGGCCATAAACATTCATATATCTTAATCCAATATAATTAACTCCGTATCTGGAATAGAAAGCACGAGCCATTGCTTCACCGGCAATTTTGGTTGCACCGTAGAACGTTCTGTTATTAAAAGGGTGTTCCTCAGTCATCGGAATTTCAACAGCATCACCGTAAACAGAAGCCGACGAGGAATAAACAAGTCTTTCAATGTTATTGTCCCTGCATGCTTCAAGTACATTGTATGTTCCCCGTATATTAGTTTCGAAAGCAGCAGCAGGGTATTCATAACATTGAAGAAGCCATAACGCTGCAAGGTGAATTACCAGGTCGTTCTCTTTCATCGCTGCGTTTAATATATCTTTTTGGAGTATATCGCCCCCTGCTTCGAAAACCCTGCATCTTGAATCAGATAAAGCTTTTTCGATATTATCAGGAGTACCCCGAACAAAGTTATCGTAGATTGTAATTTTTTTGATGTCTTCAAGCAATAGCTGGTCGACCACGTGAGAGCCGATAAAGCCCGCTCCTCCTATAACGAGTATATTTTTTCCTCTGATATCGGACATAATAAATACATTTATAATTTTAAGTGATAAACTTCAAAAGCCTCTGCAAATTCGAGACCGAATTGGGCACCCCGTGCACGCATCAGGCCTTTCATAACGTCTTTAGCGAAATAATAATCCCCGCTTTTTGTTGTAGACCACTGATATTTATAACACTGTGCAGCTTTAATCTTTTTTTCGACTATTTCCTCATTCAGACTTACATGGAGATGGGGCTTATAGTTATAACCGCTTCTGATTACTTCATACCCGAAAATTGTTTTTTCCCTGAATAATCTTAAAACTTCGTCCGCAAGAACTATATGGTCCTGATGTATATCATTGATAGGTGTCGTGAAAACCACATCGACTTCTGTTTTTGTGGCAATATTGTAGAGAATATTCCTGATTTTTGATTGAAAATCGTGGAAGATTCTTGTAGGAATGTCATATACTTTTACCGGTATTTTTTCCAGGCCAAGTATCTTGAAAGACTTTGCCTGGTCGTTCAAATCGCGTAATTTGCCATCTTCATACCTGTCGCTCATTACGTAGATTCGGAGGTTAATATTGTTCAGATATTTTAGAATTGTACCTGCACATCCCACCTCGAAATCATCAGGGTGTGCGCCGAAAACAACTACGTTCTTCTTCTTATTTTTTTTACCGGTATTGGATAGAATGTTTTCTGTCATATGCAGAGGTGTTTAATTTACTGATTTGTCTTTCTTTTTTAAGGGTATACAATCTTTTAACAAGAAGGTACAATACAATATTTATATAAACCAAAAATACTAAAAAATATATCAGTGATTTCGATGCTAAATACATAAGCCCGTTTTTTAACGGTTGCATATTATTGGAATATTGTACAATTGATTGATTGAATTTTGCAAAAAAGTATTTCACTAGTCTAAAAACAACGTAGTTTGGCTTTGATGACTTAGTGTAATATACATTCTCAAAGTATTTAAAATAATCTCTTTCAACAGCGGTTCTTTTTGTAAAAAACACAGAATCCTGGTAGAGCTCGTTTTCACGCATAAAGAAATATTTATTGCTGATTTCGACTGCATTCAGAAAATCAGGTTCGTTTCTTTCTTTAAACCGGAATCCATAGGTCGGGTCAAGCACGTACCATTTCTTAAACCTGCTTGAATATATTTCACACAATGCATGAAGCGGATATCCCACCTGGGTATTAAAGCCGGGCTCGTATGAATCGCCACCCTGTAAACCGACTATACGGCAGGGAAGTTTAAACCTAATGCTGATATCTCTTAAAATAGTACTGTTGGTGCCGCATTCAGCTAATTTCAAAGTATCTTTAGCGGCATTAAAATACGAAATAACCTGGTTTATCAACGTATCATTATTATTGAGTAAATCGTTCGACACAAGCTTTTCAGGATTTACCCTGAATGATATTGTATCTTCGCTGAATTTGTTGATGTGGCTTACATTAACCGAACTTAGAAATATTTGTTTCCAAAACATCTCTTTAGTTTCGGATTTTGATATGACTATGTATAGAGAATCTGTGCCGGGAGAATCTTCGAATTTTAAAAAAATTTTATTTATCTGCTCGATTCCCGTTACAGGAAAAGCAAGTTTAACTGAATCGTAGAAACTATATGGTTTATTAGAATCTTTTAATCTAAATGGTTTATTTCCCTCAATTGCCAGTATATCGGTATTCGTTAATTTCAGATTTACCCTGGTTAAATTATCATACTCAGGCGGAGGTGAGTAAACATCATAAAGATTATTAACCGGGAAAGCTGTCATAGTTCCCCATACAATGTCGAACAATTTATTTATTATTAGTATAGTTAAAATAAATATTATGCTAATGAGAATATATTTTCTGAATATAACAGACTTTGTAATCCCCGTAAACATACTTGCTATTTAAAATGATTTATAACATAAAATAAATTCAAGAGAAATAATATCTAAAATTTAAAATAGTCTTGTTTTTAAACCTTTTTTGAAAGGAATTTTTCCAGGCTTAAGATTCTCCATATTTCCCAGCTGAAATCAATCATGGAATTGAAATGTCTGGTTAGCTTTGTTTCTATGTGATGTTTGTTTAAATAATTATATACAGGGTTATTTAAGTTTAATAAAGAATCACATACATACTCTTTTAGTGTTGTCCTTGTCCATTTTGCAAACGGAACCGGATAACCGAGTTTGTCTTTTCTGTTTACGATTTCATCAGGAAGAAATTCTTTTAGAGCATCTCGGTAAAGGGGCCGTGAGATTTTTGAATTGACTAAATATTCATTGTACAGGTTAATGCCGAATTCCACAAGCCTGTAATCAAGAAACGGTACCCTGCTTTCTATGGAATGTGCCATCGAAGAGCGGTCTTCATAATGTAACAGCGTTGGAATTGTTACATTCCTTATAAAATGATAAGACAGGTTATTAATGTAACTTTTATATTTATGTGGCGGTTCAGCGTCATAATAAATAGATTCACCTTTTAGATTATTTTTTAACCCCGGGTGGATTATATTATATTGTTCCGAAAGCATTCCTCTTACAAACTTTCCGTAGAACCTGGGATACAACCAGCTTGAGAAGGAATGTAATCCCTGCAAGTTCAGGTACTTCAGGAAAAGCCAGAAATTTCTTATTAGCTTTGAAACATTGCGGTCTTTTATCAAACCCCGCAAATGAGTAGCATCCTGAAAATATCCCCCGAAGACTTCATCACCACCCTGCCCGTCAAGTAGCACTTTTACTTTCGGTTTTGCACATTTCATAACATACCATTGCGGGTATAAACCGGGTCCTTCAGTAGGAATTTCCTGGTAATAACATAGCTCATCGAAAGTTTTCTCGAATTCGGTATCCGAAGGTATTATTTTATTAGCAGTGCATTTGTATAAGTTATTTACAATATCTATGTATTTACTTTCATCGCATTCACTTTCTTTCCATACAGCCGAAAAAGTATTTAATTCGGATTTACGAAACTGCCGTGAAAGCGAAACAATAGCAGATGAATCAAAACCGCCGCTTAAACAAGTTCCAACCGGAACATCGCTTCTGAACCTGAGCCTAATTGAATCGGTTAATAAATCCAGTAATTTATTTTCCAGTGTCTGCTTTTTACTTTTATCCTTTGGGGTAACAGGTATATCGTAATACTTGTTACGCTTTATTTTATTGTTTTTTACAATCAGATATTCCGAAGGTTCGAGTGAATAAATACGTTTGTAATAAGTGGATTTGGTGTTTAAACGGTTACCGTATAATATAAAAAATGGGATTTTAGATTCATCAACATCTGTCAAAGCAGGGTCAAGTGCTGTAATAGGTTTGATTTCGGATGCAAATATAAAATACTCCGGTTCACAGGCATAGTAAAGAGGTTTAACACCAAAACGGTCGCGGGCAATAAAAAGCTGCTGTTTGTTTTGGTCCCATATTCCGAAAGCCCACATACCGTTAAATTTTTTCAAACAATCTTCGCCCCAGCATAAATATGAATTAATAATTACCTCAGTATCAGAATTGGTTTTGAAAGCATAACCTTTTGCAATTAACTCTTCACGCAGTTCGATGTAATTGTAAATTTCTCCGTTATAAGTTATCCAGATTTTTTGAGATTGGTCGCACATAGGTCCGTGCCCGCGGGGTGAAAGGTCTATGATAGATAGTCTTCTGTGTGCAAGGATGATGTTGAAATTTTCTGGGTTTACTTCAGAAATATGGTTATAAGAAGACTTAATCTCCCTAACAGAATCATCTCCTGAAAATTCCTGTAATTGTCCTGATGTGGAGCTTATGTAGGTATACCCTTCGTCATCCGGGCCTCTGTGTTTTAGCAGAGTGTTAAGTGCAGGAATTTTTCTCTTAAGCTCGATTTCATTAGTTAATAATCCTACTATCCCGCACATATCTGAAAAAGATTAATATAAACCGCCATTTATGTGAAGTACCTGTCCTGTAAGGTAACTGGACTTGTCACTTATAAGAAAATGTAAAAGGCTGACTATTTCAGAAGGATTTCCAAATTCCTTACGTGGTATTGAATCTTTTATTTTTTCCCTGATTTCTTCATTGATATTGTAAAGCATACCTGCATCAAAGTAGCCGAGAGAAATTGTGTTAACAGTTATATTCAAATTTATAACTTCTTTGGAGATGGTTTTTGTTAATCCGGCAAGTCCTGCTTTTGATGCGGAATACGCAGCTGTACCGGGTATACCAAGTGAGGGAACAACCGAGGAAATATTTACTATTCTGCCCCATTTATTTTTCCTCATGTGAGGCAGAACGTGTTTAATGCATAAAAACGGACCGGTTAAATTAACATTAATAACCTTGTTCCACTCGTTTAATCCCAGTTTCCAGCTCATCCCGTCAATCGATATTCCTGCATCGTTTATTAAAATATCGATAGTGCCAAAATCATTTAACATATCACCTGCCATTTTTGCTATCTCGTCTTCAATAGTTATATCGGCTTTGTAGTCTTTAAACTTTATTTTTTTCGGTTCAAGTAATTTTTTTAGTTGTTCAATCCTTTCGGAGTGTGTATTGTAGTTTAAAGCAAGGTTATATCCTGCATCGGCCAGCCCTTGTGCAATGTGGTTTCCCAGCCCTCCGGATGCTCCAATCAATAATACATTTTTAGTTGTCATGTTGTTCTTATTTTCCTGTAATTATTAATTCGTAAGTTTGATTTCTGACCTTTTCGAGGTCAGCTATCATGAATAGCTCTTTATTGTTCCTGATACTTTCAATTTGCCAGCCCATTTTAAGAAACAGTATAATCGATTTGTTGTTTGTTTTAGGCCATAAGCCTTCCTGATGAGTGAATCCGTTATCGAGTCCGGTTTGGCATAGTTTAATTATGTGAAGTTTGGCAAGGTTGAAATTTCGTGTGTCTTTTCTTGCATATGTACAATGATTATGAATTATATTTCCATACACCGATGAAAAGTTAACAAAGCATAATTCATCATATTTATTTACAATTGTGAAGCTGTATTTCCATTTATCTACAAGTCCGTTCTGAAAATACTCTTTTGTTTCTGTTTTCCAGCCGTATAAATCTTTATATTCATCCCGGATATTATTAACAAAACTCATAAAATCATCGATTCTTCTGTTCATTAATTCTTTGGTAATTAGTAAAATTCTGAAATTATCCGCAGCAAGCTTGTCGTCAACAAATTTATGGAAATCTATGAGAGAATAGTCGGTTGTCATAAGGAGAATGTGAAGATTTTATTAATTTATAGCCTTTGGTATTATTCGTAACCGAAGTTCTTTTTAAGGACTTTAGTAATAATATATGCAACAGATATTATTAAAATAAGGTAAAAAGTAGCTGTGATAAATGAATAACGGTTAAAAGTATATTTAGAAAGTATACCACGCCACCCGCAATCTCTGCACTTAAATAATCCAAAAATTTTTGTGAATTTTATTATTGACTCAAATATATTTCTGCTTCGCGAGCGTCTGATTTTCCCAATAACACCGCATGAAGGGCATCTCGACGTTTCAGGATAAGCTTTATAAAATATTCTTAATTGCACGTTATTCCTTTAAATTTTCACTCGATTGATCTTATTTTTTTGCTAGGTTTTTGCCGTTGTTTTATCATGTGATGTATGTTGTCCTTTTGTTTTATCGGAAGATCCGTAATAATAGTAATAGTATTTATAGTAACTGCCGTAAGTTGCCTGATAATCGAAGTTATTTAAAACTACACCAATAAACGAATCGTTAATTTTATTTAACGTTTCAATTGTGTTTATAAGTAAGTCCAGCCGTGTTTTATTAGCAAGGCTTACTACCACTGTACCATCAACATAAGAAGAAAGCAATTCTGCATCTGTAACCGTTGCAAGCGGAGGTGAATCTATGATAATATAATCGAACTTAGGTTTCATAGAATTCAGGAAACTTTGCATATGCTTTGAAGCAATTAATTCAGCCGGATTTGTAGGTATAGTACCGCAAGTCATTAAAGTGAGGTTATCAAACTGTGTTTTTCTCATTGTTTCTTCAAGCGGAACGGTTCCAAACAAGCAATCACATAACCCCGGATACCTTTTCTGGTTAAATATGTTGTGTAAACGGGGTTTACGGAAATCACAATCTAATAAAAGTACTTTATTAGAAAGCGAAAAGCTTGCAGCCAGGTTAGCCGAAATAATTGTTTTACCCTCACGCGGTATCGAGCTGGTTATCAGGATGGTTTTAATTGGTTCGGGTTCAAGTTTCGAAAATTGCATCCTGGTTCTTAAAGTTCTGAATGATTCTGCCGGAGCTGAATCGGAGTTGTAAGCAAGAATTAGTTCTTGTTCAGAAGGTGCACCTCTTCCGTTTTTAGATGCTCTCATGAATGTTGGAACCCAGCCTATAAGCGATATACCGATGTTTTCCAGTTCTTCAGGTGATTTTACCGACACATCAAGAATATTCCTGAATAGTGCGAAACCATAGCCCAATCCGAGTCCGATTAGTAAGCCGATAGTTATAATTAAGAACCTGTTAGGTTTCGAAGGTGATTTCGGAATTTTACCGTAATCTATTATTTTTACGTTATTAGGATGGGATTCTTCGTTTATTAAAGCTTCCTGGTATTTTTCAAGAAGCATAAGGTATATTTTTTCGTTTGCTTTTCTGGTTCTATCCAGGTTAGCATACTCAATGATTTGTTCGGGCATTTTGTTGAATTTCGATTCGTACTTACTCATAAATCCTTTCAGTAACCCTTCTCTAATTTTCGACTGATTATTTGTTACCTGGGCTTCGAACAGTTTTAATGCAATACTCCTTCGTTCTTCCGGTGTGTTAGAAGTAGCCCCCTTCTTTAGGATTTCAAGTTTATCTGCAAGCGATTTTTTAAGCTCGGCAATCCTTGCTTCAATTTCTTTAAATGAACGGGAATTTTTAAGCACTTCTTCGTTGCCTAATTTAGCTAGGTCTCTCTGGATTTCTAGTAAAGCTATTTCCTTTTGCAGTTCCAGTATGTAGGGATCGGTTATTTTGCTCTCAAAGTACTTTGCTGCTTCCGGGTCATATTTACTAAGTTCGTTTTTGATATCCTCTACTGTTCTTGTGCTTGTCTGGAGATCGATGGAGGCTTCGTTGAACTGTGCTTCGATACTTGTTATTGTATTTATTAAAGATACAGCCTGGGCGTTTAGCTCTACAATGTTCTGTGACCTGAGAAATGCTGTAATGTTATCTTCGGATTTTAAAAGCTCGTTATATTTTTCTGTAACCTGTTTTTCCAGAAATTCCCGGTTCAACGTAAGGTGGCCGCGGTTCGATTTTAAAGAGTAGTCCGCATAAGCTTCAGCATAACAGTTTGCAATGAGCGCTGCTTCCGATGGTGAGGGGCTTTCTGTTTTTACAGATACTATATCCAGTCCTCTCTTTTGTGATATCTCGGTATTTGTTTGCAATATAGCCGCAATCTGGTTAACACTTTTGGGCTGAGTACAATCATCAACTCTATAACACAACAAAGCAAATTGTGTTTTTCCGTTTAAAACTTTAAATGAGTCTATCAATGATTTTGCGGTTTTTTCCCTGATTGCAAAAGACTTAAGAATTTCCACTTCATTATTAATAAACCTTTCAGGCAGTTCCCCTTCGATATCAGAGAAAATTTTATTTTCCAGTACATTCTCCTTCGGTTTTGTTAGCCGGAGAGATGCTGCTGAACTATAAATATCGACCTGAGAAAATGCATATAAATATGATACAATAAAGCCAACAGCTAAGCTTAATAAAATGGGTATCTTATTCCTTAGTATTAGATTGTAATAAAATCTTATACTGTGGGAAGATTTTATGTTTGTATCAACAGAAGTAAAAGAACCTTTGTTGTTAAACTGATTTTCCATTTTAGTTCCTTGTTATTGTAATAATGAATGTTGCAACCGATATAACACTGGTAATTATTGGCAGAAAAAAAGCGAGGTTTTCCCTGAAAGTATATCTTTTTTCCTCCATCACCACAATTATATCACGTGATTTTAAAACAGGGTTAATACGTGTTTTATCTGCCTTGATTTTATCCGTCCATAAAACATCATCGTAATTAAGTTTAATCAATTCGGCTGGCTTCTTAGTAAGCGTATCGTAGGATCTGAAAATCCGTATTTCTTCGAGATTCGAGTTTTCAAGAGGACCTCCGGCGTAACTCATTAAATCAATAAATGTTGTGTTTACGGGAATAATATACCTGCCGGGATATCTTACAAAACCCCACAAGTTTACTTCTATGTTCGGTGCGTACGGGTCACTCAGGTCATAAACTGCTGCAGATTTTAATTTACTTGTTTTACCAAGAATTATCTCATCATCACCCTGTGCCAGAACGCATGAACTTAAAACAGTTAATATTGCTAATATTCTAATACCCAATTTTGTATAAGTGTTATAAAAAATTTGGTATAAGATGTTTATCTTATTTTTGATTATCAATGGTAATAAACAGTATTTATATAAATAAATAAGATAGCCAAAAATTAACATTTATAACCGATTCAGTGGGCAAAACTTTTATTTTTCTACAAATTTAGCATATGATTTTTTATATTTGTGGATATGGGCTTAGCATTTATATTTCCCGGGCAAGGTTCTCAATATGTTGGTATGGCTAATGATTTGCATCGTAATTATCCGGAAGTTAAAAAACTTTTTAACCTGGCAAACGAGATATTAGGCTATGACTTGGCAGAAGTATGTTTTAACGGACCTGAAGATAAGTTAAGGCAAACATACATTACTCAGCCTGCTATAATGGTTCATTCGTTAGCTGTTACTTTGATTGCAGGTAAAAAGCTGACTGTAAATGCAGCTGCCGGTCATTCGTTGGGCGAGTTTACAGCATTAACGTATGCAGGGGCGCTGAGCTTTGAAGCCGGTTTAAGACTTGTAAAACTTCGCGGTGAGCTTATGCAAACTGCCGGAGAGATGAACAAAGGAACTATGGCTGCAATTATAGGATTGAATGAAGATGTTATTACTAAGCTGTGTGAGCAAGCATCAAGCGTCGGAGTAGTACAGATTGCCAACTTGAATTCACCGGGACAGATTGTAATATCGGGTACGGTTGACGGTGTAAAAAAAGCTATGGAATTATCAAAAGCTAACAAAGCAAAGCTTGTGAAAGAACTGGTTGTTCACGGTGCATTTCATTCGCCTTTGATGGAACCAGCAAGGGAGAAACTTAAGGAAGCACTTGCAGCGACAGAGTTTAACAGGGTACGGATTCCGGTTTATTCCAATGTAACCGCTCAGCCATATACACCTGAGACCGGAGCAGATGATGTTCGCAGCCTTCTCTACGAACAGCTTTCTTCTCCTGTACGCTGGGAAGATATTATTATTAATATGGTAAAAGACGGTGTTTCAGAATTTATTGAATTGGGACCCGGGAAAGTTTTACAGGGTCTTGTGAAAAGAATTAATCCAAACGTTAAAATAAGCGGAATTGATACAGTAAACGATTTATCATAAATTATTCTGCTTGCTGTATTGAGTTGTATTATTAAGTAGACTTTCCGACAGATAAGCTAATAAAAAATTAAACAAACTAAATATACCTAAATGGAAAAATTAATTGGCAAAACAGCAATTGTAACCGGCGGAGCCCGCGGTATTGGATTTGCAATTGTAAAAGAATTTATTAACAGCGGTGCAGATGTTGTAATTTTTGATGTTGCTGTACCTGATGATTTTGAAACAAGAGTCAGGGAATTACAGTCTGCGGGGAGAAAAGTAGTATTTAAAAAACTGGATATTACTAAGACAACCGAGGTTGCTGAAGCAATTGAAAAAGTTGCATCGGAATTCGGACATTTAGATATACTTGTGAATAATGCAGGTATTACGCGAGACAGGCTGCTGATAAGAATGGAGGAAGAAGATTGGGATGTTGTTCTTGCAGTGAATTTAAAAGGTGCATTTAATACTATTAAAGCTATCGCAAGAATTATGGCTAAACAGCATTCAGGTAAAATTATCAATATAAGTTCTGTTGTTGGTGTTATGGGAAATGCTGGGCAGGCTAATTATTCTGCTTCGAAAGCCGGATTGATAGGTTTAACAAAAACAACAGCTAAAGAACTGGCTGGACGAAATATTAATGTAAATGCCATTGCTCCCGGATTTGTTGAAACCGAAATGACTGCTAAGCTTAATGAACAACAGCGTGAAGCATTCCTTAATGTTATTCCGTTAAAAAGGGCTGCAAAACCTGAAGATATTGCTGTTGTTGCTTCTTTTCTTGCTTCAGAGAAAGCTGATTATATTACCGGTCAGGTTATTTGTGTTGATGGCGGTATGATAATGTAGCTTTAGAAATATCGTATGAACAAGGAGCAGATATCATTGGTTTCAATACTTGTCTACGAATAGTGTACTATAAATTTACTTTCATCAAATTCTAACTTCGGTATTAAGAGGTGGTCAAATTCCGCGTTACCCGCTTCGCTGCTGTTTTTAATAACTTGAATTGATTGTTCGATCCTGGAGATAAGTAACTCCAGTTCAACACCCTGGAATACCGGTGAAAACGGTTGGAATTTATTAATTGCTTTTGTAAGCTGGCTTATTGCTCCTTTGGGATTCTTTCTTACAGTGATATGGTAATAACCGACTGCAGCATGAATTAAACCCTGGTAAAAAGCTCTTGTCTCGCCCCTTACATCACACCACACATCTTCAAGTATATCATGGCAATCATAAAATTCACCTTCATTGAATTTTTGTATGCCTTTTTTAAATCTTGCTAAAACAGAACTTCGGGCCAAATATTTTATTGCTGTTGAGTTTCTCCCGAAGGTGCAGATTCAGTTGATTTTGTATCTGTAATTATTTCTGCTGTTACAGTAGCTGTTTTTTGAGATTGTATTTCTTTTGGTTTTTTCTTTTTGTCAAGGAAATAGTCAAAGCTAATAACGCCTGCACCGCTAAAGAATGTCAGGATAAAACATGCCAGGAATATAAGATCTTTATTGAAGGGAATAGTGTTGCTTATGAAAATACCTCTTGAAAGTATTTTTATAATCTGAATTAAACCTAAAATAAAGCTCGAAGCAGGTGTGAAAAATCCCATAATGTATAATGCACCGAATATTATAAGCAGGAAAGGTGTAACAAATCCAACTATGAATGACAGATTTTGGCTTAAAATACCAAAGGATTTAATTTTGTTTATATAACCTTCTATATCGCTTGCCTGCATAATACCAAGGGCAAGTGTATAGCTTCCAAGTATCAGACGGATTACTAGCAATCCGAAAGATGATTTCCCGTGTGCTTTGAAGAGTATACTCATTTTTTTGGTGGAATATTGGAGGCGACGATCGGATTCGAACCGATGAATCGTGGTTTTGCAGACCACTCCCTTAGACCACTTGGGTACGTCGCCGGTTATAGATAATTATCTTTTTAAGGGTGCTTAGAGCGGGAAACGGGACTCGAACCCGCGACATCAACCTTGGCAAGGTTGCGCTCTACCAACTGAGCTATTCCCGCACATATTTACATTGGAGTGCAATATTAATAAGATAGTCTTATTTATTCAAGGAACTTAAATTTATGGTAAATGCAGTTTTTATAATAAAACACTGAAAATATTTATATTGCCTAACCGGGCTTGTGCGAATGATGTACTCAATTTAATTATTAAAAGTCCCAGCCGAAGAAAAACTGGTGAAACAACCCCTCCTGGAATTTAGTAAAATTTTTCTCAATGCGTTTTCCAAAGTCATAACGCAGTGCAATGATATTAAACAAATTTATTCTTGCCCCTGCCCCAATACTTCCAAGTGTTTCACCGTACTCTTTATCCCATGTGTTCCCCGCATCGAAGAACACTGCTCCCCTTATATATGGAAAATCGAAATTAATACCGAACGGAAAATGCACGGCAAAAAGATTAATAAGCGGGAATCTGAATTCAGTGCTTGAAAGCCACAGTTTCCTGCCGCGCAGTGAAAATCTAGGATACCCGCGTAAATCCCAGTTGCCGCCCATTACCCAGCGCCGTGCCTCTTTTCCTTCATTCATCAGGAATTCTAATCGTTGTGCAATAGCTACTGTTTTCGATAACCTGAAGTACCTTCTGTAGTCCAGAATAATTGTATAATAATTTACATTTGAAAACTGTATGTCAGATGTATAAGCCAGGGTTAAGTTAAACCTGTTTCCGTCAAGCGGGCCCGTTGGTCCCCAGATTGAATTATCTTTTACGTATGAAATGGAGTTCGTTAAAAGGAGTGCCCTGCGGTTTGTACCTTCTGTTGTTAAATCACGCTTCGAATTTGCCAATGTTACTGCTGCATCTATTCTCCTGAAAAATGATAACGGATAGCTGAGTGCAAAGTATCCGCCAAAAGTTCTTTCGTAATACGAAAAATCATCTCCGAAATCATACCTTTTTCCATTTAAGTTAAAAACTCCGAAAGCATAATTAAGTCTTTGTCCCAGCGATATTCTTGATATAGCAACATTGAAGCTGTTAAAAAAATCCTCTCCCGATTCGGAGTTGTTGAAAACCAGAAAATAATACTGATCGTTTCCCAGCATATCGCTTAATCCTACTATTCCCCCCGAAGAGATTCCAAACACGGGGTCTGCACCTATGCTTGTTGTAGCTAAATCGAGAGAATATTCCTTACGGTACTTTAAATTATTCTTTTGTGAAATTCCTTTTATTTTTTCTGCAGTCCAGAGCAGTTTTGTGTTGTCAGGATTTAGAGTATCGGCAGTAAGGGTTTTTTCATTCGTTTTGATTTCATCATTTAAAATCCTTACCGTTATGCCTCCATCTTCATAAGCTGAAAAAACTGCACGGTTAGAATCTATCCAGTGCGGGTCGAAGGTTGATGTTGTAAAGTTAGTGACCTGTAAGATTGTTCCGGGTAAAGTGTTATTGCTTATTAAATTTTCTTCCGTATTCAGCAGCCAGATATTTTGTATCCCGCCTTTGGTCGATGTATATAAGATTTTTTTTCCGTCGCTGGAAATTTGAGGTGAGTAGTCTATTTGCTCACCGGCGGTTAGATAGCTGATTGTATTGGTCTGCAGGTCATATCTGAACAAATTGTAACAATTCTTTATACCATACGGAGTTCTGTCAGATGAAAAGACAATCCATTTACTATCGGGTGAAATATCAGGGTCACGGTCATCGTAGTAATCATTCGTTAATCTTGTCAGTTCTTTTTTTATTAAGTCGAAAATGAAAATATCGCTTTTTCCGCTCATATCAAGTGCATTAAAGACAATTATGCTCCCATCCGAAGAAAATGCCGGTGCACCAATCTGAACGAGGTCTTTAAAAGAATAACTGGTTATTAACTCTTCTCTTTTAATATTGTAAAGATTAAGAGCATCATTCGCACCACTCTTAGTTGCAAAGGCGAGAATTCCTTTAGATGAAATATCAAGTCCGGAACGGAAAAAGTGGAACTCTTCGAGCTGGTCACTCTTTTCACCTTCAATAACTAGTTCCGGGCTGTATTCTTTTTCCTTCAGGTCTACCTTATATATGCTTGTATAGCCTGTTATGTTCCCGATAAAATAAACTTCTTCTTTCAGGCTGTCTTTGTAATATGCAGGCCTGTGCCCGAATCCGTCTTCGAATACCGGCTTACTTTTTGCAGACGGATTATCCTGTTTCTGAATCTGTGGGAAATATTCCTTCTTTAATGCATAAAGCCATTGTTTATCGAATTCATCATAATCCAATCCGATTGTTTTTTCCATAACGACCTCAAAGTCATCATTCATCCACATATTTTCCATTAAAAGAAGTATTTTTTCATTTCCGTAATTCTTTGAAATGTAACCAAGTATTTTCTGACCCATTTTATACATAAAAAATGTACCGTAATAATCTTCCCAATCATTAAGACCTGGCATATAACCGCTTAACACAGCATCTTTAACAACCATCTCAGCAGTTGCATCCCATTCAGTACTCCAGAGTTCGGCAAGTCCTTCAACGAACCAAAGAGGAGGAAGCCGTTCAGGATTTTGCCTGTGTGTTTTTAATACATTAACAACCTTTGAAATCATGAAAACGTGAACAAGTTCATGGCGTATTACGTGTTTGAAATTGCCAAGTGAACCGTCGAATGGAACTACAACTCTGCCCTTGATAAATTCGGTGAATCCGCCGACTCCGTCAGGGATGAGCCCCGGTGTTACATTAGTTTCTCTGAAATGGCTTGGTGTGGAGTAAAAAATTACAGGAACTGTATCTATAAGATTATGATTGAAATTCTGCTGCAGGATTTTATAGCTTTCTTCGGCATAAGCTGCACCGATTTCAGCAAGCTCCTGCATTTCTTTGTAATAATAAATTTTGAAGTGCTCGGTAGAAAGTGTATACCAATCAAAATTATTATACTGTACTTTATTCCTCCCGAAATCTACATACTGGGCATCAAGTTTGGTTACAACAATTGTAAAAATGATTAAAACTATGGGTGCAAATTGCCTTGACATATATTCAAAATATTCCTAAGACAATATAAAAACAATTGTAAATTTAATATAAAAAAAGGTGCTGTATTTTATTGATACAGCACCTTTTAAGAACTTCTTGCTGGTTTTACTTTATAAGTATCATCCTTTTTGTTTCTGAATATACATTTGCTATCAGTTTATAGAAATATACTCCGCTAGGATAATTTGTCCCATCCCATTCAACTTCATAAGTTCCGGGGTTTAATTGCTCGTTAACGAGTGTTTCAACTTCCTTCCCAAGAATATCGTAAATAATCATTTTCACGTTTGACGTTTCGCGTTTTACGTTTGACGTTATACTGAATTTTATCTTTGTTACCGGATTAAACGGATTCGGGTAATTCTGATATAATTTAAAACCTAAAGGGACCTCACCTGAAATATTTTTTATACCAATAGTTGATGAATATTTTATTATAATATAATCTGTATTATTTGGGCTGTCACTGCCTCCAGCTACATATACAAACCCGTAATTATCCACCCAGAGTGCATTGCCGCTGTCGTATTCGTCACCGGTACCATTGTACCTTACCGCCCACTGCTGAACCCCGCTGGGATTATATCCAATCGTAGCAATGTCATCGAACTGGTTTGTTCCCCGGCTCATTCCGGTGATATATACATTTCCTGTAATATCAACGGCAATCCAGTTGGCATAGTCATTACCTGTGCCATTACCGTTATAGCGTGCAACCCATTGCTGGACACCGTTATTATTATATTTTATTGTGCAGTAATCGTCTCCTGTTCCGCTGCCGGCACTATTACCGGTGACATAAACATTTCCTGCGTTATCAAGCACAACGTTAAATGATTCATCTATTCCGTTTGCAGGGCCGTTGTATCTTGATGCCCACTGCTGAATACCGTTGTTATTAAGCTTAATTGTGCAGTAATCGGAATTGTTGTTTGTTACATGGCTGTATCCGGCTATGTATATGTTTCCCTGTGCATCAATTGCATTTGATGAAGGGAAATCAATCCCATTACCCGGACCATTATAGGTCGAAATCCATTGCTGGTTGCCGTTAGCATCGTATTTAATTGTTACGTAATCGAGATCGTTAACAGTTGTGCTTGCACCTGTAACATATGAGTTGCCGAAATTATCGATTACAATAGAATTGCCGTAATCATCGTTATTATCTGTGCCATTGTATCGTTTTACCCACAGCTCAACGCCATTCGCATTATATTTAATAGTGCAGTAGTCATCATGTGAACTGCCTCCGTTGCTGTAACCTGTTATGTAAACATTTCCGGAGTTATCAGTAACAAGTGAATAAACTTCGTCAGTTGCATTTCCCGGCCCGTTATACCTTGCAATCCATTGCTGAACGCCATTTGAATTGTATTTAATTACACAGTAATCGAATCCGGAAGTGTTACCCCAGCTAGTGCCACAGACGTATACATTCCCTGAGTTATCCACCTTAACAAGGTAAGCATCGTCATCATCGTTACCGGGTCCGTTATACCGCTGAGACCAAACAACCGACCCATAGGGATCGTATTTTATTACGGTGAAGTCTAAAGTTCCTTCGCTTCCTGTACTGCCGCCAGCAACGTATATAAAACCCTGGTTATCTACAAAAATTGAAGTTGCTTCGTCATAATTATTACCTGTTCCATTATACTTAGTTAGCCAAACCTGCGAAACCTGAGCGGAGGTAATTAGTAATGAACAATTAAAAATGAATAATATGTAAAATATTTTTTTCATTTCAGTTTAGAATTTTCAGTTGAATTTTTTAAAAGGAATTATCACCGGTTTATTTCTGGAATTTGCATTGTGTATAATGCTTCTTTTATAATAAAGAGCTGTAAATATAAGATTAACATACCCAAATTTATTAATATTTACAAGTATTTTAGAAAGAAACGGTAAGAAACTAAGTAAAATGAAACAGTTTTTAAAAATTTACTCAGTTAAACAGAGGTAAGATACAATAATAAGCAGGTGGGTTGTATTTGAAATCTTATGTGAAACGGTTGTTTTTATCAAATTAGCATGAATTTTCATGGTGCTATATGAGTTAATAATTTTGGAGAGAAATTATCAGGAATTATAATGTTGGGGAATCCGGGTAAATAAATGTTGCAGGTATTATGTAAAAAAATTCAAATTTGATTTATCACTTTAATAAATCCGATTGTTTGATTAAGAACATCATCTTTAAATTCCAGCTCTGCCGAAAGTGTCTTTTTGGTCTGTTTTATTTTTATGTTTTGTGAGGGATTTGAGTTAATATACGATATAATATTTTCAAACTTTCCGCTTTTAAAAAGCTCGTCTTTCAAGTCGAAAAATAACTCAGCAGTATTTCCTCTTATTATTGCTTTATTGAATGGTGAGAGCGAAAGTTCAAGCTTTAATTTTACATGTGTTATTAATGAAACAACCTCATAGGGCAGTTTGCTGAATCTATCGAGCAGTTCATCATGAACTGAATTAATTTCTTCTTCCGAAGCAGCTTTTGACAACTTCTGATAAATTTCAAGCCTTGTGTTTTCATCATCGATATAATATTCGGGTATAAGCATCTGCCTGTCAGATTCGAGTGTGATTTCCTGTAACTTTTTTATTCCGTGTTTCTCCTGAGGTGTAATTTCGGGGATAACCGCACCAATCTCGCTTTCCTTCAGTTCAGATACGGCATCATCAAGTATCTGCATATATGTATCGAATCCCAGTTCAGCGATAAAACCGCTTTGTTCTCTGCCGAGCAGGTTTCCGGCACCCCGGATTTCTAAATCACGCAAAGCTAAGTTCATTCCCGAACCAAGCTCCGTGAACTCTTCCAATGCGTGAAGGCGTCTTACTGCCTGTTTAGTTAGTGAGCTTTGAGGCGGGGTAATCAGGTAAGCATACGACTTAATGTTTGACCGCCCAACACGCCCGCGCAGCTGATACAGTTCTGCTAAGCCAAAGTTATCTGCCCGGTTGATTAATATAGTGTTTACTGAAGGAATATCAAGCCCGGATTCTATTATTTTTGTGCAAACCAGGACATTATATTTCTTCTCAAGAAATTTCATCATAACATTTTCTAAAGATGCCGGGTTCATTTGTCCGTGTGCAAGGGCAACTTTTGCAGACGGCACAAGTTCTTCTATCATCTGAGCATACTCATCAAGCTTTGCAATTTTATCATTTACAAAATATACCTGCCCGTTCCTTTGTAATTCTTTCGTAATCGCATCTGCTATTATTTTTTTATCAAAATTAATGATTTCGGTGTGAATGGGCTGACGGTTCTTAGGGGGTGTGTTGATAATAGAAAGATCTCTTGCACCAAGCAGTGAAAAATTCAGGGTTCGGGGTATAGGCGTTGCTGTTAAGGTTAAAACGTCCACATTTTCTTTAATCATTTTCAATTTTTCTTTTGCACGTACCCCGAATCGATGTTCTTCGTCGATTATAAGCAAACCCAAGCCTCCGGGAGCCGATTTGAAATTAATATCCTTTGATAGCAGTCTGTGAGTTCCTATTATAATGTTTATTTTACCTTCTTCCAGCCGTTTCAATATTATCTGCTGTTCCGATTTTGTTTTAAATCTTGAGAGGTGTTCCACTTCTACAGCCCATCCTTCAAGCCTGTCTTTAAACGTAAAATAATGCTGTTCTGCAAGTATAGTTGTAGGCACCAGTATTGCTACCTGTTTATTATCTTGTACCGCTTTGAATGCTGCCCGCACCGCAATTTCTGTTTTGCCAAACCCTACATCACCGCATATTAAACGGTCCATGGGCGGATGATTTTCCATATCCCGTTTAACTGAAACTGTTGCAGTAATCTGGTCGGGTGTATCTTCATAAATAAAGCTTGCTTCAAGTTCTTTTTGCCAAACAGTATCTTTGGAAAAGCGGAAACCTTCAGTATTTTTTCGTTTGGCATACAGCAGAATTAAATCACGGGCAATTTCCTGTATCTTTTTCTTTGTTCTGTGTTTAATCTTTTCCCATTCATTCCCGCCGAGTTTGCTTAGCTTTGGAGTATGTCCGTCTTGAGCCGAATATTTTTTTATGAGATGCAGCGAATTAAGACTTACATACACCGAGTCATTATCTTTATAAAGGAGCTTAACGGCTTCCTGTACCACGCCGGCTGCTTTTATCTTTTTAAGCCCTGCATATTTACCAATACCATAGTTATGGTGAACCATATAATCGCCATTGCTGACTTTTACAAGTTCTTTGAATGTGATACCATGAAATTTTCGTCTGTGTTTAACAGGTCTGTAATAGCGTGAGAATACTTCATGTTCGGTATAAAGGGCTAATCGGTCATCCGGCATAATAAAACCATTATGCGGCGAATTATTCAGATACGCGATACCTTCTAACTCATTATTTAAATCAAGGTCGGTAATAAGTTCTCTGAATCGGTCCGACTGGTAATCATCGGTAGCAGTCAGATATATATCATATCCGTTATTTTTCATTTCCAGCAGATTTTTATATAATAACTTGATATTTGAATTAAAAGCAGGCTGGCTCTTTGATATAAGATGTATTTCCTTTATGTTATCTGCTAAAGTAAGTGAAGCGGATTTTGCAACGGAAAACACTGAAAAGAAAGCCCGCCTGTATTTCCTTAGATAATCAAAAACGCCGGGATACTCACTTTCTATAATGTCCGGTTCGTATAAAATTACTAGTGAATTTTCATTTAATTGTTTATACAGTTCAATCCCGTTATCTGATTTTAAGTTTGCGGGAAGTATTTCAACCGAGTTAATTTGTGAAATTGAGCGTTGTGTAGAAATATCAAATTCACGGATTGATTCAATTGCGTTACTAAAAAACTCTATTCGGACTGGCTGGTCTAAGTATTCAGGAAAGATGTCGATAATACCCCCGCGTACAGCGAAATCATTTTCCTCTTCCACCATTCGCTTTTTGTTAAATCCGAGATTTTTAAGCTGCTGAACCAGGCTATCAAAGGAATACTCCTCACCCTTTTTAAGCTTAATTGTTAATTTATTAAAATTTTCTTCTTCGGCTGTCTTTGCAATTAATGTAGCCGGGTCAACTAAGATTACGTAACTATCGTTAGAAAATAATTTCTTCAGTATAGATGAAAGAGATGAGATTTCTGTTTCAAATTCTTCTTCACATTTGCTTAGATAAATCTCTGTCTTAAAAGAATTTTCTTTACCAATAATGAAATTCAGGTCGTCGCGAAGCTTAAAAAGTTTGCTGCTATCGGCAGATGTAATAATAATTTTATTAAAAAGTTTTTCAAAAAGATGGGATACTATAAAACTATCAAGTGAACCGCTGGCTCCTGTTATGAAAAGATTCTGCTCCTGTTTATTGAGAATACTATCGAATGTTTTTGTATTGAATATTTTATTCTTAAGAATGTCCAATTATAAGAATAGGTAATACTGCTATTTTAATTTTAAAAATTGATTGCTCAAAAAGATAAACTCTTCAACTTTTAATGTTTCGGCACGTCTTGAGAAATCAAAATCTATATCATTTAACCTGAAGCCATTTTTGCTTAAACAGTTTTTTAAAGTTTTTCTGCGTGAACTAAATGACATTTTTACAACACGTTTGAAAATGTTTATGTCATCGATTTTATTTTCAAGTACGCTGTTAAATGATAATTGTATAATTCGTGAATCAACACCGGGTTTCGGAAAGAAGCAGTTTCTTGACACTTTAAAAAGAAGTTTTGGAAGAGTAAAAACCTGTGTAAAAACAGAAGTAATCCCGTAACTTTTACTATTAGGTGCAGCAGTTAACCTTTGAGCAACTTCTTCCTGAATCATTAGCAATGCATCATCAATGTATCTGCGGTAATCAAAAAGCTTGAATAATATATCCGATGTAATATTGTATGGTATATTGCCAATTACCCGTATCCTGATTTCGTTTTCATTAGAATACTTATGCCTAAAGTACCGTTTAACAGACTTCACTATATCTATATTCAGGAAGTCTGCATTGATTAGCTTTAAATCCGGCAGAGATTTTTGGAGATGTATGCAGTTGTCTTTATCCAGCTCAATCGCAATAAAGTTACTTGTTTTTTGCAGTATATATCTCGTGAGGGCTCCTTGTCCGGCACCTATTTCAATTATTAAATCCTTATCCTTAATATCCAATGAATTAACTATCTTCCTGCAAATGTTATCATCTGTCAGGTAATTTTGGCTGAGTGATTTTTTAGGAAATGGTTTTTTGGCTAAAACCATTATTTTGCCGGATTAAGAATTAACAGTTTATATTTTTTTTCAATCATTTCCAATTCATCTGTTGTACCGGTAATATATTCACCATTTAACCACAATCTTGTTTGATCTTTGTAGTTTTTATGCAGAGGCTGTCCGTTTTGTCCTGTTGTGTTGACGGTAAGAGAATGTTTTACATCTCCAAGATCCACTATCATTCTCATTGAGGAACCAAGTATATTTGTAAAATCACCGTTTTCCAGGGCATTATTAAAGCTATACACCGAGTTGTTAAGAGTAGTTTGGTCGCCGCCAACGCTATAAGGTCCTATGTTAAAGCTTTTATCGAGTGCTTCAACCGTTCCAAGCGGATGGCGGAACTTTACCGTATGTATATCTCCCCAGTTCTTTGAACCATTTGCACCTGGTTGTATTTTTTCGTTAAAAAGTTCAATAGCATTAAACAAACTTTTACGAATTATTTCGTCTCTGGTTTCGGTAGCAGCAGTATTTACGTTATCGAACCAGGCTGAATTTTTTTTCAGCAGAAGCATTATAGAACGATATGGGAGATTTTGTATGATTAAAAAATCATGAAATACTTCCTTGCCAAGTTCATCTTCATAAGTGTTTTTTAAAAGCATAATGAAAAATAAGCTGTAAATTGTGCCAATTTCGCTATTAGGTTTCAAATCCCCGTTCCAGTTTTTAAATTTTTCTAAAAATTTGCTTGTTTCTTCGTCGGTTTTAACATTTTTGTACGCTTCTAAAATATAGCCGGAAATCTCTTTTGCATAGGGCGATTCATAGCTCATCTGGATAAGCTTGAAATCATTAATGCCAAGCTTTGACCGGTTTGAAAGAAATTCCGTTATTTTATCAAATCTGGATGCAGGTTCAAAAATATATGATATATAGAATCTGTCTTTTTGTCCGGTTATTAACCAGTCAAAAGGATTTGTATTGGCTGTTGCAATGAATTCTTCATTTGGATTGTATACACCGGGCATATTATCAAAGTCAATAAAACCTGTCCATTCTAAATCTTCCGATAGCGGAAAAATGAAATCATTTTCCTGGATTGATTTCCGTACAGGTATTTTACCGCCTGCATGGTAGCCAATGTTACCGTTTATATCGGCATACATAAAATTCTGTGCCGGTACGCAAAACTTTTTTATTCCTTCTTTGAATTCATCCCAGTTCCTTGCGGTATTTATTTTATAAAAAGCATCTACATCATCAGCCAGCTCGAAACCTGTCCATTTAAACGTAAGTATCTTATCTTTGAGCGAAATGCAGTCCTGTGCCTGAAGTTCTGCAAATCCCCCGATGCTTAAGTCGGAAATTACAGGACCTATTTTTGTTAGGTAAACTATGAAGTCGATTTCAGCTGAATCTTTAACAAGAATTTTTTCCGGTATAGAATCGTATGTGTAAACCTGATTCTTTAAATAGTATTTGGTTTTATCGCCGGAGTCTTTTGTCAGCAGTATAAAATCACAATCATCGTTCATAAGGTTGGTTAATCCCCAAGCGATGTAATTGTTGTGTCCTATAATAATCCCCGGGATACCGGGTAATGACATACCTGTTACATTAAGAGTATTGCTATTCAGATATACTTCATACCATTTGGAAGGAGCCTGAAATCCCAGGTGGGGATCGTTTGCTATTATGGGTTTTCCGGATTCCGATTTTGCCCCTGAAATAACCCAGCAGTTACTGCCCCCATTTAAATTGTTAAATCCAAGAAATTCACGGTAATCTGCATAAGTATTGTAAAAATTCCGGGCAATCAATGTAATATTTTTTATATTATGTTCTGAAGCTGAAATTTTTTCCAAAGTATCTGTTTGCTCTGCTTCAGGTGGCTTAACACGCTTAAAAAGGGTAATGTTTGAGTCAGGAAAAATTTCGGAGGTTTTTTCCAGTCCAGCTTTATTAACGATTTCACCTATTATATAATCGGTGAACCATGCTAAATTAAGTTCCCAACCCATAAGTCTGGCAATCATTAGTGAGTGTTCCGGTTTCCATTCATCAGGTTTATAGTTTAGGGCATCAAATTCGATAGGGGGATTCTCACGATGCTCTTCTATGAAACTGTTTACTCCATCAGCGTAATTTTGCAGTATTTGTTTAGAATGTTCCGATAAGCTATGTGATAAAATATAAGAAAATCTGTGTATACCAATAGTTCTGAACAATTTGTCAAAATCGATTGTTTTGCTTCCGAAGATTTCGGAAAGCCTGCCTTCAGCAACTCTTCTTGCCAAATCCATTTGCCATAGACGGTCGCGGGCATGAACATAACCTAACGTAAAGTATGCGTCGTGTTCATTTTTTGAGAAAATGTGCGGTGTTCCGTATGAATTTGAATATATTTTTACTTCTGTAATTAATCCGCTGGTATTAAATATGCCTTCATCGGGGTAGAACGATTTTTTTGTCAGGTAATTAAAAAGTAATCCCAGCGTAAGTGCCGCCGGGATTACTATTATAAAAAAACCCAGGAACGATTTTACGTATTTGTTCATTAAAATCTGCACAAATATAACCATATTAGTTTTGAACTAAAATTGTTATTTTACTACAAAATATGAAATTTGTTATGAAAAAACTTGTAATTGTACTCTTTTTTACAACAGGCATATCGTCATTTTCGCAGGTTCAGTTCCAAAAAGGTACATTGAATGATATGTTTTCGATTGCCAAAGAACAAAATAAAGTTCTTATGGTCGATGTTTTAACCGAATGGTGCAAATGGTGCATTGAACTTGACAATAAAGTATATGCAAGGCAGGATATAGGTAACTTTGCAAATGCTAATCAAATAAATTATAAGATTGATGCAGAAAAGGGTGAGGGCGTTGAATTTGCGAAGAAATATAAAGTAACGGGATATCCTACAATACTGTTCCTTGATGGTGAAGGAAACGAAATAGACAGGATCATTGGATATTATCCGGCAAAAGATTTTCTTGAAATGATGACTGATTATAACAAAGGTATTAATACATTTTCTTATTTAAAAGAAGTACTGGAGAAAAATCCGGAAGACATCGATGCTAATCTGAAAATTGCCGATAAATATCTGCAGCTTGGAGACTATGCCAATTCTGTAAAACACCTTTCAATTATTTTACGGGTAGATTCCGCAAATATTAACGGAAAAACCGATGATGCTAAATTAAAACTAATCTCATTAACTGAAGAATTATTTAAAAATACACAATTATATGTAGATGAAATAAAGGAAGCATATAAAAAATTTGTAATTTCACTTAAGGCGGAAGCATTGAATAATTTCATCACTAATAATCCTGATAGCGATGTTTTAAAAGACGCTTACTTATCCATATCCGAATCTTATTTCTATGAATTGAACGACCTTGAAAATTCCGAGAAATACTATAAGCAGACACTTAGTTTATACCCAGACGACGATATGGTAAAATTAAGTTATGGACAATTTTTAAATTCACGTGCAAACGGACTTTCTGAAAGCGGTAACAATGCTGATGATTACGAAAAGGGATTAAGTTTAATTGAGGCAGCTTTACCTTTTGTAATGGGTTCGGTGAATGAAGCGAGTTCTTATTATATACAATCCAAGCTCCTTTTTAAGCTGGAAAAGTATGATGAAGCTCTCGAATCGATAAACAAGGCACTTAAGATATTCGACAGGAAACTATACCAAGACCACAAAGAAAAAGTTGAAAAGCAAATGAGCTCCCGCTGATGAAAAGTCTTACCGGATATATAATGAAGGTTTTTATGATTCTTTTTATGCTGTTATGCATTGCTGTACTTGTGAACAGTACTTTAGATGTATATAATAATTTTGCTTACGATAAAGCAGTTGTCCGTGATTCACCTTATGGATCCACACCCTTGCTTACCAATCCCGGGGATTTTAAAAGTGCAGACGGACAGATGAAAAACGGTGATTATGTTTACGTTGTCGACTGGCTTTCGGCATATGAGAATAAAATCCCATTTGCTAAGGTAAAATCTAAGCTTAAAGAAGGATTTATTAATAACAGGCTGCTGGTTGAAACGAACCTGAACATAAAACCTGTTATTTCGGTGTTGCTGCTGGTTTCATTAATGATTTATTTTACGCGAAAAATTTTTAAAAAATTTGTTTTCTGATATGTACAGATCAAGAATTAAAATTACATTAAGAAGATCGATCCTTGACCCGCAGGGCAAGGCAGTAGAACATTCTATACAAAGCCTCGGTTTTAAAAATGTTCTCGATACAAGAATCGGGAAATACATTGAGCTTTCACTCGATGTAATTACCGAGGATGAAGCAAGAAAAATCACCGATGAAGTTTGTAAAAAGATTCTGGCAAATCCCGTTATGGAAGATTTTGAATTTGATGTAATTAAGCTGAACGGTAAACCTTAATGTCGAAAATTAAGTTTGGCATAATAATTTTCCCTGGTTCAAATTGCGACCATGATGCTTATCATGTATTAAAACATATTTTACAGCAGGAGGTTCGGTTCCTCTGGCATAAAGAAAACTCGGTAGGTGACCGAGATGTAATTATAGTTCCGGGCGGTTTTTCGTATGGCGACTATTTAAGATGCGGAGCAATTGCACGATTTTCCAGCATAATGAAAGACGTAGTCAGGTTTGCCAATAACGGCGGTATTGTTATGGGTATTTGCAACGGTTTCCAGATTGTTTGTGAAGCCGGGCTGTTACCGGGTGCATTGATGCGAAATGCAAATCTTAAGTTTGTTTGTAAAACGGTTACATTGAATATTGTAAACAAAGAAACCATTTTTACAAGACTGTATAACAGTAACGCAAATATTGACACGATTAGAATACCTATTGCACATGCAGAGGGAAATTACTGCTGTGATGAGGATACACTTAAGGAACTTCAGGATAACCAACGGATTGTTTTCAGGTATGCTGATAATCCGAACGGTTCGGTAGATAATATTGCGGGAATCATTAATAAAAAAGGTAATGTATTAGGAATGATGCCGCACCCTGAAAGAGCAAGCGAGAAAGCAATGGGAAGCATTGACGGTAAATTTATTTTTCAAAGCATAATTGAAAGTTTAAACAAATAAAAGGAGGATAAAATGTTTGGTCTTGGCACACAGGAAATAATTTTAATTGTACTGGTTATTTTGGTTCTGTTTGGAGCCAAAAAAATCCCTGATATGATGCAGGGTCTGGGGAAGGGGATACGTGAATTTAAGAAAGCTGCCAAAGATGTAGAGGATGAAGTTACAAATGTGAATGATGACAATAAAAAAAGTTAAAAATTATTTATTAACATCTCATATTTAATATCAGGCTTTTTAGTACTCTTGTGGAGGGGATAAAAGTTACCGAATATTTGTAGCAGAACCTGAATGGAAAGCAACCTAATACTTTCCTTTTATAAAATAAGAATGCGGTTATTTTTATGAATAATTGTTGATCCCCAGTTTTTCAAGTTCCGGGATAGCGATTTCTACATGCTGCTTCAGCTTAAGAAGTGTGGCTTTTTGTTCATCACCAAGATACCATATTTTGGTTTTTTTGAATTTAAATCCTTTTAGTAATTTACTGCCTATAAAATCTTTTACCTGATGCAGGTCTGAATTATGGTTAAGAACTATTCCCCGAATATAACTTTTACCTGCGTTTATGTATGTATCAAGCTTGATTGGTATAGAATGAGCTTGAAGATCTGATATTATTTTTATTAACTGTTCTTTTTCCATTAACTATACTTTGATTTAATGTAAAATTACTTACCCTCTGAAAATTATTAAAGGTTAAAATACATATAACTATAACTTTTATAAGTGAATTTTTATTTAGTAAATTTGTTAAGTATTAATATTTATGTTTAAAATTCTTTGCCTTTTAATTTCAGTTTGTGCAGCATTTTCATTATATGCTCAGGAGTCAGAAGAACTTAGCGTTCGGGATACCGCCAAAATCGGGGTTTATATTATTTCGCTATATGACCTGGATTTCCCCGCCAATGAGTTAAATGTAGATTTTTATGTATGGTATAATTCAAAAAATGACAGTCTGCGGCTGCTTGAAACCTTTGAACTGATTAATGCAAAAGATTTTACAAAAATGGGGGAAACTTCCGAAAGAATAGGAGAAATTGTGTATGAATCAATGCGGTGCAAGGCAAAGATAAAAAAGGAATGGGATGTACGTGATTTTCCTTTCGATAAGCAGATGGTAGAAATTATTATTGAGGATATTGATAAAGATAATACTGAATTGATATTTATACCGGATACAGCTGCCAGCATGATAGATGAAGGGGTGCATCTTGAAGGCTGGGAAATTCGAGATTACACTATTAAAGTTATTGACCATACTTATAAAACAACTTACGGTCATCCCTCATTAAAACCAGGCGATTATTCAACCTATTCCAGAGTAGTTGTGTATTTTAATATTACAAGGGCAGGAGGAGGACTCTTTTTTAAACTGTTCATAGGACTTTTTATCTCGGTACTGATTGCACTGGTTACGTTCTTTATTAATCCAACAGATCTCGACCCCAGGTTTGGTTTATCGGTTGGTGCTATATTTGCTGCTATAGCCAGCCAGTATGTGATTACTTCTACTTTACCTGTAAGCCAGCAGCTTACCTTAGTCGATTTACTGCATGATATTTCGTTCGTCTATATTTTCTTGTGTATTTTAATTTCTGTAATTTCTCTTTACCTGATGAAAAACAACCGGGGGAAAATTTCTGTTAAGCTTGATAAATATTCGTTTTTTGTACTTATTGTATCATATATTGTGATAGCATCAATAATTGTAGCAGGAAGTATTTAGATACAGTATTATATCAATGTATATTAGTCTTTTTATAAAATAAGTTTTGTGCTGATGTCATGACTATAGTAATATAAAACAATCATCTATGTATTTATTTCTATATGACAGCTAGAATTTTGATATTGTGTACAGGTAATTCATGCCGAAGCCAGATGGCAGAGGGAATTTTAAAATCTCTTGATCCGAACCTGGAGGTCTATTCGGCAGGTACACGGCCTGAAAAGCAGGTGAATATAAATGCGGTTAGAGTAATGAAGGAACTCGGTATAGATATTAGCAAAAACTATCCTAAGAATGCAGAGAAATTTAATAATGAACCTTTTGATTATGTTATTACCGTATGTGATAATGCCAAAGAGACCTGCCCTGTTTTTACAGGCAATGTTAAACACAGGCTACATATCGGATTTCATGACCCCGCAGTTGCCACCGGCACTGAAGAAGAAATTCTTGAAGTTTACAGAAGCGTTCGTGATGAAATTTTGAAAGAGTTCACCCGGTTTTATGAAAATATTAAGAACAAAACTTAATTTTGATTATTCACTTATAGCGGAGCAGGCAGAATTGCATAACCTGACAGGTCTAAAAGACCTGTCAGGTTTATGAATAAATGGGAGAATACAAAAGAAATTTTATTTCAGTTCAAATTTAAACGGAACTGTAACCCACACCTTTACAGTTTTACCGTTATTTAATCCGGGTTTAAACTGAAGCAGCATAGCCTTTTCTTTAACTTCATTGTAAAACACACCGGGTCCTGTTAATTTTCCTGTCTTTTCTACATAACCTTCCTGGTTTACAAGTACTTTCACTGTAACATTACCCTGAACCTGTGCTTCTAAAGCAATTTCAGGGTATTTCATCATGTTGTTAACCTGTGCAAAGTTTACGCATTCAGGAATAACATCGACTTCTGTCGGCTGAAAGATTATTACATCAGGGTCTTTTTTAATTTTATCTTCGATTTTATTAATATTCCTATCAATTGTATTATCATCTACTTTAGCGTAGTCATCGCTATAAGGAACAATTCCTGTTGTATCGCCTTCTCTTGCAACATTGTTGCCGGTTGTGTCAAGTTCATTTTGTGTTTTCAATGTAATTTTGTCAGCCTGGTCTTTTGGTACCCAGACCGGAGTTAAAGCAGCAAGGTCTTTTATTGCCTGTATTATATTCTGATTTGGGACATCAATTTTTTTATCAGTTTTATCATTATCATTATTATCGTAAAGATCATCAAAATTAAATATTTTTGGACCTTTATTTATGTCATCATCAGCTTTTAATCTGTTCATATAACTTGCCAGCAAATACATGCCAATAATAACACAATGAATAATTAATGCGTAAATTAAGCCTTTTGTAAGGTTTTTCCGATATATACTTTTAATCTCTGCAGCTCCGTATTGGCTGTTATCGGTTTTATTTCTTAATTTCATGGCTTCCTCCTGTTTTTAATTCAGGTTAGGCTTCTTAATAATTTTACTTGAAGAAGTTTAAAATGTTCCGTGATGCGATTTGGGATTTCCTGTGTATTGCCTAACGTGTGACGGAAGTAATTCCTGACCTAACAGGTACCTGAGTTAAACGGGTTCGGAGACTGAGGATTTGTTTGAGAAGAATTAGGCTGGTTTCACTAGACTGCTCAGAAACTAAGCATTCATATAAATTTGCTTTTTAAAATTAAGAATGTTCTTTCAGGTATTCGTAAATCCTGTATTGTTCTCTTATTTTCGTTCCATGTTCGTCTTTTTTGTAAATATTATCCTGTTTTTCGTTTATAATTCTTGCTTTTACATTATCTGAAAGCTGGATAGCGATTAAGTCTTTAATGATTTTTTTTAATTCATATTTATATATAGGGAAGGCAACTTCTATTCTCCTGCTCAGATTTCGCTTCATCCAGTCGCCGGATGAAAGATAGATTCTCTCATTCCCTCCGTTATAAAAAATAAACACTCTGCCATGTTCAAGATACCTGTCGACAACACTTATAACATTAATATTTTCACTTAAACCCGCGACACCGGGTTTTAAGCAGCAAATACCACGGACAATCAGATTTATTTTCACACCTGCTTTACTTGCATCGTAAAGTTTTCTTATAATTTTTTCATCCTCAAGTGAGTTCATCTTTGCAGTAATAAAAGCTTTTTTTCCTGACAATGCATTATCTATCTCTGTATCTATCATTTGGTTAAATGCTTTTCTCATATTAAATTGTGCAACCAGCAAATGATTGAATTCAGCATCTTTAATCTTACCTTCAAGGAAATCAAATACCTTGTTTGCCTCAGAAGTCAATCTTTCATCGGAGGTAAAGAACCCAAAATCGGTATAAAGTCTTGCTGTTTTTTCGTTAAAGTTGCCTGTGGCGAAGTAACCGTAGTGTTTAAATCCGTAATTTTCTTTTTTAGTGATAATGCACAGTTTTGCATGAACCTTGAGCCCCGGCAGACTGTAAAGCACCTTTACACCTGATTGTTCCATAAGCTCAGCGCTTCGGATATTAATTTCCTCATCAAACCGGGCTTTTATTTCAACGAAAGCTGTTACATCTTTCCCGTTTTGTGCAGCAATTATCAAAGCATTTACAACAGCCGAGTTTTCAGCAACACGGTATTGTGTTATTTTAATCGAAATTACTTCAGGGTCGTTTGCTGCCTGCATAAGTACGTTGATAACATAATCATAACTGTGGTAAGGGTAATACAGCAGGTAATCGTTATTCTTAAGAGCTTCAAAGAAACTACGGTATTTGTCTAAAGGATTATTTCTCAGGGGAGTTATTTGGGGGTAAATAAATTCTTTATTAGGCGGAGGAGTAAATCTGAACAAATCGCTTAAGTTATGGTATTTTCCGCCCGGGAATAAATCCTCGTTCTCAAGATGCAGTACTTCCCTTAAGTATTTTATGAATTGTGTAGGCATAGCACTATCGTAAAGAAAACGGCAGGGAACACCGCTGCTTCTTTTACTCAGGCTTTTTTTTATTTTATCCAGAAGGTTCCCTGAAAATTCGTCGTCTATATACAGTTCCGCATCGCGTGTTAGTTTTACCGAATAAGACCCAAGAATTTTATAACCGTAAAATATATTTGGAAGCTGAAACCGTAATACATCATCAAGGAATATTACGTATTGCCTGTTGCCTTCCTTTGGCAGCTTAATAAAACGCGGCAAATGGTTTGAAGGTATCTCGACTATTGCATAATTTGAACGTGCTGTTTTTGTGTTTTTTACTGCCTGGCCTTTTTTTGCGGTCTTGGCTTTTAGCTTTACGGCAAGATACAACCGGTTATTTCTGAGAAATGTCGTGAATTTTTTCTTAACCAGCATCATAGGCATTATGTGCGGAATAATCTGGTCGTTATAATATGATGTAAGAAATTCTTTCTGGTTATCATTAAGTTGATTTTCGTTTAAAATAAAAACATTATTGGAAGCTAATTCGGGTATAATCTGGTTTTTGAAGATATTTCCGTATTCCTCCTGTAATTCCACAACCCTTTTATGTATTTGCTCAAGCAGCTTCCCGGGGTCAAAATCTAGTTCCTTTTGGGTTTTTAACCTTAAGTTCAGGAGGCTTCTTAAAGAGGCAACACGTACTCTGAAAAATTCATCAAGGTTCGATGAAAATATTGCAAGGAACTTAATTCTTTCGTATAAAGGAACATTGGGGTCCTTTGCTTCCTGCAAAACCCGGTGGTTGAATGATAACCAGCTTAATTCTCTATTGTAGAATTTTGTCTTATGCATTGTTGTGTTTACGTGGGTATTCGAAAAATTTTAATATTCCTTTTGTCTCCTTTATCTTATTCCAGTTTTCAGTTTCAAAATCTATTCTTATTACGCCGGCGGTCGGGATATTATCTATAGTTAAGCCGGTTATTTTATTTGCAAACTCTGTGATTCCGGGATTATGACTGAACAGCATCAGCTTATTAATTTTATCATCCGTACTATACAGTAATTCATAGAAACCTGATTCGGAAGGCATGTAAAGTTGTTCTGATATTTTAATATTCTTTTTCTTTATTCCGAATTCTTCAGCAAAAGCTTTAGCAGTATCGTGTGCCCTTAAAGCAGGACTCGAAATTAAGAGTTCCGGAACCTCTTCCCGTTTCATTAATAATTTGCCCATAAGTGGAGCGTCTCTGTTACCCCTTTTACTCAGAGGTCTTTCTTTATCGGTAAGTTCGGGATGTTTCCAGCTTGATTTGGCATGCCGTACAAGATATAGGATTTTCATAATGTATATTAGCTGAAAATAATTAAAGAAAAAGTGAAGAAATCAGTAATTATTATGCTGAAAAATAACATCATTTTCAATAATTTAGCGTAGTGACGGCATCTATATTTAAAAGATTTCTCTGGCCGGGAATTTTTCTTCTGGCAATTATTGTAATTGGGACAACGGGTTATTACATAATCGGTAAATCGGATTACACGGTAATAGATTGTTTATATATGACTATAATTACAATTACAACAATTGGTTTCAGAGAAGTAATCGATATAACCAATAATACAGGCGGAAAGATATTTACAATTTTTATTGCAGTTGTGGGGTTTGGAACGTTTACATATTTAATGTTTAATATAGCTGCTTATATAGTTGAGGGTGAAATCAAAGAAACTTTTAAGAGGAGAAAAATGAAAAAGGAAATTGACAAATTACAATCGCATTATATAGTCTGCGGTTCGGGCAGAGTTGGTTCTAATATTATCAGAGAGCTGTGGGAGTCAGGTAAACCACTCGTTGCAATAGAACGACATAAAGAAACAATAGATGCCCTGTGCGAAAAATACCCGGGAATCAATTATATTGAAGGCAATGCGGATATTGATGAAATTATGATAAAAGCGGGTATCAAACGTGCTGCAGGGATTTTTGCATCTACCGGTGATGATAATCAAAACCTCGTAATATCGCTTTCAGCGAAATCGATTAATCCAGACATAAGAGTAGTAGCCAGGTGCCTTGATAATGCAAATTATAATAAGATATTAAAAGCTGGCGCCGATGCTGTGATATCCGAAAACTACATTGCAGCGGTGCGTATGGCTTCAGAAATGGTAAAACCGACTGTTGTTTCATTCGTGGATACAATGCTTTCTGAAAAAGAATCAAACCTTCTTGTTGAGGAAATTGTGCTTAACATTAAACACGATGGAAAAACTTTAGGCGAACTAAACATTAACCGATTTGAAAACACTACACTTCTTGCAGTGCTTGACGGAGATAAATGGCTTTACAATCCTAAATCACACCATAAAATCACAGGTAATGCAAAGCTAGTTGTAATTACCAATGCCGATGAAAGAGTAAAGCTGAAGGAGGAGTTTGGGTAAGCTAAAAAAAAATTAACAGTTCTTTATAAAACAAGGGGCTGTAGCTCCTTGTTTCATTTATAATACAATAATATCTTACTGTAATAAAGAAAAAATGGAACACAATAAACCCAACAAACTAATACATGAAAAATCACCGTACCTGTTACAGCATGCGTATAATCCAGTTGACTGGTATCCGTGGGGTGAGGAAGCATTTATGAAGGCGAGGACTGAAGATAAACCGATTTTTCTTTCTATAGGTTACTCTACCTGCTACTGGTGCCATGTAATGGAACGTGAGGTATTTGAAAATGACAAAATTGCGGAGATAATGAACCAGCTTTTTGTTAACATAAAAGTAGATAGGGAAGAACGCCCCGATATTGACCGTGTTTACATGACAGCTCTTCAGGCAATGACCGGCTCCGGCG
>CAYWTS010000005.1:0-68235 GCA_964461265.1 uncultured Ignavibacteriales bacterium
TTCTGATATACACCTGGCATAAAATTATCTTCATAATAATCACTGCTTGGATGTAAATCATTATGAGCGTGTGCGGGAACACCTTGGTCTTGAATTAAATGGCAAATTCTACCGACTATTTCCCAACAAACTTTTTTAACAAAAGCTTTTCCGGTTTCTTCTCTTGACCAGAATTCGTATAATGGTTTTGGTGGATTGTATTGCCATGTTTCACCAGTTAAAGTTGCAGCCTCGTAAACATAAATCTGATACCATTTAAATGCATTAGGAAGATAACTATAATTACATCTTAAAAAATACGTTCCATAAGCATAGCCAGGTGGTCTGCAAGCAACTTTTAATTCTAAACTATAATCTCCATTCCACATTTTATTTGTTTTATAAAAAGCATTTTGATATGTTTGAGGCTCAGGTCCGCAATCCCAAAGCGTAATTGTTTCGCCATCACCAGCATCAGCATCCCAAAAATGTGTTGTTGAATGACATAAACTCCAAGGCCAAGATATATGAGTAATTACATCTTCTTCATCTTCTCTGTAGGCACCTGTAATTATTTTCCCTGTAACCCAGGGACCTTCATGCAGTGAATTACCTTGCCAATCTGTCCCAACAGCATCATTCATTTCGGAATATAAAAAATTATTGTGCTTGTAAAGCGCCATACGCCAACCTTGGTAAGTAATATATTTATGTATTATGTTGCTGGTCAAGTTGTGAATACAAAAATTTTGTGATGAATAAAATAATTATTAAAACCTTTATTTTCATTTGGTTTAAATTAAATTTTGTTAATGTCTAAAAATATATTTTAACAAAAATTACACTTGTTGATCTCGGTGTATCACGATAAATATGTCCAAAAGTATTAAGTGTTTTTAAATCTATTCCTACAGAAATTTTTTTGGATGGAAAATTATATTGTATTCCGAGAGTTTCTGTTAAATTAAAACCATAGAATAAATCCGAACCAGCACCAATAAACAGAGTTAACCTATCATTAAATAAATTTAAATTTAATGTAGGTATTGCATTAATATCCCATAAAATTCTTGTTTCATATTTTATGAGTGGAGCACGGTATATTTCAAGTCCTATCTGACAATAAAAAAATTTATAAATTCTAAATTTAAAGTTAATGTTAAATGCATACGAAAAATTCTTGTAATTATCACTTGATAACCCAGCACCTATTGAAATTCCTTTACTATAATCTTTAGTATTTATCTTACTGGTATCAATATCATTTCTATCAATTGTATAAGTTTTATTGTTCCGAACGTTTCTAAAAGATAAAGGTTTTAATATATGGCTATTTGTTTCATTTTGGCAAAAACCTGCGGTACAACATGCCAGTATTAGTATTTTAATTAATATTAATTTCATTTATTCCAATAAAATATCAAAAATAATATAAATTAAATTGCAAGCAAGCCTTCGAGTTCAGCAAATATTTGCCTGTCCGAAAATCCTTTGCCTGTAATAGCCGATGACGGGCAAGCAGCAACACATGTTCCGCAGCCCTTACAAAGCATTTCGTTAATTTCGGAAATTTTCTGTTCTTCAAGGAAAGATATCGCACTATATGGGCAAAGATTATTGCAAATCTTACAACCGCTGCAGAACTCAGGAGCAATTTCTGCTTTAACAGGATCAACCGGTACTTCACCAAGCGATATTAACGAAAGTATTCTTGCTGCTGCAGCAGATGCCTGAGCAACGCTATCGGGAATATCTTTTGGTCCCTGTGCGCAGCCTGCAATGAATACCCCATCGGTCATTGTAGAAGTTGGGTCAAGCTTCGGATGCCTTTCTAGGAAGAACTTATCGGGACTCTGGCTAATCGAAAATGTTTTCTTAACCATTTCTGCATCGCCCTGTGCTTCTATTGCTGGGCAAAGTATTACCATATCAAGCGGAATCTCCCTGAATTTACCAATAAGTGTATCTTCGCATTTTACAAGAAGGTGCGGTCTTGAAAGACCATTGGTTTGCACTTCTACCACTTCAGCAACTTTACCTCGTATCATGTTTACACCTTCATCAAGCAGGCGTTTATAAAATTCTTCGTAACCTTTGCCGAATGCACGCATATCGATATAGAACTGGTACACTTCGGCTTTTGTCCTGTCTTTTATTAAATGCGAAAATTTCAAAGCATACATGCAGCATACTCTTGAGCAGTATTTATGATAGTTTTCATCACGTGAACCTATGCAATGTATTATACCCACTGCACGCGGTTCAGAACCGTCTTTACACAAAACCTGTCCTCCTGTTGGTCCGGTGGAGTTCAGCATATGTTCGAATTCAAGAGATGAATAAACGTTATCATACCTGCCATAGCCGTACTGAGGCATTTTCTTAAGGTCTATTAATTGGTACCCTGTTGTTACTAATATTTGGCCTACATCAATTTCAACAATTTCATCCTGCATGTCATAATTTATGGCTTCTGGTTCGCAGTATGTTGAACACACTTTGCATCCGCCTGTTATTTTATTAATACAGCTGTTCTCATCTATGCGGGGTACACGCGGCACTGCCTGCATTGTGGGAACATAGATTGCTGTCTTCGAGCCAAGATACCAATCTTTAGTTGCTCCATGTTCATATTCAAGTGATTTTAACTTAATATGGCCGGTAGGACAAACGTATGCACAAGCAGCACAGCCAATGCATTGCTCCGAATAATCTCCAAAAGGAATTACCACTTCCCGGGTAATACCTCTTTGTGAAAAACCTAATACATTTGCACCTACTATATCTTTACATACATTCACGCATGCTCCGCATAGGATACAGGCATCTTCAGCTTCGTCTTTTTCAAGACTTATGATACGAGGTTTCCCGATGCCCAGCTTTTCAGCCATTTCATTAAGTACTTTAACGTTTGGCCAGCGTGATAACATTAATTCCATTAACAGTTTACGAATCCAGCGGATTTTTTCGGAATCAGTAAGTACAGTAATTTCCTCACTGACCGGGTAATTACAAGCGGTAACAACCCTGCTGCGGTTGTTCCTGATTACCTCAACGCTGCAAATTCTGCAAACAGCATACGGTTCAATAAAATCACAATGGCAGAGCGTGGGTATCCATATACCTGCCTTCTCAGCAGCTTGCAGAATAGTAGAATTTTCCGCAGTTTCTATTTTTACACCGTCTATTGTTAATTTAATCATTTTAGACCCTTTGTTTTGATTATTCAATATAAATAGCTTTGAAATTGCATACATCATAGCATACACCGCATTTACCGCATAATAACGGGTCGATTCTATGAGCACCTTTAATTTCACCTGTTATTGCGTTATCAGGGCAATTTTTCTTACATACTCCGCACCCATGTCCGTTCTCAACGCAAATTTCTTCGTTAATAACATAAACATTTAACTTCCTGCAGGCATGAGCAGGACATTTTTTATCCCTGACATGGCTTATATATTCATCTTTAAAGTATTTCATTGTAGTTAATACAGGATTCGGTGCAGTGCCGCCTAATGCACAAAGAGAAGACTCGGCAACCATATATGAAAGTTCCTCTAGTAATACAAGATCCTCCTCTGTTCCCTCACCAACAGTTATCCTCTGAAGTATATCTAGCATTCTTTTAGTACCTTCCCTACAGGGAACGCATTTGCCACACGATTCCGACTGGACAAAGTCGAGGAAGTATTTAGCCATATCAACCATGCAATTATCTTCATCTACTACAACCATACCGCCTGAACCCATCATTGACCCTGCTGCAAGCAATTCATCGAAATCGACCGACAGATCAAGCGAACTTTCAGGAAGGAATCCTCCAGACGGACCTCCGGTTTGAACAGCTTTAAATTTCTTACCGTCTTTAATACCGCCGCCAATATCGTAGATAATTTCACGTAAGGTTATACCCATAGGAACTTCTACAAGCCCGGTATTATTTACTTTGCCTACCAAAGAAAATACTTTAGTCCCCGTGCTTCCTCCCATAGGGTTACTCGGAGTTCGTGTTCCTATAGAAGCAAACCAATCTGCACCACGCAATAAGATTTGAGGAATATTAGCCCACGTCTCAACATTATTTATTATTGTTGGTTTACCATTCAATCCCTTTTGAGCAGGGTAAACATATTTAGCCTGTGCTTCTCCAACGTAACCCTGGATTGAACGTATTAAAGCGGTTTCCTCACCACAGATGAAAGCACCTGCACCACGGTGAATTTCAATTTCCAGATCCATTCCGGTATCGAGTATATTTTTCCCTAATAATCCGTATTCTTTTGCCTGACTTATTGCAATCTGGAAACGTTTTAATGCAAGAGGGTATTCCATTCTTACATATATGTAAACTTGCTTAACACCGAGCGCGTAAGCACCTATCAGTATACCCTCTATTACAGAATGGGGATCGCTTTCTACAATGCTTCTATCCATAAATGCACCCGGGTCGCCTTCATCACAATTAACTATTAGATATTTTTCATCACTTGGTGTATTATAGGCAACTTCCCATTTTAAACCTGTAGGGAATCCGCCTCCTCCTCTTCCTCTTAACCCCGATTTCTTAATCTCTTCTATTACATCTTTCGGTGACATAGTAGTAATTACATTGGTAAAAGCTTTGTATCCGTCTCTGGCAATGTATTCATCTATATTTTCCGGATCTATTAATCCTCTGTTCCTTAACGCAATAAGCATTTGTTTGTTAAAGAACGGGATATCAGACATTGTAGGAATCGGTTCTTTTTTCTCGGGTGGTGTAAACATTAGTTTTTTAACGGGCCGACCTTTGAGAAAATGTTCTTCAACCAGATGAGGGATATCCTTTGCAGTTAAATTATTATAAAAGATTCCCTCAGGCTGAACAACTAATATTGGACCCACGGCACAAAACCCATTGCATCCGGTTATTACAACTTTTACCTCACTATCAAGCTTATGCTTTTTAATTTCAGTATTTAATGCATCCTGTATATCAAATGACCGGTTTGAAACACAGCCTGTCCCTGTACACAGCATTAAGTTTAGTCTATAAGGCATTTTTGTCTCCTAAACTATAAATTAAATTAAAAGAATATTATGTTCCATTTTGTTAATTTTAACCTACTCTTTCACTGCCAATTGCTAATGCATATTCGGGTACTATTTTATTATTTAATATGTGCTTTTCTATTATTTGCTTAATTTTTGATTTATCCAGATGAACATATTTCACAGGTGCCTGGTTAAACATTTCAACAGTAACCATTGGTTCACTGCTGCACAAGCCTGCACATCCGGAGGTTGTTACCAATATATCGGATATTTTTTTTTCTTCGAATATATCTAAAACGGCTGTTAATACATCTCTTGCTCCGGCAGCAATACCGCATGTGCCCATATGAACTGTAATTTTACCGCGGTTTCCTCCGCTTTCTCTAAGCCTCATTTTTTCAATGGAATGCGACCTTAACTTTTCCAGTTCATCAATTGTTAACTTTTTCAATTTCTTTCTTCCTTTCTAATTATATTTTTTTACTATACTGCTTGCTCTGGTTAGCTTAACCTGTCCATATAAATCTTTATCTACTGTTACCACTGCAGCTAATCCACAGCACCCCAGGCACCTGACTGCTTCGAGTGAATATTTAAAATCTTCCGATGTATGTCCCGATTTAACTTTCAGCTCCCTCTCAAAGGCTTCCAGAATCTTTGGTGAACCCTGAACATGACAGGCAGTGCCCATACATACCTGAATTAAATGCTTGCCGCGAGGAACTATCGATAAGCCCTTGAAGAATGTAGCTATGTGAAAAATTCTGCTTAATGGAATCGATAGATTTTCGGAAGTGAACTCTAAAGCAGGCCGGGGTAAAAAATGATATTCTTCCTGTATATCCTGTAAAATTTCTATTAAAAATGACGGATTTGAATCCCAATTGGCGAATATTGTTGTTAATTTCCCTTTTTCGGTATCAATCTGAAAGTTCATATTGTATCTCCAGTTTAGTTAATTTAATTTTTTTATATTGTAAAATTTTCTTTTAATTCTTTTTTAAGCAGTGAAGTTATTTTTAAAGTATCTTTAAATCCGGTTACATGACGCATTTCCCGGGTATCTATAGTAAAATCATTGCCTTCGACTTTATAAACGAATATGAAATTTATGTCAGGATTACCTATTATAAGTGTTATTATTGTATCTTTAATATTTCCAATTGGCTTCCTGTCAACGTTGCTTAGCTGAAAAGTTGCCCTGATAATTGTGCCTTTCCCAACTGTTGATACTATTTTAAATTCGCCGCCGGCAAGACGGGCTGCCGCTTTTAAAAGCGGTAGTCCGAGACCAACACGCCTTGTTTTCCTGCTTGTTGTAAACGGGTCGTCCGCTTTTGCTATTAACTCTTCTGACATTCCCTTCCCGTCATCTGTTATCTCAAGTATCAGCAGGTCTTTTTCGGTATTTTCTTCCAGAAGGACAGAAATATTTTTTGCACCTGCTTCAATTGAGTTTTCTGCTACATCCAATATGTGAAGTGAAAGGTCTCTCATTTATTAATTAACCAGGTATTTTTTAAAACTTTCAAAAGAATTATCTTCCATTTCGAGTTCCATAAAATACGTTCCGAAATTTTGTAGTGTGTGAGAATCGGATCCTGAAACAAACCTGTATTTATCTCCAAGCACATTATAGCGGCTTTTTACTCCTTCCAATCCAAGATTGGGAGATACTTCAAGAGCATCATATTTTATATCATTTGGAATAAATCCCAGTTGACCTATTACTGAAAAGCTTGGTCTATCGACATGTGCTGCGATTGCTAATCCCTTATTGATATGAATCAATTCAACAATGGAATTTAAATTCAAATTGACCGAACTGAATAATGATTTTTTTAAGTAGCCTTCAATCTCATCAAAATGGTTTGCAATTACCTGCCGTTCATATTCTTTTTCGTTTATTGAGTCGGGGAGATTCATGTATAATATTTTCTGAACTTCCAGAGCATCATTTAAACAGGGAAATAGCGCAAGAGTATGAACCTCTTCCACAGAGGTAATTTCAATACCCGGGTAAACTTTTAAATCTTTATATTCTGCTGCTTTTTTCATTGCTGCTTCGGCATTTTCAACAGTATTGTGATCCGTAATAAACAACAAGTTCAATCCTACCCTGTGTGCTTTTTCTATAATCCGTTTCGGGCTTATTGATATTTCGGCACATGGTGAAAGACATGTGTGAATGTGGATATCTGTTTTTATTATCTTCATTTTTCATAGTATTACCTAAGACCCAACTCATAGAGCTTACCACTTACCTGAAATGAATTCATCTCGGTTTTTAATATAGGTATTTTTTCGTCTGCTGCTTTTTTAAGCATATCAGAATCCGCTTCTTTATTGAGCACAATAATAATTCCCGAAAGTTCTTTTAATACTGCAATAGCTACAGTATTTAAGTGCGTTTGCAGGGTTACCCACAGGTTATCTTTTTTAGAGTTTGCCATTACATCACTTAAAAGGTCACTTGTATAAACACCTGAAACTTCTTTGTTCAGGTCTGCATTGGCAGAAGCTACCTTTAAATTCAATGCATTTATGATTTCAGATAGCTTCATGTTCGTTCAGTTGATTTTGTAAATCGAGAGTTTCTATAATTTTATCCTTTAATTTATGTTTTAATTCCTCGATTTGTATGAAAACGCAGTCTTCATGTGTTACTTCGCCATTTACTAAATCGTCTGCAAACGATTCACAGGAAGGTGAGCCGCAAGCAGCGCAATTTATTTTTGGCAGCCTGGAAAGTATCTCCTGTCTTTCCGAAACCTTTAATATTGCTTTCCCTATATCAATTTCTGAAGATATAGAGTACATGGGTTCGTATATATTTGTATAGAAAAGATTTATACCCGCATAATCATCTTTCCAGCCAACCGAGGGACGCTTTGAACCAATTTCATCAATAAGACGTATAATTTTTGTTCTAGCTAAATAAATATTATCTACAACCATAGAACCGCCAAGGCATGCCTCAGGGCAGGCGTGCAGCTCAACAAAATCAACGTGTCTTAATTTACCTTTTTCTATATCTTCAAGAATTTTAACTACATCCGTTATACCGGCTACTGCTATGCTGTTTTCATTGTCTATCATGGTTAACAAACCGCCTAAATGAACGTAATTTAATCCAAAGCCTTCTATATTAAAGTACCCGATATCCGGTTCGCCTTTCTTCATTATCTGGTGAATTACTGCATAGAGCGTATTATAAATATCGTTGATTGGCAAAACACCATCATATTCAGCATACAGTCCCTGCTTTTGTGAAATTTGTATCATTTTTGACGGGCAGGGGGTAATATAAATTACTCCTATTTCAGCTTCTGTTAATCCTGTACGTTTGGATATATTTTTTTTTACATTAATTACTGCAAGTTCTATTGGTGAAATAATTGGAACAAGATTTTTAATTAATTCGGGATACTTAGTTTGTATAAGTTTTACACACGTGGAACAGAATGATGAAAGCAAAGGTCTTTCGCCTGAATAATTAGAAATATAATTTTCCAATCCTTTTGCTACCGATAAACAAGCTTTGGTAATATCAATAACTTCATCGAAACCTATTATTTTTAAGGCTGCCAGGATAGTTTTAGGTTTAACTTTAATACCGAACTGACTGTATAATGCAATTGAAGGTATTGCAACGGTATATTTAAATCTTGAAAACTCATGAAATGTATTTGTAAGCGGAATAATTGCTCCTGATTTACAAACCTTTAAACATTCACCGCAGTCGATGCACCGGTCCTCAAGCATTCTTGCCTTTCTGTTTCTCACCCTGACAGCTTCTACCGGGCATGCTCTCAGACAATTCATGCTGCCTGTACATTTCGTCTGGTCGAAATAAATCGAGTGATTATATGCCGGATTAAGTTGTGTCAATCTAAATTAATTTTAATGCTTAATTTAGTTCCTGAATTTACCTTTGATTCTAGGTTAAAAACATCTGAATTTTTTTTAATATTTGGTAATCCCATTCCTGCACCGAATCCCATTTCCTTCATTTCCGCAGTGGCAGTTGAATATCCTTCTTTCATAGCAAGCTCTATATTTTCTATTCCTTTTCCTTTGTCATCTAATATAATAGTCACTTCTGCTGGAGTTATTGTAAAATCAAGCTGTCCTTCTTCTGCATACATGGTTGTATTCATTTCGGCTTCATAGCAGCAAATGGAAACACGGTAAACAATTTCAGGTTTAATTCCGATAGCTTTAAGTATTTTTTTAATCTGAACCGAAACGTTTCCCGCATTAACAAAATCGCCCCCTTTAATTTGAAACGATTGTCTGTATATCGTTTCTTTGTTCATCTTCGTTCAATAATCTTGATTTACCGCCTCTGAGACCCTGAGAATAGAGGATACCGCAAGTGTCAAACATCAGGTTTTCAGTCGAAAGAAGCGGCAAACCTCTTTGATTTGCCTGTGATATCACATCATCGTCTGGTTTTTTGCCTCTTACAAAAATTATGCCTGTAAGATCCATTATTTCCGAAACCTGCAAAACCTGGTTATTAGTTATGCCGGTTAATAGCAAGCTTCCTGTTTTTGCATACCTGAGAACATCACTCATTAGATCAGATCCAAAGCAATATTCTATTTCCTTTTCAAGTAGTTTTTCGTCAGTTAAACTCCGACAAGATAGAATTTTTTGTATTTCTTTGAGCAACATTTATCTTATTTCTTTTAATACAGTTTCCCCAAAGACAATCTGCCTTTTAGAAGGAAATCTTGTTGAAGGACAGTGACTCCAGCACTGCCCGCACCCTGTACATTTACTGGTATCTACGTACCGTGCTTTTTTTCTTATTTTAACCTTAAAATTCCCAAGGTAACCCGAAACTGATTCAACTTCAGACCAGGTAAACAACTGTATATTTTCCCTGTGCCCTACCGATACCATTTTAGGTGTAAGTATACAGGCTGAGCAGTCAAGTGTCGGAAAGGTTTTATCGAATAATGCCATCTTACCGCCAATAGAAGGTTCTCTTTCGACAAGGTAAACATTGTTTCCCGAGTCCGCAATTTCCAGGGCTGCCTGTATTCCGGCAATGCCAGCACCGACAATCAAAGTGTTTTTATTAAGCTTTGCCTTCTTAACTTCAAGAGGCAGATGGAATGCAACCCTGTTTACGGCAGCATGAGCAAGTGCCTTTGCTTTTTCGGTTGCTTTTACCTTATCACTATGAACCCATGCGCAGTGCTCCCGTATATTAGCCATCTGAAACAGGAATTTATTAATTCCCGCTTTCTCGCATGCTGCCCTGAAGGTTGGCTCATGCATAAGTGGCGAGCAAGCTGCTACAACAACTCTGTTTAGCTTATTGGTTTTAATAGCATTTATGATTATTTCCTGCCCCGGGTCCGAACACATAAATTTGTAATCAGTAGATACTACGACGTTCGGTAGTTTAGCAATGTAGTTTCGCACCTCTACTACGTTAACTATCGATGAAATGTTCACACCACAATGGCAGATAAAGAAGCCTATTCTAATCTGACCGTTTTGGTTTCCGTTGGTTGAAATTTGATTTTCCATAAAAATTGAATTTATAAGTTAGCTTTAACTCCGTTTAATTTTATTCCTTCGGTTAAATTTTTATTTATACCCAGTTCCTGATCATTAAAACCGAAAGCCATACCAAGTAATTGAGTAAAAAACATTATCGGCATTTTGAAATTAGTATTATATACATCATTTATTATATCCTGATATGCTTCAAGGTTCATCTGGCAGAGGGGACATGTTGTAACAATGCAATCCGCTTTATTTATCACAGCTGATTCTATTATTTCCTTTGAAAGCTTCAGAGCTACATCCTCATAAGTAGTCATAAGCATACCACCGCAGCATTTTATCTTATGCGGGAAATAAACATTGGTTGCGCCAAGTGCTTCGAAAAGCCTGTCCATAGTCTCAGGATTTTCCTTATCATCGAAGTCTTTTTCAGGTCTCACAATCTGACAGCCGTAATAATTTGCAATCTTTATGCCATTCAGTGTCCGTTTTGCTTTCTCCCTGATTTTATCTATCCCGATATCATTCACGAGAACATCGAGAGGGTGGCGTATGTTTGCAGAAAGATTATAGCTTAAATTAGCTTCTTTTAAACACTCATTAACTTTATTATGGAATTCAGGCAGTTCGCGAAGAACTCTGTCGGTTTTTTTAAGAATAGTATAACATGAACTGCACGGTGCAACAATATCACGTTTATGCTTTTCTGCTAATGCGAGATTTCTTGCCGATACTGCAAAGCCTACGGTTTCTTTTACCGACATATATGCGGTTGCTCCGCAGCAATTCCAATCTTTTAATTCAATTAAATTGCAGTCCAGATATTTAAATACTTTTTTCACAGAGTCGCTATAACTGCTGTGAGCAGATTCTAAGCTGCATCCCGGGTAATATGTGTAATCCATTTTTACTTATTATTTTTTTGATTCAAGAATTGTTTCTTTTGCAACTGCGCTGTAGCCCACAGTTCCTTTTTTGTAAAGTGTTTCATGTAATTCTACAGGAGCATCCATTTCCTCAGCTTTCCTGATTATCCTCTTCAGCCCATCGAGGTCTTTTATCTTGGTTGCTCTGTAACTGATTCTTTTCTTTTTAGCCATTCTTAAGCCCAGAGGAATAAAGCTAAACAGTTTTGATGGATTTGTTTTCATCAGGTAGTTTACAAGAAATCTGGGTTCATGCAGCCGTCCAAATTTGTTCATGATACCCACGAATGTTTCCGATAGTGAGTATACCGGGAATTTGGGCGGATACATTTTCTTTTCCATCGCAAGACGTTTTAATGCATATATTATTTCGGTTACTTTAATAAGCGAGGGGCACCTTGACTGGCATGCGTAGCATGAAGCACATACCCAGATAGTCTTGCTTTTCAAGATTGTTTCGAGATCTCCCGCTCTGAATAATGCAATCAATTCCCTGGGTGAAATATCCATTGCATAAGATACCGGGCACGAGCCTGTGCAGGTTCCGCATTGGATGCATTGTTTGATTTTTTCACTGTGCGGGATTATTTCGATTTGTCTTAGGAAAGATTCCTTTAAATCTTCTTCTTTTTGAGACAGCTTGCCGGGGATTTTTATATCTTCGATTCTCATGTTAAAATTTTATATTTGAACTTGTTGGTTTTGGTGAATAGAAAAATTGTTTTCAGTATAACTATCATCATACAACAGCTTAAGTTCTTTGTCACTCAAAATTTGTCCGGTTTTTTTTATATTAAACTCTTGCGGCAGTATTTTTTTTTCAATCAATTGAGATATTATTAAAAGTGTGCAATCGTAAATAGTATTGAAAACTTTCGGTGTAAGATTTTCCTGGATAGTTCTTGAGTCTTCGATTTCGACCGCAAATATATCGATATCGGAAGGCATTTTGGCATTGAATTGTTCGGCAAATTTAATTGCGGTAATGAAATTAATGTCATGGTACGAATTTAACCGTAAGGTAGGCATCAAGTCTCTCGGTTTGAGATAGTGAATAAAACCGGCAGGCTTCTTTTGAGTCAGAATAGAATCTATGACTATAGCATAATCATAGTTACTTAGCAAATCTATTATTGCGAATCCCCCCCATGAAGTTTCTTTGATAGCAAGATTATTGATTTGTCCGAGTATACGTTTAAGATTTCGGACTACAAGAATTCCTATTGCATCATCAGAAAGGAGGGTGTTTCCCATTCCAAGTATTACAGTATTCATCCAAAGTCTTTCTTAAAATCCTCGTAATCATACTAACGAACTAATTAATTTGGTAACTTATTCTGGCTATGCAGGCGTTTTCTTCTTAATTTACTATATCAAATATAATATTAATTATTACCAAAATACTATGATTTAGGTCATATTGTAATATGATTTAAAACATATTTTCGCATAATGGCTTTTTTTAAAAAATATGATAATTGGTAATAGTATCCAAATAAAATGTTTGTAAGAATTGATAAAAAGCAAAAAAGCTGTGTTTAATAACGTTAAACACAGCTTAACAAAAAATAAGTGTATAGAAATATTATGCGGCTAAAGCTTCAATTGTAACCTTGTTTAATTCATCGGGAGTGAAAGGTTTTGGAATAAAGTTAAAGGCACCTAATCTGGTTGCTTCTATTGCTGTTTCAATAGATGCATATCCTGTAATCATAACGACCGGGATTTTCGGATAATTTTTCTTAATTGATTTAAGAACTTCCATACCGCTGATTTTAGGCATTTTCAGATCAAGGAATATCAGATCGTATTTGTTTAGCTTCATTTTATTTAATGCAACGTCAACATCAAATGCTTCATCAACATTGCAATTTTGCTTTCTCATGATTTTTCTTAAGCTATTGCAAACAACAGGTTCATCATCTACTACAAGTACCGTGTGTTTGGAAATTATGTTCCTGCCATAAAGTGCTGCTCTTGGTATATCAGACCTATCAAGGCAATTCATATAATCGGTGCTTGTGTATTGCTCGACCTCTGATTTGTTAAATGGAATATCTACATCAACTATTCCTTTACTCAGAAAAGCAGGTAACTTTCCGCTCTTAGCAGCTCTTTCACGTTCTTTTTTAACCAGCGGGCATTCACCTTCACATTCTCTTTTTTCCAACACTAATCTGCGGCACTCACGTTCTCCCTTAGTACAGTATTCTGTTTTTTTCTCAATTTTCCTGGCATGCGGAATATCCGAATGTGTTAATGTTTCTACGTATTCCTTTGAGGTTGCATGTTCAACTTCAGAAACGCTAAACGGCATATCAACATCTATAATTTCATTTTTAGGTTCCTCGTTTACATCTTCTTTCTTTCCGGTTCTTGCATTTGCTTTTCTTTTTTCAAGGGCTTTCTTTGTAACTTTCATCAGTTCATCAGGTGTGAAGGGCTTGGGAATATAATCGCTTGCACCAAGCTTTGTTGCCTTTACTGCTGAATCTATTGTTGCAAAACCTGTAACTACCACAACTTCAAGTTCGGGGTAATAATCTTTTATTAGTTGGAGAAGCTCAAGACCATTAGTGTTAGGCATCATCAGGTCGGTAATTACCAGATCATATGCAGATTCATTGATTTTCTTCATTGCGTCTTCAGCATTTAAAGTGTTATCAACAGAATATCCCTGGCGTGTAAGTATTTTTTTGATGCTCTCGCAGACGGTAATTTCATCATCTACGACTAATATTTTTTCGGTAATCATTTTTTAAACCTCCGTTTTATTTTACCTGTAATATATATTGCAAATGCTGTGCCATAAATAATGTTTGGCTATATTGTGTTTAGACGTAACTTTTTTGAATATGAAATAAAGCTGAAAAGAATAAGTTAAGAAAATGCAGTTTAGTTTGTATAAATGAGATGAAATTGTGTATTAAAAAAATATACAGATGTATATAAAAATTATACGGGGGTGTTTCGTTTTATTTTATATTTCTTCATTAAAGCTTGAAAATTAGAACGCTGCATATTCACATCCCTTGATGCTTTTGTTATATTCCAGCTATTTCGGATTAATGCTTCCTGAATAAATAGTTTTTCAAGCTGTTGAACAGAGCTTTCACGTATTTGCTTTTTTAATGATTTTAGCTCGTCTGAACTTTTTGGTATTACGGATTTTGAAATCAGGTCGCTCTGAAATAATGCTGAAGAAATATGAACAGGTTGAATTTCATCTCCCTCTAATATAATAGAGAGCCTCTCCATTGTATGTTCAAGCTCACGAACGTTGCCGGGCCAATGATAATTTAACAAAAGCTGCAAAGAGTCTTCATTAAGTTTAGGAACCGTTTTACCCGAAACTTCACAATATTTCTTCAGAAAATGAGATGCCAGTTCCGGTATATCTTCTCTTCTTTCTCTAAGAGGGGGCAGTTTTAGCGGAAAAACATTAAGCCTGTAATAAAGGTCTTCCCTGAATTTATTTTCCGATACCATTGTTTTTAAATCTCTGTTTGTAGCGAAAATAAGCCTTACATCTGCTTTTTTTACTTTTGTGCTTCCAACCGGAATAAATTCTTTTTCCTGCAGAATCCTGAGAAGCCTTGCCTGAATTTCAACCGATAGATTGCCGATTTCGTCCAGAAATATCGTTCCACCGTCGGCTGCTTCAAATATTCCTTCCTTATTTGTATATGCACCTGTAAATGAACCTTTAACATGTCCGAATAATTCGCTTTCTATTAAAGATGATGAAAGTGTTGATACATCTATTGCAAAATATTTATTCTGCCTTCTTTTACTTAAATTGTGAATTGCTCTTGCGGTCAGGTCTTTACCTGTACCGCTTTCTCCAATTATAAGCACTGTACTCTCGGTTGGTGCAACTTTTTTAATCAATTCATACACTTCGCATATCCTGCTGCTTCTTCCTATAAAATCTTCAAATCCTTTGGTATAATCGCTCTTAATTTTTCTTGATACCGAAAGGATACTGTGTCTTTTTTCTATTGCCTTATCGAGCACAGCAAGAAGTTCAGCAGGTGTGAAAGGTTTCGGCAAATAGTCGAATGCACCATGCCTCATAGTCTCAACAGCGGAAGCTATTGATGCATAGCCGGTTATTACTACTACAATAGTCTGCGGATATTTCTGCTTGATGGTTTGTAATACTTCCATCCCTCCGATATCCATCATTTTAAGGTCGGTAAAAACCACATCAAATGTTTCGTTTTCGAGTATGCTGATTGCTTCTCTTCCCGAGGTGGTGAATAATACTTCATGCCCCGCGCGTTTAAAAATTTTTTCGCAGCTTTTACATATTACAATTTCGTCATCAACTATTAAGATATTGGCTTTCAATCTTCACCTGTACTTTCTTCCACAAGACTTACCGGAAGCTTGATAGTAAATACTGTTCCTTTACCGGGCTTGCTTTCCACATTAATTGTTCCCCCATGCCTTTCGATAATACCATAACTGATTGACAAACCCAGACCGGTTCCGTTTTCTTTGGTTGTATAAAAAGGATCAAATATCCTGTCTAAATCCCCGGACTGAATACCATTACCGGTATCCTGAAAAATAACTTCAATGGAATTCTCGTTTTCTCGAAATTTAGTTGTTATCGAAAGTGTACCTCCATTTGGCATTGCATCAGCTGCATTTAATATCATATTGATACATACCTGCTGAATCTGGTCGGTATCCGCAAATATCGGGGGGATTTTTTCATCAAAGAACTTAAGTATTGTTACTTGCCTGAAGGAAGTCTGGTTCCTGACCAGTAGAATAATGTTTTCAATAAGTGAGTTAATATCTGTATTTTTTTTCAGGGGTTTTGTTTGCCTTGCAAAATCCAGTAAACGTTTCACTATTTCCCTGCATCTGATAGTTTCGTTAACTATAACCTCTACATCTTCTTTTTTCGGGTCGTTATCATCAAGATCTTCCAGAAGCAGGCTTGCATTTGTAAGGACACCGGTAAGGGGATTATTAATCTCATGCGCTACGCCAGCAGCTAACTTGCCAATAGAAGCAAGTTTCTCTGATCTGAAAAGCTGTCCGTGAATTTGTTTTAACTGTTCTGTTCTTTCTTCAACTTTTTGCTCCAGTTTATCTGCCCAGCTTTCAAGTTCTAAATTTTCTTTTTCAAGCTGTTTAGCCATAATGTTTAAAGAATTGGCGAGACTTTCAATTTCTTTGGGTGCATTCGTCTTAATTGAAAACTCTGCTTTATAATCACCATCTGTAATCTTCTTGGCTGCCTCTTCGAGTTTTCGGAGCGGGCTGGAAATTTTGCCGGTCAGTATTATGGCAACTATAATAATTATTATTAAAACACCTACAGCTATGCCAACATAAAGCAATATTGTATTTCTTAAAATGTCATCAAATGGTTTTTTAAGTATACCTACATATAATATTCCAATTACGTTATTATCAATATCTCGGATTGGCTCGTATGCGCTAATATACCATGTATTAACAACGAAAGCTTCGCCCACCCATCGTTTGCCCTCACCCAGAACTGTGTTATTCACTTCTTCGGATACGAGAGTGGAAATTGCATAAGACCCGTCATCGTTCAGCACGTTAGTTGAAATCCGATAATCATTCTGGAATATGGTTGCAGTTCCAATTTCCAGACCTTCATATACTTCACCTTCATGAACAACCTCTTTAACTTTGGTTACTATTTCAAAGTTTCTGTTTAATAAAACACCACCTATCAGCACACCTATTAACTCTTTCCTGTAATTAAAAATAGGAACTGCAGCTTTGAGCATCATACCCGAGGTTTCAACCATCCTGCTTCTGGGTTTGGACATTGGTGTTGGCTGCAGGTTCATAGTTGCTTTTTCAACAAGTTCATAAGTTTCAGCCATCAGTTCAGGTTGTTTTACTATTTCAGTACCTGCAACGTTTTGTTTTGTCTTAATAACCCTTTGAACAAATCGGTCACCCGAAAGGTCATCACCATAATTAAACGGATTACGGCCGCGTGCTAATACTTTCCCCGATGCATCGACAACAGTAAAAATATCGAGCTTCTCATTTAAAAGAATTCGATGGAGGTCTTTTTGTAATGAATCTTGGTCTTGTTTTATTACAGCTTCAATAATGAAACTCCTGGCAGCAGTTAATCGAGTAACACCTTCTATTTGTGATATTTTGTTACGATAGATTTCTCTTGCTGAATTCAGATCTGCTATTACCTTTGTTTCAGCTCTGTTAAGGTTTTGTGAGTGTATAAATTTTATTGCAATTATTGCAGTAACAAGTGTTGGTATTAATATAGCTATCGTGAAGTACGAAATTAATTTTGATTGTATACTTCTTATACTGTATAATTTCATGTAGTTATTAAGATAAATCTTTTATAATACGGTTAACTGCTTTATCAGCAGCCTTTTTAATTTCCTCGGATATTATATTTCCCAGTTTAAAGTTTTTCACGCTTAATCCATATAATACAATTTTGTTTGGGAGTGCATTAATTGCTTTTGCACTCTCTACTGCCTGTGGGATACTAAAAAGATGGGAGGATGAAATTGAAAGATTTTTGGGAATATTAGTGTTAACCAGGTCAATTTTATATAACTTACCCGTGGAGTTCCGGTCGTAAACAGCATCAATAATTATAATATTGTCAAAACCTTTCCATAGATAAATTAGTTCAGAACCATCTCCTGTAATTTCAGTATATGTAAAATTGTTCTTTAAACTTTTTCTTAATTTACGGGATATATACAAACCCGCTGCATCATCTGACCGGAAATCATTGCCTACCCCGATTACAATTGTACGACTATGTTCGGTTTGTGACAAATAAATTACTCTCTTTCGATTTTGAGTTTAAGAAAATGCGTAGCACATGAAATGCAGGGGTCATAGTTTCTTACCGCTTGTTCACATTTCCATGTTAACTCACTTGTAGGAAGTTCAATATACTTATTGGCAAAATACCTAAGATCATTTTCTATAGTCTTTTGATTCTGCGAAGTGGGGGGAACAATTTTTGCATCTGTAATAAAACCTTCTTCATTTACACGGTATCTGTGATATAATATTCCTCTGGGTGCTTCGGTGCAGCCAAACCCGATTCCGGGTTTGTGATTAATTTCTATATAAGGCTTTTCGGGCTGTGTGTAATTCTCTATTATCCTTATAGCTTCATCAAACGCATATAAAGTTTCTAATGATCTTACAATAATACTTTTAAAAGGATTCTTTAATATTGGCGTTATGCTAAGCTCCCGTGCAGTTTCTTTTGTAATAGATGACAGATTATTGAAGTTTAGATTAAATCTGGCTAGCGGTCCTACAAAATAGTTATCGGTTTCACGCAGAACTGACTGTAATGCATTCGTATGTTCAGCGTGTTCTTCGCGGAAATAGTATTCATATTCTTTTACTGGAATATCGAGACCCTTATTTGATATCAATCTGCCTTCATTGAACGGGTATTCTTCCGGATGAGATAATGAAACAAATTCATAGTCCTGTTCAAATTCCGGGAAATTAAAACCTGACGTAAGTTTTACCATTCCTATTGCATTATCTCTGCCCCATTTTAAATCATCAAGGAGTAAATTTAATTCTTTCCTTGAAGGTACTCTGTAAAATCCGCCTATCCTGATATTTACAGGGTGAATTTCTCTTCCTCCTATGAGCTTGACTAAATCGTTACCTATTTTTTTCATACTTAAACCTGTTTTTACAATCTCAGGATGATCTTTAGCAAGCTGAATAGAATCCTGGTATCCAAGAAAGTCTGGTGCGTGAAGCATATAGACATGCAGTACATGACTTTCAATCCACTCCCCGCAGTAAATAAGCCTTCTGAGATCTCTTAGGGAACCTTCTATTCCGATACCAAAAGCGTTTTCCATTGCGTGAATTGAACTCATAATATATGCAATAGGGCATATTCCGCAAATTCGTGCGGTGATATCAGGAGCTTCATGATATTTTCTTCCCCTGAGAAATGCTTCAAAAAATCTGGGCGGTTCGAAAATTTTAAAATTTACATCTTTTACACTGCCATTTTTAATATGTATGAATAGAGATCCTTCACCTTCAACACGGGCAAGATAATTTACTTTGATTTTTTTACTTTTCATTTGCTTCACTTTCCTTTCTGAACTGCTCTGCATAACAATTAAAACTTCGGAATGCGAGCATTATGTCAATTTTTTTCTCACCGTTTTCTATATAGTTTTTGCTAAGTGAAGCTGTATTCGTACTTTCTGACGGTCCAAAGCATCCGTAACAGCCCCGGTGATATAACGGGCAAATTGCACCGCATCCTGATTGAGTTACTGGTCCCAGGCACATTGTTCCTTTTGCCACTGCAATACATACATTTCCTTTTAATTTGCATTCAATACATACACTGTATGTATTAATATTAGGCTTTCTTTTATTCAGGAGTGCATTTATAACTTCTAATAATTCATACTTATTTACCGGACATCCCCTTAACTCATAATCCACTTTTACAAATGAGCTTATAGGTAATGATCGTTCAAGTGTTGATATATATTCCGGTGTTGCATAAACGATATCAATGAATTCCCTGACATCTTTCCAATTTCTCAGTGCCTGAATTCCGCCTGCTGTTGCGCATGCACCAATTGTTATCAGGAGTTCGCTTTCTTTTCTTATGAGCCGTAATCTTTCTACATCATGCGGTGTGGTTATGCTGCCTTCGATGAATGTAAGGTCATACGGTCCTTTTACCATTCTACGACTTGCCTCCGGAAAGTATGCAATATCAACAGTTTCCGATACGGGCAGAAGCTCGTCTTCAGCATCAAGAAGTGAAAGCTGGCACCCATCGCATGACGCAAATTTATGGATTGCAACCTTTGGTCTTTTAAACGTCATTTTACAGTTCTTTCTTTCCAAATAATTCCTTTATGTCAGCGTAATTAAATACAGGTCCGTCTTTACAGATAAATTTGGGACCATACTGACAATGACCGCAAAAGCCTACTGCACATTTCATATTCCTTTCCATTGAAAGATATACATTTTCCATTGGTATCCCGGTTTTTAGTATCTCCATTAGCGAATAATACATCATCACTTCCGGACCGCATACCATTGTAACAGTCGCGGTTGTATCGATTTTAACATAATTTATAAGGTTCGTCACAACTCCAATATGCCCTTTCCATGTTGAATCACCTCTGTCAACTGTAACATGGACTTCGAAATTTGATTTTTTATTCCACTGTTCAAGCTCTACCCTGTAAAGTAAATCTCTTGGACTTCTTGCCCCATAAAGTAAGAGAATTTTCCCGTAATCCTTTCTTCTTTTTAGAAGTGAATAAATTACGGGTCTTATAGGTGCCAGTCCAATCCCTCCTGCAATTATGCAAACATCCCTTCCTCTTGCTTTTTCTATTGGCCAGCTGCTGCCAAAAGGTCCCCTTATGCCAATTACGCTTCCTTTCTTTAATTGTGAAAGGGCTGAAGTAACATTTCCTACTTTATGTATTGTGTGTGTAATAGTTTCCCTTTTTGCAGGGTCTGAACTGATAGATATTGCTGATTCACCAATACCGAATGTATAAAGCATGTTAAACTGACCCGGCTCAAATGTGTAATCACCGTTATTAAGTGTTGATGTATCAATTGTAAATGAAAATACTTCATCAGTTTCCCAAAGAATCTTTTTGATTTCCGCAAGATTAGGAATCATGCTATCAACAGATAATATTTTATCGGAAAGTGAAATCAAACTTTTTCTCCTTTAGCTACACTATAGAAATCGAGCAACTGCAGGCGGGTTGCTTTTAAGTGTGATTCTAAAACTTCTGAAAATCTTATAAGCATCTCATAACCGAATACAGGATTTTTTTTACATTTGTTTCTAAGACACTTTCCATCGAGTGCAATTGCACGGATTGTTTCGACAGCAATTGCATCGAAATGCCATTTATACGGATAAATCAACCATGACCATCCGAGTACTTCACCCTGGCTTACTGTTTGGAGCCTGATTATCCCCTTTGGCGGTGCGTGAAATTCCAGTGCTGCTTTTCCGGTTCTTATTAAATAAAATTTATCTGCGTCGTCATTCTCTTTGAATAAATATTGTCCTTCCTGGAAAAGTGCATTGGTAGCACAGCCGATAATAGTTTCGAGAAATTCATGCTTAAGGCCGCTGAGGAATGGGTGATTTTTTAAAATTACTGATAAATTTTCCGGTTGCATGTTTTATGCATTAAAGTTTTTTTATTTTGGTTAATTCACTTAGTTTTCTAAACGCAGCAACTTCTTCAGTAATATCTATTTTTACCGGGCACCACGTAATGCACCTGCCACAGCCAACGCAACCCGAAGTATCAAACTGGTCAATCCAGGATGCAAGCTTATGAGTCATCCACTGCCTGTAGCGCGCTTTCGGGGAAGACCTGAAGTTACCACCGGCAACTTTCGCAAAATCCATAGTAAAGCATGAGTCCCATTTTCGCCAGCGTTCAGCATGTTCACCTGTGAGGTCGGTTGTATCTTCAATATTATTGCAGAAACAGGTGGGGCAGACAAGTGTGCAATTTGCACAGGTAAGGCACCGTATGGCAATTTCATCCCAGTATAAACTGTTACTGCTCGAGTATAAAAGTTCTTTTATTCCATTGTTATCTATAGACCTTTTCATCGACGATGCAGTTTTTTTTACTGACTTTTCTGCTTTCAGAATTTCGGTTTCATCAGCTTGTTTTGTTTTAAGCTTTTTTATCATTTCCAATCCTTTAGTACTGCCAGCCTGGATTAAAAAAAAATGTTCTTCATCATCAAACACTTCGGTCAGGGCAATGTCATACCCTGCTTTAACTTTCGGACCAGAGTTCATTGAAACACAGAAACAGGTTGAATTGGCTTTAGTACAATTTACTGCAACAATAAATGTTTTGGCTCTTAAAGTATTATAAACCGAGTCACTGAATTGTCCGTTGTTGAAAACTTTATCCTGTATAAAGATAGCATTTAATTCACATGATCTGACTCCGATAAATGCATACTTCTGGTTAACACTGTCTGAAACCGAAATGTTAAAGCTTTTGCCGTTTTTTTCTGCCCTCCAGAGCTTTAAAGAAGGCGGGAATAAAAATTTTTTCCATGAATAAGGGCCTACTGTGTAATGGAAATATGTTTTCTTTTTATATTGTTTTACACGATAATAAGCTTTTTCCTGTTCGTCGGTCAAACCAATAGGCATTTCATCAGCTTTATTAATTTCATCGTAAATTATCGCACCATCCCTGAAGACAGGAGAAACGGTAATATAACCGGATTTTTTAAGTTCTGTTATTAGTGTTTCTAAAGAGTTAACATTGATAGTAAAAGGAGGGTAATGTACAGAAGGTTCAGATTTTGTTTTTATATTGTTATCAGGTTCTTTTTTCAACATTCAAATAATTAAAACTACAGTAACAAAAATAATGGTATTTTTGATGGTATAATATGATTACAATCAAAGATTAGCATGATAATTGTCAACGTTTTATATGCAAATCTATAAATTTCGAAAGAAATATTAAAGCGAATATTAATTATATTTGCAGATATTTTGATATTTGCTCATGGAAAACAGGGTATTAACCGAGGTTGAGAAATATAAGGTGGTGTTGAAAAAGGCGTTAACCGGGCGGTTTGGAGATAAGCTATCACCCGATGATGCTGATTTTGTAATTAATCTCATTTCGGATACTGCTTCACGGCTGATACAGCTTATGAGAGAAGGCAAAAGTGCCCATGAGAAATTTTTCTCTGATATAATTTTGAACTCCATTGATGCAATTCTTGGATTTGATAATGAGAATAAGATATTCCTGTGGAATAAAGGTGCAGAAAATATTTTTGGATACTCAAAGGAGGAAGTAATGGGGCGAGATTTCAGTTTTCTGCTTCCTGAGTATAGAATTAAGACCCGAGAGATTGAATATATGGAGGAACAGATAAAAGCGAACGGCTATTTTGTTAATTATGAAACCGACAGAATTACAAAAAATGGCGAAATAATTAATGTTTCAATCACAAGATACCTTATTCATGATGAAAATAATGAGCCAATAGGTTCGGTTGGAATAATACGTGACGTAACCCATGTTAAAAAACTGGAGAAAGAACTTCGTGAAAAAGAAAACCTTGCATTAATCGGTGAAGTTGTATCGAGTATTGCACACAGTCTTTCAAATCCGTTGAATATTATTTCGGGTACAGCCGATTATTTACTGCTTGACAAAAAGCCTTCGGATGAGGATTATGGAGACCTTAAGACAATTGTTGATGAGGCTACCCGTATTACCAAAGCAATCAGGCAATTATTAAATTTTTCCAGACCTCTAAAGACTGTAAAACAACCTGTCAGTATCAACGACATAATAGAAGAAGTAATAGCCAAATTAAAATTTTCCACAGGGAAGAAAAATATTACCTTTAAAAATTACCTTAACAGCGACATTCCGAAAATTAATTGCGACCCTGCACAAATACAGGAAACTATATCAAACTTGTTAACCAATGCAATTCAGGCAATAGGGGATAAGGGCGAAATTAAAGTGAAAACTTCTTCTAAAAATGGAACTGTAGATATTGAAATAAGTGATACAGGAATCGGCATATCGAAGGATAACATTGATAAAATATTCGAACCGTTTTTTTCGTCCAAAGAATATGGTAAAGGGACCGGACTGGGTTTATCGATAGCCAGAAGAATAATGAAAGAACATAATGGTGAGATAAGCGTTAAATCGATTCGCGGTAGAGGCACTACTTTTACACTTAAATTACCTGTACAATAAAAAAAAGTTCCCAAACCCGAGTTTAGGAACTTTAAAAAAGTGATAAAATATCTTTTACCTTCCTACAGAATCCAGATATTCTTTACGTTTTAATAATACATCTGTCGATTCTTCACGGTTAGGATCGGGTACGCAGCAATCGACCGGGCAAACTGCAACACACTGCGGTTCATCGAAGAAACCTTTACATTCTGTGCATTTTTCAGGAACAACATAAAAATGTTCAGCGGACCAGAACCCATCAGCCATTCCTTCCGGTAACTGTCCTTCACCGTAACTTTTGCCGCCCAGCACCCATTCAGCACCGCCTTCGTAAATTGCATCATTTGGGCACTCAGCTTCACAAGCATTGCAGTTAATACAATCTGCTGTTATTAGATATGCCATTTTATAACCTTTCTGTAATATTTGCTTTTTCGCATACAAAAATAAACACATGAAAAACTTTGTAAAATGATTTCAATCATACAAGGAAATGATATTTGTCATAAACATATTTATTTATTCTTTTCTTTCTTAATATTAAAAAAAAAGAAACTTCATATTATACATATAAAGTTTCTTTTAATTTCCCTAAGTATCGGGTTTTAAAATAATATGTCAAATATTGTTCATTTAACCCTGCTGATTTGGTTAGACACTGCAAATCTAACTAACTTTCTTATGACAAATGTCGTTATTTAATAAGTATCATTTTCTTAGTCTGTGTATAATCATTAGTAATTAATTTGTAAAAGTATATTCCGCTTGAAAAACCTGAACCATCAAATTCCACATCATAAATTCCGGGTTTCATTATTTCATTTACTAGAACAGCAATCTCTCTGCCCAGTGCATCGAACACTTTTAGTTTTACAAAACCGGATTTTGCAATCTGTATTTTTATATGAGTAAGCGGGTTAAAAGGATTGGGATAGTTCTGATACAGATTGTAGATTTCAGGAACCGCTGAACTGATTTTTCTTATTCCGATTACGTATCCTAACTTTTGCATTTGTTCGTTTGTCAAAGGCAGAACATATTGCGGAAGCATTTGCTGGCCATCTAAACCCGTCTTCATAAATACCCATTTTGTAGGGTCGGTGTATGTAGTATCTATGCGTCCGGTGTAATTTGCGAAATCGAATTTAAATACATCCTGATAGTTTGAAGGTATTGGAATTACTCCTGTTTTATGTATTATTTTCTTTGTTGCTGAATCCCATTTTGCTACATAAAGCTGTCCTGTTGTATTTAATTCATTTATATTAGCGTTATTATGGCATCCGTCACATGTTCTTGTTGAATCTTTCGGCATTATGGTATGTGCATAATAAGGTCCATATGCATTAAATGACTTACCCTGGTATACTGTTGACTGATAATTTACTAAGCCAATTTTATTTTGTTGAATAGGAAGTCTTCCTAACATAATAAACCCCTTTAATTGACCTATTGGCCTTTTAAATCCTTTCATACTTGACCAAAGCTCAGTTTCAAAATGGCAATTATAACAATTAATTTCTGCCCTCGCATGACAGCTAGCACATTCCAGTTTACTTATATGAATACTGTGAGCTAAAGAGTCGTCACCTGTGACAGGAATTGTTACATGACATCCTGTGGATTGACAAGTTTTGCCTGGCGGGGTATCGAATATTGAATTGTAATTAGTAGCGTCCAGATGCATTTCTTCCTTCGGGTGACAGGTCACACAGCTAAATCCTGCCGATCTGTGTTTATCGGTATAATTAGCAATTTCTACTTTTTGCCTGCTATGGCATTTTTTGCATGTAGAGTCCGGAACTGAATAACCAATTGTAAAATTATGACAGTCATTGCACGATGGCTGGTAAGTGGTAGTATCTACAGGAGTACCATTTGGTAGTACCCCGGGATGGCACCTCAAACACGCTAATGAAGTTATTGGAATACCTGTAATAGTTTGGAAACCGCCGTTTGTGCCTCTATAAAAGTATTCATGGCCCTTCCTTGTCAAATGAGTGCTGAAAGGAGATTGCGATTTTGTTTCACTAACCATAAATAACATTGCAATCAATACCAATGTTATCAGTCGGACTAAACGATTATCACGTAAAATTGATAAACAGTTTTTCATATATTTATGGGTATTAAGGTTATTAATATAGGTTTATTTTTTGGATAATAGATTTTTGAAAAATTACAACTGTCTTGTTAGGTAAAGGCTCAAATCATATACCAAAAATTATTGTGTTTGTTGATATTAATACAGTTATTTAAAAAAATGTATGTGGATTTTATGGAATGATAGTTAAATAGCTTGTCGATTTTCTCTACAGAAAAGATGGGCGTTTTAAAAGGTTGTTTATACGTATGAATTATTTTAGCATATACAGATATAAATTTTTTAATAGTAGTTCCAGTTTATATGATGGATGTCATATTTTAAAAATGTTGACACACCAGATGTGGATTTTTGGGATAGATAAAAACCTGACAGGTTATTTGCCTAGCAGGTCTGCATTATTTTTTGCTAAACAAAATCTATTCGGTTTGAGTTATCTTTTTGTTTGTAAGTTTGAATAACGGTTCATTCTGCTTGATTGTAAATTTTGAAACTATTTAAATTCTCACTTTTTCTCAAATTGGAACAGGAAACTTTTTTATTTAGTCAGATTCTTTTTTAGTTTCAATTAGCGTATAATCCTAATAGTTTTTTCTCATGCCAGATTTAAAAAAATTTTGAAAGAAAATAAATTCGTTTGGATTCCCTGACATACAATCCCGTCAGAATTGTTTTTAATGTTTGCAGAGGCAGTATTTTTTGTTATCTATTAGTAATTCAAAGAGTGTGAAATCATATGGAAGTAAAAGTAATGCACGAGTATTTTTCTAGGGGATATAAATAAACGTAAATGGAACCTAATATAAAGAATGAATAGTTTTACATCATATTAAATCAAAAATAGCATAGTAAAATATTCCTAGTTGTTTATTCATAATGTAAAAAACCCCGCTTATCAGCGGGGCCTAACTAAAGGAAGGATTTTCTTTAATCAGTATATAATCATCGTCATATCTTTACAAATATAAATTCATTCCAAAGTGAAATAAAATGACCTGTATCATATAATTTTATGACTTGTGTCAAAATAATAATCCCGCATTATACGGGATTATTATTTGTAAAAACAAGCGTTTTTGCTCGGTAAAAGCTTATTTAATTTTTTACCGTATCAGTATCATTTTCTTAGCTTGCCTAAAGTCACCTGCTGTAATACTGTAGAAGTATACACCACTGGCAACATCATCTCCATAATTATTAATTGCCCGCCAAGTGACTTCATATTTGCCCGGAGTAAGTCTTTCGTTAAGTAACAACGAGTAAACCTCACGTCCTGTTATATCGTAAATTTTAACGGATACATTTTCTGTCTTAGGCAGATAGAAGTGAATTCTTGTAAACGGATTGAACGGATTAGGAAAGTTTTGTCCAAGCTCATACCTGTTTGGTATTTCACTCGAAATCGGTTGTATGCCGATTATCCAGTTCTGATTGTTAAACCATCTGTTCAGTGTGTCAGCAAGCAATGAGTCGGTTACTTGCCTCCAGTTTGTCAGCGTAGAATCGAATCCTACACCAAGTGTTGGAACGTTGGAAGTTGAACCACCCGGATTCCTGTGACAGCTTACAGCACATGAGTTCAGCATACCCTGTGTTGGTGATGATACTCCAAGTTTTTGTAAGGTCTTAATAGGTCTGACAACTTTCCAGTTATGTGAATGAATATCGTAGGATAATGCCGTAACGGCAACTTTTGTCATGTGGCATTTTGAACATCTGGATGTACCACCTGTTTGGTTTGTATTTAACGGGTCATATGTATGTTTTGTGTGAGACGTGATATTCGGTATATTAGGGTTACCCGGCGTCCCAAAGTACGTGTGGCATTGCAGACAAATACTGTTGCTGTCATTGCTGAGCTTTAGCTGGTGCGGGTAGTTAGTTACAGCGTGTGTGTTATGGCACTTATAACAGTTCATAATATTATTATGTGCTGAATAGCTCATATCCTGCCACTGCTGGTGGTGCTGGCGTGCTGTCATAGTATCTGGCCACGTGCCTGGACCACCTAATACGTTGAAATAATTTTGCCATGGTGCAATAAAATTTGTTAATATCTGTCCTGGCTGGTAAATACTATCTACCGATTCTTTCCAGGGATATTCATAAGTTAAGCCTGTACTTGCACCGCGGAAATGACACTGTCCGCACACTTCCTGTTGTCTTGAAAGTCCTGCTTGGTTCATCCTTTCAGGTCCGAATATATTTTGTTTTGAGGGGCTTGTGATATGGTCGCTTCCGGGACCGTGGCAGTTTTCACAGCCAACTTTATTGTTGGTAGTATCACTTCCGTTTGCCCAGGTAGCTACCCAAGAAGTGTCACTGCCCGCAACTACACGCTGCGGTTTATAGCCCGTCATGTGGCAGCCAATACAGTTCTTGTCATAGGCTTTTTTTCTGAATGTATTATCGATAGGTTTCAGGGTTCCGTCAGCATTAAACCAGTTGCCGGGGTTGTAACTTACCCATGAACCGCCTGTGTAATTTTTATATCCCGTTAAGTTATATTGTATGGGAAGCATGTAATAGCTGTTAGATATCTTTATAAGGTATCTTTGTTTCCATCCGCCGCCATAGGTGTAAACTATATCATAAGTAACGGGTGAGCCGCTTGATGGGGTTAGTGTTGCTTTATAAACATTTCCAACAAGTGAAAGTGCTACAGTAGCATTTCCGTACGATGCACCCATGCTTACGCTTCCTGTCCATATCGGACGGACTGTCCCGGCATTTGGATTCATGTGGATTTGTGCATGAAGCGTGTTTTTCCATGGTGTAACATGTGTGCTGTTATGGCAAACACAAGCCTGTGTGCCTACATAAGTCGCAACTGGAGTAACTTTTGGATTATCATCATAAAATGCATATGATAATACAACTACAATAGCAATAAATGAGTATATGATATTTCTTCTCATTTTTCCTCCTCTTTTAGTTTAAATACTATTATATTAACAATATTTATGCCAATTTGAAATACTGAAAACCGATAAATGTTATTATTTTTGTTAATAATTTGGTAATTTATCTACATAACTTATTAATGTAGTGTGGATTTTTTTCCAAAAACTATTTCATACCTTTAAATTATGTAATTAAGTATTTTGTTTATAATGGATGATAAAATTAGAATATTAGTAGTTGATGATGAAGTCAATTCGACAAAACTTTTATGTAAGGTTCTTACTCGCAATGGATATGATGTAACCGAAGAAAATGACAGCACTCAAGCTGCAGAACAAATTAAAGAAAATAATTTTGACATTATTATTTCCGACCTTCAGATGCCTGAACTGTCAGGTATCGACCTGCTTAAGCTTAAACCTGATAACAGTATATTTATAATGATAACCGGGTATGGTTCTATTACCAGTGCAGTCGATTCCATGAAGCTTGGAGCATTCGATTATATAAACAAACCCTTTAACCTTGAAGAGTTTTCAGTGAAGGTTGATAAAGCTGCTGAGAGAGTAAGACTTAATAATCAGATAAATACTCTCCGCCAGCAGGTTACAGATACTTATTCACTGAATAATATTATCGGAAGAAGTAAAAAGATGCAGCTTGTTTTTGAAAACATAAAGAACGTTGCTGCAACTGATATCAACGTGCTTATCGAAGGACAAAGCGGAACAGGAAAGGAGCTTGTATCTCGTGCAATACATAATTTGAGCAAAAGAAATAAGGGTCCGTTTATAGCGGTAAATTGCAGTGCAATCCCTGAGAACCTTTTAGAGAGTGAGCTTTTTGGACACGCTAAAGGAGCTTTCACAGGTGCTTACGAATCGGTGAAAGGTGTATTTGAACAGGCAAACGGGGGCACTTTGCTTCTTGATGAAATTGCTGAGATGCCCTTTAATCTCCAATCAAAACTTTTACGGGTTATCGAAAACTGGGAAATAAAACCGGTTGGAAGTGACAGAATAAAAAAAATCGATGTAAGACTTGTTTGTGCCACTAATCAGAATATAAAAGAACATATCAAGCAGAAAAAATTCAGGGAAGACCTTTATTACCGTATTGCCACTATCACAATATCACTGCCTCCCTTAAACGACCGAAGAGAAGATATACCTCTTATCACTAATCACCTGCTGAGAAGATATTCATCGCTGTATAACAAGCAGCTTTCAATTACAGCGGATGCATTGGATTTGCTTATGAAATACGATTGGAAAGGAAACGTAAGAGAACTTGAAAATGTGCTTGAAAGGGCGGTTATTTCTTCAACAGCCGAAATCATTACTAAAAGTGATTTCCGCTTTCTGCAAATTTCAGAATCTCCGGAAGAACAAATTATGAAATTGGAAAACGTTGAGCTCAAAGAAGTAGAGAAACTATATATTAAAAAGACACTTGAGGAAAATGAATGGAACAAGCTAAAAGTGGCTAAAATTCTTGGAATTGACCGTAAGACACTTTATAAGAAAATAAAAGAGTATAATCTTGAATAGCAAAGAGAATTTATTCTCCATTCTTTTGTAGAATTACTCCCCAAGTTACTTTTTTTTATTAACATATAGCTAAATTTTAATATATTATAAAGATTATATACATAAATTAGTGGCATATTAATTGCAATTTACTCAGAATGTATTTGTTTATCTCAACCTGATGAAATTTAAAGTCCATATATTTTGTTTAAAACCTGAGATTTGTCAGTTAATCAAAAAAACACTTGCATTATCAAGTTATGATGTAAATTGTACTCCTGCTTCACAAATATGCGATAGTTTTTTTAATAATTTTACCAGTATACCGGATTGTATTATACTTGACAAAGATATGAACTTTGAATTAATAAATATTATCAAACAACATTTTTCTAACACACCTTTTATTTACTTACCTTCACTGGAGAATGATTTGCAGGAAGAGAACAATGTTAAAACTATATCCGAACCGTTGAGACCAAGTGAGTTATCTAAGGCTCTGGATGAAATTTTCAATAAAAGTGAAACCGGTTAAAAAAATATTCGCTGTTATTTTTATTTCCTCATTTATTGCTGCCATACTTGTTGCAGCTGAGGGCTGTCGTATTGGTTCTGCTAAAGCCGGCGATGACTGTTTTGTATGCCACGAAGATAAAGATCTTTATATGGAACGGGATGGGAAGAAAATATCCTTATATGTAAGTCCGGAACTTTATAAAAAATCGGTTCACAATATTGCTGAATGTACTGATTGTCATACAGGTTACAATCCCGATGAAATACCGCATTCAAAAAATACCGTAAAAGTTGATTGTATATCCTGCCATGGAGATAACAAGCTGAAAGAACTTCAGTCAAGTATTCACTCAAAAGTGAAATGCTATGACTGCCATACCAAGCATGAGGTCAAACCGGTTAAGGAGTTTGCGAAAAATCAGAGCGAAAGCTGTATTAAATGCCATAGAACTAAAAATATACAGCGGTATAAAACAAGTGTTCATTCAACAAATAATGTGGGATGCGATGCATGTCATAAAGGGGGACATAACGTAAAAAAATTTAATAAATCCGAAACTGCGGATATGTGCGGTAAATGTCATGGACAGCATGAAAGGAATTTTAACAACAGCGTTCATCAGACTGTTCTAACAAAAGGGAATACAAAAGCACCTACGTGTACCGATTGCCATGGTTCACATCAGATCTTACTCAGTAAAATTTCCATCGAATCACAGGCATGCTTAAAGTGTCATCTTGATGAAAAATTATTCCCGGGTGAGAGCAAGGGTTCGGCAAAGTTTATTACAGAATACAGAACCAGTATTCATGCCTCGATAGAGAAAGGCGGGAACGAAGCAGCAGGCTGTACCGACTGTCATGGAAACCATATGATACAGCAAACATCTGACCCGGGAAGTTCAACTGTGCGAGCCCGGCAGGTTGAGACATGCGGTAAATGCCACCAGGATATTACAGCACAATATAAAAAATCACAGCACGGTATAGAGCTAACTAAGCATAATGTTGTTGCTCCTGTATGCTCCGATTGTCATGGTGAGCATGGAATAAAATCGTATAAAAAATCAGATGAGAAATGGAAAATAAGTGAGGTAGAAATGTGTCTTAAATGCCATAGAGAACAAAAGCTCCCTCATATAAATTACAAAAACGAAGAAGTACTGATAAGCAATTATAAAGATAGTTATCATTATAAAGCGCTTCTTGAAGGTAATTATAATTCTGCTACCTGTTCCGATTGTCATGGAAGCCATGAGATGACAAAAGTGGATAACCCGGAATCGAAAATGCACAAGAAAAATATCCCCCAAACCTGCGGGCAGGCAAACTGTCATACAAAACAATTGTTTGAATTTACAGGTAGTATTCACGAAGTCTCACTCACGCTGAAAAGCTCAGTTGATGCGCCTAATTGTACAAGCTGTCATGGTAACCATCAAATAGTTAAAAAGGATGACAAAGGGAATATTATTTCCAATCCAAAAGGGCTTGTCCAGTTATGTTCGAGCTGCCATAATTCTGTTGAACTTGCAGAAAAATACAATATGCCGGTTGGCAGAACCGAAAGTTTCCGGGAAAGTTTTCACGGTCTTGCAATTCGCGGTGGTTCTAAAGTAGCTGCAAATTGCGAAAGCTGTCATGGTTACCATAATATAAGACCTTCTGACGATTCATTATCAACAATATATCAAAAGAACCTGCCTGTAACCTGTGGAAAATGCCATCCCGGTGCTGTCGATGCTTTTTTCATGACCCCAATTCACATTACCGACGCTGAAAAAGAAACACCGGGTGTGTACTGGGTAACCAGAATATATATTCTTCTGATTTTTTCGGTAATTGGAGGTATGGTGGTTCATAACGTCCTAGATTTTGTTAAAAAGTTTAAAGTCCGGAGTAAGAAAAAATAATAATGAAAGATAAACAGGAAAAGAAATACTTACGGATGTCACGGAATGAAAGGATTCAGCATTTTATTCTTTTAATAACTTTTTTCACACTCGTAATAACAGGTTTTGCTTTAAAATTTCCGGAATCCTTATGGGTAAGCTGGATTAGGAAACTGCTCGGCGAAAATGCCTTTGAGTTAAGAGGAGACATACACCGCGTAGCAGGTCTTATCATGATACTTGATTCATTATATCATCTGGGTTATGTTACTTTTACCGTGAGAGGAAGGCAGCTTATTAAAGATTTTATGCTCAGAAAACAGGATGCAATAGATTTCATACAGTCAATGAAATATTATATGGGTAAAGTTAAGCAGAGACCAAGGTTCGGACGTTTCAGTTACATCGAAAAAGCCGAATATTGGGCAATGGTTTGGGGTACATTAATTATGGGCTTGACCGGATTTATACTTTGGTTCGAAAATTTGTCTCTTCCTGTTATTTCTAATCTTGGCATCGATATTTCTACTGCAATTCACTATTATGAGGCTATACTGGCAACACTTGCCATTATTGTATGGCATTTCTATTTTGTTATTTACAATCCTGACGTTTATCCTATGAACAAAGCCTGGATTACAGGTTATCTGACTGAAGAAGAAATGGAACTTGAACACCCGCTAGAACTTGAGCAAATCAGGTTAAAACAACAAGCCAGTACAGAGCAAATGGAATCTGATGCAAAAGAACAGCCATCAGAAGCGAATGAAGAAAAAACCGATGTCGAAATTACAAAGCAGGTTTCTGAAATAGATATAAAGAATTCAGTTTCCCGGAAACCTGATACCGAAGCTAAAGGCATTGAACCCGATGAAGATAAAATAGTTTTCAAAAAACCTGAACCAGGAACTAATGAACCTATTTAGTGCAGAGTAACTGGTATCAATAAAAGAGAATTGGATTAATTTGAAACATCTCTTTTTAACAGATTCTATTGGTTTACTTAGATATTAGGTTCCATTTGTCAGGGAATTTTATATTTTGCTGGTAGTTTTATGAATATTTTCAATAAAATAAAAGTATTTATTAATAGGATAAGCGTATTTTATAAACGCGGCAGCAAATTACTTAGGTTTACGAAATATTTTTTTTCGATAGTAATACTGCTGTTTATACTAACAGCAGTATCCGCTGAATATACCTCGAGACCGGGTTTCTGCCCAACCTGCCATTACATGGAGTCATTTTATCAAAGCTGGAGAACATCGACACATAACAAGGTAGATTGTGTAGAGTGTCATTTTGAACCGGGAATGTCAGGTACAATCAGGGGTAAGCTAAACGGTCTTGTCCAGATTATAAACTACATTTCGCTTTCTTACAAAAAGCGTAAACCCTGGGCCGAAATTCCCGATAATACCTGTAACCGTTCAGGCTGCCATGAGACCCAGGCATTCGGAGATACTACGTTTTATTTCAAGGGAGTTCCGTTCAGCCACAAACATCATTTAGAGGACTTTAGGCGCGGTAAAAAGCTTAAATGTACCAGCTGTCATTCGCAAATTGTACAGGGTACACACATGCAGGTTACAGAAGCTACCTGTTTTACCTGCCACTTTAAAAAATCGGATGACCCCGAACATAAATATGATAAATTATCAAATTGTAATACCTGTCATAACTGGACAAAAGTTCCCAAAGAGCAAATTGCAAACTTCAGGTATGATCACACACTTGTTGTTGACGCTAAAATATCTTGTTATAGTTGCCACACAAACACGGTTAGCGGTAATGGCATCGTAGAAAAGGAAAGATGTTTCCAGTGTCATTTTGAAAATGAAAGACTTGATAAATATACTGACATCGATTTTATGCATAAGACTCACATTGCAAAGCACAGTATGCCATGTTACAACTGCCACTCGCCTATACAGCATCAGGTTCAAAAAATTGATCCGAACAGTCCGCCTGACTGTATCAGTTGCCATTCAAGTGCACATTCATCACAGGTTAGTCTGTACACCGGTGAGAATGGTTTTAATGTTGAGAAGACACCAAGTGTAATGTTTTTAAACGGAATAAACTGCAAAGGCTGCCATATATTTCACGAAACCGGTATCAAAGGAGTTGAATCATACAAGGCAGGTAACAAGTCTTGCGAGAAATGCCATGGGAAAGGATATGATAAACTTATAGAACAGTGGCAGAAAGCAACTGTCAGCCGTTTAACTATGATAAAAGCTATTTACAAAAATGTCTTATACCAGGTTAATAATTCATCCAGTCCTAAAAAGCAGGAATCCAAGACTCTTATGGATGAATCGAATCATAATATCAAAATCGTTGATGCTGGAAAAAGTGTCCACAATGTACTGTTCGCTGAAAAGCTGCTCCTGGCATCCTACGATTTAATGAAGAAAGCTTTATCGGTGATTGGTTCATCTGCAAACCTTCCTGAATTTAAGTCAAGTTCCGAGTTCATACCAAATGAATGTTTCAGCTGCCACTCGGGCATACAGGAAATTGCTGTAAAGAAATTTGATATGAACTTCTCACATAACCAGCACATCGTAAAGAACAGGATAAGCTGCAATAAATGTCATTCAAACCAGAATAAACACGGAGAACTGATTGTAAGCAAACAGAATTGCAATTCGTGCCATCATACCCAGGTTAACTCAAACGAAGATTGTGAAAAATGCCATAAATTCCAGGTGCAGGTTTTTAACGGAAACTATCTTAATAAATCACAACCCGATTATATGAAATCCGGCGGTGTCGGATGTATTGACTGTCACTCGGATGCGGTTAAAATAATAAAACCGGGTGACATGATATGTCTCAAATGTCATGATAATTCTTATAAAGAAATGAGTGTTGACTGGAAAAATGATGTTAAGAATCTTGTAAGTGAAGCTGAGTTACTTATAAAAGATACGCCTGTTTCAGACCTGAATGACGAACAGAAATCGGAACTTAACGGGATAAAGAAAATAGTTAGCGATATTAAATCTTATCCCAGCATTTATGTTCATAACTATGACCTGATTAGCAGTCTACTTTCTGAGAAGATTAAGTTACTAAAGAAAATTTCTAAATAAACAATTGCCTAAGAAAATTTAATTTATTATGGATTATTTTGTGGTTTTAATAAGCGATATAAGATTAATACTGTGTTCGTTTGTTATTACATGCTGGATTTTTTTGCAAATAAAGATTATCAGATAGAACAAAAATTAATAATTTTATAGCGTGCTTTGTAAGTCTCTTCTTTTTATTTCTTAGCTTTTTATGTATGCTGAAAGTAAGAGCGATGTTAAATGCTGTGTAGTTTATGTATTAATCATTACAGATAGAGTTTTTTAATGAAGCATTATAAATCAAAAATAGTTAAGTGATTGCATTTTATTTTAGAAACATAATAACAATCAAATTTGTAAATTTTTTAATTCTTTATTTTATGTTTTTTTATTAATTTATTTTAATATAAATTTACTTACGAACCCAAAATTTAATAACTATGAACAATAAAATCTATCTTTCATCAATCCTGATTTTTGCTCTTTGTTTTATCGCTTTCTCGGCATTCTATTCAGACTCGGCTGATATAGCAGCATTTAAATACGTAGGTACGGATAAATGCGCATCAACGTGCCATAAGGGAGAATCAAAAGGCAAACAACTTGAGATATGGCAGGATTCAAAGCACTCACAGGCTTACAAAACGCTTCAAACCCCTGAAGCTGATAAAATAGCAAAAGATAAAGGTTTTACAACCGCCGCTGCTGAAACACCGCAGTGTCTTAAATGCCACGTTCTGGGAAAAGATATTGACCCTGCTGAATTTGAAGATACTTTCGATAAAACCCAGGGTGTCCAGTGTGAATCGTGCCATGGTCCCGGCTCGGAGTATAAAAAACTTACTATTATGAAGGATAAGCAGAAAGCAATTGAAAATGGTTTAATAGTTCATACAGAGAAAGAAGCATTCTGCAGCGGTTGTCATAACCAGGATAGCCCAACCTTTAAATCTTTTAATTACGAAGAGGCATGGGCAAAAATAAAGCATCCTAAACCGTAATTGTAAAAAAATATGAAAAAGTTAACTTTTTGCCTGCTCTCGTTTTTGATAGCAGGCTCAATCTATTCTCAAACAATTAACCTGCGTTTCAGTTCTCACGTGTATTCTTGGGAAAGGTATGACAGTCTGAATACCAATGGCGATTCACCCAAAACTTTGCACATGACTGCATATCAGAACATACTTTTGAGCGCATCTGTGAATAAGTGGTCAATTAACACACTTTTCCAGGCTGAAGAAGATGTAATTAATAAAACCGGTAAAGCAGGTACAGATAATAAAATAGAAGATGTTTTCAGGTACAGGTTTTATAATCTTTATATAAAGGGTTCAAACCTTTTTGATATATTGGATATTAAATTGGGAAGGCAGTATGTTTTTGCCGGTGTGGGGAAAGGAGGCATTGACGGCGGTTATCTTAAAATAAAAGCAGGTAAGAACAAGCAGTACCAGGCTGCTGTTTACGGAGGTTTCCCTGTTTCTTATGATTATCAATTTAAGAAATATCCGAAGCTGAAAGAAAACTATTCTATCGGGGCGCAGTTTTCTTATTATGGTGTTAAAGGATTAGAGATTTCTGCAAGTTATACGAACCGCCACCGAAAACCTGTTTCTTATACTACAACAAGATTAGACAGCATATTTAACACGGTACCTGTTACTATAGATGTTGATTCTCCTGCAGACCAGCTTGCGGGAATTGATATTAATTATTTATATGTTGGTAAACATTTCTTCTATGCAAAAGCGTATTATGATATGAACCTGAAAAAACTCTATCGCGGTGAATTCAGTACAAGGCTACAGGTAACCGACCAGATAAGGGCGAATGCAGGTTATACTTACCGTGAGCCGCAGCTAAGCTATAATACACTCCTCTGGGTGTTTGAACATAAGCCTACACAGGAAATTGAAGGCGGACTGGATTACACTTTTAAAAACGGTATTGTAGTATATGCTAAGGCAGCAGGAGTATTATACCAGGATGATAATTCCTTCAGGTTTCAGGCAGGTGTTTACGGCCCGTTTTACGGTCTTACGGCAATCAGGTATATGGGATATGCGGGGGAATCAGACGGATTTACCGGTTATTATAACAGAGAATTAGTAAAGAAACTTCTGACTGTAACTTCATCGCTGAGTTTCTCGCGTTACAGGCTCGGAGATTATGATACCGATAAAGTTAATTCACTGAGTGGTATGCTTGGATTGGTTTACCGCCCGCATCCGCAGTTTTCGGTTGATGCCCAGGGACAATTTATAACTAACCGGATTTACAAATCCGATTTCAGATTCCTTATAGGATTCAACTATTGGCTATTTAAAAAGTTTTAATAAATAAGATTATGAATATAAAAAAGTTTTATTTATTTTTTGCTGCAGGTATTGTAATAACGGTTACTGCTTCAGCGTTTTTAGTGCGAACCGATTTTGAAAGTTCACTTAAGAATATATACAGCAAAGAACAAGTACAGGATAACAGCAGGAAAATCAAGTTCAATCATCAGCTTCATATAACTGATATTGGTGTAAAGTGTGAAGATTGCCATAAGAAGGCTCCGGCATCCAATTTGGCAAATGATAACCTTAACCCAAAAAAGGAAGATTGTTCAAGCTGTCATGATGTAAAAGACGAGAAGAATTGTAATTTCTGTCATTATGATAATAAATATAAAAAGCTCAAAGCCAAAAACCGTGAACTGAACTTTTCGCATCAGTATCATGTGGGTATACAAAAGAAAGAATGTACAAGCTGTCATGCAGGATTGGATAAGGTAAAATATGCGAAAGAATCGGCTTCGTCATTTCCGGCTATGGATAATTGTTATAGCTGTCACAATACACAAAAAGCATCTAACGACTGCGAAGCATGCCATAGCAATACAACAAAGCTCTACCCTAAAGACCATAAACAACCGAATTTCCTGAACGAACATAAAACAGTAACAGCCACAAATTCAAGCAGTGCGCAATGTATGATGTGCCACAGCGATAACTTCTGTCAGGTGTGCCACAGTGCTCCCGGATATACGGGTAATAATACAAAAGAAAATTTCTTTGCTCCGTATTATACCAAAGAAGGCGGCTTAAGGATGGATAGAGCAGCATTACAGAAACTTTCAGCAGTGCACGATATCAATTACCGTTATAATCATGGACTTGATGCAAACCAAAAGAGCTACGAATGCAAAACATGCCACGAACCGGCACAATTTTGCGGTTCCTGCCATAGTGATAAGGGGAATATTATTACAGGAATAATGCCTCAAAGCCACCAGCAGCCGAATTTTATTACAATCGGTGTAAATACAGGCGGCGGGCTTCATTCGGAACTTGCTAAAAGGGATATTGAACAGTGTGTTTCGTGCCATGAAGTGGAAGGAGCCGACCCGGTCTGCGTAAGATGTCATTTTGATAACGATGGTGTAAGAGGCTCCAATCCCAGGACACATGAAGCAGGCTTCTACAAGGATGAAAAGGGTATCTGGCATGAGACGAAGGGAGCTGTATGCTATGTATGCCATACCGACTGGAACGCAAAACCAGACGGCAGAAAGGGAGTTAATTTCTGCGGCTATTGCCATAATTAAAACGAAAATTTTACGTTATGAAAAAATACATAATTTTTTATTTAGGATTCACTTTAACATTGGTCAGCTTACTGACTTATTACGGCTGCAGTGAACTGGAAAAAGACCTGGTTCAGGCACCCGCAGGGAGCAGTATTGTGCACGGCACAGGGTGGTTAGATAAATCATCTGCCAATTTCCATGGTGTTTATATTGCGAACCAGCTTAAATGGAAGCTGGATGAGTGCCGTACATGCCATGGAAGCGATTATAAAGGGGGTGCATCAGGTTCAAGCTGCATTACCTGTCATACAGGAGCTAACGGTCCGGAGTTTTGCGGTACTTGCCATGGAAACTCTGAACATGCAAACCCGCCTTTAGCATTAAACGGCGATTCACTCAATACTAATCTGGGTGTGGGGGCACATATGAAGCATCTGGTAAGTACTAATTATTCGGCTCTTGTAAACTGCAATGAATGCCATACACCGGTCAATTCTTTTAATGACACAAATCATATCGGTACCAATGCTAACGGTATTGCAGAGATTAATTTTGGACCAATTGCAAGAACTATATTAGGAGGCATTACACCAAACCCGGTGTGGGACAGGAATACTGCAAGTTGTTCAAGTGTTTACTGCCATGGGAAATTCAAAGACGGCAACCAGAATAATACGGTAACATTCACGTCACCCGGTTCGGTTGTGTGCGGCTCATGCCACGGTGACCCTGCTACAGGTAACCCGACTCCCAGAACGAATGGAGTTTTCACTCCACCGCATTATAGCTTTTATACTGTTAATACTTGCTATTTTTGCCATGGAACTGTAATTAACCAACAAGGACAGATAATAGATTCGTCAAAACATGTTAATGGAGTTGTGAACGGAAATTCACAATAATTTTAAATATATTGGAAGTTTAAAGGGGGCTATCTCAAAAGGCAATTTTCTTGCTAAAAAACTGTAACCGCAACTTTCATAGTTGCGATTATGCAAGAAAATTGCAACGCAGATATAAAGGCTACGGATACAAAAACACTTTTGAGACAGCCCTTTTGCTTGTTAATTCGTTTTTCTAGTACCCAAACTCTGTTTAATAATGTGATATCAGGTATTCTGTTTCTGCTTATGCGTTTTTGGCTTACCGTTTGTCGATTCAGCTGATTTGCTATTGTTACTAGAATTCTGAAATTTCCTGTTCTCATTCTTTACGCTGCGGTAACGGTTAACAAGCGAGAAGAAAAATCCAAGAACCATAACAATTGTTCCTGCCCACACAAGTTTTATAAATGGTTTTATGCTTGCCGTTACAACAAGGGTTTCTGGAGTATCATGCGTGTGCGGTGCAGTCTGGTCAACAACTGCAAGAGAAATTGCAGATTCATTTTGCACCGAAATATTAGTCAGGTAAAAAACAATATCAGAATAACCTGTTAAAGTAACGGGAATATTTTCAGTGCCTTCCTGTGAAAATTTCTGCTGTGCAATTACTTTTTCCGTTTTGCCTTTATAAGTAACCTCAAGCTCAGCGCCCATTATGCTTATTTTACCCTGCTGCATTTCATCGCGATTGAACTGCGAGCGGTCGAAATCTATGAATTTAATCTTCATTCCCTTGAAATCGACAGTTTCACCTTGTTTTATGTTTGTAATGTCCTGCTCCGAAAACTGCTGAGGTGTTTCAAAATTCATAGGTGAGATGTAAAAATCTTTTACTAACAATGGGAACCACAGATGTCCGATATCCGGCTCTTTCATTATACCCTGGGAGTACTCGCTGTAATACATAATGGGCTGAAGCAGGAATGCTTTAGGTTCCATAGGAAGCGGTCTGCCTTCATTTTCTACTACTATATTGAAATGGTATTGCTCCTCGATGCCGTTGACTCCTGTTCCCGGTATTAGTGTGGCTCCGGTATACGTGAATTTATAGCCCATAGCACTTTTAGGCTGTTCAAGAGGCAGTGATATATTTTCCTCTTTCGAGTATTTTGAAGAGGCAATTATACCTAGAAACAAAAGCATTAAACCCATATGGGCAACATATGCTCCAGCCTTAGCTTTGTTCTTAAAAAATATCTGGTATGCTATCTGAGCATTGACGAAGAATGAAAAAAAGCTTGATGCAGCAAACAATGCCATCAGGAAATCTCTTACACCTGCTATAACAAGTATAATTGTAATTCCGGCTGTTACTCCAAGCGGTAAGTACATACTCTTTAGAAATTGTTTTTCTTCCGAGTGTTTCCACCTTAACAGAATGCTGAAACCGTTAATTAATCCGATTAAAATTGCCAGCGGCAGGTTCATTCTGTTGTAAAAATCAGGTTCTACAGTTCCTTTTGCAATTATAGGCCAGCTTGTTCCTACTGCAATTACCAGCGCCACTGCACTTAAAGTTACTGCACCAATAAAGAGGGCAGTTTCTCGGCTTAAAAGTTCGGTCTGTTCCTGCTTTTGTGTTTTCAGATGTTTTAGTCTGAACAGTATTAAGCCAATACCACCTGCACCGAATAATGACAGAAACACGATTAAAAATAAATAAACTTCCTGTCCGGGTTCTGCAAATGAGTGGACTGATGCATCACCGAGTACACCGCTTCGGGTAAGGAAAGTAGAATATAATACCAGTACATAAGCCAAAATGCAAAGTAAAAGCGAAGTTTTTTTAAATTTACCTGATTTCTGCTCGATCAGCATAGTGTGAATTCCCGCAACAATAACTATCCACGGCACTAATGATGAATTTTCAACAGGGTCCCAGCCCCAGTAACCGCCCCATCCAAGCACACCGTATGCCCAGTATCCGCCAAGCATAATTCCGAGTCCAAGTATCATTCCGCCAAATAATGTCCATGGCATTGCAAGCTTAATCCAGCGGTCATACCGGTTTTTCATCAATGCAGCAATAGCAAATGCAAAAGGTATAGATAGCGATGTGAATCCTGCGAATAGTATCGGCGGGTGAATAGCCATCCAGAAATTCTGGAGCAGGGGATTTAAACCTCTGCCGTCTTCGGGTATATAGCCGGGCTGAACATCTTTCGGGAACGACTCCCAAACGTATAAATAGGGTGATTTGACAATTAAAATAAAAAGAATAAATGCCATTAATAACGAGTAAGTACCCATAACGGGTGATTCTAATTTTTCATCACTGAATTGGTCTTTTGATATTAAGTACGGCATTAAAAAAATGCCGAGTACAGCCATAAAGAATGCCCAAAGGTGAAAACTCCCTTCCTGTCCGGCATAAAAAGTTGAATACAGCAGATGCCATGGCAGGCTTCGTGAACTGTAGTTCCATACATAAGTATACTGAAACTGATGAGTGAGTATTAGATATAACAGGTATGCTGTTGAGGATATTGTTGCTATAATTGCAACGTGAAACAGGAAACGGCCTTTTTTTAAATTTTTCTGTTTACCTTTGAAACCTGTGAAAAAAGCAACGCTTGAAAGCAGTGCTGTCAGAAAAGCAATGAAAATTAAGAATTGACCCATATATGTTGTATTAAATTCCCGATTTCTTTACATCTTCACCCTGTCCCTCGTATTTAGATGGACATTTAGTGAGAACTTCTTTAGCATAAAAATGTCCGTCTTTCACTTTTCCTTTGGCAACTACATTCTCAGCCATTTCGAAATTGTTTGGCTTCGAGCCTTCGAGGACAACTTTCATTTCAGTGTTGTTTTCGTCTTTCATGTAGAATGTAAATGTATTCGAAGAAGCGTCGTATTTGGATTCTTTTTCCTTTATCCACGAACCTTTAACCTGACAGGTTTTGTGGTTTTGCATAGCTGCCTGGAAGTTTGAATACTCTATCTTGCTGTCCATAAATGCTAGAAATCCTACTACAACAAAAATTACAATAATTATTAAACCTATTATTAATCTTTTATTCATATTTTATTTAATTTTCCTTTTGTTTAGTTAGTTTGTTAATGCTTTTATTAATACTTCTGCTGTATAAAAATAATCCAAGCCATATAATACTTGAAATTATTAATACAACGTAATATGAATTATTTTCTAAGAAAGTGTACATGATTTGCAAAATGTTAAATATTTTTTAAAAGTTCATCTGAACTGATTCTTGCCTGCCTTAAAATTAATTTCATTATCTCAGGTCTTAAATCTTTATTGTGCATTGGCAAGGTTACTCTTAAGTTTCCTTTACGTAGTTGTAAATGACTACCTTTACTTCTGGTTTCAATAAATCCTAATCACTTTAAAGCTTTGAGAATTTCTTTAGGTTTCAGAATGGGTATCTTAGACATAAATGTTCAAGTCAATGCGAATTTTCATGTTAAATCTTTCAATAATATCCTTTGACCGTGTGAATAACGGATTTTCATCATTTGGTATTGGTCTAAGTATAGGAATATTACTTTCAATAGAATCTTCTAGGTATAGTTCAACAGCTTCCTTAAGATTTGCTTTTGCTTCCTCTACGGTATCAGCGTCACTACCCACGTCTATATCAAGGCAAATAGCAGAATATCCGTCTTTCTCTTTAACTATGATACATTCAAAATTAAAATTATAATTATCCATTTTATTATTCCGGAATTTGCATTCCCATTGATTTATAAATTTCCTCAATCTGGGTCTTGTTTTGTTTAGCTTCGTCGTTATTAGGGTCAAGCTCAAGAACTCTTCGGTATCTCTTCAAAGCGGGTCTGTATTTTTTCTTTGGTGAAAGGTTTGCCTCGAACATAAGGTAGTTTGCTGCTGCCATCTGTTTTTCGATGCAGACTTTTTTATCGGCATCCGATTTTGTTTTTTGGTATTTTGCATCAGCATCATCTGCTTCCTTTACCATTTGTTCTGCTTTCGTGTCACCTTTTACAGTATCATCCTGCATTGTTGAGTGGGGGTCCTGCTGAGAAAGGTTGCGGTGAATGGAATCATCCGGCATCTGCTGCTGATTCATAGGCATTTGTTTATTCAGCATTTCCTTGGGTACTTCTTTAGTACATGAAATAAAAAATAATACCGCTGTAAATACCGATAAAAATGTTAATGTTTTCTTATACATATTATATATACTAATAGATTAATAGCAATAATAATTCCAAAAAAAGTGCATAATACAATGTATTTTTGCACTTTTTTATAACTTGTGTCCTGATAGTCTACAAAATTATGGTTAATTACTCTACAATCAAAATGTGTCTTTATATTATAAAAGTAGGGAAAAGGCATGCCTTTTCCCTACAAATTAAATATTGAATAATTAAAAACTTATTACGGACTTACTACGCTTTCACTCCTCGATTCAACCAGCAATTGCTTAATAACTTTCGCCAATCTTTTAATACCTTCTTCGATTCTGTCCTCGTGTGAATTTGTAAAGTTAAGCCGCATAGTATTCAATCCGCCCCCTCCAATAAAGAATGTATCCCCTGGGACAAATGCAACGTTTTCTTTTAATGCAAGCGGCAGGAGGTCACGGCAAGAGAGATTTTCAGGCAGTCTAGCCCATAAAAACATACCGCCATCGGGATTTGTGTGTGTTACCTCTTCGGGGAAATGTCTTTTTATGGATTCAACCATCGCTTCTTTTTGCTTACTGTACGTGTGAATGATTTTTGCAATATGTTTATCGATATCATTATCTGTAAGATACTGGTGCAGCACACGCTGGCTGAACGAGCTTGAGTGCAGGTCAGCGGCCTGTTTAGAAATCACAATCTTTTCCATCAGGTTCTTCTGTGCATATATCCACCCGATTCTGAAGCTTGGTGAAGCAACTTTAGAAAACGAGCCGGTAAGAATCACATTTTCTCTGTGAAAAGTTTTTATAGAAGGGAGATATTCGCCTTTAAATCTTAAATCATAATACGGGTCATCTTCAATAAAAATAGAGTTATTTCGGCTTAAAATTTCGGCAACTTCCTTTCGTTTTTGAAGTGTGTACGTGGTTCCTGTAGGATTTTGAAAATTAACCACAGAGTAATACAACTTAACCTGATTTTTGTTATATACATGTTCCAGTTCGGCAGTGTTTATCCCATCGTCTTCCAGCGTTACGCTTTTAAAATCAGGTTCATAGAACGATATAGCCTGTATTGCGCCAAGATATCCCGGTCTTTCCATCACAACAGGTTCACCTTTGTTAAGGAAGGTTTTGCACAGCAGTGCAATCGCTTGTTGTGAGCCGCTTGTTATAAGAATTTCATCCGGTGTTACTTCAAGTCCTTTTTTCTCCTTATATCTTTTGCAGATAAATTCCCGCAGGGGAAGGTGTCCTTCGGTCGTACTGTACTGCAAAACATTTTTTCCGTCGGCTGAGAGCACTTTAACCGTAGCGTCGGATATTTCTTTTACCGGGAAAAAGTGAGGATTTGGAAGACCACCTGCAAACGAGATAACTTCCGGACTTTGTGTAAGCTTAAGTATTTCTCTTATAAAAGAGGCGGGAACCGATTTCATCCTTTTTGCAAATAAATCGCTCAAGGTAATGTTCCTTTCTTAAAAAAGATTTATGTTTTAGTTATTTAATAGAGTGAAGCGCCTTCATATAATTGGCTCTTTCGAAAGCGCCCGGATTTGCCACGCTCCTATGGCTCATACTTCCTCTCATCATATCCAGCGATTCGTATTCGTGCTCATTCATCCATAATTCCAGGTCTTTTAATATTGTTTTGATATAACCTATTCCGTTTTTATGAAGTGCCGCAAACATCTGGGTCACTTTTGCACCCGCCATAACCATTTTTAACACGTCCTCAGCTGTGTTGATACCGCTTGTTGCTGCAAGGTCGGCTTTAATACGTCCGTAAAGTATTGCTATCCACCTCAGCGGTAACCGCATCGATTGGCGATTGCTTAGTAATACATTTGGGATAACCTCGAGATTTTCAAGGTCAATATCAGGTTGGTAAAACCTGTTAAATAACACTAAACCATCTACATCGTGGTTATCTAACTGCCTTGCAAAACCTGCAAGTGAGCTGATATAAGGGCTGATTTTCATAGCTACAGGTATCTTAACAACGTTTTTCACGGAATCAAGTATATTCAGGTAAATATTTTCAATTTCCATGGAATACACATCCGGATTTGTAGCAAGCAGGTATACATTAAGTTCAATTGCATCTGCACCTGCTTCTTCTATTTTCTTTGCGTATTCAGTCCATCCTCCCGTTGTTGAACCGTTTAAGCTCGCAATAACCGGAATAGATACTGCTTCCTTGGCTTTCCTGATATGTTCAAGATACTCGTCAGGACCCAGGTGATATTCCGAAGCTTCGGGGAAATACGTTATTGCCTCGGCAAAGCTTTCGGTATGGGCTGTTGTGTGATGGAACAACTCGAACATTTCGTGCTCAATTTGTTCTTCGAACAATGAATACAATACTACTGCAGATGCACCTGCATCTTCCATTAGTTTTATATTTTGTAAATCGTGCGAAAGCGGTGAAGCTGAAGGGATTATCGGATTTTTCAGCTTCAAGCCCAGATATGTAGTATTTAGATCTGTCATTTGAAAGTAAATAATTAAGCTTCTTTGTGTGCAAGTTTTTGTATTGCCCCTTCGTAATCTTCCGCAAGGTCTTCATACATTTGCCATCTTCTGTCAACATCCTGCTGTGCAAGTTCAATAAGCTTTTTGGCATTATCCGGGTGGCTTTTTGTTAACATCTTGTACCTCGTTTCCATGTAAGCGTAGTCTATGAGTTTTATTTTTGGCGGTTTAGAATCGAGTTTGAACGGATTCTGGTTCTGGTCAAAGAGTGCAGGATTGAACCTGAACAGTGGCCAGTAACCCGATTCAACAGCAGCTTTCTGATTATTCAAACCTGTACGCATATTGATGCCGTGAGCAATACAATGACTGTAAGCTATAATTATTGAGGGACCGTCAAATGCTTCAGCTTCCAGGAAGGCGCGTAAGGTCTGGGTATCATTAGCCCCTAATGCCACTCTTGCAACGAATGCATTACCATAAGTTACAGCAATTAAGCCGAGGTCTTTTTTGGACTCAGGTTTGCCCGCAGCTGCAAATTTTGCTACCGCAGCACGAGGTGTTGACTTGGAACACTGCCCGCCTGTATTTGAATATACTTCTGTATCCAAAACAAGCAGGTTAACATTTTTCCCTGACTGCAGAACATGGTCTAAGCCGCCATATCCTATATCATAAGCCCAGCCGTCACCGCCGACAATCCAAACCGATTTTTTAACTAAGTAATCAGCAATTGTCAGTAATCTTATGGCTTCGGGAGATTTTATGTTTTCAAGTTTCTTCTTTAACTCTGCAACTCTTTCACGCTGTTCATAAATACCTGCTTCGTCGTTTTGTTCTGCGTTTAATATATCATCAGTAAGTTTTGCACCAACCTGGGGAGCTAATAGTTTAATAAGTTCTTTAGCATGTTCATTATGCTTATCAATTGCGAGCCTGAATCCAAGACCGAATTCGGCATTGTCTTCAAAAAGTGAATTTGACCAGGTCGGACCCTTACCTTCTTTATTAATAGCCCAGGGTGCGGTGGGCAGGTTGCCCCCGTAAATAGATGAGCATCCTGTGGCATTGGCAATTAGGGCTCTATCGCCGAATAATTGTGTAAGCAGCTTTACATAAGGAGTTTCTCCGCAGCCTGCGCATGCACCTGAAAATTCGAATAAAGGTTCCAGAAACTGTGAATCTTTTACTGATGATAAATTAAGCTTCCGCCTATCTATTTCGGGAATTTTTAGGAAAAATGCAAAGTTTTCACGTTCGGTTTCACGCAAAGGGATTTGCGGTACCATATTCAAAGCTTTTAATCTTGTTTCCTTTTTATTCTTCACCGGACATACTTCAGCACAGATAGCGCATCCTGTGCAGTCTTCAACTGCGACCTGCAAACTGTAAAGCAATCCTTCACCAAATTCCCTGCCTTTAAATTTAGTTGATTTGAATGTTTCTGGATTACCGATTAGTAATTTTTCATCGTATACTTTTGCTCTTATTGCTGCATGCGGACAAACTATTACACACTTATTGCATTGAATACATATATCGGGATCCCAAACGGGTACCTCAAGAGCAATATTCCGTTTTTCCCACATTGATGTAGCAGATGGAAATGTGCCGTCGGCAGGCATCGAACTTACCGGTATTTTATCGCCTTTTCCGGCAATTATAAGTGAAAGTACGTTTTTTACAAATTCCGGTGCTTTATCTGAAACGGGTGGTTTAAGCTGTAACGTGCTTGTTACTTTTTCGGGCACTTCGATTTCATGCAGATTAGCTAGAGTCTTATCGACTGACTCAAAATTCATTTGTACAATTTTTTCGCCTTTTGAACCGTAGGTTTTTCTTATTGCATTTTTAATCTTTTCGATTGCCTGGTCTTTAGGTATTATATTCGAAATTGCAAAGAAACATGTCTGCATAATTGAATTAATTCTGGCACCCATGCCCGTTTCTTCCGCAACTTTATATGCATCGATTGCAAAGACCTTAATCTTTTTATTTAATATTTCTTTCTGTATCTGTTCAGGAAACGAATCCCATACTTTTTCTTTTGGCATCTGTGTATTAAGCAGGAAAGTTGCTCCCTCTTCAGCATCTTCAAGCATGTTCATCGATTCCAGGAATACCTGCTGATGACATGCTATGAAATTAGCTTTCGAAATTAAGTAAGTCGATTTAATCGGTCTCGGACCGAATCTGAGGTGTGAAATAGTCATAGAGCCCGATTTCTTCGAATCATATACAAAATAACCCTGTGCATAATTATCGGTTTCTTCGCCAATTATTTTGATTGAATTTTTATTAGCACCAACTGTTCCATCAGCTCCGAGTCCATAAAATTTTCCCCGGAATGTTTCATGCGGCTCAATTGAAAAGAAGGGGTCATAATCGAGGCTTGTCTTAGTAACATCATCATTAATACCAACGGTGAAATGATTTTTGGGCTCATTCCTGTTTAACTCGTCGAATACAGCTTTCACCATTGCGGGTGTAAACTCCTTTGATGATAATCCGTACCTGCCGCCAATAATTTTAGGATAATTTTTTAGCGGAAGTTTACCGGTTAAATAGGTTTCTGATATAGCATTAACTATATCGAGATACATAGGTTCTCCCGCCGAACCAGGTTCTTTTGTTCTGTCAAGAACTGCTATTGATTTTACAGTATCAGGGAGTGCATCTATGAAATGCTTTATTGAAAAGGGCCTGTAAAGCCTGACCTTTATTAAACCGACTTTTTCGCCTTTATCAACGAAATATTCAACCGTTTCTTCAGCAGTTTCGGCACCAGAACCCATAATTACAATTACACGTTCTGCTTCAGGATGTCCTGCATAATCAAAAAGGCGGTATCTCCGTCCTGTGACTTTCTCAAATTTATCCATAGCTTTCTGTACTATACCGGGGCAGGCAATGTAGTACTTATTAACTGTTTCCCTCCCCTGGAAGTAAACATCCGGATTTTGAGCAGTTCCCCTTATGAACGGATTATCGGGAGACATTGCTCTTTTTCTGTGAGCAATAATCATCTCTTCATCTATCAATTCTTTCATTTCTTCCCGGGAAAGCTGGTCTATTTTCATCACTTCGTGTGATGTTCTGAACCCGTCGAAGAAATGAAGGAATGGAATCCTGCTTTCAAGTGATGAAAGCTGTGCTATAAGCGCGAAGTCCATAACTTCCTGTACGGAATTGGAAGCAATTAATGCAAACCCGGTGGTTCGGGTTGCCATAACGTCGCTGTGGTCGCCAAATATCGAAAGTGCCTGTGCAGCTATTGAGCGTGCAGAAACATGAAATGCCGTAGGGGTAAGTTCACCGGCAATTTTAAACATGTTTGGTATCATTAAAAGCAAGCCTTGTGATGCGGTAAATGTAGTTGTGAGTGCTCCCGATTGCAACGAACCATGAACAGCACCCGAGGCACCGCCTTCGCTCTGCATTTCTATTACTGTTGGGACAATACCCCAAAGGTTCTTTTTCTCTTCTGCAGCCCATGCATCACACCATTCACCCATATTTGATGAGGGTGTTATCGGATATATTGCACAGACTTCATTCAGGTGATAAGCTGTATAAGCAGCAGCTTCGTTACCGTCTATTGTTACTTTTACTTTTTCCAATGTTAGCTCTAATATTTTACTCGTATCTTTTCCGTAAAAGGAATATGAGGCGAGGGTTGATTTAGTTAAATTTTAAAAAAACATATTGCAGTTTGCATGGATTAAAAGTTCAGGCTTCGACAACTATTTTTTTCATCAGGTCTCGGCCTAGCTCAAGTGCCTGTCTGTTCAAAGGTAATAAATTATGGTATCTTTCAGGCAGAACTTTTTTCAGTGCTTCAATAATCGAGTCGAATGATACTACAGGTTTGCGTTCAAGGTATGAACCCAGCAGTATCATGTTTGTAATTTTTGTATTATTTAATTTATTTGCCTCTTCAGCTGCTGGAATAGGGTATAATTCTATATCTTTCCTGTCACTTGCCTGAAGGATATTTGTTGATTCATAAATCACAATTCCGCCCGGTTTTGTTTTGGGTCCGAATTTTTCCATAGAAGGCTGGTTAAGAACTATCGATGAATCGAACACCGATATAATCGGAGAACTGATTGGCTTGTCCGATAGTATGGTTATACAATTAGCAGTTCCACCGCGCATTTCGGGACCGTATGAAGGCATCCACGATACTTCTTTACCCTCAACAAGTGCAGCATATGCAAGTGTTTGTCCCATAGAAAGTACACCCTGACCGCCAAATCCTGCTATAATAATTTCTTCAGTCATCTTTATACAACTCCTTCCTCTACTACAAGGTTTTTTAAGTCTTCCTGTTTAGGAACTTTTAAGTCGCCAAGCGGATAGTATTTAATCATTTCTTTGTTAATAAAATCGTTGGTTTCAAGCGGTGTCATTTTCCAGTTAGAAGGACAATTGGAAACGATTTCTATAAGGCATGTTCCTTTATTAAGCTGCTGGTATTTGAATGCATTCATTAAAGCTTTCTTAGCTTTCCTGACATTACTTGCTGTATGCACCGATTGTCTTGTAACATAGAATGAACCAGGCAGGGTTGCTACAACATCAGATATCTTTAAAGGAAAACCCTGCCAGCTTACATCTCTTCCATAGGGAGATGTTGTTGTTTTCATCCCGGGCAGGGTAGTAGGTGCCATTTGTCCGCTTGTCATGCCATAGACTGCATTGTTAATAAATATTATCAAAAAATTTTCACCGCGGTTTGCAGCGTGAATTGTTTCAGCTGTACCGATTGCTGCAAGGTCACCATCTCCCTGATAGGTGAATACATATCTGTCGGGAAGTACTCTTTTAATACCGGTTGCAACAGCACATGCTCTGCCATGGGCTGCTTCCTGCATATCTATATCAAGGTAATCGTATGCGAATACCGCACATCCTACAGGTGCAACGCCAATAACCTTATCCTGTATATCGAGTTCCTGGAAACATTCACCAAGTAGTTTATGGACTGTGCTGTGGCCGCAGCCGGGGCAATAATGCATTTTTAATTCGGTGAGCGTGAAGGGTCTTTCGTAAATTAGTTCCCAGTCATTCCATTCCTGTTCGCATTCAGGAATTACTGTTTCGGCTCCGCTTTTGATTTCAGTTACCGGTTCTTTTTCAGCCATTGTTTTTATAATTGATTAATAAATTTTTCGAAATTGTTTAGTACTTCCTCGGGACTTGGAATAATACCTCCCATCCGTCCATAGTAACTAACAGGTATTTTTCCATTTACACCGAGTTTTACATCATCCACCATTTGTCCGGCGTTTAGTTCAAGTGTCATAGCAGCCTTTATTTTACCTTCTGATAATGCTTTTAACCTGTCATATGGGAAGGGGTATAAAGTAATAGGCCTGAGCAATCCTGTTTTAATTCCTTTTTCTCTTGCAAGTTCAACGGTTTTATGTGCAATTCTTGCCGAAAGTCCATAAGCCACAAGCAGGTATTCGGCATCTTCGGTTTGAATCTCCTGGTACCTTACTTCGTTAGCTTCCATTTCCCTGTATTTTTTCTGAAGCTGTAAATTTATTTCTTCCATTCTTTCGGGCTGGATGAAAAGCGAAGTAATTATATTTCTTTGCCTGTATGGTGATTTTCCAACGGTTGTCCAGTGCTTATGCTCTTTTTTCAGTTCCTTATTTGTAAATATTACCTTTTCCATCATTTGCCCGATTGCACCATCTGAAAGCAGCATAACAGGATTGCGGTATTTTTCAGCAAGTTCGAATCCAAGGAAAACAAAGTCAGCCATTTCCTGTACGGATGAAGGGGCTAAAACAAGCAGATGGTAATCACCGTGCCCCCCTCCCTTAGTAGCTTGAAAATAATCGCCTTGAGAAGGCTGAATTGTGCCTAATCCAGGTCCGCCTCTATTAACGTTGCATAAAAGACATGGAAGCTGTGCGGCTGAAATATAAGATAACCCCTCCTGCATAAGGCTGATTCCCGGTGAGGAGGAGGTAGTCATTACTCTTGCACCTGCACCTGCCGCACCGTATATCATATTAATAGCGGCAACTTCACTTTCTGCCTGGAATGCAAGCCCTCCGCGTTTAGGCATTTCCCTTGCAAGGTATTCCAGAACTTCTGATTGCGGTGTTATTGGGTAACCGAAATATGCATCACACTTAGCCCTTATAGCTGCCTCGGCAAGGGCTTCGTTGCCTTTCATTAATCTGATTTCCTGTTCCATTATAAATACTCCATGTTTTGAAGGTCTTTCAGTGCAGGGTTTTCGGTCTCTATGTTAATAACCATAGATGATTGAACGTTTGTAATTGTAGCAACATGTTCACGTTTCTTAGCAGTAGCCCTGTAGACTTTTATCACGCCGTCAGGGCATACAAGTGCGCAGTTTACGCAGCCGGTACAATCATCGTTAACAACTACTGCATAGCGGTAACCGAGGTTATTAATATCTTTCGACATCTTCAGGACATCTTCTTTGCAGGCAACCGTGCACATTTCACATCCTTTGCACTTCTGAATATCAATTTCAACTTTACCTTTTATTTTTCTTTGCTTTTTTTGTTGGACAGCTGTATTTGCCATAAGCTTATTTAAAAATTTTATTAATTATTAACACTTACTACCTTCCAAGAGCATCAAGTTTTTCTTTTTTTGCCAATAGAGTCGTTTCATCTTCAACGTGATTCGGGTCGTTAACACAGCAATCGACCGGGCATACCTCGGCGCATTTTGGGGTGTCGTAAAAACCTTTACATTCTGTACATTTATCGGGGACAATATAATAATAATCGGCTGACCAGAAACCTGTAGCACCGGAGGGTGCAGCTGCTCCTTCACCGTATGTTTGACCACCGTACGACCATTCGCTTCCACCTGCGTAGATTGCTGTATTAGGACATTCCGGTTCACATGCACCGCAGTTTATGCATTCGGTTGTTATTAAAATAGACATTTTAAAATATTCCTTTCTATAATGTAAATTTGATAATTCTTATTTTAACCTGTTTTTATATATACAAAAAAGCCTGCCCTTGTTTTTGTATTGCTTACTGTTATAAAAAATGGGTTTAAATTTTCTGTAAACTTAATCTGTTAAGGTTTTTTCGGTATCTTCTACCACATGTTCGATAAAGCTTTCCATGTCATAAATATTGTATGAGTAGGTAATATCAACTTTGTCTTTAAGCATGTTATAAACACCGCAATACTTATCTCTCGATAAATTAATAGCTCTTTCAATTAATGCTGAGTCAAGCTCTTTGCCAATAAAATTGTATATAAGGTGAATTTTAGAAAACATTTTTGGATGTTCTGCAGTTATTTCAGAGTCAACATCGACCCAGAACTTATCAAGCTGTTTGCGTGATTTTTGAATAATTAACACAACATCCATCATTGTGCAGCCAGCTACTGACTGCAATATCAGTTCTTTAGGAGTAGGTCCTTTTGAATGCGTACCTGCAGGTTTTGAGTCCATTGTAATGGTGTGCCCTGTTTGTGTTTCGCCTTCTAAATGAAAATTACTAATCCAGTTAATTTTAGCTTTCATTAGTATTATAGATATTTATGTTCTTTTGCAAATTTTTCTAATTCTTCCCTGAAGTCAGGATGAGCAATGTTAATAAGGCTTTTTGCCCTTTCCCTGATTGTATAGCCATGTAAATTAGCAACTCCGTACTCGGTTACGACGTAATGAACATCGCCTCGTGAAGTTGTAACACCCGCACCAAGTATTAAATGCGGGACTATCCTTGAAATCGTTCCCTTTTTAGCTGTAGAAGGTAATGCTATGATAGGTTTGCCTCCTTCAGATTTTGCTGCACCGCGCAGGAAATCAACCTGCCCGCCGAAACCGCTATAAAACATGAAGCCAATCGAATCAGCACAAACCTGTCCGGTCAAGTCAACTTGCAGTGCTGAATTAATAGCTGTCATTTTATCGTTTCTCGAAATTGTAAAGGGATCATTCACAAATTCAGTCGGTCTGAATTCCACTTCTGGATTATTATCGATGAAATTGAATACCTTTTTTGTTCCCAGTACAAATGATACAACGATTTTACCGGTCAGTAGTGTTTTCTTTTCACCATTAATGATACCTTTCTCCACTAATGGTATAATACCATCAGAAAACATTTCGGTATGTATTCCAAGGTCTTTATGGTTTGTAAGGTAAGAAAGAACTGCATCTGGTATTGCACCTATACCCATCTGGAGCGTAGCACCGTCTTCGATGAGCCCGGCTACATTTTCGCCAATCTTCCTGTAAACTTCGTTTTCTTCAGGTGTTCTGTCGGGTTCTACCATCGGAAGTTCATTAAGCGGCGTATCAACTTCAACACAATAATGAAGTTTATCTATATGTATGAAACTGTCTCCATATGTTCTCGGCATCTGGGGATTTATCTGTGCTATAATTACTTTTGCAGATTCTGTTGCAGCTTTAGTTGTATCGACTCCACACCCAAAACTGCAGAAGCCGCGTTTATCAGGCCGTGAGAGCTGTACTATTGCTACATCCGGTTTAAGGTAGTTTTTTACAAGCCAGGGTACTTCGGAAAGGAATATCGGTGTGAAATCTGCGCGCCCTTCTTTGATTGCATTTCTGGCATTGTTTCCAATGAAAAATGCATTATGCCTGAAATGCTTTTCCATTCCGGGCATTGTGTATGAAGCATCTCCGACTGCCATCAGGTGGCAAACCTCAACGTCTTCCAGTTCGTCTTTCCTGTCAGTCATGGCATCTACTACTACCTCAGGGAATGCACAACCTGGGTGTATGTAAACTATATCTCCCGATTTGATAACCTTAACAGCTTCCTGAGCGCTAACAAACTTTTCAAGGTTCATCAATTTTACTTTTTCACCGGTCTCTTCCAGAAACATTAATCTTCCTTTTTTATATTAATATTTGATATTACTTGACAAAAATAACACTGATTTCCAAAATGTTTCAATGATAACTATCACCGCAAAATATGATAATTGTCATATTATTAGTGCATTGTTCTTCGTATGTTTGTTATGAAATTCATCCTGAATTTTACTACATTTACTTTACAATCCGGGTGCTGATTTATATGAATGAAACAAAGTATATTGAAATAAGTAAGTCATATCTTTACTGCCAGCTGAAGCGGTCTGAAGAGCAAAAAGGCTTGAGTAAAAAACAGCCGCCACTGCCTTTTGTAACAGTTTCAAGAGAAACCGGTTCGGGAGGAACAACTATTGCGAAGATGCTTGTTGACTACCTTGTTGAGAATGATAAAGATGCTGACTGTCCATGGTCACTTTTCGATAAAAACCTTATACAAAAGGTTCTTGAAGATAATAAACTTCAGCCTGTAATCGAGAAATTAGTACCCGAAAATAAATTCTCCGAAATACAGGAAGTGTTTGAAGAACTTTTCGGGATGCATCCAACAAGACGCGAAATGATTTTTAAGCTTAACCGCTCTATTCAGAAGCTTGCCGAAATGGGGAATACAGTTATTGTTGGAAGGGCAGCAAACGTAATTACACATAGATTGATTAATGGTTTTCATATTAGAATAGTCGGCTCGAAAGATAAACGCATTAAACACGTTATGGACTATTATAATTATGATAAAAAGAAAGCAGAGGAGTTTGTTAAAGAAGAAGACAAAGCAAGACGTGAATTTGTTAAAAAGATCTATGGAGCAGATATCGAAGACCCGCACATGTATAACCTTATTATGAATACTGATAAAATTTCTTACGAAGATGCAGTTATTATGGTAGGTGTACAAGTACTTAGATTAAAACAAAAACTCAAAGAGATTTACAGATAGGTCTATAGGAACTGAAAAATACTTACCATTGAGCCATTTTTAAACAGTTTAGTAAATGCTTCCCTTTGGTAATGAATAATTTAATAGTTTTTTATTCCATTAACATAATTTAATTTCGAAAACTTAATAAAAATTAATAGGAGAACATAAATTTATGTCCGATAAAAAAGCCGACCTGGCAGGTCCGGGTATCAGCACTTATGAAGAGGTTGAGAAGATTCTTCCAACTGGTTATAATTCAATTCTTGATAAAAAAGAAACACAGAGAGCAATATATGCTGTAAAGGATTACATCGAAAAAAATCTCTGTAAAGAACTTAACCTGATTATGGTCCAGGTTCCGCTTATAGTGGATAAGGAAAGCGGTGTTAACGATAACCTTGACCGCGACGGTTCTCGCACACCTGTGGATTTCCCATGCGGGCTTGGTATAAGCCCGCGTATAACAGCACAGGTGGTGCAGGCCGCAACTAAATGGAAACGTCCTGCACTTAAACAGTTTAACTGTGATGTTGGAGAAGGTATTAATACCGATATGCGGGCAGTGCGTAAAGATTATTTCCTCGACCATGACCACAGCTCGTATGTTGACCAGTGGGACTGGGAACGCGTAATAACAACCGACCAGCGTAACCTTGCATTCCTTAAAGATATAGTACGGAAAATCTGGAAAGTAATTACAGGAGCTGAAGAGCATGTTCAGCAAATGTTCCCCAAGCTGAAAGACCCAAGATATCCCAATCTTCCAAAGGAACTTGAGTTTTTCCACGCAGAAGAGATATTAGAAATGTATCCGGACCTGCCCCGTAAGCAGCGGGAAACCCAGATATTGCAGAAACATCCCGCTATTTTTATAATAGGTATTGGGTGGGTACTAAAAGATGGTTATCCTCATGAAATGCGTGCTGCAGATTATGATGACTGGGTTACCGATACTTCTAAAGAAACAGGAAAAGATACACACGGTTTGAATGGAGATATTCTGGTTTGGAACCATGTAACTAAACGCCGTCACGAGCTTACGTCGATGGGTATCCGTGTTACAAAGGAAACCCTTCTGAAACAGCTTGAATTATCGAACCTTATGCATTACAAAGATTTACCGTATCACCAGGCTATACTTAACGATGAAATTCCGTTAAGTATAGGAGGAGGAATCGGACAAGCAAGAACTCAGATGCTGCTGTTACGCAAAGCTCACCTCGGTGAAGTTACCGTAACAGTCTGGCCGAAACAACTGAAAGAAATCTGTGCAAAGAAAAATATTTTTGTGCTTGAGTAACAGAGGTCAGAAATTATTATTTTTGAACAAGGGGTCGATGACCCCTTATTTATTATTTTTGTATCCGCAGCCTTAATGGGCTGCGTTGCAATTTTCTTGCATAATCGCAACTATGAAAGTTGCGGTTACAGTTTTTTTGCAGGAAAACTGCCTTTTGAGACAGCCCCTTATTTATTTTATGTTGGTATTGTTTTATAAACACATTACGTATCATAAATTCAGTCAGTTAAGGGCATGTATAGTATATAAAAGTCTTGCATAAACAAAAACCTGACAGGTATTAATAACCAGTCAGGTCTGCTAGTTTATCTAAATCCTATATGAAATTATTATTAGAAATTCAAAATTTCATCAACCTCTTTTTTATCACAGTCCATTATATAGTTGATACCGCTGATTTCAGCAGCATCTTTAGTTAATGCTGCAATATCATTTCTTTCAATCAAATCGACTGCAAATTTCCTGCTTCCGCACATTAATTGTTTCAAGCCCTGTGCAAGCCTTTCATAATATGTAAATAAACCAATTGCACCGGGGGGAATCCTTTCAAATTCCTTATCACCTAATTCTTTACGCAGATGGTTGGATGTAACAAATATCTCATCGATTGTATTTCCGAATCTTTCAACATACACAGGAAGTTCACCTGTTTCAATCGCTTTACCTATAGTTTTACCGACCATGGCTGCTGCTATGGGGCTGCGTGCCATACCAATTAACTTCACAAAAGGAGCTCCCAGTGCCAGCCCTTTAAAAATCTGGTCTTCGAAAGTAAATCCGCCTGCAAGCGCGAGTGTAGGGATATATTTACCTCTATCTGAAAGCTGTTTGGCATATTTATACAGTAGTGAATGTAATTCTACAACTGGAACACCCCACTCGTTCATCATACGCCAGGGGCTCATACCGGTACCGCCTCCAGCACCATCAACTGTGAGGAGATCAATTTTATATTTTGAAGCATAAGTAATTGCTCTCGCAAGATCGGCGGGCCGGTATGCCCCTGTTTTTAAGAAAATGTATTTTGCTCCTGCTTTACGCAGTTCATCGACTCTTTTAGCAAATGATTCTTCGGTTACCATTCCTACACGTGAGTGTCTTTCAAACTCTTTAAAAGTTCCGCGTTCAAAAGCATTAATTACATCCGGATCGGTCGGATTTGGTAAAACTATATAACCTTTTTCATAAAGCATCTGTGCTTTCTTCAGGCTTTTAATCTTAACTTCACCTCCTATATCCTTTGCACCCTGACCCCATTTGAGTTCTACGATTTCAACACCTAGCTTGTCGATTGCATATTCCTGCACACCGAGCCTTGTATCCTCGATATTTGCCTGTACAATAATAGCACCATAACCGTCTCTCTGGTAATCTTTAAACAGATTTACGCGGCGTTTTAAATCAACTGTATCTACTACCTTGCCATCTTTAATTACAGACTGCACGTCCATACCTGCAACGTTTTCGCCAATTGTTAATCCTGTTCCAGCAAGTGCTGACCCTATGGCAAGACCTTCCCAGTTATTTTTCGCTATATCGGTTGAACCTATACCGGGAATTATCCACGGATAGCGGAACTTAATTTTCTTATCGTGTCCGAAATGAACTTCCAGGTTTACAGCGGGAAAAATTGCCTTATCACTGTCTGCTTCAACTCCGTGTGCTCCGACTGCCGTACCCATTATACTGAAATGCGAATAATCTACAGGATAATCTTTTTCGGCTGCAGTTGTAATTACGCCGAAAGGCTGCGGATAAATAACCTCATGGCCGCGAAATGCCGATTTGCCTATCTCGCACATACCTATGCAGCCGTCAACACACGTTACACACATTCCCGATATCGGTGTAATTGAGCCATCGGTTCTGTTTTTGGTTAAAGTTGCTGCTGAAGAATTTATTCTGGTAAATGACATTATATTTTCTCCTTATTTTTTTTAATTTTCTTTATTGATTTCACAAGCGACACATGGTGACATATAACACATCATGTCGTCAAATTTTTCTATTTCAATGCAAGGTGGGCTTAAATTTGCACACCCGCCACATATTGCTTTTTCAGGTTCTGTATAAGTACATCGTAGCCCGCATGCAGGACAAACATATATACACCCGCCGCACAATCTGCAGATCTCCGATTTTTTATCGAATGGCGTTCCAATGCTTCTGTTTTCTCCCCGTCCGCGAAAGCCAATTGCCTTTGCCATCATTTGTTCTTTGCATATTCTAACACATAAACCGCACATAATACAATCTTCATATTCCTGTCTGAATCTCTGCTTAATAACGTTATGGGCTGAGGCAAGGTCCTGTATTATTTTGGATTGCGGGCACGAAGCGAGTAAAAGTTCAAGTATCATCTTTCTTGTATTTACAACCCTTGTTGAAGCAGTTCTTACTTTCATCCCTTCTTCAACCGGATATGTACACGATGAAACTAATTTTGTGTTAGGTTCTTCACCAATTTCCACCACACAAAGTCTGCATGCTCCATAGGGTGTCAGTCCTTCCATATGACACAATGTTGGAATAGGAAACCCATAAAACCGTGCTGCCTCAAGTATAGTTGATCCGTCTTCTACCGAGACTTTTAAACCATTTAAAGTTAGATTTATCATTGTGTTAATACTATAGAATTTTATATTGTACTTACCGCATCAAATTTACAAACACTTATACAAGACCCGCATTTGATGCAACGTGCTGTATCAATTACCAGCCTTTCTTTCTTCTTGCCTATAATTGCATTTTCAGGACATATCCTCTGGCATACGAGACACCCGTTGCAATTTTCATTGATATAGTATGTAATTAGCTCTTTACATACTCCGGCAGGGCAAATTTTATTTTCGATGTGTTCATGATATTCATCCTTAAAATAGCGTAATGTGGAAAGCACAGGATTTGAAGCTGTTTGTCCCAAGCCGCACATAGTTGTGTCTTTTACTACGTTTGCAAGCTCTTCGAGCAAGTCTAAATGTTCTTCAGTACCTTTACCTGCCGATATATCGTCAAGTATTTCATACATACGCTGAGTTCCCTTCCGGCATGTGAAACATTTACCGCAGGATTCATCTTTCAGAAAATTCATAAAATATTTTGCCACATCAACCATGCATGTTTTTTCATCCATTACTATCATTCCGCCTGAACCCATAATGGAACCGGCTTCTGCAAGACTGTCATAATTAATTGGCAGATCAAATAATTTTTCCGGAATGCAGCCTCCTGAAGGTCCGCCGGTTTGTACTGCCTTTATTTTTGCTTTACTCGATGAACCGTTTCCTATGTCATATATTATTTCATTTATCGTCATACCCATAGGAATTTCCACAAGCCCAGTGTTTTTTACCTTACCAACCAAGCTGAATATTTTTGTCCCTGAGTTGTTTTTTACACCAGTTTTAGCAAATTCTGTACCGCCCTTTTTTATTATAAGAGGTATATTTGCCCACGTTTCAACATTATTTATCAGTGTAGGTTTTCCGTTTATTCCTTTCTGCACAGGATAGGGCGGTCGTTGTGTTGGCTCACCCATCTTTCCTTCGATTGATTTCATTAATGCTGTTTCTTCACCGCATACAAATGCACCGGCTCCTCTTACCAGGGTAATATCAAATGAAAAACCTGATCCAAGTATATTTTGGCCGAGAAAACCATGGGCATAGGCTTGTCTTAACGCAATTGTCAGATGTTTAATTGCAAGCGGGTACTCATTGCGGACATATACCGCTCCTTCGGTTGCGCCTGTAGCGTATGCGCCTATAATCATACCTTCAATAATGCTGTGAGGATTACCTTCAAGGACGCTCCTATCCATATAAGCGCCGGGGTCACCTTCGTCAGCATTACACACAACAAACTTTCCTGAGTTGTTTTTTTGATTCTGCAGCAGTTCCCATTTTTTACCTGTCGGGAAACCAGCACCGCCTCTACCTCTGATATTAGATTTTTTTACTTCATCAACTACACGGGCAGGGGTTGAATTTTCAAGAACATCTACTAGAGAGGAATAACCGCCGTTTTCGATGTAATTGTAAATTCTGATTGGATCTATCTTTTCATTTTGAGAAAGGATTGACCTGTCCTGCTTCTTAAAAAAAGGGATATCGTTTTGCTTTTCTATTACTTCATTTGTAACAGGGTCTTTATACAACAGCTCTTTAACAACTGTACCTTTCAGGGTTGCATCTATTATTCGTATCATGTTACGCTGTGTGATTTTCGGATAAAAAGTTCCCTGGGGTTCTATGAGTACCGAGGGTTCCATTTCGCAAAAACCATGACAACCGGTAATCCTCAGGTTAATTTTACCAGCTAAACCTTTTAAAAGAATTTCTTTTTTTGCGATACGGATTAAATCATTGGCTCCGCTTGCCTGACCGCAAGTACCAGCCGGTATGACTATTGTTGAAAGGTATTCATCTTTATTATTTTCTAGAAGGTTTTTTAATTTTCTGAAATCATTGAATGATACAAGTTTCTCCATAAATCGTCGGGGTTTATAAATTCTTATTTATTATGATCAGTGCTTAATATTAAATGTTTACTCCGTTTAGGTCAAGCATATGCGATTTGCAGCCTTTCCGGGAACATACCTGGATTATCCCGCTGCCTTTTATTATCATAGGTACTAATGGTGCGTTACATATTGCACAAGATGAAGCTCCTATCAATTCGGCATGGCAATGCGGGCAAAAGAAATTTACAACTGTGCTTTTTGGAATATCGTATTCTGACTTAATATTATAACTTCCGTATAAACTTGATAGTCTTAACCAACCGTGATTTCCGTTAAATGACATGGTTACTTTTATCGAAGGATGTTCATCTATTAAAAATTGAGGGTCCATAAGACTATGGTTGCACCGCGGACAGTTTGCTTCGATCGGTATAACACGCTGGTCATTAATATCTACTGTATCTATTCCTTTCCGGGCTTGTGTAATTATCTTGGAAACCTGCCCCGTATTAACATTCGAAAAATAATGACCGTCTACCACTACAATAGGACCTAATGCACATGCTCCGAGACAATTTACATGTTCAAGAGAAAAATCACCGTCCGGTGTCATACCTCCGGATTCGATTTTTAACTGCCTTTCAAACTCTGATTTAATAATCGGTCCACGCCTGACATGGCAGGCTGTGCCAAGACATACTGAGATTTGATGCCTGCCCTTGGGCTTTAGCCTGAAAAAGCGGTAGAATGTAACTATTCCGTATAAATCGACAAGTGAACAGCCTGTTTTTTCGGAAACTTTCCTTAATTCCTTTTCGGGAAGATAACCGTATTTATTCTGAATTTCTTCAAGAATAGCTATAAGGCTTCCTGCTTTATCGGTACGTTTTTGTAGAATTTCTATTACAACCGAGTCGTCAAACTCTTCACAGAAGAAAACCGGACGCTTAAAGCCTGTTCTGTCTGAACATATCTTCAAACTTACACAGGTTGTGCATAAGTCGTTATATTCTGATTCATTACCTGTCATGATCATGAATGTTCTAATTAATATTTAAGTTGGATAATCGATTTGTTGATGGTTTGTTTATTGGTAATCCTCACAGTGCCATATACCACCTTCAGGTATTACATGTGTGCAGGTGTGCAGATTATCACAATTCCTGCATAAACCTAAATGTTTTCTTGAAACAATTTTTACATCCGGTTTCAGATTAACTATATTACGTTCTTTTGGCTTCCTGGACTTTACAGGCACATAGTTATCGAATTGTTCGCAATAATAAATAGAACCGGTGACTTTTCTCATCATTATGCAATGCCCTGCATTATTACACGTAATACATAAGCCTAAAGGAATGTTCAGTTTTTTAGTGCTGCTTTCTTTAAATGAAATATTTGATAACATTTTTTTCCCTTTCATCACTTTTTTTACTTAAGTTTTCAATTTTTGGGATAATAATTGACTGCATTAATCACCAGGGTATAAAGACAGAATCAATTAATTTATAGCAATTAATATACCAGACTAAAAAGTCGGTTTAATGAATGGTTAATAAATTTTAAAAAGAGGGTTTATCGAAGTTAAAGTGAAATTTTACTGATACTGCTCTCAAATTACCTTCTGCCTTTATGAAAATATAATTTTAAAAAAATGGAGAGAATTGTATCAATGGTGAAAAATGTTTCAGCAGCTGAATGTAAGGTTATAAGGAAATATTAGTTAAGCCCGATTAACATGAAAACAGGAATGTTAAATAATCTAACTTCTTAATTAGTGTTATTTTTTTCGCTGAATTTCCTTATTTTTTCTCGCAGGGTTTTACGGTCGATACCGAGAATTTCGGATGCTTTGCTTTTATTTCCCTTTACACTTTGCAGGACGTTTGTAATATACTGGTATTCCATCTCTTCGAGTGTCTGGTTTAGCTTAAACCCTTTTAAAGTAGAAAACCGCATTAATGAAGGAAGGTCCGGCACATCTATAACCTCGCTTTCTACCATAATTACAAGCCGTTGTATAATATTTTCAAGTTCACGAACATTGCCTGGCCAATAATAATTTTGTAATATTTTCAAAGCATTTTTCGAAAAGTGAGGCACTTTTTTATCCAGTTCCATACAGTATTTTTGGGTAAAATGATTTATCAGCAGTAATATATCATCGTCCCTGTCTCTGAGCGGAGGCATTTGAATATTTATAACATTAAGCCGGTAATAAAGGTCATTTCTGAACAAACCCTTCTCAACAAGGTTTACTAGGTCTTTATTTGTAGCGGCTAAAATTCTCAGGTCAGCTTTTTGCGGGCGGTTTGATCCAACCATATAAACCTGCTTATCCTGCAAAACTCTTAGAAGCTTGACCTGCATGGCAATGCTCATTTCGCTTATTTCATCCAGAAAAATTGTACCCCCATCGGCTGTCTGGAAAAATCCCGACCTGGTTTCAACCGCTCCGGTAAAGGCACCTTTTACATAGCCGAAAAGTTCGCTCTCAAGGAGTCCTTCAGGTATGCCTCCGCAGTTAACCGGTACAAACTGGGATGAGCCTCTGCGGCTGCTGTAATGTATAGCCCTTGCAGCGAGTTCTTTGCCTGTACCGCTTTCTCCTGATATTAATACCGTTGCGGATGTTTGTGATGCCTTTGAAATTGCTCGGTATACCTTTTTCATAGGGGCTGAACTGCCTACAAACCCATACTGTGTAAATGTATGGGGTGTTTGTATATGGGCTATTTTTCTTACTTTTAGTTTTTCAAGTGTTTTTTTGACTGCACTGATAAGTTCTTCATCTGTAAACGGCTTCATAATGTACTCTTCAGCCCCTGTTTTAATTGCTTCTACGGCTCCTTTTACCGAGGCATAACCGGTTATCATTATTACTTCGGTTTCTTTATAATTTTCACGGATGTGTCTTACCAATTCCAGTCCGTCAGAGGCAGGCATTTTATAATCGGTAATAACCAAATCAATCGGGGTGGTTTCCAGAAGTTTTGTAGCGTCCGTCACGTTTGTTGAAGTAAATACGGTAAATCCTTTGGATGTTAAATTTCTTTGTATTACTTCCAGAGTATCCGGAACATCATCTACCACCAGGATACATTCTTTTTTAACGGGATATTTCATAATCGGTTGCTTGTTTTTTCTTTTTTACCGGGAATCTTACTTCAAACCGTGTACCTTTGCCTGCCTGGCTGCGGAATTGAATTGAGCCGCCATGAGAATTTACAATTCCGTGAACAACCGACAGCCCGAGTCCAGTACCTTCACCCGCTTCTTTGGTTGTAAAAAATGGCAGAAATATTTGCTTTTGTATTTCTTCATTCATCCCGATGCCTGTATCTTCAACTATTAACAGGATATCATTTCCTGTGCAAAGCGTGCATATTAATAATTTTCCGCCTTTCGATAGTGCTTGTATGGCATTTTGAGCAAGGTTCAGTAAGGTCTGTGTCATTTGAGCGTGGTCTGCAAATATTGCAGGCAGATTTTCCGAAAGCCGGATTTGAAGCTCAATACCTTCCTTTCTACACCTTGATTCCAGGAAGGGGAGAAGGTCTTTAATCACATCGTTAAAATTAATTAATTTATTCTGTGTTGGAACCAGACGGGCAAACGTTAACAATTGTTTAATAATGTTACGAATGTATAAAGAAGATTTTTCTATTTTATCTATATCTTTAGCAGCCTGTTTCGGCAGGCTTGGATTTTTCTTTACTAACTGCGAAAATCCCAGTATATTGTTTATCGGTTCGTTTAGCTCATGTGCAACGCTTGCTACCAATTTCCCGAGCAAAGCAAGCCTGTCTGCATGTCTTAGCTGGTCTTCTAGGTTTGTTTTTTCAATTTCGGTATATTTGCGTTCTATAATAAACCTTACTTTTTTCGCAACTGTTTCAATTAAGTCACGTTCTTCATTAAGAAAAGGACCTATATCGCTTTCAGGCATATTTTCAAGGTATACAATTTCAATTTTGCCTTTTTCCTTTCCGTTTACATAAAATTCTGCTGACTGAATCTGCGGCGTTTCCTTAAAATCTGGTGTGGAATAACATTTATTGCTGAATGAAATTCTTGCTTCTGCTACTTCCGGATAGAGCCATGCCGGCGGAAGAACTTTAACCACGTTTCTTAAAATATTTTCAAGAGGCTTAGTCAGGTCTGAGCTTATGTCGGAAATGTTATACAGGCAGGTAAGTTCTTTAACTCTTTCCTGCAATGCTATTTTTGCGCTCCTATGCAGTAAGATAAAACCGATTATTTCCGAAAGATGTTCAAAAAAAATAATCTGCTCCTTTGTAAAGTAATTGGCTTTCTTATTCCAAAGCTGAAGCAATCCTATCCTGCCATCAACCGTTTCGATGGGTATTAATGCACATGAATTAAAATCCTTTATATCCTCCGTTATGCTTCCAGTTATATCAATTATTTCCTTACCATATGTTTTAATCAGCTTTTTGGCATTACCTGTCCAGAGACTTCCTCTTACTGATTGACTGCATATTTTAAGATGTTTTTTCCATGGCTCTATGTATTTTATCATATTTTCAAAGGAAATGTTTTCTCGCTGGAGATCGTTTTTATTATTAAAATTATTCTGGTTTATAATCTTGTAGTGGTATGAGGGCTTTTTATTCAGGTTAAGTTTACAAAAATAAAGCTTATCTTTTTCAATGTTGCTTATTATAACCATCGGGCATCCGGTGTATTCTGTTAGTTTAGTCAAAATACTCCTTAAAAAATCAGTTTTCGAAAGGTTATAATTCGTTATCTGCATTAGTGAGTGGAATAGTACCGAAATATCCTTTACATGTTTTATATTTTTACTGTCAATCTTTAAAGGTTTTCGCATATATTTTATCAGATACTTGGGAAATTACATACATAAAAATAATTAATTAGTAACGAATTATATATAGCAAAATAATTCCTTGTTTGAGGATATTGATGCCGTTTTACCGGTAAGAATTAAACAGAGTTTATCTGCATTATAAATATCTGGTCATGATATTCTTTACGTCCAATTATTTTTTATCTTTTCCTGAAATGTCACCTGTATTCAGCGAAATAAGGAATATACTTAAATACCCTGATTTTGTATTTGAAAGCGATACAGGAAAAATATATTCAAGATTTTATTCGTATTCTTACAGTTATTATATTATAAGGACAGAAAATAATTATATAGAGGAGTATTATATCGAGAGGGAACCGTTGCCGAAGAATGCAGAAGGATTTAAAAAAGTGTATTCCATTAACGTTTAATTTGCTTGAGCTGGTGAGGAGACTTGAACTCCTGACCTGCGCATTACGAGTGCGCTGCTCTACCACTGAGCTACACCAGCAA
>CAYWTS010000005.1:68335-92703 GCA_964461265.1 uncultured Ignavibacteriales bacterium
CTGCTCTACCACTGAGCTACACCAGCAATTAAGTTGACAGTGTTCAATTATCCGTGTTAAATAAGATTCCGATTAACAAAATTATTGTATTGCACACATTGTCAATTGACAGATATTTTACGTTCCTTCTGAGTAATCGTCAATATATCTTTTCTGTTCTGCTGTAAGTTTATCAATTTTAATGCCCATGGTTTTCAGTTTCAATTCAGCAATTTCACTGTCTATTTTAGCAGGTAATGTGTATACACCTACATCAAGTTTTTTTCCTTTCTTATGCATTTCAACAAGCGAAAGCTGAGCCCTGAACTGGTTTGCAAAACTCATATCCATAACTTCGGAAGGATGACCTTCGGCAGCAGAAAGATTTACAAGCCTGCCTTTTGCCAGGACAAAAAGTTTCTTGCCGTTTTTAAGTGTGTATTCTTCGCAATTCGGTCTTAAAAGTTTTTTCGATTTCGTTATCTTTTCAAGTTCAATAAGATTGATTTCACAGTCATAATGTCCCGTGTTACAGACTATTGCTCCTTCTTTCATATTCAAAAAGTGGCGTTCGGTTATAACATCCTTAACTCCGGTAGCGGTAACAAAAACATCACCTGTTTTCGAAGCATCGTCCATTTTCATGACTTCATGCCCATCAAGTGTGGCTTTTAAAGCAGCGGTCGCATTAACTTCGGTTATTATAGTGTTAGCCCCCATTCCTTTTGCCTTATTTGCAACGCCACTGCCGCAATGTCCGTAACCTGCTATAACGAAATTTTTACCTGCAATAAGCAGTGAGGTTGCTCTTAAAATTCCATCTATTGTAGATTGTCCCGTACCGTAAACGTTGTCGAAATCCCATTTAGTAACCGAGTCGTTCACAGCGTATATAGGATATTTCAATGCTTTCTTCTCAGCCATTTTTCTTAAACGATGAACGCCTGTTGTTGTTTCTTCTGTACCGCCTATTATGGATGGGATTAATTCGGTATGTTTGTTATGAATTGTAAAAATTAAATCGGCACCGTCATCAAGGGTGAGGTTAGGTTTGAATTTCAGAGTTTTTTCGATACACCAGTAAAATTCTTTAGTATTCATACCGTTCCATGCATAGATAGATATACCTTCGGAAGCCAATGCTGCTGATACGTCATCCTGGGTTGAGAGCGGATTGCATCCGCTCCACGATACTTCAGCACCTGCGTCTACAAATGTTCGAATAAGCACCGCCGTTTCTTTTGTAACATGCAGACATCCTGCGATTTTATAATTTCTGAATGGTTTTATCTTTTTATATTTCTCACGCAGCGCCATAAGAACGGGCATACGTGATTGTGCCCAACGGATTTTATTTTTTCCCTGTGCAGCTAAATTGATGTCTGCAATTTTATAATCTGGCATTATTTTTTTTCCCTCCATCTAAGCCCGTCTTACTATTTGCCTTGGTAACTGAAACCCTTTTAGCAGAACGGATTGTTAGTTTTTTAATATTTGTTTCGAAATTTTTAAATGCATTTTCGTCAAACAAGCAAAAAACTACTTTTTCAATATTAGTGTTTTCGTTGTTTGTTATATAATCTTTTACCGCATTAACAATGATTTTTGAGCTTTCTTCTATCGGGTAACCGAATATTCCCGAACTGATTGCTGGAAGTGCAATTGATTTTAGTTTTTTCTTGTCGGCAATATCAAGCGATGCTTTTACCGCATTTGCAAGCTTTTCTTCTTCACCTGATTTCCCGTCTTTATACCTGGGACCAACGGCATGAATAACCCACTTAGCTTTTAAGTGACCGCCTTCGGTGATTGCTGCACTGCCTGTTGAAACGTAACCGATTTTTCTGGATTCCTGCTGAATAATCTGTCCGCCCCGGTGAACAATGGCTGCAGCCAGTCCGCCTGCATGAACCAAACCGTTATTTGCAGGATTAACTATAGCTTCAGTATCGAGCAATGTTATATCACCCTGCACGATTTCAACTGTTGTTTTCTTTATTTTGTAACTCATAATGATAAGATAATTCTATTTAATAATCTTTATTCCCAATTCCTTAAGCTGTTTTTCATCTACATTACCGGGAGAACCATCCATCAGACTCATAGCATTTGTTGTCTTAGGGAAAGCAATAAAATCCTTAATAGAAGTTTCACCTGCAAGCAAAGCCACAATTCTGTCGAAACCGAATGCGGCTCCGCCATGAGGAGGAGCACCGTATTTAAATGCTTCAAGCAGAAAACCAAATTTCTCTTTTGCCTCTTCATCGGTTAAGCCAATATGTTTAAAAATTTTCTTCTGAACTTCCGGGTCGTGGACACGAATGCTCCCCGAGCCAAGTTCCCTGCCGTTTAAGACTAAATCATAACAATTTGCTTTGATTTTTAATATGTCTTCACGATTATTGCTGTCAAGCAAATCTAAATACTCATCCATCGGTGAAGTAAAAGGATGGTGTTCAGGGTCGTAACGCTGTTCTTCCTCATTCCAGTGGAACAGAGGGAACCCGGTAACCCATAAAAATTCAAATTTAGTCTTATCAGCCAAGTTAAAATCCTCAGCAATTTTTATTCTTAATGCGCCGAGCGAAGTGCAGACAAGATTTTTCTCACCTGAAAGCATAAACAGTGTATCACCGCCGGAAATGCTGAATTTATTTTTAAGAACACTAAGAGTTTCATCATTAAAGAACTTTTTAACAGAGCCAGTAACTTCCATATCCTCTCTTTCAGAAAGGGGGGTAGGGGGATTGTTAAATTTAAGATATGCTAAACCGCCAAAGCCGAATGTTTTAACATATTCAGTCAGCTCGTCTATTTTTTTCCTTGGAAATTCAAGACCTTCAGCTTTAATCCCTGCTACAATTCCGCCCTGCTCTATTGCATTTTTGAATACAGAAAATTCCGAGTTTCTCACCTCATCGGTAATCTGAACAATTTTCATATTATATCTTAAATCGGGTTTATCGATACCGTATGTTTCCATTACCTCATCATAAGTCATTTTTAGGAACGGTGTTTTAAGCTCAATGCCCTGCCCGCCAGAGCCCCGGCTCAGGCTGGCTTTTGTTTTCTGCCATATCTCTTTCATACATCCCTCAACAATTTCAAAAACATCTTCCTCGGTAACAAAGCTCATCTCAAGGTCAATTTGCGTAAATTCCGGCTGACGGTCGGCACGCAAGTCCTCGTCACGGAAACAGCGGCAAAGCTGGATGTAACGGTCGATGCCGGCAACCATAAGAATTTGCTTGTAAGTCTGCGGTGACTGAGGCAGAGCATAGAACTTACCTTTATGGATACGTGAAGGTACAAGATAATCACGCGCACCCTCAGGTGTAGATTTCATAAGTATCGGTGTCTCGACTTCAATAAATCCGTTACGGTAAAAATAATTGCGTGTAATGTTCAGCACGTGGTTTCTGAGCAGTAAGTTTTCTTTTAAATCGTCATTTCGTAAATCAAGGTAACGGTATTTCAAACGCAGGTCTTCGTTTGCTGTGATTTCACCGCCTATAACAAACGGGGGGACTTCGGATTTATTTAGTATTTGTATAGTATCGGTCAGCACCTCAATTTCACCGGTCTTCATATTAGGATTTGAGCTTGAGCGTTTCTGCACCTTACCGCTTGCTGAAATAACAAATTCATTACCAAGAGAGCCCGCTATTGTGAAGGCTTTTTTGTTTGACGGGTCGAAAGTGAGCTGTGTAATGCCGTAACGGTCGCGTAAATTGACAAATATCAATCCGCCGAGGTCGCGAATTAGGTGAACCCATCCGCAAAGTGTAACCGATTTGCCGATATCGGATGACCTTAATTCACCGCAATTATGTGTACGTTTGCTGAAATTCAACTATTATTTTTATAAAAAGATGCAGTATAAAAAAATCTATATCCCGTCTAGCCACTACCCGGACAGGGGGTTGTTCCAAAAGGAGTCCCTTACGGGACAACCCCATGTTCAAAATGTTTCCTTGAGATTTTTTTTCAATTTAATCAATGAATTACAAAGATAAAGATTAAGGCGAACAGAGACAATTCAGAAATTACAGAATAATCAACAGGATGAAGCATATCCGTCGTAATAATTTTTTAACATAACTAAATATTGAAAAATATACCTATATTGATAAAATTATTCATTTGAGCCGCAGACCTGCACCCCGCTTTAATGTGACTATTTCAAAAGTGTTTTTGTATCCGCAACCTTTTAGCGAAAGCCACCACTTACGTGGATGGTTGCGTGCAATTTTCTTACTTAAATGCAACTATGAAAGTTGCGGTTACAGTTTTCTTGCAAGAAAATTGCCTTTGTAGACAGCCTCTAATAAATGGGGAACAAAAACATGAAATAATCCACTTTTAGCACACCAGATTGCGGGCTAATGTGCTGTTATTATTGGCTCTTGTACAGAACAGAGATGCTAATTCTGCCAATATGGCTATGGTAATGTAACCTGCATTTATAAATACAAAACCCCAATGGTTTATAACCAAAGGGGTTTTGCAATATTTACGAGTCTGGTGATTATAAAACTCACCATTCCTGCCTCTGCCTATAAAGGTGAAGCCGGCAGGTTAAATTTCATAATTCGCTTATTTGATAAGAACCATTCTCTTTGTTTCAACAAAGCTTCCGGCTTCTATCTTATAGAAGTAAACACCGCTTGCAAGTGCGGAGCCATCGAACGCTATATCGTAAACTCCCTGCTGCTTGTATTCGTTGACAAGTGTCTTTACTTCTCTTCCGGTCATATCATAAACAACGAGTTTTACAAATTCACTCTTTGGTAAGGTGTATTTGATATTCGTTGTCGGGTTAAACGGATTCGGATAGTTCTGGCTTAAGCTGTAGTAGCTTGGAATTTCAATCTTTCCAACACCGGTCGGGCAGTCGTAGTAGATTGTAATACACCATGCCTTTAAAAGACCAGTATCACCTGAGGCATTATCATTTACTGATAGTATCCAATCGCCTTCAACCATATGGCTTGTGTTGAATGCAGTTAGCGGCTGCTCCGGTCTGAATGAACCTGTGAACGGCGCTGAACCTGATGAAATCGGGTTTGCTGCCGAGTCGTTCAATATTGTTCCAATAAAGTTATCACCCGAGCCGCCCCTGTTTTGAACAAGTATAACTGTAGTTGCTCCGTGCCTGAGGGTGAATGTCAAATCACCGTCCCATGTATGTATTACGGTGTCTATCTTTACATTTACGTCTCTGATCGGGCAGGAAGTATTACCGACTATTCTAATCGTATCATATATAGTTGTGTTGTCAAGTATGGTTTTATTAATGTTATTCCTGCACCATGTGTTGCCGTATTGCGGAGGCGGTGCACCAGCCTGGCATGAGTCGGTGAAAATTTGTGTATTGAGAATATGATAAGGTGCAGACATAATAAGACCGCTTGCTACTACAAATTTCCATACATCGTAGCCGTTTCTGAAGAATTTACCCGAGCCGACCATTGCATCTGAAGTCATTGTTGGAAGTAAAGGATTTGCAACCATAGCATTTGTGCCACCCTTCCATGTATAACTCTCATTTCCTTGACCCCACCAGGTAGCTGTAGCCCCCGGTCCGGTTATACAGCCAAAGCATCCGAACTGGTCAGCATCCATTCTGTGCCTGTTGGTTCCGGGATAGGTAACCGAAGAAGTTGTCCACGTAATAGTTGCTCTGTCCGTTTGGCTGATAACACCTTTATAAATGTTATTGTTGTAAGTTGTAGTAGTTGGTCCTGCACCGCAGCCGTAATAAATAGTATCACCTGTTATCCATACCCAGCCGTTTGCTCTTGCTACTGGAAGAGGAGTTGCTGTTCGCCATGTACCTGAGTTTTGATTGTATAGCTGAACATTAGTTATAGGATTACCGGTTGTGCCCATACCACCGATTGCGTAGAGCAAGCTGTCCTGGTATCCGGTGAAGCCGGAAGAACCTGCCGGTGTGGGTGCAGCTGTCATGGTTGTCCAGGTACCTGCAGTTATGCTGTATCTTTGTAAAGTACCAGTCATCGAGCTCCATGAAGATGCGCCGCTAGGCAATCCGCCAAAATGGTAGATGTATGTTCCGAGCCGTGCGCCGCTGGTCCATGCACGTCCTGTATTGGTGCTTAGGCTTGTCCATACATTTGTCCTTACATTATATACACGGAAATCACCGGTTGCAGTACCGCTTCCATTAATATCGCCGTTTATGCAGTAAATAAAAGTCGTGTCGTTTCGTGTGTAGCTAACACCGGCTCCGCCATAAGAACCTGGTGAGGGTATATTAGCACCCGAAGACCATGTTCCCGGCATGTCACCGCTGTATTGCTGAGAATTAGGAGCTGTCATCATTACTTCCCCGCCGGAGTTAAGAAAACTAACAACATTGGGTCCGTCATCGATACTTGCTCTGTAAAAGCCAAACGATACTATGGCTAACAAAGCAGCTCCAAAGCAAAATAGAAACAGTTTATTTCTGTTCATTATTTTTCTCCTGTTTTAGTTAATTAAAGGATTAAAGTGAATTATACGTTATACGATAATATGAATTTTACTTAGCTTTGTCAAGCCCTTGAAAAAAGATATTATCATTCACCCCCTGTATAAACTATTAGGGTTTAATTGTGTAATATTTTTGTTTAATTTATTTTTAAGCTGCTATATGCCTTTTACGGCATATCACAGAACTTAAAATTTCTCCTTAATATTTATACGTCTTACGAAATTGGATATTCACATTCATCTTACAAAATTCAGCGTTATCTGTAACATATTTCAGAATCCAATATTTAATAATTCGTCTATTTAACTAATACCATACGCTTCGTATCTGTTTGACCCTGGCTGCTAAGAGTATAGAAATAAACACCGCTTGGCAGGTAAGAGCCGTCGAACATTACGCTGTATGTGCCTGCCTGTTTATATTCATCTAAAACTACTTCTATTTCTTTACCGAGCATATCGTAAACTACAAGCCTGGCATTACCGGCTTTTGGTAACGAGAATTTTAACATTGTCACAGGGTTAAACGGGTTCGGGTAATTTTGTTCAAGCCCGAAATGCTTCGGAATACCTGTTCCCTGGTTTCCTACCCCCACAGCGTTGTAAGTTACCTGCACAAGGTCAAGCGATACAGTTGCACCATCGTTCAGGTTATCGAGCACGTGTTCAATAAAAGCGATGTAGATATTTGCTCCAGTACTAACGAAGTTGCCGAGCCTGTATCCATGCCTTGTCCAGTTAGTATCGGATGAATTTTTCGGAAATGTAATACGTGCAACCTGTATAGTGAAAGCAGATATTGAATTGGTTGTAGTTGAGATTTTTATGCTGAGCGTATCAGAGTAAGTATTCATAGGCCAGAAACGTCTCCAGAAATAAAGCGAATCATCCGGCTGAATGTTGAGCAGCTGGGGCGTTACAAGATATTCTCTGTTGGATGGCACATTATTATTATATGTAACGAATGCAACATAATTGCCTCCTCCGGTTGGAGCAGTAATAACCCCGCCGTTCCAGCCGGGCAGAGGTGTAAAACCGACAGGAAGTCTGATCCACCCCGAATCAGCGGCTGTCCCTGCTTTGTATTTAACCCAGCCCGCCGGCGGAAACGGAGGTGTTTCAAACGATTCGGCAAGTGTGGTTAAATAGTTACCGATTATTGGCGGTCCGTAAACAGCTGTATATTGAATCGGGTTTTCAGACTTGCGGTTTGTAATTGTTCTGTCATTGTTATTAAAAAAATCTGAACCGATTATTGCCATTATCAACAAGGGGACTGAAATAGTAAGTAGGGTATATGAAAGTTTCCTCATGTTGTTCTCCTTAAGAAGTTAATTTAAAAAAAGGTTTGTAGATAAATAAATTTCTCGAAAAATAGGTTGATAATCAAGATAAAATTTAAAGAAAGCAGTTTTCACTAAGAACACGGCAAAAAATTTGAATTTAAATGTAATATATAACAATATCTATGTTCCCTGCCGTTTACGGCAGGGTAATTTGAAGCATAATAATTGTGTTAAACAGAATATTAACTGTGTATCTCAATAATTTTTAATTTTATTAAAAAATTAATTACATATTGTGTTGTGTACTTAGGTACTTAGGGTGGTCTGTATTTTATTTTAAATCAGAAAAAACTGATTTTTTTACTAATTTAGTGTATTAACTATTAAATTTTTTTCCAAATATATTGTGTTTATATAAAGTGCAGTAATTGGAATGGTTTGCGTAACTTCAGTTATTTAGTTAATTTACATTTATATGAAAACAGAATTAAAGATAAAAACAAAGGCAAATGATTTAATATTAGCCGATTTATTTCATGACATGAAAGGCAAAAAGCCGCTTGTTATTTTCTGCCATGGCTTTAAAGGTTTTAAAGACTGGGGCGGTTTTCCTTATATGATGGAAAAATTATCGGATGCAGGTTTTGCTGCTTTAAGTTTTAATTTTACCTTTAACGGTGTTTCGGAAGCTAATCCTACAGAATTCGAAAGACTTGATTTATTTGCACAAAATACTTTTTCAAGAGAACTGGATGACCTTAATGCCGTGATAGATTATTTCGAAACTTGTAGTGAATTGTATTACACAGATAGTTCCCGTATCGCTGTTATCGGGCATTCAAGAGGAGGCGGGATAGCTATTATTAAAGCATCGAATGACCGGAGAATAAAATGCTTAATAACGTTATCGGCAGTATCAAATTTCGCAAGGTATTCGGAACACGTAAAAAAAATATGGAGAGAGAAAGGATATATTGAGGTTGAAAACCAGCGAACCGGGCAGATTATGAGAATAAATGTTACACTGCTTGATGACATTGAATCTAATTCCGAAAAGCTTGATATATTGGCAAAAGCAGGTAAACTGAACAAACCGTATTTAATAATTCACGGTGCAGAAGATTTATCGGTAGGCGCAGACGAAGCAAAAAAAATTTTTGATGTATCGGATAAATCGGAAACCGGGCTTGTAATTATACCTAATACCGGGCATACGTTTGGAGTTGTTCATCCGTTTGCGGGAACCACACCTGCATTCGAAAAAGTAATTGAAGAAGTGATAGGGTTTTTAAGGATAAACCTGTTATGAACCCAATAGTTTTACGGATGTTTAAATTTTTCCTTCAGCTTCATCTCAACGTATTTTGGAACGAACGAATTTAGCTTTGCCCCGTGTTTTGCAAGTTCTCTTACAAGTGTTGAGTTAAGGTAAGTATATTTTTCGTTCGGCATAAGGAAAACCGTAGTAATGCTTTCTTCCATTTTCCTGTTGGTTAAAGCCATCTGGAATTCAAATTCGAAGTCGGATATTGCACGCAAACCCCTTACAATTACGTTCGCCTTTTTTCGTTTCGCGTAATCTACAAGCAGCCCGTCGAAACTGTCAACAAAAACGTTGCGTAAGCGGGCTGAAGCCTGCTTAACCATTCCGGTGCGTTCATCGATTGAAAACAGTGTTTCCTTTGTTGAGCTTAGCGATACGCTTATGATTACTTTATCGAACAGAGCTGAAGCACGTTCTATAATATCTATATGCCCGAAGGTTACGGGGTCGAAAGTTCCGGGATAAATAGCTGTTTTTTTCATGAAGGTATTTCGGTTAGAATTTTAAAATTTGTTATACCTGCTTTTCTTATTTCGGTTTCAAAACCGCTTTTTACAAAGCTTACAGCCGATGCCGGACCGGAGAATTCAATGATACCTATTGTAAAATTTTGTCCCGATATCTTTTCGGAAAGTTCGCTGTAATGCCTGTAACCGTAAGGAGGGTCTGCAAATATAACGTCGAAACTCATGCTGTTATTATTCAGAAAATTAAGTACGTCATCTTTTATAAAATCCGTTTGGTTTAAGCAGTCAAGCTCGGCGGCTGTTTTACGGATTATCTCCATGCATTTGGCTGAATAGTCAACGAAAGTGCATGAAACAGCACCCCTGCTCAGACACTCGAAGCCGAATGAGCCTGTTCCTGCAAATAAATCCAGACATTTTATATCCTTAAAATTTACTTTATTTGAAATTATATCGAACAACATTACCCGTGCTCTGTCGGTAGTAGGTCTAAGGATACTTCGGTGTTTACCCGGAGCTGACCTGGAAAGCGGCAGTGAATTAATTTTTCTGCTTTTATATTTTCCTGAAATAATCCTGAGTGCCATTAGCTGTTTACTTTTTGAAGGCATCGGAGTGCAACACCGCAGCTAGATGAATACCTGTAAGCTTCTTTCCTGAGTTCTTCGTTCTTTAAAAATACAGTCTGTGCATTTATGCTTTCGAAAGGATTTATCGGGGTTACGCAAAGGTCATGATTTTTTTTCAGTATTTCGACTGTGTCGGGTTTTAGTTCTTCACCGTAAATAAATATCTCTTTTAACTTATCGTCAACAATCCCGGAATCAAGAAGGGAATTTAATTTCTTAACGAGGTTCAGATTAAATTCCACTTCCGAGTAATATTTAGAGTAAGCATAGTGTGTGTATTTTTTGTTTTTGATATAGCCATAATCGACCCTGCCTTTTTTTAACCCAATCAGCATAATACCTGATGTTTCAATGTTTGCGGGATAGTTAAATCTTAATGTATTTTCAGATGCAAAGTGGTCGATATCAATAATAGCCAGCTCGATACCGCAAATTTTAAATATCCGCTTAATGAACTCGGTAGTGTTTTTCAGAACTGCGATTATTAAAAATTCATCACACTTTGAGCTGGGCATGAACCTGTTCAGCTTGTAAGTGTTAATAATAAATTCGTTATAATTGTCAGGGAAATAATTGGATAGTTCCCAGTATATTTTAGTATTTATCGATTCGGTTCCCTCTGAGTAATCAACAGGCAGCGTCATCATAAACGCCTGTGATGTGCTGATTGCGACACCTGTTTTAAGGAACGTCTGCTTTCTTCTGTTAATGTAGCTGCTTATCTCGTTCGAAATATTCGTAAGGACTTTCTGGTTGCTTTTATACCCGGCTATCTCGTCTTCGAAATCGAAGTCAACCGAAACTGTTTCAAGATTCTCGAGCTTCGCAGAAGCATTATCACCGGTAAGCTCCGTAAAGCGGATTTTATCCGATGAAAAACTTATTCCTAATATGTTACCCACAATGAATTATTTTAACAAAATTATCCAAATATCACCTGCTATTCAACCGTAATATAGTCCTTAATCTTTTCGAATTTTTTTTCTCCTATCCCCTTAATTTCTTTAATCTGATGGATAGATTTAAAGCCGCCGGTTTTTTCTCTATACTCTATAATTTTTTCGGCTGTAACCTCACCTACACCGGGCAGTAATATCAAATCTGCAGTTAGTGCAGTGTTTAAATTTATTTTGGTTTTTAATAATGCAGGCTTATTGCTGTTTGAGGTTTTATTTTCGGCAATGATTAAAAGGCTGTCGTTGAGCTTTTCAAGTTTTTGTGTATTTTGTTTTTGCAGGTTAGTGAGAGAATCTTTATCAAGATTCTGGAATAATTTTTTCACCTTTGAATTAAAGACGCTGTCGCTGCGGGAGTAATTTAAAACTGCTGATGGTTTCCATGATAATTTATCGATTAATAAGCCGCTAATAAATATAAAAATAAGTGCTGAAAGAAGCAGCACCTCGCTTTTTGTGAAGCCGATTTTGCGGAAGAAATTTATCATAATAGTGCAGGCATGAAGTCAGCCTTGATAAAGCCAATGACTGATGATTGATAATTGATAACTGATAATTGTTATTACCCTTTTGCCCTTGAGAAAAATCCTTTTGACTTAGTCCCTGATTGCCGGGAACCGGCAGGTTTTAAATTTTCCGATTTCGAAAGTTCCTTAAACAATTCTTTCTCTTTGTATGAGAGTTTTTCGGGTATGTAGATGTTAATACGAACAAGCTGGTCACCTTTACCCGGTGAGTTTAGATGTTTTATTCCTTTATCTCTCATTCTGAGTATTTTGCCCGGGTGTGTTCCGGGTTCTATCTTCAAACGGGCAGTGCCTTCAAGTGTAGGCACTTCTATCTCGGTACCGAGTACTGCATCGGGGATTGTGATAATCAGGTCATAGAGTATATCATCTTCATCTCTGAGGAAAAATTTATGGGGAGCTTCTTCTATCATTACAATCAGGTCACCGTTTCCGCCGCCCCTGATTCCTGCATTTCCCTGGTTGTGAAGCGGAATATAATTTCCGTTCGAAACCCCGCCGGGTATATTAACTTTTATGGTTGATTCTCCTTTAATTCTTCCTTCACCGTTGCAATCCGTGCATTTTTCTTTTATTACCTTTCCTTCACCATTGCATGAGGGGCATACCTGTATATTTACAAACTGCCCGAACATGGAGCGTGATACATGCCGTACCTCACCTGTCCCGCTGCATGTTGAACATAACGATGACCCGCTTCCCGGTTTTGCACCCGAACCATTACAGCGTGAACATTTTTCGTATCTTTTTACTTTGAGTGTTTTCTCTATCCCTGTAGATATTTCTTCAAGTGTGAGGCGGAGGTTTATCTTAAGGTCTGTTCCCCTGATACCCGGTGACTGGCTGCGTCTTCTCTGCCTTGCACCGGTTCCGAAAAACTCATCGAATATACTGCCTCCTGTACCAAACCCGCCGAATATATCGCTGAATGCCGAGAAAATATCTTCAACGTTTGTGAAGTCATGCATACCGGTGCCGCGTAAGCCCGCATGGCCGTACCTGTTATACCTTTCACGTTTTTCGCTGTCAGCCAGAACCTCGTAAGCTTCGGCAGCTTCTTTGAATTTTTCTTCGGCTTCTTTATTGCCGGGGTTTCTATCGGGATGGAACTGCATAGCAAGCTTGCGGTAAGCCGATTTTATATCGCTCTCAGAAGCGTCTCTTGAAACCCCAAGTATTTCGTAGTAATCTCGTTTGGTCAAATTATGTTTCTAAAAAAATTAATTTCATCCGGGCAGTGATCTTATTTTTCTTTTCACTGGAGTAACCCACCCCGTCTGTCCGTTAGTTGCCGGACAGATTCTTCTCGCCATTCATCTGGACAGGTCTCCGGCGTAGGGGACTTATAACTTTAAATTTATGTTGTTTTAAGTCCCCTCTGGAGAGGGGTGTCCCGACATGAAATGTCGGGGCGAGGTGTGTTACTTTACATTCTCCTCAATCCATCCTTTAATAGATTCACACACTCCTTCTAAATTAGTCATAATATCTAGACTTGAAAATCTTAAAAAGGTAATTCCGTAAGATTCTATTTTCTTTTGTCTTTTCTCATCCTTTTCCTGATTATCTGTATGTGACTCGCCGTCTATTTCAACTGCTAATTTTAGTTTAGGACAAAAGAAATCGACAACATAATTATCTATAGGTTTTTGACGGTGGAAATCATACCCTAATATTTTTTTGCCTTTAAGCTGTTCCCATAAAAGAATTTCATTCAAAGTCATCGTTTTACGCAGATGGGTTGCTGTTTTTTTAAGTTTGGGATTATATGGTATAATTTCTCTTTTCAACTTTTTTTAACCCACCTCGTCTGTCCGGCATAGCCGGACATCCACCCCTCCGGCGGAGGGGACTTAATACCTGTTAGTTACATAGTCTTAGGTTTTATAAAATGTAATTTGTATTAACCCACCCTCTACGAATCTTCGACTCGAAGAGTCGTAGACCGTCTGGCGCCAATGCGCCATCCACCTCCTGACGTTCATCGGGGCACCCCTCCGGCGGAGGGGACTTAAATTATTATTACTTAAATTCTTACTACAGACTGCCCAGCGGTTAGTCCCTGCAGAGTTGTTAGTTTTCTTCTTTTTCCGGTTTTGAAGAAACTATTACCTTAGCGTGTCTTAAAACCTTATCATTCAGGAAATAACCTTTTTCAACAACGTTTAAAACTTTGTTAGGTTCGGAGTTTTCGTCGGGCTGCATCATTAATGCGTCGTGCAGGTTTACATCGAAGTCTTTTCCCTCAGCATCCATTTCTTTCAGACCCTGTTTTATTAATGTTTTTTTGAATTTATCATATAACAGTTCAATTCCTTTATGAAAGGTTTTCTGGTCATGTTTTTCCTTAAAGGCAGCAATTACCCTGTCGAAGTCATCAAGCAGAGGTAAAATCTCTTTCAGCAGCGATTCATTGGCATAACGGTAGAACACCGAAATGTCGTTTTCGGTTCTTCGCTTGTAATTCTCGAACTCAGCAGCCTTCCTTTTCAAAAGGTCGGTAAGTTCCTCGATTTTTTTATTCAATTCTTCAACCGATACTTCGGTTGCCGGAGCTTCCTGTTCAGCTTCTGTAACAGGTATTTCTTCTTCCCGATTTTCGCTTAATTGTTCTAAGCTGTCCTTTTCCAGTTCTTTTTCTATTTTATCTTTTTTGTTTTTGAACATTAGTCCTTTTATTCGAATATTGATGATATTATATAAAACTAATATATGGGATGGAGCCCTGGATATTGTATACCCCAGCCTGCCGTGCCACAAAAGTGGTGGCTTACGCCAAAGGGCAGGGTAAATAAAAATATAATACTAACTCAAGTTGACCGCCTCCATAATAAAAACCGTTAAAACGGTTGTTAAGTGGCATTTTTCCATCAATCCCCGACATGAATGTCGGGGTTACTAAATAATTATAATTATTAACTTTACATGTTTGAACGGTCAACTTGAGATACTTAAATATTTTACCTTCTTAGCCCGTTTTAACACGCTTCCTGGGTCAGGATTAATACGTAATTCAAAATTCTTAATTCCTGATTATATCTTTCCTGATATTAAAGCTGATGTATAATTAAGCATTGAAACAAGCTTCGCGTAATTCATACGCTTTGGCCCTACTACTGCTATTTTCCCCTTGGTGTTCCCTGTGGAATATGTTGATGATATAATACTGCAATTTTTAAGTTTTCCCTCTTTATTCTCTTCACCAATAGAAATAGCAATGCCTTCTTCTGTGGAAAGCTCGTTGAGCACGTGGAACACAACATCGCGGTCTTCGGTAAGCTCTATAATGTCTTTATAATCTTTAGTATTGCCGAACTCCGGCTGTGCAAGTATTTCGACCGTCCCGCCGATGTACAAAGTTAAGCCTTCTTTTTCTTCCTGGAAAATTTTATCAATTGTATCAACAAAAAGCTTTATAACTGCTCTGTGTTCAGTGCTTATTTCGCTTATTCTTTCATGGAAAGTATTTCGTATCTCTTTAAGCGTTAAGCCGTTCAGCTTTTCGTTTAGAATTCTGCTTATGTGTTCAAGCTTCTCACGTCCGATGCCTGACTCGATATCGAACACAAGTGTCCTTACCAGTCCCGACCCTATAGAAACCACGACAAGAAGCTTTGTGGAAGACAGCTCTATTAGTTCAAGCTTCTCGAATATTCCCTCCGAGAAATAGGGCTGGCTCACAATGCTTATTTCCTGTGTCAGCTTGCCAAGTATCCTTGAAACCTCTTTGTAAATTTCCTCGCTTGAAAGGTCAGCTTCTCCTATTCCTTTTAGAAGTGCCGTTTTTTCCTGTTCGTCAAATCCGCTTAGTTTTGAATTCTCCATTAATTCATCTACAAAATAACGGTATCCTTTATCAGTGGGTATCCTTCCGGCGGACGTATGTTTATGTGTAAGATAGTCTTTGTTTTCAAGATCGCTCATAACGTTGCGGATTGAGGCAGGAGAAAGGTTAACGTCTGTTTTTTTAGAAATATAACGTGAACCTACCGGATTTGCAGTTTGAATGAAATCCTCTATTATATACTTTAATATAACTTTTTCCCTGTCAGAGAGTTCCAATGTAATCCTTAAAAAACAATATATTTTATAAAAAATTAGTTCCATTCACAGGAACTATATCCCGATACTTTGTGTCGGGATGGCTTATCCCGTTGGGATGCCAACAGTACGCCACAAAGTTATTTCTAAAAGAGGTTTTATTCAAGGAATAGAAAACCACAAATACCGCAGAAAATACAATTGTAAGATTAAATTATTATAAGCTAAAACATGCTGTTTAACATAATGCAACTTATTTTATCATACTAAGTTGTTTAATTATGCAGGTGGTCTGAGTACTTGCAAGCTTGAATAATGAAAAACAAGGTAAAAATACATCATTTTGGGAATTGATGGATTTTCAACCTGAGATAAAATTAATACTTGAATTCGCTTATAAATTTTTTTATTTTTAGGAGATTATTAAAGCAATCTCAAACCTAAATAATAAGGAGAATAACATGAAACACCTTAACAAATTTCTTTTCATTTTATTTCTTGCTATGAGCGTACAATCATATGCACAGCTGGTTATTTATGTAGATACAGCATGGGCAACCGACCCGGGTGCCGGCGGATATGCTGCAAGCTGTATTTATACCGGCGGCAGTACATACGGACACACGGCGAGCATTTCGACTGGTTATTCTATTGCAGATGATTTTACAGTTCCCTCAGGTCAAACATGGAGGGTTGACTCGGTTATTGTTTTTGCATATCAGACAGGAAGCTCAACCACATCGACCTTTAATGCAGGCCGATTAAGGATTTGGAATGGTGCCCCTCCGGGAGGTACAGTAATATTCGGTGATGAAACCACGAACAGATTTACAGGGACTTGGTGGTATCAGGAATACCGTGTATCATCTACTACTCTTACAAACACACAGCGTCCAATTATGTGCATAACTCTTAATGCAGGCGGTACAGTTTTAACAGCAGGTACTTACTGGTTTGAATACTGGCTTGGCGGCACACTTACTTCCGGACCTTACACTCCTGAAAAAACTTTACCGGGCAGGCTGAATCCTCCAGGACAGAACGGAAAACAACGAACGATTGCCTCTAATACATGGGCAAACACAACTGACGGCGGACAGAATGTAGGATTCGGCGTAATACTTAAAGGTGAAAATATAACAGCTGTTGGTAACAACAACAACGAGATACCGAAAGCTTTTGAACTGAGCCAGAACTATCCGAACCCGTTTAACCCTGTAACCACAATTAGCTATGCTATTCCCAAAGCAGGGAACGTAAAGATTGTTGTAACAGATGTACTTGGCAAGGAAGTAGCAGTACTTGTGGATGAAGATAAACCTGCAGGTTATTATAACCTCAGCTTCGACGGAACAAACCTGCCTTCGGGTACGTATTTCTATACTATACGGGCGGGTGATTTTAAAGACACAAAGCGTATGATACTGGTGAAATAATCACCTGCTTGTAAATACAGTTACGATTTGATATCATAGAATTCAATAGTCTATGAGTTTTGTATTCTTTTAAACAATCCAAAGCCCTGTGTGAAAACGCAGGGCTTTTATTTTTTCTCACCCCACCCTGCTGTCTGGCGTCAGGTGCCTGACAACCACCTCCCTACGTTCATCGGGGCAAACTTCCTGCGGAGGGGACTTAACTTTTTAACTCCATAACTTATTGTAAGTCTTCCCTTGACTTTCAAAACAAATATTTATAGTTTCTGCGAATTTTACTAACTAAAAGAAGGATTTTTGTAAAATGAAACAGTTTTTATTCATTTTATCATGCATTATTGCTTCTTTTACTACTTTAAGCTCACAAACCTTTACAAACATAGCTTCGCAGGTGGGCATTAATGCAAAGACCAAAGACCTTTATTATATTCCCGGCGGCGGTGCGGGATTTGCTGATTACGATAACGACGGCGATGCCGATGTGATTATAGCTACATCAACACACTTCAAGGTTTACCGCAACAATAATTTTTCATTTACCGATGTAACAGCACAATCGGGTATTGCATTCTACGGTGATTGCCTAAAATCGGTTGTGTGGGGTGATTACAACAACGATGGATGGAGGGATGTTTATTTAACAAGCTGGTATTCAGGCAACAAGCTTTGCAAAAACAACGGTAACGGAACCTTCACAGATGTAACCGATGCAGCTGGGGTGGGTGTTCCGCAGAATTACCAGTCAACCGCAGCAGCATGGGGCGATGTGAACCGTGACGGCTTACTTGATTTATATGTTTGCAACTACGGTAACATCGAAGGACTTGGCGAACAGCCGAACATTTTATTTAAGAACAACGGCAACGGAACGTTTTCGGATATTACAGCAGTTTCAGGTTCAACCGATAGTCTTTATAAAAAACCGCTTGCTGTAGTAATTTTTGATTACAATATGGACGGATGGCAGGATATTTATATTGCAATGGATAAGTACCAGCGTTCAACCTTGTTTAAGAATACAGGTAACGGTGTGTTTCAGGATGTTACGTGGGTATCGGGAACTATGTGCTTTTTTGATGCTATGGGAATTGCTGTAGGTGATTATAATCATGATGGCTTGTTCGATATGCACGTTAGCAACGGACCTCCCGGAAATGCTACCTTCAGAAATAACGGAAATGGTACATTTACCAATACTGCTGTTCAGACCGGCACAACGGTTAACAAAGAGTGCTGGGGTAATTTATTTTTTGATTATAATAATGACGGGTGGTGTGATTTGTTTGCAACTGCCGCTGCCGGTATAGATATGTGCGACGTTCTTCTGAAAAATAACGGAAACAATACATTCAGCAACATTGGTTACAGCATCGGTATTGCCGATAGTGCTTTCAGTTATGGAGCAGCGAGATGTGATTTTAATAACGATGGCTATTCTGATTTTCTTGTCGTAATGAGTGATTCAAATTCACACTTTTATAAAAACAGCGGCGGAACAAGTAAATGGCTTAAGTTGAAATGCACAGGAGTGCAATCGAACCGTGATGCCATCGGCTCAGTAGTAACGGTGTATGCAGGGGGAATCATGAACAGGCAGGTAATTCTTGGCGGGAATAGTTACTTAAGCAGCGATGATGTTGTTCTGATTTTCGGACTCAGCTCGTCAAACATTGTTGATTCGGTTGTTATAAACTGGACTAACGGTGGAGTTGACAGGTCATATAATTTAGCACCGAATGCGTTATACACAGCAGTTGAAGGAAGCGGGGTGATCGGGATACAAACAATATCTGCAAATATCCCAGCTGAGTATAAGTTATATCAGAATTATCCGAATCCTTTTAACCCCGTAACAAAAATCAAATTTGATTTAAGTCCTCTCCATGGAGGGGTGGATAACGCCACAGGCGTCAGACGGGGTGGGTTAGTAAAACTAATAGTCTATAACCTCCTCGGTCAGGAAATTACAACCCTTATTAACGAGCAGCTTAGTCCCGGCACATATGAGGTGGACTTTAACAGTACAGGCTATACTTCAGGTATTTATTTTTATACCCTTGAAGCAGGGAGTTTTTCCGAAACCAAAAGAATGATTCTCTTAAAATAAGATTACAAAAACGTCGGAAACACAAATTTTTAAACAAGAAGTAGCTACCCCTTGTTCAAGGGTTCGCATTGAAAGGTCACGGTCGTACACCAACCAGCACACATAAAAGATAAAACAATAAAATATTATTAAATAATTTAGCATAAACAGCGTAGCCAAATTTACTAAAGGAAGATATATGAGAACTATCTATAAATTAACAATTTATTTTATCCTGCTTGCAACTTTCTTGTTTATGAACAGCTGCAGCAAAGACGAGGTTATTTCTACAAACTATATGTCGCCGTCTGTGCCGGCATCTGATATCGATGCAAAATACGCTCTCGACTGGATGGATATAGAATACCGCATAATTTCGGACCAGCATCGCGACAGCCCGCCGCCACCATCAAGATTGTATGCATATTCATGTATTACTATCTATGAATGTGTGCAGCCGGGTATATTGTTCTCTCGCACACTTGCAGGCCAGCTGCATGATATGCCGGCAATGCCTTCTATAAACTATTTACTTGAATACGACTGGCCCAGCGTTATTGCTGGTGCAATGCCGCTTATCATCCGAAATATTCACGATACACTTTTCCCCAATGCAATTAATCTTATAAACCAGAAGCACGATGAAGTAGTGCAGGAAAGAAGCAGTAATGTATCACAGGAAGTAATTAACCGCTCATTAACGCATGGTGAGGCAATTGCTAACAGGATTATACAGTGGTCACGAACAGATAACTACAAAGAAACACGCAGTATGACCTATACTCCGCCTCCGAGAAGCCAGAATCCCAAATACTGGGAACCTATTAATCCCGGAGATGTACCGGATGAACCTTACTGGGGAACATTAAGGACATTTGTAGCACCAAGCCCGCAGTATTTTTACATACCTAATCCTGTTGTTTTCAGTACTAATGCAGGCTCACAATTCTATAACGAGGCAATGGAAATTGTAACTGTATCACAAACCTTAACCCTAGAACAGAAAACTATTGCCAATTTCTGGAATGATAAGGTGAGAACAGGCACACCATCAGGTCACTGGGTCTCAATAATGAACCAGATAGCAAGGCAGTTTAACCTTAAGCTTGATAAAACCGTACAAATGTATGCACTGCTGGGTCCCGCAATCGCAGATGCATTTATAATATGCTGGTGGGCAAAATACCAGGAGAACCTGCTCCGTCCGCAGTCGTATATCAGAGATTATATCAATCCAAACTGGTTCCCGTTTCTTATAACACCCCCGTTTCCGGCATATCCATCGGGGCATTCAACCCTATCGGGTGCGTGTGCGGAAATAATGACACGATTATATGGTACGGTAGCATTCACCGATTATACTCATCAGCAGATAAATTATGCACCGCGTTCCTTCAGTTCATTTAACAATGCAGCTACGGAAGCAGCATTTTCGAGGTTGTACGGAGGGATACATTACCGCTCGGATATGGAAAGAGGACTGGAAGTAGGACATAACCTTGGCAGCTATGTTTTTGAAAATATTAGGTTAACCTCATACTGAGTTTAATATCTTGCAATTACTTTTTTATTCTGCAATGATTAACATCCGTAGTGTTGCCTGCCTGTTGCAGGCACGCAACGTCTAAAATTTTTATTAATCAAATAATTACTTTCAACCGAAAATAGTTGGTTTAGAATAAATTCGATGTTGCTTTCACTACCTAATATGTATATGGAGTTTTCGGAAGAAAAAGCTTTTATTTACAGGAAAGCAGAAATATTGTAAGGTATATTTACTACTTAATACACGACAATAAATCGTTTAAACAATTAGTAAAAATATATTCTTAAATAATGTTATTTTTTAGAGGATACTGCTATTTAATTCATTGTTACCCCGTCATTTATAACTGGGAGAGACGGGAACTAAAATTAGGGCTTCAGCCCAAATTATTAATAAAACATTTACTGTTTATTGGGCTAAAACCCCAAAACTTTATACCATAAACCCCTGCCGTAAACGGCAGGGAAACAAAAACGTGAGATAAAAAATTACCAGCATTCAAAGCCACTCTTCTCCTTTAATATAATATAATATAACAGCTTACCTAAATAATCAAACTGGTGCATTTTGCTGTGGATAAATATTTACAGATTTACTTTCACATCAGAAGTTTTTCTCGATAAATATTTCCACGCAAGGTATGCCATAAATCCTGCTCCTGCTGTAAGAGTTCGTTCATCTAGATTCATTTGGGGGGTATGTAAATCGCTTGTATTACCGGCACCAATCCAGAAAAACGAACCCGGAACCTTTTTAAGATAAAAGGCAAAATCCTCGGCTCCCATAAAACTTTCAGCCCTGAAAACATTTTTTCTTCCTGCAAATTCATAAGCAGCTGTTTCCGCAAAAATTGTTTCTACTGTATTATTAACCAATTCGGGATAACCCGGTGATATCCGGAATTTATATTTAGCACCGGCTGATGAAGTAATGCCTTTTATTGTCCTATCGATAAGCTTTAATAATTTTTTACGCAGAATTTCATTTAGTGTTCTGATAGTTCCTGCAAGCTTAACTTCCTGCGGAATAATGTTTGTTGCCGTGCCGCCCTCGATTTTTCCGATTGTTATTACTACAGGTTCAAACGGACTGTTATATCTTGAGACGATAGTTTGCAGTGCAAGCACAACCTGTGATGCAATTACTATGGGGTCAATTCCTGTATGCGGTTTTGCACCGTGTGCCTGCTTACCGATTATTGTAATATACAGCTCATCCTGCGAAGCCATCATCACACCCGGGTAAAACCCGAACGAACCTGCCGGTTTACCGGGAATGATATGCTGTGCAAAGATTGCATTAACTCGGGGATTTTCAAGCACACCTTCTTTAATAAGTATTGAAGCACCTCCCGGATTTTTTTCTTCACCCGGCTGGAAAATGAGCTTTACATAGCCATTCAGTTCATTTTTTATTTCAGTAAGTATCAATGCCGCACCGTAGAGCATTGCACTGTGTGCGTCATGGCCGCAGGCGTGCATAACACCGGGATTTTTGGATGCAAAGCGAAGCGAAGTTTGCTCATCGATAGGAAGAGCATCTGTATCGGAGCGCAAAGCAACACATTTGCCTTTGTTCTTATTGCCAAGAAACCCGACAACACCTGTACCGCCTGTAACTCGTAAATCATCGGGCTTGAGTTTTGAAAGCTTATCAAAAATTAATTTTGACGTTTTATATTCTTTAAACGACAGCTCCGGATACTGATGTAGCTTCCTTCTTAAAGTAATTATTTCTTTGGAATATTTTTTTGAAAGATATTTTATTTTGTTGAGCATTTTTATTTACAACCCCTCCCAGCCTCCCCTTTTGTAAAGGGGAGGTGAAAAGACGAATCCCTCCCAACTTCCCCTTTAGTAAAGCGGAGTTGTCCCGATGTGAAGTCGGGAAGGTGAGGTTGTTATTTTGGATATTTCAATAATTTTTTTTCTAATAATATCTAAAACCTCTTCTATATTAATCAAAACCTTGTCATTTTTAAATCTGAGTACACTAATATTGGCATTTTTTAGAGTTTCTTCTTTTTCTTTATCAAGTTCCCTTATATCTGATTTATCATGTATAGCACCATTTACTTCTATAGCTAATTTTATTTTTGGACTATAAAAATCAACGATAATAGAACCAATACTATATTGTCTTAAAAATCGATGTCCGAGAATTTGTTTCTTCCTGATTTCCTGCCAAAGTATTTTCTCAGCAGTTGTCATGTTCTTACGAAGTATACGTCTTGTTTCTTTTAGAGCTTGGATATTATAAAATTTTCCATTCAATGAATTACAATAAATATTTTTATTACCTGTAAACCTCCCCTTTATTAAAGGGGAGGTGCTCCGGTGCACATCGGAGCGGAGGGGTTGATTATCAATAATCTACCCTGAAAGTTCCCCAGAAAATGTTATCAGATATTTTCCTATTTTGGTCTATATAATTAAATGTCCTGTTCTGGAATTTGATAATGAAATAATACTGCCTTATCGGCTGCCAGGTTAATTCTGCAATAATTATGTTCCTATTCACACGCAAACCCCTGAGGAATTCGTTCTTCACATCGGTATCGTGGCTGCCGTTAAGTATGTTTGAACCGACGTTAGTGGTAATCTGTCCAAGGCTGTCGGTAATATTCATCCCCGAACGCTGATGCTTAAACGTAACCGATATACTGAAACGGCTTCCGAAGTTATAGCTCAGCTTTAATGCATGCTCATCGGAGTTGGGATTTAACGCCAGCCCCACCGGCTGGTTCCAGTTGCTGTAAGAATTATTTATCTGTCTGTGCGAATAAACAAACGGATCAATTTTTGTATATTCGTATGTAAATGCAAGGTCAGGCATCATAAAGGCATCCTGCCACTGGAGTCCTAACTGGTATGCAAACTTGTTATCGTTGCCTGTTTTATCCGATTTTCCAAGGGTTTCGAAGTTCAAATCATCTATTAGAAAACTTCCCTGCAGAGTGATTTTCTTGGCAGGGAAAAACTGTGCATCGAAAGCAATTATAGTATTGTTCGAGTTTTTACCAGGCACTTCAGTATTTAAATCGGCTGAGGTTAAAAAAGCAAGCGGGTTTAAAAAAGCAAAATTCAGCGGGACGCTGCTGTAAACGAGCATTTCATTGAACCCAAGCCGCATAAATCCGTTAAACAGCGGACCGAGCTCAAGCCTATGGGCAACAAGATATTTTGCTTCAAGCTGTATACCGGCGGAGTCCTGCCCAACAATACTCGAATAGAAAAACGAGTATTTTATTTTTTTATACGATAAATCGAACTTCAGATAATCGAACGGAGCTGTATTCTCCGAAACTATCATTTTATCAAGAAAACCGGTTCCTATTTTCAGAGCTTCACGTCCGGCAGTTAAGCCAAGCCACTCACCGTTTGACGGAGAAAAGCGTATATATCCTTCATATGAATCGTATGTTTTATTGCCTTCACTGATAAACTTCCGTGTGGATGCAAGAACGGGGTCAAATTGTGCAGCAAAGTATGCATCCTCCTTTCTTCCGCCTAAACGGACTCCATTTGATAACCGCAGGTAGTAACCAACGGTATTAAACAAAGTACCTCTTAATCTTAAGCCAACGTTACCGAGCA
>CAYWTS010000005.1:92803-100451 GCA_964461265.1 uncultured Ignavibacteriales bacterium
ACACCAAGCGTAACAAGTCCGTTTTTATTTGCCCAATCTATTGCCTCTAAAACATTCGGACTGTTTCCCGAGCCGCTTATTGCTATAACCATATCACCCGGATTGGCAAGTGTTCTTAGCTGCTGCTCGAAAATGGTGTTGTAGCCTTCATCGTTGCCTTGTGCGGTAACAAAAGCCATGTTATCGGTTAAGCTTAGGGCACGTAAGCGTTTTGTCTGGTTACTATCGAGCCGGGTACCTTTTGCTAAATCCTGTGCAAAATGCGAGGCGTTCGAGGCACTGCCTCCGTTGCCAATTACAAAAACCATAGTTCTCTTATTATATGCATCAACCAGCAAATCGATGAATTTTTCGATTTCATCTGTGTCTAATAAATCGAGTGTAGATAAATATTTCTGTGTGTATTGCTTAAAGTCCATAAAATTTTAATAAATTATGCTAAAATTAAGATAATATTGATTTAACTCAATGATAAAGAGTTAATAAAGTTAATAAAGTTTGTAAAGTTAATAAAGTGACGTGAAAATGATAAAAACCAATCTTTTTAGCAAATTAAAAGCGGTATTGTAAAGTACAGCAAATGCGGAAGAAAATTTTATTTCTGATTAGTCTTTGCTTTTCTTACAACATTCATATTCTTCATTGTTTTTTCTGCGAAGTCAAGAATGTCGTCGATGTTGGTTTGTGATTTGAGGTAGGTTACGTATTCTTTTACGCTGTCTTCAGCAGTGCGTTTTGGTGACCAGCCAAGTGATTTTAATTTCGAAATATCCGAGCAAGCATTTCTTGTATCGCCGAAGCGGTAAAGCCCCTCGATTTTCGGTTTTATATGTTCTTTCCCGAACTGTTTTGCAACAATCTCTGCAAACTCTTTTACTGAGTAAGCAGTTCCGCCTCCTACGTTAAATGCATTATAATCAGCACGGTCATCCTGCATTGCCAGTATGTTTGCATCCACTACATCGTGAATGTTTACAAAATCCCGCATCATCATACCGTCTTCATATATCACAGGTGGTTTATCGAAGAAGTAACTTAGTGAAAAAATCCTGCAGGCACCGCTGTACATGTTGTAAAACGATTGACGTGAACCCTGAACAATAGAATACCGTAACGCTACACTTGGAATCGAATATCTTTCACCGAAATTCAAAGCCATAAGTTCCTGCGAGTACTTGGATATTGCGTATTGGTTTGGCGGTGATGCGTATGTTTCGGGTGTCCAAATCCATTTGAGCTTTTCACCTTTATCGTCATAAAAATCCCACAATCCTTTTTCAAGCTGTTCATTTGTGCGTCTTTTTGGATAGTATAGTTTTCCGGCAGATGATTTGTAAATACCCTCACCGTTTACAAATTGCGATGAAGCAACTACAACTTTTTTAACGTTTAATTTTTCGGCAACTATTATCTCATAAATTAATGCAGTAGAAACTGAATTTACATGGAAGAATGTCGAAAAATCGGGCAAGTAATCCTGGTAAGCAGCAAAATGAAAAACATAATCAACACTCTTCAAAGCATTACGCATTGCGATTTTATCACGCACATCTCCTAAGATAAACTCAGCTTCCTTCGGAATATATGACGGTTTGCCTTTTAAATGGACAGGCTTCTGGAGGTTATCAAGAATCCTGACCTCATAGCCAAGTTCCAGCAGTCTATCGACTGTATGTGAACCGATAAATCCCGCACCACCTGTTACTAAAACTAATGCCATCTGAAATTACTTAATATCGTACCTAGTCTGGTTAAATATGATTTTGCTTCCGTATTTATCAAGCAGAAAAGGCAGTTCCCGGTATTCAGCCATTTTATTACGAAGAGTATCCTGGTGGTTTCTTTCACAGTAAACCAGCAGAAAACCGCCTCCGCCGGCACCTGATATTTTTGCACCCAAAGCACCGCCTTCCATTGCTTTATTATACATACGGTCTATTTCGGGATTGGAAACATTGGAAGCAAGCTGTTTCTTCATTTCCCAGTTCACTTTCAGGTTCTTACCTACACGATTAATATCAAGCTCGTTCAGTGCGTTTCTTGTATCGTAGGCAAGTTCCTTTATTTTATTGTGGAATTCTATCTTGTTATGTATACTGCTGCTTTGTTCTTCGAGAATTGTTGATGCTGCTCTTGTTGTGTTGGTGAAAAACAAAAGCAGGTTAGAGCCCAGCTTACGCCTGACTTCGCTTTCGATATATATATCTTCTACCTGTACTTCACCTTTCTTACAGAACTTGAATGCCTTCAATCCGCCGTAAGCTGCTATATACTGGTCTTGTTTGCCAATGGGACGATTCAGGATTTCAATTTCTATTTTACAAGCTTCTTCTGCAAGCTGTTGGGAAGTAACAAGTTTTCCCTTGTACTGATAAAATGCATTTAGCAAGCCCACTGTCAGGCTGCTTGAAGAGCCAAGCCCTGACCCTTCGGAAGGTATATCGGCAAGCATCATTACCTCAAAACCTTTTTTCAGTCCCGTTAATCTGGCAGCTTCTCTGACAAGGTCGTGCTGGATTTCGTCGACAGAATTAACGATTTCTTTTTTAGAGTAATCTACATATATGAGGTCATCGAACCGCTCTTTGATAATTACGTAGAGATATTTATCTATCGCAGTGCTTACAACGAAGCCATCATGTTTTGTGTAGTAATTCGGAAGGTCTGTTCCGCCTCCTGCGAGGCTTATCCTCAAAGGTGTCTGTGAAATTATCATATTAAGTTATTTCTATAACTTTATCTTTATTATCTTCTGATTTTAATAATTTATATTTGTTGCTTTTTGAATCGGCAGCAATTTTATTTTCATCGAAAATAAGTTTTTCACCTGTTTTGGCTACCCAGTGCTTGAATCTGGCAGGATTACCCAGAACCAGAGCAAAATCGGGAACGTTTTTTGTTACGACAGCACCAGCCCCTATCATGCAGTATCTTCCCAGTGTATTACCGCAGATTATAGTAGCGTTTGCACCTATAGTAGCGCCTTGTTTAATAAGTGTCTTAACTACGCCAACATGAGCTTTGCTTCGTGGATAGAGGTCATTAGTAAGAACGCAGTTTGGTCCAAGAAAAACATCGTCTTCGATGGTTATGCCATCCCACACAGCTATACAATTTTTGATAGTTACACGGTTTCCTATAACAACATCGTTTTCAACAAAAACGCCGTCGCACAGGTTGCAGTCATCACCTATTTTAGCACCTTTTAATACATGAGCAAATGCCCAGATACGTGTGTTCTTGCCTATGTTATCAGATTCGCATAATGCATTAGGGTGGACAAAGAAGGGTTTTTCAGGCATGCCTTAGTGTTTAAACGATTCGCTGGTAGTTTCAAGAAGTTTTACTACATCCAAACCCATACGTCCGCCGTTAATGGGAATTTTATTATTCATTATACAATCGATGAAATGCTCACATTCCATTCTGAGAGGTTCATGTTGTTCAAGCGGCAGTATAAAGATTTCGCCGGTACCATAACTTAATTTACCCGAGTCGGCATCCTTCATCTTTGTTCTGTTATCTTCGCCTTTGCCGTAGAGTTTCAGCTTACCATCCAGTGCGAGCATTTCGTCATAAACAATAGTGCCTTCTGTCCCGAATATTTGCATCAGACGTGTTTTATTCGATGAAAGCCAGCCGAGGTGAATATGAGCGGTAATACCACTTCTGAATTCAAGGTCAATGTGTGCATTATTAGTAAGAGGTCTCGGAGCTTTGTGAGGGTGTTTTGATATTTCTGAATTACTGATCGGGTAAGCATTTTTCTGACTCGTTATTTTCAGCGGGTATTCTTCCAGAAGATACAGAACTATCGAAAAGTCATGCGGTCCGAGGTCCCAAATAACATCAACATCAGCATGCGGTGGTGCAAGGTTTATTCTTGTGGAAGTAATATGATGTATCTTACCGATTACCTTTGACTTAAGCAGTTGCTTAATTTTTCTGACGGCAGGTGCAAACTGGAATACATGTCCTACTGCAATCACCTTGTTAAGCTTTGAGGCTGTATCGACCAAAAGCTCTGCTTCTTTAATGTTAAAGGCGAGCGGTTTCTCTATAAATACATGCTTGCCGAAAAATAAAGCTTCCTCTGCAAGTTCTTTATGAGTCGATACAGGTGTTGCAATGCAAACAGCATGTATTGACCTGTCTTGAATTAAATCTTTGTAATTCTTTGTTGTTTCTATGAGAGGGAATTCTTTTTTAATATATTCGAGCCTCCCCGATTTTAGGTCACAGACTTTTTTTACTTTGCAATTCGGAAGACTGTCGAAGTTTCTTACAAGCTTTGGACCCCAATAACCGCATCCAATAACACCCAGGTTAACGGTTTTTACATGTTGTTTAATAATAATTTACACCCCTCCTTTTCCAAAAACCATAATAGGTACTGTTTTAAAAAGTATCCTGATATCCAGCCATAAAGACTGATTATCTGCATAATACAGGTCAAGTATTATGGAATCGTTAAAGCTGACATCTTTCCTGTTGCGGGCAATAATCTGTGCAAGCCCGGTCATTCCGGGTATGACCTTATATCTCAGTTTATGCCAGTCTTTAAATTCTTCATACTCGTATGGCAGGCAGGGTCTTGGACCTACGAGGCTCATGTTACCTTTAAAAACGTTAATAAGCTGCGGGAGCTCATCTATGCTGAACTTTCTTAAAATTCTCCCGGTTAGAGTTACTCGCGGGTCATTGCTTAATTTCTGATAACCAATGTTCCGGCTGATAATATTTTTTAGATGTTCTCTGTGATGGGTTGGGTCGTTATTGGTATACATAGTTCTGAATTTATACCATTTAAATTCCTTCCCGTTTTTACCTATCACAGTTGAGGTATACAATACCGGGCCTCGGGAGGTTAATTTAATAGCTATTGTAATCAGGAGTATAAACGGGCTTAAAAATAATGTAATAACAGAAGACATCAGTATGTCGAAAATCCTTTTCAGCTTTTCTGAATAAAGAGGCGAAACCTTAGAAGAAATCGAGATTATTTTTAAGTCATGGTATTCAGTCTCATCCCATTTACGGTTGATAATATCAAAATGGTTTGAAACCATATTTACGGTGCAGTTAGTAAGCTTGCACTTTTCTATCAGCTTTAGCAGGTTAATATTTTCGATATTTTGGATTGTAATGTAGAGTTCGTCTAATTCGTACTTGTCTACTATTTTATTTAAGTCGTTAGTATTACCAAGAACGTTTATGCCGTTAATAAATAAACCTTGTTTTTGTTCGTCATCATCTATATAGCCAACCAGTTCGATGTGGTAATGCTGTTTATTAGCTATGGTCTCGGCAAAATATCTGCCCAGCCTTCCTGCTCCTATTGCAGCAGCTCTTCTCATTAACAGCTTATTGATATTTCCTGCAAGATACTGCCCGCTGAATGTTTTTCTGAATATCAGTATTCTGGTAATCAGCAGTAATGTAAATGCAAGTGTGAAATAAATTATTACCTGTGTTCTGGAATCGTGGAGCGTTTCCCTTGTTTTTATGATAAATATAAGGAGTATTATAACAATACTGTCTATCAATAATCCTTTAAGTATCAGCAGGGTTTGTTCTCCTGTTTTCAGGAAATATTTATGTTTGTACAACTGGTAATATCTGAAAATCGGAACTACAAGAAAAGCACCTGCTAGAAATATCAGCAGTTTTTCATAAAAGAAAGTATTAAACAGGTCGTATTCTACTTCTTTATTTGCAGTAATAGTAAGAGAAACAATTACTGCAATAAGCGAACAAATCAAATCGCTTATTGAAAGCGTCAGTTTTTTAGGACCCCACTTTTTTACAAAATTCTCGAACATTACTATTAAAATTTAAGCATAGAAATCATTAATTGCAGTGCATACATACGTCAACTCATTTTCCGATAGCTCCGGGAACATAGGCAGTGAAAGTATCTCTTCACAGCATTTTTCGGCTACAGGAAAATCGCCTTTTTTGTGCTTTTTATAGAGATATGCTTCCTGCAGATGCAAGGGTACAGGATAATGCAGTCCGGTTTGGATTCCTCTATCCTGTAAAAATTTAATTAACTCGTTACGTTTTTTAACTCTTATGATATATAAATGATAAACAGCTTTAGCGAAATCAGGTTCAAATGGAGTTATTAAGCCTTCAATTTTAAGATTGTTAAGCTGTTCGCTATACATTTGTGCAAGCTTTCTGCGGTAATTAGTCCACTTTTCCAAGTATTTCAGCTTAACATTCAGTACACCTGCTTGGATTTCTTCCATACGGTAGTTTGTACCCTCAGCTTCATGGACATATTTTTGAATTGAGCCATGCTGACGAAACCTGAGCATTTTATTATATAATTCCTCATTGTTTGTGGTTACTGCACCGCCTTCGCCGTATGCTCCTAAATTTTTTCCGGGGTAAAAACTAAATGTTCCGATATGACCGATTCCACCTATTGGCTTACCTTTATATAAAGCTAAGTGTGATTGTGCACAATCTTCAATTACGTGCAGATTATATCTCTTAGCAATTTCTATAATAGGGTCAAGGTCAGCGGGCTGCCCGTAGAGATGGACAGGAATAATTGCTTTAGTATTTGGTGTAATAGCTTTTTCTATTAGATTCACATCTATGTTGTAAGTCCGTTCGTCATGGTCAACGAATACAGGAATACCCCGGCACAGAGTTACCGCCTCTGACGTAGCAATAAAAGTATTAACCGGAACAATAACCTCGTCACCGGGTTTAATACCGGCAGCTATCAGTGCAGTGTGCAAAGCATCTGTTCCCGAGCTTAACGCAACACAGTATTTAACATTTTGAAGCTTTGAAAATGAATCCTCGAACTGTTTTGCCTTTTTACCGCATATGTAAGCGGTATTATCGAGAACTTCATTAATTTCCTTCAGAATTTCCGGTTTTATGTTTATGTATTGTCTTTTAAGATCTACAAACGGAACGTTCATTTTTTATTATGTTTGATTTTGTTTGATTTCAGGGTTTTTCTTTTTAAGACCATCGATATCAGAATCGAGAAAAATAAAATGGCTATAATAACCATAAGCGAGATAAACGGGGGAATTTTCCAGTCATGGTTTATTAACGGAATCAGCATTTTAATTCCTACATAAACCAGTATCAGCCCGACTCCCTTTTTAACATACTCAAACCTGTCGGCAACCGTTGATAATACGAAGTATAAAGAGCGTAAACCCAGTACTGCAAAAATATTAGAAGTAAAAACTATGAAGGGGTCACGTGTAATAGCAAATATAGCCGGTATTGAATCGATTGCAAAAACCACGTCGGTCGATTCTATCACAAGCAAACATACAAAAAGCGGGGTTGCATACGTGATTTTGTCTATTTTGACAAAAAAATGCTCTCCGTGAAAATCATGTGTAGTTTTGACAAACTTCTTTGCAATTTTCAGAACTTTATTCTGTTCAGGATGTATTTCCTTTTCTTCGGTAAAGGTCATTTTATAGCCTGACCATATCAGTATAATTCCGAAGATATAGAGAATAAATTCAAATTGCGTTACAAGGTGGGTTCCCAGAAGTATGAAAATACCTCTTAATATTATTACTCCGAAAATACCCCAGTTTAAAACCCTGCGCTGGCTGTGTGAGTGAATTTTAAAATACCTGAATAAAATAAGAAACACAAA
>CAYWTS010000006.1:0-24938 GCA_964461265.1 uncultured Ignavibacteriales bacterium
TGAATTGGTTATCTTTTCATAAAGCCACTCTATTGTTAAGGCTATCAATAAATTACAAACGAAATATTACCATTGAAGTTTATAACATTGTAAACTTAAATTGCAGTAAATGATTACCAAAGACGAAATAGTCATTATCAAAAACAGTGAAGAAAGGGATATATCGGCTGAATATTTCACAATGCAGTATTGGAAATACCGAAATTACAAATTAAAAGAAACGGGGAAACAAAATTCAGAATTGCAAAAGTTAAAAATTGAATTTCTTGCCGAGTTTGCTTTTATGGAATATTTATGCAATGAGCTATCAATATGTTTCGACGGTAAAGAACACGACTGGTCAGTAAATAAAGCTGAACTAACTGACAGGAATATATTGCTTATCAGCATCACTGATGCAAAATCAGGGCAAACCATAAGAGAAAAAACTATCGATTTAAAAACTCATTATATCAAAAAGGTTACAGTTGAAGAAATTCTTGGGATACATCCCTATGAAAAGCCGTATTCAGTACTGCTGGAACACCTAAGTTATCCTAAAACCGATATCATAGTGCATGCTTACCTGTTAACAGATAATTCTATTGCATTAGCGGGCTACCAGAAAGGATTACACGCAGTGCCCGGCATCAAAACTGAATTCTATACAGAGAAAAAAGTAAATGAGTTATTAAAAATGAAAGAACTGATACATGAGTTCTATTGAATTTCTTTATACCATTCGGATAAAAAAGAAGCATACTTAATTTTAAATTACATCTTTCTACAGCAAATACAAAATACCCCATAACCCCTCCTTTGAAAAAAGAGAGAGATAATGGTTGTATTTTTTAGTATCTGGCATATACATTCGAAATTGAAACACCTATTCTTTTTATCTATATTTGTCTAAATTATAAAAAAATGTTATACAAAGCTAAATCCCGGCTTTTATCCGGAAAAAACAAACTTTTATTCCTGCTTATACCCCTGTCTTTATTAATAGTATCCTGTTCAAGAAAACCTGACGTGATTTATGTAAACGGAAAGATTTACACAATGGATAAAAACAATTCCATAGTTGAAGCCATCGCCGTAAAAGACGGCAAAATACTTGCGACAGGAAAAACTGCCGAACTTACCGAGAAATATTCGGGTGCAAAAACAATTGACCTTAAAGGTAAAACAGCAATTCCCGGTTTCATTGATGCAGAAGGTAATCTTATGGAATTCTCAAAACAGCTTAGCCTTGTTGACCTGCGTTTTGCAAAATCGGTTAATGAGATAGTAAAACTTCTAAAGGAAAAAGTTAAGACAGCCAAGCCGGAGGAATGGGTGGGTGGATTCGGCTGGGATGAAATGAAACTCACAGAGAAAGACCTTGAAAGGCTTGACCGTACTATACTCGATAGCATCAGTGTATCGCATTACTTATACCTTGTAAACGCTCTCGGAAATACTACCTGGGTTAACAGTAAGGTGCTTTCTGCTTCTAAGGTTACAAAAGACACTCCTGACCCGGCAAAAGGTTCAATAGGAGTGCGAACAAATGGTGAACCCAATGGTTTATTTTACGATGATGCACAGGAGTTTATCATTAAAATCATGCCTCCGCCTACAGAGTCACAGGTTACACAGAATGTTGAACTGGGAATTTCAGAGCTTCATAAATACGGAATAACAAGCATAAGTGATGCCAATATGTCAGAAGAAGTACTGAATGTATATAAAAAAATGGTTGATAATAAGAAGCTCAGACTCAGGCTCTATGCAATTTTAAATGGTAAAAGTACACTGTTTGACAAATATCTTCAGTCAGGTCCGGAAGATTATAACGACAAAATAAAAATTAAGTGTGCAGGGCTGGAATTCGATGGTTACTTTGAAACCCAAGATGCAGCTATGAATCATGATTACTTTAATGATCCCAGACGTAAAACACCTTATAGTGACGAATATGATATTCGTGAATTTACAAAAAAGGCATTTGAAAAAGATTTCCAGGTTTCAGTAAAAGCAATCGGTGACCGTGCGGTTACACAAACTCTAAATGCAATCGATTCAGCCGGTAAACTAGCTAAAAATAAACCTGGAAGAACGAGACTGGAATATATGGAGTTTGTTACACCGGGCGATATGCAAAAAATCAAACAGTTGGATATTATTCCATCTATCCGCCCTGAAGTAACGCTTGTTGATAAAATCCTGATTAATGACTTAATTAATCCAGAAAACGGTAAAAACCTCGGGTTATGGAACAATCTTTATAAACTGAACAATATAATTATTGCAGGTACCGATTTCCCCTATCACACTATCAATCCCCTGATACAAATATATTATCTTTCAACAGGACTTGGGATTGATACATCATACAACAAGCAGTTCAACAATACAGCACAGAAACTCAGCTTATCGGATGCTGTTAAGTCATTCACTGTTTGGGCAGCATATGCAACATTTTCTGAGGATGTAAAAGGCTCTATTGAACCGGACAAATATGCAGACTTTATTGTTCTTTCTAATGATATTTTTACAGCAGACCCAAAAACACTTCTGAATACAAAAATTATACTCACAATATTTGACGGTGAAATAGTCTATGAAAATAAACAAGCGGGGGCTTACCTTTATTGACAAAAGTCGAGGGAAAATCGTGGAAACTTATAGAACTTTTAAAAGTTTCTGAAAATTTGTTAAGAGAAAAGGGAGTCGATAATCCTCGACTAAATGCCGAATTAATGCTTGCCGATGTATTAAAAGTAGATAGAATCAACCTTTACCTCGACTTTGAAAAACCGCTTAATGATGAAGAAATCTCCAGATATAAAGAAGTTATCAAAAGAAGATTAAACAAAGAACCGTTGCAGTATATACTTGGATTTACCGAGTTCTGGGGTTTAAAATTTGAGGTCAATAGCTCTGTTTTAATACCAAGACCTGAAACAGAAATGCTCGTTGAAAAGACAATAGATATTATTAAATCGGATAAACTAGAAAATCCCAAAATACTTGAAATCGGAACAGGTTCAGGATGTATTGCTGTTGCACTCGGCAAATCTGTTAATTGTAATATTGAAGCAATTGATATAAATCCGAAAACGCTTGAAACAGCAGCAAGGAATGCTGCCATGCACAATGTCCGAAACTCTATTTCATTTCTGAATAAAGATATATTTAAAGACTATACCAACTTCAATAATTTTGACTTGGTGTTAAGCAATCCGCCCTATATTCATCCAGAAACTTATTCTCGTTTACAGGCAGAAATTAACCAATTCGAACCAAGAATAGCAATCACCGATAATAAAAACGGTTTAACTTTCTATGAGAAAATTATAGAACTCTCAAAAAACAACAAAAGTCATTGTACTATACTGCTTGAAATCGGTGATGGAAGAAGTGAAGAAGTGAAAAACATATTTACAAAAAGAGGAATAAAAGATTACAGAATATATAATGACTTGCAAAAAATCCCGCGAGTCATAGAATACGAAGTTAACAAATTATGCTAGCATTGATTCAAAGAGTTTCTGATGCTGCTGTAGCAATAGGCTCTGAAATAACCAGTGAAATAAGAAACGGATTATTGGTCTTCCTCGGTATTAAAAGTGAGGATGATGAAAATGAAGCTAAATATTTAGCTGCAAAATCTGTTAATCTGAGAATTTTTAACGATGAAAACGGTAAAATGAACCTCTCCCTGTTTGATATAAACGGTGAGTTACTTGTTGTCTCACAGTTCACGCTTCATGCCGATACTAAACATGGCAACCGTCCAAGCTTTACGGAAGCAGCACCTCAGCCAAAAGCGGAAGAATTGTATAAATGTTTTGTGAATGAGTGCAGGAACCTGTTAGGACATCAAAGGGTTGCAGAAGGCAGATTCAGAGCTATGATGAAGGTTAAATTAATCAACGACGGTCCCGTAACAATAATGCTTAGAAGTAAAAATGAGTATTAAACATTTAAAAATAATATTATTAGTTTTATTTCTATTAATATTTACAAGCCGGATTACAGCACAGGACACACTTAAAACACAATCAACAAGAAAGGTAACCATCGGGGGGATATTCCTTAGCTTAGGCGGAGGGATAGATATACCGGTGGGTTCATTCAAGGATAATTCTAATGTTACTTTTGGAATCCTGGGCAGGCTTGAATATACATCTACAACCATTTTCCCATTCGTAATAGGAGGAGAGATTGATTATTTTTCCCATAAAGGAGCCGATGATTTTATTACACGTAACCTGCTGAATACATTCGATACAAGAATACTTTCAGCTGGTTTAAATGTTGAGATTGTGTTATCTAAATTTATAAGAACTCCTTATACAACACTATTTTTAACATTAGATGTTAAGACAAATTTCATCAGCCGTGAGTATGATGAAAATAAAACGATTGAAAACATGCCTCTTAAGGATACTAAAATCAGTATCGGAGCCGGTGCGGGATTTACGGTTTTTATCTTCGATTTTTATTGCAAATACAATTACATGAAAGACCTCTCGAATATCGGTGTTTATACAAAGTTGAAAATTCCTGTGATACGCTTTTAACTTATGGGACAATTCGATATAAAGTCATATTTGGATAACATTTACGTTGTTCCAATCCTCATTTTTTCGGTAGTAATTCACGAAATGGCGCATGGCTGGGTTGCCTTAAAATGCGGTGATACAACTGCACGAGACCTCGGACGGCTTACACTTAACCCGATTCCCCATATTGACCTCTGGGGTTCAATAGTAATACCTTTAATTTCAGTTCTGACAACCGGGCGTGTTCTGATTGCATGGGCAAAGCCGGTCCCGGTTGATCCAAGAAATTTCAGCAATTTCCGGAGAGACGATTCGCTCGTTACTGCCGCAGGACCTGTTTCAAATCTTATCATAGCATTTTTGTGTGTCCTATGCTTTGCCGGCATTTACCATTTATCGCATTTATTTCAATTAGACGGGGGCTCATTTTCATCTGAATTTTTTATTTACATGCTTAAGATGTTCTCGGCAGGTATTTTGCTGAATGTATCGCTTGCTGTTTTTAATTTGTTACCTGTACCCCCGCTCGACGGCTCCCACCTGCTTGCAAACATCCTTCCCGATGAAATAGGATTCCGTTTCAGGCAGATCGGATTTATGGGTATTTTTATAATATTAATACTTTTCAATTATGTCCCGGGTTTTACGCAATTTTTCATAAATATTATTTATTCTGTTGCACAACCCTACTTAAACCTACTAAAAATTTTTATATATGAATAACCAAAGCATAACAATAGCAGAAGCCAATGAAATAATGGGTGAGTATTACCCTCAGGAAGAATATACCGAAAATGATACAGCTGATCTCGATAATCAGCTTAATAATAAAATTGAGAACACAAAAAGCAAAATAAACTTTCTCTGCCATATAAAAGCTTTAAGAAATTACTTTTTAGATAAAAACGTTAAATGGTTCAGGAAATCGGTGGTTGTTGCTGCTTTGGTTTATTTCATAACCCCTATTGATACTATCCCTGATATCTCACCTTTTATTGGGTTCCTTGATGACCTTGGGATTATTGCATGGACAATTAAATTTCTGGGTGATGAAATAAAGAGATATTATTAAAAAATAAAACTAATTACTTGTGTTACGTCTTTAAGCCGCAGCACGAGTAACAGCCATTAAAACTTCCTGTTCTTCCAGCTTATCTTCCCGTCTAATAGCAGTATAAACGGCATAAAAAAAACATAGACAGCAAAGTAAACCTGGAAGGGAATAAAATACAAAAAAGCTTTTATCATTTTAAACTTTACAGCAGGTATTAGTATCAAAAAAATATCCAGTAATAATTTTACAATTAAAAAAATCAAATAACTCTGGAAACTAAACACAATCCACCCTAAAAGCAATACAGCACTCATAATCCACGAAAATGTCCCAACAATTAAACCCGCAGAAACTGAATCAAGCCCGCCCTTTGCCCAGCGTTTTTTCTGGTTATAGAGCTCTTTAATGCTATAGCACGGGAGAGTTAAGTTAACCACATCCCTATCCATCGGGAATTTAGCTTTCCACCCGGTCTTTTTACTGATTGCCTGAAGTAATAGAAAATCCTCTGTAACCGAAAACTTTAAGCTCTCGTATCCGCCTGATTCGTTATATGCCTTCCTGCGGTATGACATGTTGTTACCCACGTTGCTTATCGGACTGCTCAATCCAAACGAGGCACATGCAATAGTTAATAGATAAAGCCAGTCAGCCGATTGTATACCCTGGCACATATGTTTCGGTTCAATAACGCTGTAACTGCTAACAATGCCTGTATCATCAGAATAATATTTTACCATTTCTTTTGCCCAGGAGGATTTGACCTGTATATCTGCATCAGTGGTTAGAATAATTTCACCGTTTGCATGTTTAATTGCCTGTGCGAGTGCATTTGTTTTGCCTTTCATTGTTTCTGATTCTGTTACTATCTCAACGTACCGTACAAACTTATAAACATCCTGAAAGCTTTTCATTATCTCACCGGTTTTATCTTCCGAGCGGTCGTTAACCAATATTATTTGAAGCTTCTCATAGGGATAGTCGAGGTTAACAAGCGAGTTAATGCAGGGCAGAATTACTTTTTCCTCATTCCGCGCAGCTAAGATTATTGAAACTGAAGGGAGCTCATCATCTTTCATTACCTGCTTTTGCAATTTGAAACTGCGGTATAAGCCTATATAAAACAAAAGGCTTTCCAGAAGGTAAATGAGAGATATTATATAAATGAAATTATCCATTAAAAATTCTTATTAAACTGCAAAGTAATTTAATAGTTAATTAACACTAATAAACCATTTAAAAAAATGCAGAGAGAAAAAAAAATAAAAAAATAAATTTATAATATGAAATATAACAATAACTTATACCCCCCACTTCCGATAATTTTTACATTACAATTCGGGACTTTTGTATTATATTATGTATAAGTTACTCAAGTTGACCGCCTCCATAATAAAAACCGTTAAAGCGGTTGATAAGTGGCATTTTTCTATCAATCCCCGAAATGAATGTCGGGGTTGCTAAATAATTATAATTATTAACTTTACTTGTTTGAACGATCAACTTGAGTAACTTATATAATGCTTCAGTTGGAAATGAAATAACTGATTTATTGACTAATTATAAGAATAATAATCTTAAATTCAACATTCTGCCAAAATTATACAGGTTGCATCAAAATAATCCAAATCCTTTCAATCTTGTTACCACAATAAAATATGACTTACCATTTGACGGAATTTGAAAATCACAATTTATGATATTGCAGGTTGGGTTGTGTATTCAATAATAGAATTAAAAATAGCAGGAACATATTCGATTCTTTTTAATAGTGTACACTTATCCAGTAGTATTAATTTTACAAAATTTAATCATGGCAGTATAGTGATATTAAACGGATGGTGCTAATAAAATAATTTAATAAAGGGTGAACGGTCTCGACCTTTCACTTCAAGTTTATAAGAAAACAGGGACGTATATATGCGTCCCCAATAAAAAAAAATATTACACCTTCCCCTTTGCTGAGGGATAGGGTTTTACTTCACCACAGCAATCTTAATAGATGCAGTTTCATTACATCCGCCGTCAAGCTCAAGAACTGCTATGTAAATTCCGCTCTGGACATTTGATACATTCCATACTACCTCGTTATCAAATCCTGCATTAACTGTGCCGTTAAGCGTAGTTACAAGCTCACCCGAAAGATCCATTATTTTTATTTTCACCGAGTTCACCTGCGAGCCAAGGTAGTAGCGTATGTTGGTTACTGAGCCGTAAACGGGATTCGGCCAGTTGTAAACCCTTTCCTGCGGAAGGCACGGAAGTGTTGCCGATATAGACGATTTACTTGTATTCGAGTTTGAATGCCTTGAATCCTTTAAATAATTTTTCCACAAAACACGCCCGGCATCATAAGTCCACGGTGTTTTCCATCCATAGAGGTAACCATCGGTTGAGTAAACTACTATGCCAAAGTTAGAACCTGTGTTCACAATTGCAGGTGTTGAGCGGATTTTACTTCCTGTAAGAAGCGGAAATCCATCTAATACCCTGCCGTTAACACTGTAGGCGTATACTCTGCCATCGCCTGTACCGAAAATAACTTCATAAACTCCGTCACTGTTCAAATCAGCTACAGCACATCCGCTTGTAATAGTTGAAACACCGGTAACTTTAAACGGGAAATTATCGATAACAACACCATACTGGTTAACCGCGAACACTTTATCATCGGCAGTGAAAATAATTTCCTGCTTCCCGTCCTGGTTAATATCACAGCAAATCGGCACAGAGTTAATCTGTGTAATCCCAAGGTTTCGTGATATTTCAACACCGTTAAGTATCAGTTTATTGTCGTTGGTTACACGCACCGAATCGGAACTCACATCATATTGAGTGCCTGTTGGAAACCATCCATTCGAACCTGTGCGGTAACTATCATCTATATACTGGTATGCGGAGTTAACACCTGTAAATCTTTCAGTAAGTATATTTATTCTTTTGTTAGAAACACTGTCATAAGTAATTAACTGGCTTATCGGGTCAAGTTTTAAAATCTTACCGTTAATCGAGCCTGTATACATAGTATTAAAGCCGGATAACTGTAAAATTGGGGTTGAAATTGTTGTGCTTCCTGTGATTTTAATTACGTTAGGATTACCTGTTGTTGTGTCAATTACAAAACTCAGCAGGTTATATGAATTACCGTAAACACATGCGACATAATTTGCGGAATTAAAATTAATAAAACCCGGAATCTGATTTGCAACACTATCTTTTAAAAATCCGTTAGGCATATCTACCCTTATAGGATTACCGTTATCCCTGAAACCGTAAAGGCTGTCTTTAACATTCACAAAAACCTCATCGAGCCCGTTGCCGTTGTAGTCAAAACCTATTGGCTGGGCATTACCTGTAGTATCTTTACCAACAAACCTTGGATAACCGTTTATATTTGCAATGTGTGAACAATTTTCATATGTAAATGTCATAACCGAATCGAATGCAGTGAAGTTTTTTATGCACACCCTTGAGAGGATATTGTTATAGCTGTTGGAGTTCGGGTAAGATGACTGGTCGAATTCATTCCTGTAAACCGAAGACGGCACCTGGTGGTAACCGTTATACCAGTAATCGTATGGGGTTCCGTCCCCGATAAAAGTACCAAACGGAGTATTTATGGTTACACCTATTTGCTGTGCACCTTTAGCTTCCTCAAGGTCAACACCCCGGTGGTTTATATCGGTGTTGATAGTGTTTGTTGCAAAGTTAGCGTCAATAACATTCTCATCTATATGCCATATTAAAATACCGCCCTGGTAATTCAGCGAATCTTCTTTTATACCAGGCAAACTCCAGTCAAGCTCATCAACATCGGTGATTGAACCCTTAAGCTGCCACACTTCTGCGTAATTGAATCCTTCTACATCAGAAGTAAAGTTCAATGAATCCAAAACTCCGTTCTGAGTAAAATAAATTTTCTGCCCGTTTTTCTTCGCATCGCGGCTTCGGTTTTCCAGCAGAAAGTATTCCTTCCCGCTGATAAATATTTTATACACTGAACTGAAACCATTATCTATGCTCGCCGATTTAGTCTGGTAGTTACCGCTTGAAATAATTTCAATCGGGTCAACCCACCCAAGATACTGTTTTTCCCAGGCAGATGGTTCGGGCGGAAACACTCCCGAGAAACTGAAAATAGATTGCCCGTCCATTAATCCGAACCGTCCGATTGCAGTTATGCCTGTGCGGGTATCGAACAAGTCAGGCAATCCGAGACTGCTGCCAATGCTCCCAACGATTATGCCATTTAATCCAAGTTCAAGGAAAAAATCACCGAAACTTGAATTAATTATTCTGTATTCCTGTTCAGGTAAAATAGATGAACCGGGTATAATTACTCCTTCTTTAGTATAATAACCTTTAGTTGTATCACCATAAATCGATTTCAGAGAATTTAATCCCATATAAATTGAAGGCAAATCCTGTTCACCCTGAAATATGCCTTCAGAACGCAGGTCAACATCCCTGCCAGTACCTGCGTGGAAAATTATAAAAGATGAACGGCTGGGATCTATCCCTGTAAAATCTATCACACTATCCGCAGAAGCCCATGCATCGTAAAATAATGTTCCGAGTTTTGAAAGATTCTCGTTTCTGCCAGGCGAGTAGTCAGACATTACACGGTTCAGATTTCTTACATTACCTAATATATGGTAAATGATAACAAGCTTGCCTTTCGATGCTTTCAGGTAGTAATTTTTCAGGAATTCAAGGTGGTACAAAAAATATAAGCTGTCATGCGGTGGTGCATCAACAGAATCAGGGAAGTTATTTGACATATCAAACCTGCCGTCACCTGTTGTGTTCGGATTATTATCTTGTACAAACTGAACCCTAATTGCATAAACGTGAAGTGTTTCCGGCTGTTGTGATAAATACAAGTGCGGAGAAGTAATTTTTTTCTCCTTATTGTAACCTAAAGGATGGTCAAGCTTAAGGTTATCAGTCCTGATAACCTGTGCAAAACAAAAATTAAAGGATACTGTTATTAAAACAAATAACAGTATCCTGCTTAAGAACTTCAAAGATATAAAATTCATTTAGTCTTTTTTATCCGGCTGTTTTTCTTCTCCTGTTTTGGGCGTGGTCTCTTTTTTCTTATCTCCGCTAATATTTACCGAAAGTGTAAAACGCAGTGTATTTGCAAGAGGATGATTTTCTTCAAAAGTGCTGATGTAGCTGAAATCGAATCCGTATATACTATATCTTAATCCCGCACCAAGAGTTATAAACTTTCTCCTGCCATGATTGGGATCTTCATAGAAGAACCCTGCACGAAGGCCTATCAGTTTAGGATTACCATACCAGTATTCAGCTCCAACAGAACTTTGTATGGTTTTAAGAACTTCGTTAAAACCTCCGCCGCGTGTCCAAGTAGTAATTATAGCTTTATAAAGAGGATCGGATGACCCGCCTTCATATCTTTTAACTATTAACTTAGCAAAATCTGCTGTAAGGGTAAGATTATTAAATTCAGTTTTAACAACGTCATACCCGAAGCCAAGCCTTAAATTAGAAGGCAGCGGGTCTGCCTGTGCTTCGTCTATGTATGTAACTTTAGGACCTATATTAGAAAAATTCAGGCCGATGCCAAGCCTATCGTTAATAAACTTAAACTTTGTTTTAGAAGGTCTCCATAATCCGGCAATATCGAAGCTTAGGCTGTATGCAATGCCCGAACCCTGCTCATTACCAACTTTACCTGATGCAAGTTTACTGTATATGAACCTTGTAACTATACCCACACCCAAGTCCCTGAAAACTTTTGTCCCGTATCCAAAAGCTATAGCCCCGTCAAATGCTTTATACTCTCCTATCTGGTTCCCGAATTCATCTGTGCGGATAATTGTTCCTATATTCAGATATGTAATACTTACGCCGAATGTACCCCTGAGTTTTTTAACCGAGTATTTACCGCTAAGGTAGTCATAAAAAAGATCACTTAATCCCAAACCCGGCAGCCAGGGTGAATGAGTTATATTTACCTCAAACCCATTCTGAAAGGCAAGTCCAGCGGGATTCCAAAACATAGCAGCTGCATCATTAATCAAACCTGTGCCGGTCTCGCCCATTCCTGCATTGCGTGAATTAGGGCCTATCAATAAAAATGGAACCGCTGACTCACCCTGTCCATAAACATTAGCACATACAAGGGTTATCATAAACATAATAAAAATTTTTGCTTTTCGCATCAAATTACTCCTATAAATAATTATAAAAACTTTATTTTAAAACAGCGAGCTTACTAGTAGTAGTTAAAGTTTGGCCATTACCTGCCTCTACTGTTAAACTGTAAATATAAATGCCGTTACCCAAAGTTTCACCGTCTTCATCTTTACCAGACCAATTTATAGCAACAAACTTATCATTAATTCCCTGGTTGTTAATTTCTTTAATCAGTCTCCCGGCAACAGTGTAGATTTTAATTTTCACATTTATTGGATCGGGATAATTATGCTGGAAAGTAAACCAAGTGCTGTTTTTAAAGGGATTTGGAAAATTATATACATTCATTACCTGAAGTATTCCTGAAGATGAAACTACGAAATCAATGGATACTTCCGATGAATTATTATAGGTGTCCCACGCTTTTAAACTGAGAGTATGCTTTCCTTCTGAAATTCCATTAAAGTCATACTCCAGGCTACCGTATTTATAAGACGTATCGCTGTTATAAAAATTAGTCACATCGAATTTATTGGTTTCATCATTATCCAGAATTGCTTCAATCCTGTGGCCAATTGTTCCTGTAGTATTTATTCCCGATTCATCGAACAGGTCTGCAACCAGCTTAAAATCGGGATTTACCATATCCCCCGATCTAAAATTTCTTGTATTGAGGTATAGACTTATTCTAGGTCCAACAGTATCGGCAGGTGCATTGGGGTCTATGCCTCCAACAATGAAATTTGTATAAATGCTCGAACCATCACCTTTGGTTGTGCTGTAAAAGTAGTTTATCAGCTTTCCGTTCTGGTTTAAATACGATATATCTTTCGGAACAACAAACTCAACCAGCCATTTACCATTCACAACATTTTGAATACCTGAAAAGATAATACCTCCGTTCAGTTTAAAATTAAATATTTGTCCATACTCATCTACAAGTTGAATATTTCTGGTAACATCAAATATTTTTAAAAATATTTTACCATTATAATCATTCCACCAGCTTGAGTCGGGATTCATAACCGTACCATATATTTTAATCCTGCTTAAAGCTCTCATAGTATCGTTCGAAAGTCCTGCAATGCTATCTATTCTTGACCTGTATCTTGGCTGCTGCACTCTGAGTGAGGGGTCCCCCATTAAGACAAATTTTCGTTCGTTATCGCTGTATGTATCCATAGCCAGCTTAGCATGCCATAGGGCAGCACCAAAAGTGTTCTGGAGCAGTAGTGTATCTCTTCTGAAAAGTAAAGAATCCCATAGATGGTTATTCAGCATTGCATTCAGTCCCGAGTATACAGGTCTTGTTGCTGCAAATGTTCCGATAGAACCTTTTCTTGGATGAATAACAAATAATTCTCCGCCGCTTACTATCTGCGGATTGTCGAATTTAGAAAAATCGCAGCTGGCTATAGTAACAAAATTATATTTACAGTAATTATTTAACTGGCTCATAACCTGGTCTTTTTCAAGGACGTATTCATGTGCCCATACATCGGGACTTCCGTGACCAGTATAATTTAACATCAGGCAGCCATCGTTCCAGTTCTTTATAATAGCTTTATTAACGTCGGGTTTCCTTCTGCCTTGTGCAGAAATTACTGTAGGATACAGCACAAGGTATAGTTTAATTTTTTCAAACCATAAAGGAGTGTGGTTCTCAGCAAGATCCTCTGTTTGATCTGTATGAACCGTACCTTCAGGTCCTCCTGTCGTAATGCCGTCATCGGCTACATAAACACACCTGTTTTTCCAGTAACCATCATACTCTGGATTTTCATAACAATCCAGTTTATCTACATAACCATGTGCCTCATCAAGAGATGAACAGGGTATTCTTCCGACAGCTAAGTCAGGAGGATCATAAAAAGTACCTGAAACATTTACAAAAAAGTCATCGGAAGTATACCCAAGAACCTGGTGTATTTCCGGGTCAGTTTTTTCAAACGGCGGAACCCAATTAGTGTTATTATTAAGGATATTTTTGTAATCAAGGTCACCATCACCAAACAGGCAAACATAAACAGGTTTTATAGCCCATGTTTCATAAGCTAACTTAACAAAATCGCGTAAAGCGACGGGGTCAAGTAAACCACCGGAGAATTCGTTGTAAATTTTCTCAGTTTCGAAAATATAAGTCTTTATATATTTGGGATTTGATGGTCCGCCTTCCTCTCTTTTCTGTTTCAGCCGCTGGGCAGCTGCCATGAAATCTTTATGAGTAATAATCATCAGGCTTGCACCCTCTGTAAATCCATTTCGGTAGTTCTGATTTGCAAATTTTTGTGATATTCCTGCAGGAACCTTATACCCGTTAAGACCATTAACCGAAAATTTCCTGATTGAATTCTGCTGCTGGTCTACACGGAATTTCACATCATCTGTTGTGATACTTACAGGTTGTATCATAAAAACATCATTATGATTGGTTACATCAAAAACCCGCACACTGGTATTAGAAAAATTACCAACGTTGTATTCAACCGTTCCCTGTGCGTTTATCGAATTAAATCTCGCTGCATCTCCGCTGTAACTGTTCAACCTTCTTTTATATTGTATCTCCATCCAGTCAAAATAACCATCTCCATCGGGGGCGTCGTGGTAAAATGTGGCTTTAAGCAAACTCTGGTTTCCATTAGTTTTTTGTGATGAATTTAACGTGAATTGTGTTAATTTAGCATCTATCCATTGCTCAAAGCCCGGATATACACATTCCATATTAAGCCTAATGTCACTCATAGTCGAATATTCTTCTCTTAAAAGGAAATATATATTCCATGGACAGTATCCTGTATAAGGACCCAATACTCTGCTTGCCACCCTTAAACGATAAAAAATATCGGAGTTATCTTCAAGTCCTGTCAGTGTATTACCCCATGTAAAAGCCTGACCATTTCCTTTCCGCTCGCTTAGCCAAAGATTGCCTTCGTTTAAAAGATTGTTTACTTCCGGCTCGTAGAAAAGTTTCTCAAGAGTTGATGTAGGAACAATCGGGTTAGGTGAATTTTGGGATGGAACCAAATTCATTCTGATTCCATTATTAGGTGTATTTACACAAATCCAGTAATAATTGGAATTTGTATAATAATTAAGATAGTGAGAATAATAACCCGATGTTGTATCATAAGTCCAGTTATGTACACTCCTGCCATAGAAAAGAATGTAATCGTTCGCATCAAAACTGCCGTCGTTTTCACCTTCTATATATATTTTCATTTCCTGCAGGTCGCCAGGACGCGGTAGGTTAAAATCCTCGGAAAGCAAATATCCCCCGTTACCATACATTTTTATTGTCCTCGGATCCATACCGCTGAAATTAATACCCGCTCCTTCAAGAAATGTTTTTGTTAGTTTGTACATACCCTCGCTGTTGCCCGTTCCATTGTCTTTAATTTCTATCCTGTACCAGTCGCCTGTTGTCATTACACTATTTGTCGGGAGCTGGAATTTGTAATTAAGCAATGCCGGATTCATCCAGTTAAGCGCAATATCGGAATTAATACCAATGCCTCCAAGCAAAAAGTTTTCCTGCCTCGTTCTCGGCTTATTCAGCATCACAGGTGCCTGCCCGAATGTTATCCGGACCCTGATACGCATATATTGCCTAACCTCTCCGGTTACTGGATTATACTGCACGGGATGAATTACAACGGTTCCCTGAAGAAGATCTCTTACAACACCAATATTGCTAATTTCTGCTATTTTCTCGGGGAAAAACTTATTTGCTGAATATATTTTTTCGTTCTTATCATACACTCTTTCAAAATTAGTAAAATCTCTTTTATTCGGATCCCGAAACTTTATATTAGCAACAGGTGCTATCGTAACTCCTTTAAAATTGTTAATCTCATAATCGGTAACAGTGATAGTATTATTGTTCATTGATGGGAAAATAACAGGGAAAGCACGCATTCGCAGGTCAGGCTGTCCAACATAACCTAAACCGTATTGTATAGCGTTTTCGAAGCTGATAATAGTATATTCCTGCCCGTTGTAATTAATCTTTTCCCCCTTATGGTAGAATGGATTAAATTCGATCTCAATGTAAGAATTATTCGATGCAATAATTTTGTAGTCAGATATCGGCTGATTTATAATTTTGTCATCGACTGCATCTGTACTTGTGCTGACTCTAAGATTTTTTAAAAGCTCGTTATTAACATCATCCTGCTGTGAATATGCAGAAGCTGAAAATAACAACAATAAGGCTAAAACGGGATAAAAAGCTTTTTTATACATTACTTTTATACTTTACAAATTAATAAAATAAAAAAACCGAATTTGAAAACTTACCTCCAACATTCGGTTCTGCTAAAAGAAAAATTGTTAAAGGTAAAAAACCGCAATTTAATAAGCGATTGGCAGAACCTCTAACAATTTTCTATAAATATCTCCTTAATTTTGAAACAATATAAATCCCGAATTCACAAATGTCAAGACTAAATATTTAGTTAGATACTTCTTAAAAAACCTATTTAATTAGAGGTTGCTATTCAAAGCATTCCTTACCTAATAACTCCCCATTTAAGAAATGTGGAAAAGAAATAGAGCCAAATAGTAGTTCTTTTGAAGTTTTTTAACTGCTTAAACCTGCTTATAGTTCCATTTTATAAATATTTTTTAAAAAATATAAATATTCGAAATATTATTGATTTAATTTTGCAGTTTCGTAATTTTTTATTGAAGTAAATCAAGAGGAATTTTAAAGTTTGAATTAACTTAATTTAATAATTTTTCTTTTTTATTCAGGAAACAAAAAGATGAGAAAATTTTTTAAAGGGAAACTCTAACAAAGAATATTTTGTAGGATGCCCGATTTAATAGCTCTAACTTTGTAAGCGGTTTGTATATTTATAAAATTTTTACGGATAGTTTTACTAATCAAAGAAGATGCTGCTGCTCAAATAATAACTTCAACCTGCAAAGGTATTTAATTCTTTTGCAGGTTGATTATTTTATCCCAAAATCCCCTTGCAAATTTCAAAAACTTTCTCGGGCTTAATGGAAGACATTTCAGAATTTGGTGACTGAATAGCTACCTGGTTACTGCTTAAAGGTCCCCATTCATACGCATTTGTCTGGGCAAACAGTGCTATAACCGGTATGTTAAATCCCGAAGCTATATGCATAACCCCTGTATCATTAGTAATGAACAAATTGCACAGGCTTAATATTGTAAAATCCTTATGCCTTGAGATTCCTATTTCAGGATATTTCTCTCTCAGCCTGTTTTCCAGCTTAAGGGTATAAGGTGTATCATGCGGTCCTTCGGAAATAAAAAAGTTTACGTTATACCTATCATATATCAAACAGGCAAGCTTGAAAAAATTTTCAATCGGCCAAATGTTAGCGGTCTTCGCCGCTCCGGGGTGAAACGCAACCAGTGGCTTAGATAAATCCTTGTAGCTTTTTTCGATAAAATTCTTTGCACGCCGAAGGCTGCTCTCGTCTGAAAAAATCCTTATCTTTCTTTCAGCAGGCACTATTCCCAGCTGTCTTATTACATCAAGGTTTCTCTCAACCTGATGCACTTTTTTTGTGTCCCACATAAAATGTGATTTGATATTAAGAAGGAAACCAGCCGGATTATCACGGTCATTTATAGATGCTACACCTGCACGGAACTTTGCACCACTCCAGTAAGCAAGCAAATGATTTGTAACTGAAAACGTTACGGTTGAGGGGACTACTGCAATGTCTATGTTCTTCTCCCGTAATTCTTTCAGCAGGTTTACAAAGCGTTCGATTCCGCTTTCGTAATATCTCACCTCATCCGCAAATGATGTATCATTTTTGAAAACCTCATCGAAACGTGTTGAAGATTTTGTAACAAGTATCAGGTGAGCCTTTGGATAAAACTGCCTAAGTGAACGAAGTAATGGGGTTGCACATAGCATATCACCCATCTGGTGACGCAATATAACAAGGATGTTTCGAATAGATTGGCTCTTTAAATCAGAGGCTGATAAATCTTTTTGTATTACTGATAACCTGAAAATAAAGAGAAAGATGTTACGGAAGAACTTTTCAATAGTTCTCAATTTGCCTTATTATTTAATTCTTCAAATTCAGCATCCTCTATCTGTGTGCGGTCAATCTTCGATTGTTCCTGCTTGCCCTGTGATTTTACTTTCTGTTTTCCATTATTCGTAATTCCAACAATGATTCTCAGAATAAACCTGACAAGTAAAAATAAAAGGTAAAAAACTATTGCGAATAATACATATCTCATTTTAAAGAGCCTTCTTTTTTAATGAAGGATTATAATATTCAATCGGAGCTCTGTCGGTTTTAAAAATTTCATTCACAAGGTTTTCAAAATCATCAGCGTTTTTGACAAAATCTATTTCCTCGCAATTTACTATCATAATGCGTGCGTTTTTAAATCTTGAAAAGAAATAATTATAAGCCTCGTTAAGGTTTTCAATATAATCCTCTGTTATATCTTTCTCAAAATCCCTGTTGCGTTTACGGATATTCTCCATAAGCCTGCCTACTGGGGATTGCAGGTATACTATAAGATCAGGATTTACGATGTTCCTGTCCAGACTTTCTACAAGGTACTGGTAAAGTTTAAGTTCTTCATCATTCAGGTTAAGGTATGCAAATATCTTATCTTTTTCGAAGATATAATCGCATACAACGTAAGACTCGAACAGTTCCTTTTGATGAAGTTCCTGAAGCTGGTTATACCTTTCCAGAAGAAAGAAAATCTGAGTACGGAATGCATATGCCCTTGGGTCTTTATAAAACTTTTCGAGATAAGGGTTATCTTCAAATGATTCAAGAATAAGTTTTGCATTTAATCTTGACGAAAGCATTTGGGCAAGCGAAGTTTTACCTGCACCTATCACGCCTTCAACAGCTATGTAATTTATAGGATTGTTCATTAAACTCCAAATAATTGACGGTGATACAACCTGACTCCGGTTTTATCTTTCGACTGCTTTAGAAGCTGCCTTATCGTTTTCCCAAGAAGAGGATGCACAAACGAAGGCATCATTTCCGTAAGAGGAACAAGTACAAAATTCCGCTCATGCAGATACGGATGAGGTATTACCAGTCGACCCGTTTTTAAGATACTTGTCCCATAAAACAGTAAATCGATATCTATTTCCCTTTCCCGCCATTTTTTCCCGGGAACTCTGCCCAACTGACACTCAATATTTTTAATGAGTCCGAAAAAGGCACCGAGATTTAATTTTGATAAACCGGCTGCAGTACAATTTAAAAACTTCTTCTGATTTTTAAAACCCCATGGTTCGGTCTCATATAAATTAGAAACGGCGATCAGGTTAAAATCGCCGGATAATGAGAGTTTTTCAACAGCATTTTTTACATAATTAAAACGCCTGCCCCTGTTAGAACCGAAACTAAGGACAACTAATTCGAAATCCCTGCCATGCCTGCCTGCTGAACCACGAGCCAAGAACCCGCTGAAGTTGTAGACAGGCTGTGATTCATCTTCTATATTCAGTATGTTCCACCTCAACCGAATCGATGACACCGCCGAGCTGCGGTGATGGTTTGCGGACTTTAATGGTAACTTTTTGTATCATTGGGAAATTTTCTATCAGTCTCATAGAAATTTTTGCCGCAAGGGCTTCAATAAGGTAGAATTTGGAACTCGCACAGACTTCCTTAATAAATGCATAAACTTTCTCATAATCGAGAGTTTTCTTAAGATTATCCTCAGCTTCAGCCTCTGTAACATCACAGGTAAGCTCGGCATCTATCTCAAACAACCCGCCGTTGGTTCGTTCGGTTTCGAAAACACCATGATGTGCATAGAACTTGGCATTCCTTAATCTTATTATAGTAAAGTTAGCCAAATTATTTCCTCTTACGTGATGTTGATTTTGTTTTTTTTACTTTAGTCTTTCCCGGCTTAGCTTTGCCAAACGGTTTCTTTGCAGCCTTTTTCCTCAGTTGTTTTCTCTTTGCCGGTTTTAAAGTCTTTTTCCTGCCGAGCTTATCCAGCGCCTTCTTTACAGAAATACCAATATCAGCAGGTGACTCGGCTACAATAATCCCGGCAGCTTTCATGGCTTTAATCTTCTCATCTGCTGTTCCTTTACCGCCCGAAATAATTGCACCTGCATGTCCCATCCTCCTGCCCGGTGGTGCTGTTCTGCCTGCTATAAATCCGATTACGGGTTTCTTAAAGTATTTCTTTACATACTCTGCACAGGTTTCTTCGGCATTACCCCCAATCTCACCTATCATAACAACTGCATCTGTGTTTCTATCCGTACTGAAAAGTCTCATAGCATCAACAAACTGTGTACCTATAATCGGATCACCGCCAATACCCATGCATGTAGACTGGCCTATACCAAGCTGTGTTAACTGGGCAACTGCTTCATACGTCAGCGTCCCGCTTCTTGATATAACACCAACACGTCCTTTTTTATGTATCATACCCGGCATTATCCCAACCTTGCATTCGCCCGGTGATATTATACCGGGACAATTCGGACCTATCATCCTTAATTTACCCCCCTTGTTGTTTACCGAATCGATATAATCCTTAACCTTTATCATATCCCTTGTAGGAATTCCTTCGGTAATGCAGACTATCAGATTAACACCTGATTCCCCTGCCTCAATTATGGCATCAAGGCAAAAGGCAGGCGGAACAAATATTACAGATGCATTTGCACCGGTACTTTGAACCGCTTCTAAGCATGTATTGAATATGGGAACAGAGTTTTCGAATTTTGTGCCGCCTTTACCGGGTGTAACACCGGCAACTACATTTGTGCCGTATTCAATCATTTGTTTTGTGTGGAATGAACCTTCGGAGCCGGTTATTCCCTGAACCATTAACCTTGTATTTTTATTGACAAGAATGCTCATCGTTTATCCCGCTTTACTTTGTATTTTTTATTTTAAGAAAAGAATTATTAATTAAGAAAATTTTAGATGAGTAATTGTTAACAATTAATTGTTTATTATTAATTGTTCCGATTATTCTCCTTTAACAACATTACCTGTAATTGTCCATTGACCGTCTTTATTTGCTGTGAGATTGTAAGTAACAGTTAGTGTTTTAGTAACCTCAACATCTTTACCGTCTTTCTTAACTATATCTACCTGTTTCACTTTTGCTGTTAAAATGGCTTTATTATCTTTTTGCGAAACAACTTTCGGTTCTTCAATAACTGTGAAACTTTTTGTCTTCCTGTATATTGCTTTAAGCTTCTCAGCGCTTCTTGACGGGTAGTATTTTTGTGCTTTGTTCATATTAGCATCAAAGTTACCGCTTTCGTTGATTGCACGCTGGATATACTCAAAATAATCATGAACAGTTGTAACCGGATTTTCGAACTTCTTTGTAATCTGCTCCTGTATTTCTTTCTTATCTAACTTCTCTTTTTCCTCTTTTGTCAGCTTTGTTGTATCGGTTTGCGTAATGCCTGAAGTATCGGTTGTTTTTTGTTCAATCAGGTTCAGCTTTTTTTCGCGTTCCTCAAGCTCTATTTCTTTCAGTCTTATTTTCGATTCCCGCTCGGTCAGTTCTTTTTCCTTATCGGCAAGAAGCTGGAGATTGGTCTTTGAGTTCTGGTCGTCTTTTTTTCCGCAGCCCGTAAAGGCAAGAACAAGACTTAAAGTTATTATTGAGATAAAGAGTTTATCCATTTTGTATTACTTAATTTCCGAAATATAAACTGTAATGTTTGCAGTTTCAATTTAATAGTGATTGCTAAAATTATACATCAAATTCGAAGCAAAATATTAAAATCTTTAACACGAATTATCTCGAATTAACACCAATTACTACGAATTTGAGCGAATTAATTTTACATTCTTGTTAAGAACACCCACTTGTATTTTCAAGAAAATTTTGAAAATACTTTAAACCAGAAAGAGTTCCTTATAGGTATGAACACAAATAAAATTAGAATAAAATTTAAGGGAAAAGCATAATGATATACTGTATCAATTTGATTTTCCCCTGCAAAAAAATTCTATACATTGCTTTAGGAATGAAATGCGTGGCTAATCACTTTAATAGCAGCATCTTCTTTGTGTCAGTAAAATTAATTGCGAAAATCTTGTAAATATAAATTCCGCTAGCAAGGTTTGAACCATCAAAACCAACGTTGTAATAACCTGCTTCTTTATACTCATTAACAAGTATCGCTACTTCCTGCCCTAAAATATTGTAAACAGAAATTTTTACAAAAACGGATTGAGGTATTCCGTATTTAATTGTTGTAACTGGATTAAAAGGATTTGGGTAATTTTGAAACATTTTAAAATCTAATGGAAGATTTTCATTTTTATTAAATATCCCTACAATCTGCGAATACTTTACTGTACACATTCTATTAATACCCTTTCCGCTTAAATAAACATTAAACAAATCATCTACAATTAAACTATTTGATGAGCCACGTACCGAGTAACTTTGCAGCCATATTTGTGTCCCCGAGCTGTCATATTTTAAAAGTGTAAATGAATTTACCGGATTCGCATAAGTTCCTGCTACATATAAATTTGAATTCTTATCAACTGCAATATCCATATATATAGCACTAACAATAAATGAAGTATCTTTTTTATACCAGATTAACTCACCTGTGTTAGTATATTTTACAGAACAAAATCTATCAGCTACTCCCTGGTAAGGTGAATAATATCCTCCAACGTAAACATTACCGATATTATCAACAGCGACCGAAACACCTTCATACCAGCTATATACCGAAGTATCAGCATTGAAACGCTTCATCCATTGCAATACACCTGTAGTTGAATATTTTGCTGTAAGGTAATCATATCTTGTTTTTATACCTGCAATATAACCTGCAATATAAACATTTTTATATTTATCGAGTTCAATAGAGCGGGCAGCCATCCCCCCACTTGTATTAGACCATAAAATATTACCTGAAGAATCATATTTTATTGTTATATCACCAATACCCGTATAACCTCCGCATAAATAAACATTGCAGTAATTATCAACAATCATATCATATACATTTGTCGCCCCGCCGGTTCCAAAATTTTTAATCCATAACTCTTGTCCATTTGTTGAATATTTAATTGTAGTAAATACATACCCTGATGTACTGAGGCTGAATCCCGATACATATATTCCCTGCATTATCAACAGTTAATTTGTGTGCTTCATCAAAACTATGTGCCGAACCGTCATACTGCCTTACCCACTGCTGCACTCCGTTTGAATCATATTTTACAGTACAGTAATCAAATAAACTTCCGGAATTGTAAGAGTAGCCTGTCACGTAAATATTATTAAGTTTATCAAGATCTATTGCAAAAGAATAACGTCCTCCATTATTATTTCCGTAATAAAATGAAGCCCATTGCTGTTCACCTGACGAGTTGTACTTTACAGTACAAAAAGCAGTCCAACTGCCATTTGGATTCGATTCAGCATGACCAGTAATATATACATTACCAAAAGAATCTAATACCATTGCATTTGAACCAGCTTGGAATGAAGGAATGTTTTCAGGGTATAACCTTACCCATTTCTGCTGTACCTGTGCGTTTAAATAAGTGGTGAATAATGAAAAACAAAAAAGTAAAATAATAAAAAAAGTGATGTAACTTTTTAAAAATGAAAAGTTTAGATTTGGGGTATTAATTAGCCTTTGCGGTTTTGGGACGCATTTGCAGGTTTTGGGTGATTTGTGTAAAAGGAACAAATGCAAGTTCCTCCATTTAAAAATCTTAATATAAAATAATAAACCAGGGAGCAATTGCAAGGCAATTATTTTTACACTCGAATCAATTAGATTCCCGTTTTCACGGGAATGGTAAAATTAATTCACCCGTTCACCTATAAATGATACAAATCCTGTGAGTATTTCCTTGGTTTCGGAGGGTTTAAACGGGGCTATTTTCGATTTGGCTAAGTTGCAGTATTCTGTGGTTTTGGATATTGTATAGTCAATACCTTTATGCTCTTTAATAAAGTCAAGTACTATCTGTTTTCCCTTTGAGGAAGCTCCGTTTTTAACAATACTTATTATTTCTTTAGCGTCTTTTTTTGCAGCGTTTTGGAGTGCATGTATTAGCGGCAGTGTGAATTTTTTCTCCTTCAGGTCAGCCCCCGAAAGCTTGCCCATAAGCTTTTTCTTGCCAACATAATCAAGCAGGTCATCCCTTAATTGAAATGCAATACCTGCATTTTCACCGAATTCTGCAAGTGAAAGTACATGCCCGGAGTTTTTTGAAGTGCTTGATGCACCAAGCTCACAGCACGCAGCAAGAAGTGATGCTGTCTTATCGGCAATAATTTTGAAATAGGTTTCTTCGTCAAGGTTCATCTTCCGGTTCTTCTGTATCTGCAGCAGTTCACCCTCACTCATTCTTTTAACTGCTTTGGAGGTAATTTTGAGAAAATTAAACTCGTCATTTTCGAGTGCATGGAGTAGCCCGCGTGAGAGAAGATAATCACCCATCAGAACAGCAATTTTATTCTTCCACACAGCATTAATTGACGCTACTCCCCTGCGGACTTTTGCATCATCTACAACATCATCATGAAGCAGAGTTGCAGTATGGAGCATTTCCACAAGCGTTGCTGCAATATATGTACGGCTGTTTATTTCGCCGCACAGCTTTGCCGAAAGCAGTACAAGTATGGGGCGTATCTTCTTGCCTTTTTGCCTGAGTATGTATTTGCTTATGAGGTCTACTAAAGCTACTCGTGACTTTATTGCAGTACGGAACTTTTTCCTGAACTCTTCAAGCTCACCCTGTATAGGTTTTGATATATATTTTAAGTCTAAATCCAAATTCTTAAATGTTATTCCCGCGAAAGCGGGAATCTACAAAATTATTCCGCTCCTACGGAGCTATGAATTAAAACACTAACTTTTTTTCTGTGCAATAACCGAAATCAGTATACTTATCTCATACAATAGCAGCAGCGGAACACCAAGCAATAACTGGCTTGTTACATCGGGGCTAGGCGTTAAAATACCTGCAAGAAGCAGTATTAAAACTATTGCATGTTTACGGTATTTCCGCATAAACCGAGGCGTAAGTATACCGAGCTTAGATAAAAAGAACGAAACCATAGGTAATTCGAACACAATACCAGCAGTAAGCATAACGGAAATTACAAAGCTGAAATATTCATTAATAGCTATATTATTCTGTATCGATTGTGTCCCGAAAGCTGCGAAGAACTTTAATGC
>CAYWTS010000006.1:25038-75990 GCA_964461265.1 uncultured Ignavibacteriales bacterium
TCGAGGAACGGCATTTCGGATTTTTCGTTTAAATCATTTTTTGAATTGCCATTACCTTCTGCCATTTTAATTCATTTTACTTATTCTGTTGGCAATCCATGATTTAATGTAGTCTAAACCTACCTTACTTTTAGCAATATCAAGAACAAATTCAATAATTTCATCATTTGTAAAATTCCAGTCAAAGTTATTTTCCCTAAGAAATATTTTCGTAACAAGAGAAGCAGTTCTCTTATTTCCGTCTAAAAAGGGATGATTCTTAATCATTGAATGAATTAGCACAGCAGCTTTATCACTTATCTCTGGGTATAACTCTGTTCCGTTAGCCAAACCATAAAAAGGTCTGAACAGTGCTGAAAGAAGCAGGTTTTTACTTATAAGTCCCGGTTCACCACCTAATTCATCAATAAGATTGTCATGTAATTTAATTATAACATCCGGGTCTTTTATAGCCATCACAGGTTAGCTAATTTCTTCCACGCCTCTTTATTCTTCTCTACAATTTCTTTGTATTCTTCTGAATTCTCGTCTAATACTTTTTTAGCCCCTTCGTATATTTTCTTGATACCCTCTTCGGAATTTATTTCGTAAGTTTCTTCTTTTACAACTGAACTGTTAATCTCATTAATTCTACGAATCTCGTTATCAAATTGTTTAATGATATATTGGCAATAAATATCTCTATCGGATTCTCTTTTAAACGAAAATTCTATAAGTTCTAAATCCTCAAAATTTATAAATCCTTCTTCATCAGTTTTTAGAGTTAATAAATAATTAGAACTCACAAATTTTGAATCACCTAAAAATTTGGTTTCTGTTATTTTGCAATTTGCAGGATGAAGTGGGATATGTACAGGACTTAATTCGGTAATTCTTAAAATTTCATCTTCTGTAATATCAGCAATTTTAAACTTAACACTGAATATATATCCTTGTGAATCCTGAATATATTTGTTTCGCTCTTTTATTACTTTTATTTTCATTTTAAAAATATACGATTCATAAACTAAATTGGAAATCCCATTACATTCATCATAAAACAGTTAAAACTGTTTAAACACTAATTTATCATAATCAACACCTCGTTTAAATGAGGTGTTAATGTTGAAAACCTCAGTATATTAACCGTTTCAACGGTTTAATTATTAAAAAATAACTTAGGTAAATAAACTAAATAAACTTATTTTCATAACATAGTAAACAATTCCGGGTAGAGCGGGAATTCCGCTGTAATATCCTCGATCCTCTTTCTCACGTCATCTTTTATTGCTTCATTTCCCGGATTTGATATAATATCATTAATCATTACAGCAATTTTTTCCATTTCCGGTTCTTTCATATTGCGTGTGGTAAGTGCGGGTGTGCCTATCCTGATACCGCTGGTAATAAGCGGACTTTTATCATCGAAAGGTACAGCATTTTTATTTACCGTAATACCTACATCGTCAAGTGATTCCTGTGCCTGTTTACCGGTGAGATTTTTATTCCTCAGGTCTATTAACATTAAATGATTATCGGTACCGCCTGATATCACTTTAAATCCGAATTCAATAAGTTTTTTAGCAAGCATCTGAGCATTTTTTATCACCTGCCCTGCATATTCTTTAAATTTCTCGTCCTGTGCTTCTTTAAATGCAACTGCTTTGGCTGCTATTACATGCATTAAAGGACCTCCCTGTATGCCAGGAATTACCATAGAGTCAATAAGTTCACTCATCATCTTCACCCGCCCCGATTTCGGTGCTTTTATTCCGAAAGGATTTTCGAAATCTTTCCCCATCAGTATCAAGCCCCCGCGGGGTCCTCTCAGTGTTTTATGAGTAGTGGAAGTAACTACATGACAATGAGGCAGGGGGTCATCAAGGAAACCTTTTGCAATCAAACCTGCGGGATGTGCAATATCTGCAAGCAGAAATGCCCCGACGGTATCTGCAATTTCCCTGAATCTTTTATAATCGATATTTCTTGAATATGCACTTGCACCTACTGTTATCATTTTGGGAACCTCTTTTAAAACCAGTTCCTGTATCATGTCGTAATCAAGCACCTCTGTTTCGGGATTGATACCGTATTGCGTAAAATTATAAAGCTGTCCCGAAAAATTTACAGGGGAACCATGAGTTAAGTGGCCGCCGTGGGAAAGGTCCATACCCATAACCTTATCGCCGGGTTTAACAAGGGTAAAGTAAACTGCCATATTTGCCTGTGAACCGGAATGCGGCTGGACATTAGAATACTCGGCATTAAACAGTTCTTTTACCCTATCTCTTGCAAGGTTTTCTGCCACGTCCACAAATTCGCAACCTCCGTAATATCTCTTTCCCGGATATCCTTCGGCATACTTGTTTGTTAACACCGAACCCATTGCTTCCATTACCTCGATGCTTGTAAAATTCTCCGAGGCAATCATTTCAAGCTTGTTATTTTGTCTGTTTAGCTCGTTCTTTAATGTGTTGTATATCTGAAGATCAGATTCTTGAAGTCTGGACATGTTATTTATTTATTGATACATTTTATTAGTTAATCAATAATTTATATGCTTATATAGCCATCATATAAATTTTAGCCAATTGTGTCATGGCTTTTTTCCTTAGTGATTAATGACTATAAAAAATAAGTTTTTGCGAAGTATCAGACGCAGTTCGTCTACCTTTATCAATAATCTTTCGGTCTTATAAACCATAACTCACTTATGTTTATTGCTGCACTGATTTTGAAAATATCTTCCCTCACGAGTCCATCGGAAGTTTTCCCTTTTCTCGTGTAATTGAAAACGATGTCTAATTTATTAAACGCACTAATTGGCAATCCAAATCCAATGCTGAATCCATACGAAACAAGATTGTAACCATTAACTCTAATATAATCGGCAGTATAATTAGCACCAAGCCTTAGTGATATTCTGTTAAGGAATGAAGCATCAGGTTTTTTACTTTCTGTGAATTCGATACCAACACCTGCTTTGTATGAATTTTTAATTTCACCCGGGTGCTGCCCGTAATATTTGTATTTATCCCAGTTACGGTAAATAAAATCGGCTGCAATAATAAGCCTGTTATTAATTTCTTTTGATATCCCAACTCCAAATGTCAGGGGGATATCAAGTTTGCCTTCGGTAAAGCTTACGGAGTCAGTTTTCGACACTTTCTCAAAGGTACCGCTAATAGCAGAATTAAACTTTGCCGGAGTTGAAAAATACAGACCTAAATTCAGGTCGTTAAGCTTTTTAGAGCTAAAGAGCTTTCCGAATCCGTCAAAAATCAGCCCGGTATTAAAATAATACCCAGAGATTGTATTGGTGATAGTATTCCTTGTATCAAATATTGCAGTATTATCAAAATCAATTTGGTTGGTTTTTTCAATATCACCAAACGTGTAATTGAATTGAACGCCTAAACTGAGATATTTAAATAACAGGTATGATAACCCTGCTGAAAACCTGTTAAGTCCGCCGTTTCCACGATAGTATTGAGTGAAAGCTTCCCCAAGAGATGAGCCCCTGGTTTGTATATCATAGTTAACAATGCTGTACTTATTCAAGCCAACGTTCATTATCCATCCATTTCCTGAATTAATGGGTATCGACAAATTAAATCCCTCGAAATCTGCGTATACCCTGTTGGAAGTATTGGATCCATCGGTAGATTTAAAACCCTGAATAGTTAAGCCTGTTGAAAATATCGTGTATTTTATTTTCGTCCAAGCTGCGGGATTTAAGGTGTTATTATAGTTACCGTGAAGAGATAATCCGGTTATTCCCATTCCTTCCGCCCTGATACTTGATGAATAATCCAAATCACCCAGACCGTAAACAGAATAAACAGAACCGCCGTTTTTATCCTGACTAAATACCGCTGCTTGAAACCGGAAAAATATTGAAATCAGAACTATTATTTTAATAAAATTTCGTCTCATGGCGTTATCCTCGGAGTGTATTTGATTACCACACGCGGTCTTTTTGAAGGATCAGATGCATTAACATCATAGAAAACGAACCTGTCAAGATTTGTATATTGATTGTAGGGTCTGAGTATTACACCGTAATTATTATCTCCCTGAAGCCACCTCTGAAATGGAAGTATAATCCTTACCGAATACTGATTGCTGTTTCCCGAAACCTGGCTTGCAGTATAAACGTTATTTTCAAACGAGCCCGAGGTATCAGTAACATAGTTTAAGGCTATCTGGTAAGATGTTTGTGAAGTAAATATGGAATTAGATGCATCGAGCGTAAAGTAAATCTGTGCATCATTGATAGTTGCCGTTGAAGGGATTTTTGACATATCAAACTTCAGAATCTGGTTAATAGCTACACCTGCCTGAAGAGTAAAGGTTCCGATTTGAATTGGAATATTTGCCGTAGCAAGAAATACATTCGAGGTTGCGGTATAGTCGAGAGTATCAGTTTGGTTATTCTTCGTTACAATAATTCTTAATGCAGGAGCAACCGAGGATCCTTCCTGGTTTGAGTAAAAACCCTTTAATACGCTTGATGAATTATTCGGGATTAATCCTATCCCGTAATTTTTTTCCGGATAATTTGTATCGGCTGTATATTCAAGCCAGTCTTTTATAAGCTGTTGATTCAAATTAACAGTTATCTTCTGGGAATCCTGTGCCGGGACTCCGGTATAGCTGCCTTGTGATACATTTCCGATTACTGAGCTTGTAAGGGAATCGTAGGTTATGGACCAATAATTAATGTTTTGAAGAACCCGGTATATATCGAAAGATAATTGCCCGAGTGAATCGGTAAAAGAATTCGGATAATAGTAATTCCTGTAAGTAAGTGTCAGTACTGCAGAATTTACCACGGCACTGTCATAATCAGGACTAAGGGAAAATTTTATTAATGCTTTGGAGATAAAATCATTTTTTATCCCGATTATAATATTATTAGATGCAGAGTTGTTTACATACTTTCTGATAGGTGTAGAGGTTATGTTCATAGTATCTTTAGAAGAATCAAAAATTCTTACCCCTGTTGTCTCGGATGGAGGAATAAAGTTTAATCCAACCGAGCCTGGTTCATCAGTGCAGCCTGATAAGCTATAAATTATACCTGAAACTATAAAAAGAAGCAACAGGTAACGTAAAAAATTAAAAAGCATTTTTTTATAAAGTATAATTTGTCTGAATATATTTAACAGCATCGAATAAATTATTGGCAATAAACTCAATATTTAGCTTTTCATCAAGACATTTTGAATATGTCCGTTTGCCATATCCTGTAAGGACAAGTATATTTTTCAATCCTGCATTGGCTCCGCATTGCATATCTGTGATATAATCGCCTATCATATAAGAATTTGTGAGGTCTAAATTATATCTTTCTTTTGCTTTCATTATCATGCCTGTTGCCGGTTTTCGGCAATTATCTTCCTTTGAATACCTTTCAACCACACCGCCTGAAAAATAAGGACAATAAAATATATCATCAATTATTGCATTAGAATCGCAGGCAAGCAATAACTGGTTCATCCTGTTATGAATTCGTGATAAGTCATCTTCGGTAAGATACCCGCGGGCAACAGCAGATTGATTTGTAATTACAATGATCTTAAAACCCAACCCTTTTGCAAGTGCAATAGCAGAAGCCGAGCCTTCTATGAGTTCAACCTGCTCCTCTTTTATCAGATAACCGTAAGCTTCTGGTTCAGGGGGCTGGCCCGTTACTTCTTTTAAAATTGTGCCGTCTCTATCCAGAAAAATTGCTCTTGCTAATTCTTTCACCGGGTCAAGCGTGTCTGTTTAATAAAAAAATTAATGCAGGTTAGGTTTTCTTAATTACTGTTTTGTAAAGTTCAACGTATTTTTTTGCTGAAACTGCCCATGAGTAATCGTATGCCATTGCAGAACGTATCAATTTTACCCATTCTTCGCGGTTTTTAAAAAGTTTTAAAGCTCTTTTAACTGCTTTTAAAAAAGCACCAGCGTCATACTTTTCGAATAAGAAGCCGTTACCTTTCCCGTTTTTATATTCGTGTATAGTATCTGCAAGCCCGCCTGTTGCTCTTACTACGGGGATAGTTCCATACCTGATACTGTACATCTGGTTCAAGCCGCACGGTTCATACTTTGAAGGCATAAGGAATATATCACAGCCTGCTTCAATCAGATGTGCCAATTCTTCTGAAAAACCCAGATGAATACCGGTTTTTTTAGGATATTTCTTTTTTAATGCTTCAAAGATTTTATGATATTTTTTCTCGCCATTTCCCAGAACTATAAGATATAGGTTTTCTTTCATCAAATCTTTTAATATTTGCTCTACAAGGTCCATACCTTTCTGGTCGGTTAAGCGTGAAATAATCCCTAAAACCGGGATTTCGAGATTAAACTCAAGGTTAAACCTCTTACATAGCGCTCTTTTATCTTCTCTCTTAAGCGGCAATTCTTTAGAGCTGTACCTGTAAGGTATAATGGTATCTTTTTCCGGGTTCCAGATTGAATAATCAACACCGTTTAAAATTCCGTGAATATCATTTTTTCTCTGCTTTAAAATTCCCTCAAAGCCGTACCCTTGTTCGGGTGATGTGTATATTTCTTCCGCATATTTTTTACTTACGGTAGTAATTATATCGGAATACATCAGACCCGCTTTCAGGAAGCTTAACTGGTTGAAATATTCTACACCGTTGGAGTTATAAATGTTATCCGGAAGCCCGGTTTTGTGAAAAGAATCGTAGGGAAATAAACCCTGGTATGCGAGATTATGAATAGTAAACACAGTTTTTACATTGCTGAGCAAAGGGTCTTTACTATAGATTGTTTTAAGATAAGCAGGAATTAAACCTGTTTGCCAGTCGTTGCAATGGATTACATCGGGCTGCCAGCCTAGCAAACCAAGAACCTGAACTATTGCCCTGTTAAAGAAAATAAATCTTTCATCATTATCAGGGTAGTCTTTACCGGTCCTCGGGTCAATATACGGACTATTTTGTGTAAAATAATCGTTGTTCTCAATCAAAAAAACCTGAACTTTTGTACGTGGAGAGATGATAAAAGATGACTTAATATTGCAAATCGTAGTTTTCTCGCCAATAGGAACTTCAATATTTGAGAGCCGTTTTATTTCATAAACCCGCAGTTTCCGCTCATCCATGGGACCATATTTAGGCGTAATAACGCGAACTGCATTACCAAGATTTGAAAGTTCCTGTGGCAATGAGTTTGAAACGTCTGCAAGTCCGCCTGTTTTTGAGTAAGGGGTAACCTCGCTCGTACAAAAAAGAATATTTAGTCCCTTGGGAGGCATAAAATTACGTTTAATTACTTGAATTTTACAAAATTATTTATCATTGCCTTGAATATCAATGAATAAAGCTATCCTTATACCATAAAAGACATCTTCACTTAAATAAAGGAGAAAAATTAACGAAAACCACTAATTTATAGTCTTTGTAAAATAAAATTTTTAATGGTATTTTAGTTACTTATTAAACTTATTAAATATGAAAAAATACTTTTCTACATTAGTTTTATTGATAATTGTTATTGCAATAGCATTATCATTTCGTTCATACAATTCTAAACTTGGACCAAGATTAACTGCTAAACTTGATAAAACATCTGAAAAAAGTTTTACAGTATGGATTTACCTAACCGATAAAGGTCCTAATACACAAATATTATTATCAATCCATTAGCACTGGTTACTCAAAAATCATTAGACCGCCGAGCAAAAGTGAAACCACAAAACGAACTTGTCGATATTACAGATGTTCCAATCTATCAGCCTTATGCTGATGAACTGGTGAGTAAAGGCATTAAACTCAGGCATGCAGTAAAATGGTTCAACTCTGTAAGTGCAGAAGTAACACGAAGCCAGCTTGATGAAATTTCAGATTTAAATTTTGTTACACAAATAGAGCTTGTTGAAACTTTTATCAGACACAGGGAAGATATAGAATCAAAACCTTCGGGTGAAATACTGTATGATAACAATAATAACATACTTGCCGATACATTCAATTACGGAAACAGCTTTACACAAATTAACCAGATAAAAGTAAACCTTGTTCATAACCAGGGGATATTCGGGCAGGGTGTTATGATAGCAAGCTTCGATAATGGCTGGAGAAATCAAACACACGAGGTGTTTACAACTCTGCCAATGACCGTCGTATCGCAATACGATTTTCAATTGCACAGACCCGGCGCAAACAATGTAGGTTCTTCAACAACGCACGGTACACAAACGCTATCGAACATTGGCGGTTATATGCCGGGCAAATTAATAAGTCCTTCATTTAAATCTTCATTTCTTGTTGCAAGAACTGAAGTTGATTCATTTGAAAGACCTATTGAAATGGACAACTGGGTAGCAGCAACACAATGGGCAGATAGCCTTGGTGCCGATGTAATATCAAGCTCTCTCGGATATCTTACGTTTGACCCCGGATATCCTGATTGGACCTGGCAGGATATGAACGGGAGAACACTGGTTGTTACAAATGGTGCTGACTTAGCCGTCAATAAAGGAATAACCGTTTGCAATTCAGCCGGCAACGGTGGCAGTTCATCGCACAATACTCTTGGAGCTCCTGCCGACGGGGATAGTGTTATATCGGTTGGTGCGGTAACATCTACAGGTTCGAGGGCAAGTTTTAGTTCGGTAGGACCTACCACTGATACCCCCCCCCGCGTATAAAACCTGATGTAATGGCTATGGGCAGCAGCAACTATGTAGCATCAACTTCATCCAATTCCTCGTATACATACAGCAGCGGAACATCATTCTCATGTCCGTTAACAGCTGGTGTATGCGGACTTGTCCTTTCAGCGAACAAAAATCTTACACCCATTCAGGTAAGGGGTATACTTAGAAAATTTGCAAGCAATTCAAACTCTCCCAACAATCTAATGGGCTGGGGAATAATTGATGCATCTTTATCTGTAGATTCGGCAAGAAAGCTTGATAACACGCCCCCAACTATACAACACACTCAGCCATTTACTGCTACTACTAATACGGGTGTTTTAACATTTAAAGCGAGAATTTTCGATAACGGGATAATAAGGAACTGGACAAACCAGGCACCGCTTCTGTATTACAGGAAATCAACCAACGGAGGAACCACATGGACAGCATTTACAGCTTCTAACCTGACATCTATTAACCGTGATACGTTCTTCTTTCCTATCCCTGGAAGCAGTTTGGGAACAACTGTACAATATTACTTTGCTGCACAGGATATAGCGCTTCCCAATCCTTTAGTTTCAACCCTGCCTGCAGGAGGCAGCGGAATTAATCCGCCCGGAACTACACCCCCTTCATCGAGATTCCAGTTCTATGTTGGTGTAGTAGGCATTACACAAAACAATGAAATTCCTAAAGAATTTAAGGTTTATGATAACTATCCTAATCCGTTTAATCCAACAACATTAGTAAAGTTAGATATTCCTGAGAAAATGAATGTGAAAGTTACGGTGTACAATATTGCAGGTAAGGAGGTTAAAGTACTGCTTAACACTGAAATGACCGCGGGAAGTTATTCTGTTGAGTTCAATGCTGCAGAACTTTCCAGCGGAGTATATTTCTACAGGGTTGAAACACCATTAGCTGTGGTTACAAAGAAGATGCTGATGATAAAATAACGCCAGTCATTTTATGGAAATCCCGCCATAGCTGGGCTGATGAAAAAGTAAAAAAACAGAAATCAGAACACAATTAAAAAACCTGACCCTTATTATTTAGGGTCAGGTTTTTCATTGCATCCGATTTTTAATTATTACGGAAGGGTCACTGTACCGCTTGCAACAACTTCGCCATCCTTGGTAGCCTGCCAGTCAAATTTCATATCAGTCGATTCTTTGTTAGAACGAAGCCAGAACCATAAAAGCTGAAGCTGTTTGCCCGGTTTAATGGGATTGTATGATAAAGTACCTCGTGTGGTTTTCAGATCAACTTTACTGCTGTCGTTTCTATGCTGTCCACCGTAGGATTTCTGCCATCCGGAGTTCAAAGTATTAGGATCTTTTATCTCATAGGTAGAGTCTTGCAGCTGAATATGAAAATCATTAAGCGTGTCCTGTGTGTTGTTTTTTACAGTAATAAAATATCCGCCGTATCTGCTGTTTGTAACAATTACTTCAACCGGATTGTCATCACCGGTAAAATGAGTGAATTGCGGACTGCCTTCCGTATTCATGATGCTCGTCTGTTCACTGCATCCGAAAAATGCGGCAGCTGTTAATAACATTGCAACGAGTGCGATGTATATTTTGGTTAAATTTAAGTTTGACATTTTAGTTATTCCTTTCTGTTTAGTTTTTTTAATTCAATGTCTGATACAAACTTAAATTTTAACCTTTGCGGAAACCTTACCGCTAACCTTAACAGAAAGTGACATTCCTGTGCCGTGCCTTCAGCAGGCTGGAAAGCAGGAATCTATATTTAACAAATTGTGAATCGGGAATTTATAAATAGATTCGTCCATTCCGACATACTATTCCAGTTAAGTTATACGTTTGCCAATAAAAAATCCCGGCACATTTGAATATACCGGGATGAACTAAAAAGGGAATGTCTCAAAAGTATTTCCGTATCCGCAGCCTTTATGGCTGCGTAGCAATTTTCTTGTAAAAACGCAACTATGAAAGTTGCGGTTACAGTTTTTAGGCAAGAAAATTGCTTTTTAAGACAGCCCCTTTTATTATGCGTTATCTATCTTGGAAAATTGCCGTAACCTGATTTTACCACAACACCGTCTCTTGTTGCTTGCCATGTGAAATCCCACCACTGTCCGGGCTTGCGTTTATTAATTTTAATATAACCAAGGTCAACACCTAGAGGAATTGCAACACCGCCAAGCGGATGTATCGGCTGCCCCTGCGGTCCGCATTTTACACCGAATTTACCTTTTGCTGTATCGGTTGTTGTTTGGTCAATTACCCATCCTGGCCATGTGATCCAGCCTTTTATATGAAGAGTTGAATCGAATTGTACGTGGAAGTCGTTTATGATTGTATCAGTCATATTGTTTGTAACTCTGAAGCAAAGAACTTTGCCTTCCCAGAAGGGCTCAACAACCACGCTTGGAGGAGGGGGTGAAAGTTTGGGCTCATTGAAGCTTGAAGAAGAGTTCATAAGGCTGTTTTCACTGCAGCCAAAAAAAGCGGCAGCTGTTAAAAACATTGCAACCAGTGCGATGTAGATTTTTGTTAAATTTAAGTTTGACATTTTAGTTTTTCCTTTCTGTTTAGTTTTTTATTTTCAATGTCTGATACAAACTTAAATTTTAACCTTTGCGGAAACCTTACCGCCAACCTTAACATAGTTAACAAACCCAATATCAGTTTTGAAAAGGTTTGCTTTTTCACTACAAAGTTTATGTTTATTAACGAATTTACATCTATTAATCTTTATATTTGTAATCATGGACCTGGTAATTGAAAATGCCTCCCAAGTTGTAACCTGTAATTCTCCGGTCAAACTTTTTAAATCGGGGAAAAAACAATCAGATATCGGTTTATTAACTAATTCATCTATTTATTGCGAAAATGGCAGGATAAAATGGATCGGTAAAAAAATGCCTGATTTAATTCGAAAAAAAAATCTGAATAAAATAGATGCAAAAGGTAAAACCATATTGCCGGGATTTATAGATTGTCATACTCATACGGTGTTTGCGGGTGACCGTGCGGAGGAATTTTCAATGAGAATCAGAGGGAAAACCTATGAAGAGATTGCTTCAGCTGGTGGAGGTATACTCAAAACCGTAAATGCAGTAAGAAAAGCTACTGAAATCAAGCTAAAACAACTTGCACTGGAAAGATTAAAACGTTCTATAGAATTTGGTGTTACATCGATCGAAATTAAATCGGGTTACGGACTTGATACGAAAAACGAGATAAAAATGCTTGAGGTAATAAATGAACTAAAGAAAGATATACAAATAGATATTTACCCCTCTTTTCTCGGAGCACACGCTGTTCCTAAAGGTAAATCCAAAACAGAATATATAGATGAAATTATATACGAAATGATACCCTTTATTGCTAAGAAAAAACTTGCCATGTTTATAGATGTATTTTGCGAAAAGAATTATTTTTCACCAAAGGAAACGGATGCTATACTTAAACAGGGCATAAAATTTGGTTTAATACCGAAACTGCATACAAACCAGTTTTATTCAATTGGCGGAATAAAGACCGCAATAAAAAATAAAGCTGTTTCGGTTGAACATTTGGAAGTAATGAAAGATTCGGACATCAAATTGCTGGCAGATAAAAAAATAATTGCAGTTCTGCTTCCGGCTGTTTCATATTTTCTTGATATTCCTTACGCACCGGCAAGAAAGCTGATAAAAAATAACGTCCCCGTTGCACTGGCTACCGATTTCAATCCCGGCAGCTCAATGACACAAAATATACAGCTTGTAATGAGCTTTGCAGTGCATAAGCTGAAAATGAACATAGAGGAAACCATAAATGCGGTTACGATAAATGCTGCTGCAGCTTTGGGCATTTCAGATACGGTGGGAAGTATTGAAAATGGTAAATGGGCTGATTTGTTGATATTTGATGTGCCTGATTACAAGCAAATATTGTATAATTTCGGGATGAACTTTGTTGAGAGTGTGATAAAGAAAGGAGAGGTGATAAAAAAGTGAGAAATCAAAAATCAGAAATTATACTCACTAAGAAAATCAGCTTTGGAGAAACTCTTTTAAAAAACGCAAAATACAAACGTTGAGGTAAAAAGTATTTATCATTGAAATGGAATTCATCATAGCTTTAATAATTAGCGTTATCTTATTTTATACAGCTTATCGATTTTGTAAGAAATATTTGCGTTACCAGGGTCCATCACATCTTGATAGTGTTCGCCTTTCGCAAAGATTTATGCCAAATATTAAAACTTATCATCTCATAATAAAAATAAAAATTAATATCTCCTGAAATTAAAATTTTGCATATTCCATATAAACCTCATGCCTAAGCTGTGCTTTTGCTTTTCTATCGAATATGCTCTCCATAAATTCATCTATAATTTCATCTATATTTTTTTTGCTTTCCTCAAGTTCAGGTATGATTTGTTTTAAGAAGTTTATATCTTTAGGTATTTTGATTTCAGTTAAGCCAACGTCAAGAAAAATTTTCAAATACCTTGCTTCTTCCTCACTTGCACACTCAACCTGATGCTTACCGCAAACGAGCTTATAACCGAATAAATCTTTTACAATTTGTGACTCATGGTCATTATATGGCAATTCCCTTTCGACAAGGTCTTTTCTTGGTAAAATTTTTTCTTTATATATTTCACCTAGAAATTTCATTTATTCTTTGCTTTTTCTAAAATTAACCTTTTTGCAACTTTATTATCAAGACCGTTTTTTACATATCGTTCAGAAAAGTGTATAAAATAGGGTATGTAGAAAAATAGAAAAAGCCTCGCAAAATTAGATAAAATCCATTGAAAATTTAAAATTGTAGATTGTAACTCACTTCTTCATTTTCTCAATCATTTTTTCAACCTGTCTGCGGTGCCTTAATATATGAACAATTGCATGCTCCAGCATTTGCTCCACGTTATACTGCCATTTCCACGGAACGGTAAAATTGGTATCCCAGTTCTTTTCAATTGTCCCGGGATTCTGCTCATAAAAAACCCGTATATTATGCTCGAGCATTTTCCTTAACTCGATACGTGCAATAACAGCACTATCTATCTCCACAGATTCCGATTTTTCGCGCTTATCCTTTATGCCCAATGCCTCAGCAATGTATTTAATATAACCATATCCCGAATTTATCACGTGATTCATAACAGCTTGTATAGAACGGCTGTCCGGGTCTTCTGCATCCGGATCTGCAACAGCAGTAAAATCTTCATCGCTAACGTTTTTAAGCAAAAGATTCATTTCATCCACACTTTTTTCGTATTCATCAACCAGTGCCCCTATGGCACCCTGGCGGAAATATTTTTTGATATCCATGGTATTAGTTATTTAACATTTTTTATTAAATATTTCGTTAAGCAGGCATGAGGCTGTCTTAAAAGTGTTTTTGTATCCGCAACCTTTATGGTTGCGTGCAATTTTCCTGCTTAATCGCAACTATGAAAGTTGTGGTTACAGTTTTCTTGCAAGAAAATTGCCTTTTGAGACAGCCTCTTTACAATATCTTCAATCCATCTCTGAATGAATTATATTTCAGCTCCGGCAGAAGCTCCTTTCTCATCCGTGAGGTATCTCCGTAATACGAAACCATTCCTATGCGAATAAAATCTTTTGTTAAAGGAGATACAATGCCAAAAATCTTAGATGCAATTTCAAATAGCCCTGCTGCAAACATTATCAAGCTCTCAGGCATACGCCATGGTTTACGGTAACCCCAGTAATTACATACAGTATCCGCAAATTCCTGCAATGTTTGGTAACCCTCATCACCAATATGATATATTCCTTTAATATTTTCTTTTATCACTGCGTTTTTCGTAGCCTCGAGGAAATCATCTTTTGAAATTAGTTGAATCCATGTGGGTTTTTTCCAAATTCCGAGCAAACCTAGTTTCGCGAAACGCCTGCCTCCTTCTATCATAAGTATTCCTTTGCCATAAACCATTCCAACGCGAAGTGAAACAGGTTCAAAATCATACTCCGGTTCCAATGAGAATAAATACTTCTCTTCTTCAAGCCGTGTTTTTGCGTGGACTGAAATTGGTGAACTATTGAGCCTGCCTGTTGCCGGATAATCTTTAGTTGTCTCACCTTCAACATGCGGAAAACTTATAAGTATTATTCGCTTAACCATATTTTCTATCGCTGCATCTGCAAGGTTACGGAAATAAACAGTATTGGTTACAGGCAAGAAATTTTCGGGATTTGCCCTAAAAAGTATTCCAGCGAAATGAACAACCACATCAACTCCCAGTAATGCCGGATATAAAGTTTCTTTTTTTGATAAATCGGCCTTAAATACTTTTACACGAGGATGCGTTCTTAGCTGTTCCGGTACATCCTTTTTATGAATCATCAGATTCAATTCCAGGTTCTCATTATCTTTCAGGTAGTCTGAAAGTAATCCGCCAAGATTACCAGCAGCACCGGTGATTAAAACTTTCAATCAGCCCCCCTCAAACCCCCCGAAGGGAGGAAGTATATATTAATCATTTCACTTTGCAATCTTTACCCTCCTGTATATCGTATAATCTCCGGTTGTTATCTTGATACCGTAAATTGCATCAGGCTTATCGGAAAAATCAAAATTAATAATTTCTTCCTTAACATTATAATACATTTTATCTTCAACAAGCTGGCTATCGGGAGCGAAGAACTGAACCTTAAGTTCATTCTGCACTTCATTGAAAAAAACGTCAAGGAAAAATTTCCCCTGATTACGAATAGGGTAAACATCAACAATTGGATTATTATCTATTATTGGTGTGCCTTCTCCTACTTTAAAACAAAACCTCGCAAAATTACCAAAATCAGGATTAATATTCTTTAATAGATAACCATTCATATCAAGAAATCTTGCATTTCCCTTACCGCCTTCGGTGTTATACCAGAATTCCATCCCGTCACCTGCTGTATCGGTTAATACAAACTCAAAATAGCCGGGTCTTAATGAAAACGTATCACGGTAAATTGTATTTGAATCAAGCATCTCTGACTTTCGTTCATATATTATTTTTCCTTCAGAATCCTTAAGTATGTACGAATTGTGGAATGGTTCATTGTTTGTTTTTATAAAAATTTCAAAATCCTGGGGCATAATTGGAATTGGCAAAGTTTTTGATACTTTAAAATTATCATATTCATATTCATCTTTTACACCGTTGGGCAAAGAAAGAGTAATTTTAAATTCTTGTCTGTTCGTGTAATAAAAATATCCCGGGAGATTTATAGTATCCGAAGATAATGGACGTAACAAACCATACCAATTGTAGACATGTAGAGGACTTACAGAATACCCATCATCTTGTGAATACCTAATCCTCATATTTTTAAGAATTTCATTCCCATTATTTCTTATTATAACTAAAGGGTTGTTATAAATAGGATTCATTCTTGAATATATATCCACCTCACTTGGTGTAATAATATCCACAATCTCAACATCGTTTTTGAATTTTGGTTCGCGGTACTCTATAAGATAAGCGTTGATACTCCAAATTGCGGATGGATTTTGTGTTACATACGGTTCCATATTAATATCTATTGAATGCTGAGTTCCGCCTGAAACATAAAAATTATAAATATCAGGAGGCACAACATCACCCGGACACCAGTTGCTTCTGTCGAATATCCACGTCCCCGCCTGCGGATACAAAGGATTTGATGCACATTCCTTCCATAAATATTTTTTATCGGTCATTTTACCATCAAACCAAATTTCCCTGTATTTTGGACAAAACTCGGCACATCCGTTCGTATCCATTCCGTGACCGGTTTGTGAAATCCTGAACCTAACAATTTTTACTTCGTTCTCTGTTATAAAAGTAAACGGCTTAAAATGATTTTCTATATTATCAGACTTATCACCATAGCGGAAATTTCCGTTATACACCGGTTTAATTGAAATTGGTTCCATCGGCGGTGTGCCTTCTATAATTAAGAAATTGAGTGTGATAACCCAGCCGCGGTCGTTTGCAGGTTCATACCCCGTGTGTACGTATTCAATCTCAACCGAGTCATGGAGAAGCATCGAAAAATCGGTAACATCAGTCCACCAGGTGAATTTCCAGTCTGATGTGAAGCGTCTTCCGTAAGCGGTTATCACCCTCGCAAGCTCATAGTTTAATAGTGCTGCGTTAATGCTTCCTGCTCTTTTCAGATTAACATGGTCAAGGTAATCCCATTCAGCACACATAAGATTTTCCGGACATTGAAACGTTATGAATAAAACAACTTTTCTGTAGCTTGTTTCCTTGCCTGGAAACAATGTCCATGCCGGATAGAAATTACTTCCTTTTGACGGGTCAGTTGTTATGTAAATTTTATTATGTGATACAACATGAATTGAATCACCTGATTTAGAGAATACACCAGTTAAGGTGGAGATTAAAAATATTGAAATAAGTATCAAACTTTTCATAATCAGTGCAGTTTAACTGCAACAATAAGAAAATATCAATGCATAGAAAACACTGAAAGAAGTAAATACATCCTTTCTTAGAAACGAAAAATAATAAATTAATCACCTGCATTTGCAAACATTTAATACTAATATTGTATATAAATTAACCACATCTCAAAAAATCACCTTCATTGGAGGAAAAAATGAAGTACTTTATTTTCCCTCTTTTATTATCTATTTCTATTCTCTTCTCATGCGGTAAGAAAACAGATGAGACCGGCAAGACCAAGGATGAAAAACCTACGGAGAAAAAAGTTACCGAAAAAATTGATGTCGAAGTATTTTTCAAAGCTGTAAAAGATAACGATGCAGCTAAAGTAAAGGAATATATTTCCAAAGACCCAACATTAGTTGATGCAAAGACAACGGATTTCTTAAAAGAAACAGCCTTGGGAATATCAACATTTAACGGTTACAAAGAAATAACCGAATTACTAATTAAAAACGGTGCAAATCCGAACGTATGGGATGATATGGGCACAGCCCCATTGCATGGTGCCGCAAGGCAAAACAGGTCTGAAATTATTCAAATGCTTATCGACGCAAAAGCTGATGTCAACATAAAGCATAAATCGAATGATGAAACTCCGCTACACTACGCAGCTGAATATAACAGTCTTGAGGCAGCACAGGTTTTATTGAAAAACGGAGCAGATAAAGCTGCTGTAACTCAATCGGGCAAAACAGCGTATGATATAGCAAAAGATAAAAAAAGTGATAAGGTAATAGATTTACTGAAGTAGTTAATATTTAACTACGAATATAAAGGGCTGTCTCAAAAGGCAATTTTCTTACTGAAAACTGTAACCGCCTGACTGCTGCAGGCAGGCAACTTTGATAGTTGCGATTAAGCAAGAAAATTGCAACGCAACCATAAAGGTTGCGGATACAAAAACACTTTTTAGACAGCCCCTTTAAAAATTTAATATAAATAAACCTTACATCTTTAAAAGCTTAAATGCGTGTGTCCATTGGTTTCTTAAGAATCCGGGGATGCACCATAGAATACACAGCGGTTCAATTGCACGTGCAGCTTCCATAGAACCCATATCCTCAACTTCCCATCCGAACTCGATAAGTATATCGTTTACCTGCTTCTTTGAATCAGCGTTGTTGCCGCATATAAACATAGTTGGCTTGCCGTCTTGGAACGAGGGGTCAACCATAAAAGCATTTCCGACGCAACTAAACGCTTTAACAAAATCCGATTCAGGACTTAACTTTTGCAAACGCTCCATAAGCGAGTCTTCGAGTGTTGTAAAGAATTTTAATACTCCGCTTTGAGGAGGAGAGTCTGATATAGGATTAGTAGTATCGATAATTGTTTTACCCTTTAAATTATCTAAACCTGCAAGCTTTAAAACATCCTCTGCTGCCGTACCTTTAATCGCTAAAACTATAATTTCACCCCATGCAGCAGTGTCACGGAATGAACCGGTTTTTACTATACTTTTCAGTTCATCAAGTTTACTTGTATCACGCGTGCCCATCATAACTTCATAACCATGTTTGTTGAAGCCATTTGCAAGTGCCTTTGCAACGACACCGGAGCCAAGAATACCGATTTTAGGTTTCATAATAATTCCTTTCTTTAGTTTATTTTTTAATAGTTTTATGAAAAACTCTCGGACAAGGGGTTGTTCCGTAAGGGCTCCTTTCAAAGCAAACCCTTGTTAAGGACGATATGAATTAAAAAATGATGTTCATAAATCGTTTTTCAGAAGTTTCTTTTTAGCTTAAACAAATGAAATGTCTCTCCAGGATGTTTGATTTATCTCAGAAAACCACTAAAAATGTCAAGAAGTTTCAATAATGGCTTCTGAATATTCATAGAGGAATATTTCCATGTTTCCTTTTAGGATTGGAATCTTCCTTTGATTCCAGGATTTTAAGCGAATTAATTAATTTTATACGTGTTTCAGCCGGTTCTATTACATCATCTATATATCCCCTTGCAGCAGCTATGTAGGGATTGGCAAATTTTTCTGTATATTCTTTAACCTTATCCTCAAGTGCTTTAGCAGGGTCAGGTGATTTTTCTATCTCTTTCTTGAATATTATTTCGGCTGCACCCCTGGGACCCATTACAGCAATTTCAGCTCCTGGCCAAGCAAAGTTAAAATCACCTCGTATATGCTTTGAGTTCATAACATCATACGCTCCACCATATGCCTTACGCACAATCACAGTAATTTTGGGTACTGTTGCCTCAGCAAAAGCATAAAGAAGTTTTGCACCGTGTTTAATAATTCCCCGCCACTCCTGATAAGTTCCGGGCATAAATCCCGGTACATCTTCAAATACTATCAATGGAATATTAAATGCATCACAAAAGCGGACAAACCTTGCTCCTTTAACCGAAGAATCTATATCAAGCACTCCTGCCATTTTGGAGGGCTGGTTGGCAATTATGCCCACTGGCTGCCCGTTAAGCCTTGCAAAGCCCACGATAATACTCTGAGCAAATAATTCATGTATTTCGAAAAAGCTTGAATCATCTTTTTCTTTATCAACAACTAGCTCAATTATCTTTTTCATGTTGTACGGTCTTGTAGTATCTTCCGGAACAATCGTATTTAGAGTTTCTTCCTTTCTATAAGGTTCATCGGTACTTTTAATAACCGGTGGTTTTTCTTTCCAGCTTGAAGGTATATATGAAATTAGTTTCCTAATATACCGAAGACACTGCTCTTCACTATCACAGGCAAAGTGTGCAACACCAGATTTTGTTGCATGTGTTACTGCACCACCAAGTGACTCAAAGGAAACCTCTTCGTGGGTGACTGTTTTAACTACATTAGGACCTGTCACAAACATATAGCTCGTGTTCTTGACCATTAAAGTAAAATCGGTTATAGCGGGTGAATAAACCGCTCCGCCCGCACACGGACCCATTATAGCAGAGATTTGCGGTATCACTCCCGAAACAAGCGTGTTACGAAGAAATATATAGGCATAACCGGCAAGGCTCACAACGCCTTCCTGTATCCTCGCACCTCCTGAATCGTTAAGTCCTATAACCGGAGCACCTACTCTCAAAGCAATATCCATAATTTTACAAATTTTTTCTGCGTGAGCTTCCGAAAGCGAGCCTCCGAAAACTGTAAAGTCCTGGCTGAACACAAACACAAGGCGTCCGTCTATTTTACCGCTTCCTGTTACAACCCCGTCACCGGGAAATTTTTGTTTATCCAGTCCGAAATCGCTTGAGCGGTGCTCAACAAACGCATCAATTTCTTCGAAGCTGCCGGGGTCAAGCAGTAAATCAATTCTCTCGCGTGCTGTGAGCTTACCCTTTTTGTGCTGGTCTTCGATACGTTTTACACCGCCTCCAAGCTTTGCTTTTTCCTTCATTTCACTGAGAGTTATTATTTCCTTCCTTTGTGGATTTGTGGTTTTTTTTTCTTTTTCCATTATTAATTCTATATGGTTTTATAAGGAGCGAATTATCCAATAATAACTCCAAATTTTTCCGATTGAAACATCATAATTGGGTCAAGAATGTGATATTCATTAGTTAAACAAATTTATAATCCTTCTTTTTTTTTAACCTTATTCATTTATCCATTCCTTTCATTCCTTATAAATATTAACTTTGTAAATAATTAAGTCAGAAAATAAGTATTTATGAGTAAAATAATCGAATGTGTTCCTAATATCTCCGAAGGGAGAGATGAAAAAATAATAAATGCTTGTGCCGATGCTGTTCGTGCTGTAAAGGGTGCAACACTGCTTGATGTTGACCCGGGTAAATCGACCAACAGAACTGTTTTTACTTTTGTAGGTAATCCTGATTCTGTGGTCGAGGCAGCGTTTCAGTTTGCAAAGAAAGCTTACGAGCTGATTGATATGACCAAGCACTCCGGTGAACATCCGCGTATGGGTGCGGTAGATGTTGTGCCGTTTGTACCTGTTTCTGAAGTTACTACTGCAGATTGTGTTGAATGTGCCAAGAGGTTCGGTAAGCGTGTTGGTGAAGAGCTTGGTGTTCCGGTTTATTTATATGAAGAAGCCTCAACCAAACCGTACCGTAAGGCACTCAAGCAAATCCGTGCTGGAGAATATGAAGGATTGAAAGATAAAATTTACAAGCCTGAGTGGAAACCGGACTTTGGTCCCCAGGAATTTGTGCCTAAATCAGGTGCCACAGTTACAGGTTCAAGATTTTTCCTTATAGCATACAATGTAAATATACTAGGAACCAAAGAACAGGCACACAGGATAGCACTGAACATTCGTGAACAGGGACGCAATTCAAACGAACCCGGACGGCTGAAAGCGATTAAAGCTATCGGCTGGTATGTTAATGAATATCACATGGCACAGGTATCGATTAACCTCGATAATTACAAAATCACACCGCCTCATGTTGTATTCGAGGAGTGTGTGAAGGATGCTAAAGAGCTGAACCTTGCAGTATGCGGAAGCGAGCTTGTGGGATTGATTCCACTGGAGGCAATGCTTATGGCTGCAGAGTACTATATTAAAAAAGAAAATCTTTTTATAATCGACGAAAGACAAAAGATCAGGCTTGTTGTAGAGAGGCTTGGACTAAATTCAGTTTCAAAATTCGATCCAAACAAAAGAATAATAGAATATATGATAGAAGAAGATAAAAATGAACCGCTCGCAAATATGAGTGTGAAAAATTTCATTAAGTCGGTTGGTGCAAGAATTTCAGCACCTGGGGGCGGGAGCGTTTCGGCACTTGCTGCAGCACTGGGTGCTGCACTCGGCTCCATGATGGGGTGGATGAGCTACGGCAGCAAAAAGTTCGAACATCTTGATTCAAAGATGAGAAAACTTATCCCGCCCGTACATGAAGCGATGCATCAGCTTATTCATAAAATAGATGAAGATACAAATGCTTTTAACGATTACATGGAAGCAATGCGCCTGCCTAAAGAAACAGATAAAGAAAAGAAGATAAGGCAAGAGAAAATGCAGAATGGATTAAAGAAGGCAATCGAAGTGCCACTAAGCGTAATGAGAATTGCTGACTCCTGCTGGGAGCATATGATTGGGCTTGCTAAATACGGCAACCTGAATTCATCAAGCGACCTTGCGGTTGGGGCAAAATCGCTTGAAACCGGAATATGGGGTGCATATAAGAATGTTGAAATAAACCTGCCGCAAATTGAAGATATAAAGTATAAGCAGTCCGTTTTGAAAGAAGGGAATGAAATTCTTGCAAGGGCGGTTAAAAATGCTAAGAAGGTAGATAAGATTCTGAATGACAGGAAAAAGAAGGGAGAAAAAAGTTAAAATATATGAAAATGGACTTATGTTTTGCCGAATGGTTATGACCTTTGTCAGGATACCCTTAGATATTTTATTGTCGCTAAAGAAAAATTGAAAATATTACACTAATCAATGCCAGCAAAAATTACAGTAACAAATAACGGAAGTTACCGTATAGAAGGTGAGTTCGAGCTATACGACGCAGCCGGGAACAAATATGACCTTGCCGGCAGAACAGTAATTTCATTATGCCGCTGCGGTCACAGCAGTAAAATGCCGTTCTGCGATGCAACACACAGAAAAGTTGAGTTTCAGTCGGTATGCGAAGCGTATGTACTGGAACCGAAAAAATAAGTAATCGGATAAAAATTAGCTTCACCATTTAATCCAAACACAGCATACCGGTAAAATACCATTGAAACTAAAATATTATCGTGTTACTTTTGTAAAAATCGTAACACATGGAAAAACTCACACGTTTCGGGGTATCGGTAGAAACACTGCTTCTGCAGCAATTCGATAAATTAATTTCAAAAAAGGGTTACTATAACCGCTCCGAAGCAATCCGCGATTTAATACGTGAAAAGCTGGAGAGCCATTCCATTGCTGATGAGAAAAGCATTGTCTTTGGCGTATTAAGCTTCGTCTACGACCATCACAAACGAATTATAGATACTGCACTGAACAAAATCCAGCATCAATATCACCACAGTATACTCTTTAATACCCATGTTCATATCAGCCACGATGACTGTTTGGAAATTATAATTTTTAACGATAAAGCATCTAATATTAAAGAGGTATCCGATAAAATATTGAGTCTTAAAGGTGTTAAGCAGGGAAAACTTTCCCTGGTTTCACCTTTAAAAAATACTAAAATTAATAAACATAAACATTAATCAATCATGAACATTAATAAAAACCAAATTGCTTACAAACCGACTCTTGAATTTACAGGAGTCAGATCGTACCTTTTCACATTATTTTTAATTGCACTGGCAGTAATTCTGCCTGCAGCAGCACATCTCACAGGTGCACCGGTAAGAATTCTGCTGCCGATGCATTGGTCAATTATTCTTGCCGGACTTGTTTATGGCTGGCGGTGCGGATTAGTATCAGGAATGCTGGCTCCCACTGTAAGTTTCCTTATTTCAGGAATGCCGTATCCTGCATTAATTTTCCCAATGACGGTTGAGCTTGCTGCTTACGGTGTAATTATTGGTCTGCTGCGTGAAAAATATAATCTGAATGCTTTCTTATCCGTAATTATAGGTTTGGCTGCAGGAAGAATTCTTTTTCTTATTACACTTCTTATTACAGGTTTAACAATCGATTCCGGTTATCTTACCTCAGCAATTCTGCCCGGTTTGGCAGCAGCTGTGGTTCAGATAATAGTTCTGCCTTTTATTGCCAAATGGTGGATTAAGAAAGAAAATAATAGCTTGTAAGCCAACAATGGGTAAAAATCTTAAACCATTTACTAAAAAACTGCCGGACGATAAAACAAACTACCATCTGCTTCTTGACGAGGAAGTTACCGAAACCTTCAGGGCTGGGCTTGTTACGCTTGGAGCCGGAGATTCGGTCGGAATACACAATACAAACTCACATGAAGAAGTAATAACGGTTTTACATGGAACCGGTGAAATGGAAATTAAAGGAAATAAAAATATACCGATTGAGCAGGGCATGATAGCTTACGTTCCGCCTTTTACAGAACATAACGTTCGCAACACAGGAAGTTCTGAGTTGAAATATATCTTTCTTGTTACAAAAGTACAATAATTATCTTGGTAAGTATCAAAAGATATAAATGCCGGTTTACTTAGATATTTTCTTTATAATAATTTATCAAAATATATAATATCATAATTATGTTAAAATTTACCTTTTTATTATTGTTAAGTTTATCATGTATTTTATATTCTCAAAACATACCCGTTTTAAAAGACAGTACTGATTACATTCTTGAACCAATAACTATAACCGGTACAAGAAGTTCAACACTTTTAAAAAACCTGCCTTTAACAATCAGCATAATTGGGGTAAACCAGATCGAAAGGTCATCATCTGTGAATGTTCATCAGTTAATTTCCCAAACTGTTCCATCTGCGTTTGTTCTTCAAAGAGGATTGCTGGGTTTCGGTGTTGCTACCGAATCAGGGAATATGTCGATACGAGGGTTGGGCGGAAGTCCTACTACAGGGATACTTTTCCTGATAGACGGAAGACCCGATATAATGGGCATATTCGGACACCCTCTGCCCGATGCTTATCAGCTCGATAATGTATCAAAAGTTGAAATTATCCGCGGTCCCGCTTCCTTTTTGTACGGGACAAATGCTATGGCTGGGGTAGTGAATATTATAACTAATAAGAAATTAACAGACGGATATAACCTGCTGCTAACAGGCGAATACGGCAGCTTTAATACGCAGAAATATAAAATCAATTTCGGATGGAAAAGAAAAGAATTTGACATTTTTGCAACTGGAAGTATCCACTACACCGATGGGTACAGACCTGAGTCGAAGGTTTCATCACAAAGTTCAAGCTTGCGGTTTGGATACAAAGCAAATAATTATTTAGATTTAGTTATAAGAGGAAACATAACAAGAATTAAAGCTTATAATCCAGGTCCCATTAATAACCCCTACAAAAATAATTTTACGGATATCACACGCGGAGGAACAGATTTAACTTTTAGTTACTTGCGGAATAAATGGAACGGTTCGCTGATACTTCATGGAAACTTTGGAAAACACAAGGTAAACGATACACCGGCAAATAATCCGGCGGATTCTCTTGCATTTACCTCTTCCGATAGAACACTCGGAACCATCTTATATATCAACTGCCGTGAAATAAAAAATAACTTAACAACCTTTGGCTTAGATTATAAGAACTTTGGCGGCAAGCCGAACTCTCCTACAAATTTTTTCCCCCACGAATTTGTACAGAAATCTCAGTTCGGTTCATACCTGAATACTAAACATACTATAGGAATACTATCATTCAACGGGGGCATAAGTTACCAGTATGACTCAAAGTATGGTTCGGTTGTTCTGCCAAGTGCAGGATTTGCTCTTAACCCATTACCGCAGTCAACGCTGAAAATAATTTATTCCGAGGGTTTCCGTACACCTACACTCGCAGAGACCGACCTTTATCCTTGGAAAAATCCGGATTTAAAACCAGAGAACTTGTATTCGTTAGAAGCAGGGCTCGAACAAAAATTGTTTGGGTTATTGTGGTTTGAGCTAAAATATTATTATAACGATTACAAGGAAATGATTGTTAAAACCGGTTCTTATCCCAATTTTAAACTGCTAAACACAGGAAGAGTAGTTAATAGGGGTTATGAATTTTCTGCAAACCTGTTGTGGAAAAGCTTCTTATTAAATACCTCAGCATCATATGGATTTTACGGTAAAAAAATTGCTGGTATTCCTGCAGGAAAAATCACAGCCGGTGCTGATTACACATATAAATCATTCACTCTGTCTTTTACGCTTGAGCATATTACTGAACTTTTTGGTCAGGATTCACAGTCATCTCCACTGGTCAGGCTGCCGAATTTCACTTTAATAGGAGCCAAATTATCGTACGAATTTCCGAAATATGTAAAGGTAAGTCTCTCGGCTGATAACGTGATTAATAAAACATATGAGATAATTAAAAATTACCCAATGCCCGGTAGAACTTATTACGCTGGAGTTACATTTAAGCTGTAACGACTTATTTCAAATTCTTCTCAAAAAAATTAAAAATCCGCTTATACTGGTCAAGCCAGCTTGCCTGCAGGCGGAAGCTGTGAAGCTCCTTAGGGTAAAACATCACCTCAAAATCTTTTTTATTATCAATTAGCTTCTGCGTAAGCTGAACCATATCCTGAAAGAAAACGTTATCATCAAGCATTCCATGCGTCATTAACAGAGGAACCTGCAGGTTATCGGCATAAGTAATTGGTGATGACTGTTCGTAATAAATTCGGTTTGAGTCAGATAACTCTCCCAGCCTCGCAATTGTATACCACCAATTGCTGTAATAATAATTAGCCCAATTCGATACTGCCCTCAATGCAACACCGCATTTAAAATGTTCAGGATGACGGAACAAAGCCATTAAAGTAATAAAACCGCCGTAGCTTCCGCCGTAAATACCAACCTTATCCCTGTTAATGTAACCGAGAGAATCAAGATAATCGATACCGCTTATATAATCCGATACTTCCCAATACCCAAGGTTTCGGTAAGTTTTGTTTCTGAAATCCCTGCCGTAACCGAAGCTTCCCCTAAAATCTATATCAAGAACGATGTAACCGTTACTGGTAAGGAAAGTATTAATCATGAAATTATCCTGGTAAGGACTGAATCCCATCGTAACATTCTGCAGATACCCGGCACCGTGAGCAAAACAGATTAACGGGTATTTTTTTTTAGGAAGAAAATCTTTTGGTTTATATATAAAAGCGTAAATTTTCTCGCCGTCTTCTTTATTATAGAACCTGATTAATTCAGGTAATGTCCAGCTAACGGATTTAAATTTAGGTGATATTGTATTTGTTACCTGCACTATATCGCTTGAATTAAGATTTATAAGAAAAAGCTCTTCGGGCAAGTTGAGATACGAATATGTGCAGAGAAGGTAATTACCGTCACCCGAAAGATGCAGGTCACCGAAACTTCCTTCTTTTTCTGCTGTTATCCAAAGTTTGCCGCTTTCCAAATCCAGCTTATAAACCGAAAATCTTGCAGGAAGACTTAGGTTGGCTGTATAATAAATTATACCTCTTTTTCTATCGAGCACCGATTCGTAAATGGTGTAGTTGCCGCCGGCAATCTGCTTAAATCCGGAACCGTCTTTTCTTATTGAATAAAGACAGTTAAATCCCGAAATTTCTGACTCAAAAACAATCTCATCATTATTGATAAACCTTACAGGATTGTCATGCCGTTCTATCCATGCCGTATCGGTTTCTGTATAAATTTCCTTTATTGTTTTATTTACGATGTTATAATTAAATATCTTCCTGGTATGTCTTTCTATAGTCTCTGCATCTAATATTAATGTCCTGCTATCCGGTGAATATGCTGCGTACTGTGTTGAGTATCTTACACTATCGGGGTAGATTACCTCATTAATTTTTATATCAAGCTGTTTAGCTGATTTAAAATAAACTTCGTATTCAAACAGCTTTACTTTAGAACGTCCCCGTTTTTGTTTTTTTGCTGTAACAAATTCCTCTGTGTAATCAGGAAAAATAAGCTCAAATTTTGTGGAATTATCATACCTTACAAAAAAGAACCTCCGCACAATAGTATCGTTCCCCGGTTTTCCTGACACAGTAAATGGCTGGTAGCTGATTGAATCAGATTCATCATTTGTCAGCTGAAGTTCGGGAACAGAAAGCGAATCCATAAGCTTTAAATAATAATTCCCCTTCCTGCGGAAAATTAAAACGTTATCATAAGCCCGGGGCGAAAATTCATACTCATCGGTTTTTGTAAGCTGAATATCTCTGGAAAATGTCCGTGTATTGCCAAAGTTTTTTGATATGTAAATATCGCCTTCAATAACCGAAACAGCATCTCCGTTTTGCAAAATAAAATATTCCGATACTGTTATCGTATCGGAAAATTTGTAGTATTCGTTCTCCAAATAGTCATACTCGAAAAAATCGAGCTTCCCGTTATAGTCATCATCGGCATAGTAATAAATTTTTCCTGATTCAGAATTTATAAAACGAAGCGATGGACGGGGGTTAATAATGTTTGTATCCTGAAAAATATACTCAAGCGTTACATCCTGTGAAAAAGAAGCATAACAGAGTAATAAAACGAAGAAGATGATAATCTTTAAAATACGAGCCATATCTCAAACTTATTGGTTATTTAAGAGTAAAGAAATGAGAAACATGCATATCACATCCAACTCTCCCCACTTTTAGTAAAGGGGGGAATACCTGTCCCGCTATTAGCGGGAAGAGGGGTTGTATATAATTGATAATTGCAGATTCCTGCTTTCACAGGAATAACAAAAAATCAATAATGCAGTTCTTCTACTTTTTCTCTTTCCCTTATTAACCGGTATTTATCACCGTCAACAAGTATTTCAGCGGGTCTTAGGCGGGCATTGTAATTCGAAGAAAGCGTATAACCGTATGCGCCTGTCGTCATAACAGCAAAGTAATCACCGCGTTCCAGCTTTTGCAGAGTTCTTTTTGATGCAAGGAAATCGGATGTTTCGCAAACGGGTCCTACTATATCGGCTTCTTCGTATCCCGTATCTTTAAGGTTAAGAGGCACAACCTGGTGATATGCATTATAAAGACAGGGTCTCATAAGGTCATTCATTCCTGTATCGGTGATTATAAATTTTTTCATCTCACCCTCTTTCGTAAACAACACCTTACCGACAAGAATACCTGCATTTGCAACAAGCGACCTGCCCGGTTCTATCACAAGCTTTTTGTTAAGCTGTGACAGCAATCCGATGACCGAACTGATATGTTCACCAAGTGATGCATAAGAGTTAATTTCATCCTCTTCAACAGGTATATATCTGTGAGAAAGAACGTTTTTATACTGCACACCGAATCCTCCGCCAAAATTCAGGTAGCGGATGTTAACCCCCATCGACTCCACGTCTTTTATCAGCTTTGCAAGGTATTCTATTGTTTCTACATAAGGGCTTACTTCGGTAATCTGGGAGCCAATGTGTGAATGAATTCCGATAATATCGATATTAGGCAACCGGCTTGCGGTTTTAAATACCTCAAGTATATCTTTGCTGTCGATACCGAATTTATTTTCTTTCATTCCTGTAGTAATGTAAGGGTGTGTTCCAGCATCTATATCGGGGTTTACACGGATTGAAACCCTGGCAATAAGTCCAAGCCTGTGAGCTATCTGCGAGATAACCTGTATTTCCTGATGCGATTCAACTGTGAAATTAAAAATGTTTTCCTTTAGCCCGTATTCTATTTCCTCATCGGTTTTGCCAACACCTGTGAATGTAACTTTATTCCTCAGGAAACCGAACTTCAAAGCAAGGTAAAGCTCACCGCCCGAGGCAATTTCTGCTCCTGCACCTTCCTCCGAAATTAATTTCAGGATTTCGGGGTTGGAGTTTGCTTTGATTGCATAGCAGTTTATGTAATCGAGCTTTGAGCTTACAAGGGGCTGGTTGATTTCCCTGTAATTACGAAGCATCTGGTTTTTGCTGTAGATATAAAGCGGAGTTCCGAACTCTTTGGCTAAATCTTCTACAAGGAAGTTTTCAGCATATAACTTGTTGTCTTTTATGTAAAAATGGTTCATTTTGTTAAATTTCACTTAATTGAGTGCAAAGTTAATCTAAATCAGAGATTAATGAAATGGTTTAAATTAAAATTGTAAGGTTATAAGGTTTGTTGAAGAAATGTAAAAATTTTTGCACGACCGTGGTAATGTAACATAAAAACTTTCTTCGTTGTTTAAGGCGGGATTTGTTAAACAAACATCGGGCTTCAGTACAAAAATGGGTTAAAATTATGTAAAACATTTCGGGTAAAGCCCAACAATGATGGTCACCTAAACCCTGCCCTGAATGACAGGGAAATTATTTTTAAAAGCGGATACCTTACCCATTTTCAAAAAAATACTACTCTTTTTTATTGGTTAATTTCATACGATTAATTTATATGTTTGTATTAAGATATAAAGTTAACCTTCATTTTTGTTATGTACAAAACACTGCTTATATTATTTGCGTTTACTCAAATAATATTTTCGCAGAACACGGAATATTATTTTAGATTTAAGGCTGAAATTTACAATGATATTAATTATCTGACACAGGCCATTTCAATAGACGATGTCCGTGAAGGATATATTTATGCCTATGCAAATGAATATGAATTTTCGAGATTCAAATCACTTGGCTATACCTACGAAATTTTGCCTAATCCGGGTTCACTTCTCAAAGATGTGAAAATGACAAATGACCCGCAATTGCTGCTACGCGAATGGGATTCATACCCCACTTATGATGCATACATAACGATGATGAATAATTTTGCTACACAATACCCGACTCTATGCAGGATAGTAAACATCGGGCAGACAGTTCAAGGCAGGCAATTGCTGTTTGCGGTTATTTCCGATAATGTTAGCGTCCGCGAAGCCGAACCCCAATTCCAGTATTCATCATCTATGCATGGCGATGAAACAACCGGATACGTACTGATGTTACGGCTTATTAATTACCTGCTCACAAACTACGGGACCAACAACGAAGTAACAAATCTTGTAAATAATGTAGAAATATGGATAAATCCTCTTGCTAACCCTGACGGCACTTACTGGGGCGGTAACGGGACGGTAAACGGTGCACGCCGAAACAACGCAAATAATTATGATCTTAACCGCAATTTCCCTGACCCGACTAATCCAATGCCAACACCGCCTTATCAGCCTGAGACAATAGCAATGATGAACATTGCATCGGCTAATAATTTTGTCCTTTCAGCTAACTTTCACGGCGGAGCTGAAGTTGTAAACTATCCTTGGGATACGTGGTCAAGGCTTACAGCAGATAATAATTGGTGGGTAAAGGTATCACGCCAGTATGCCGATACTGTTCACGTTTATGCAGTTCCGGGTTACATGACGTATCTGAACAACGGAATCACTAATGGTTACGCATGGTACCGTGTTGTTGGCGGCAGGCAGGATTATATGTGTTATTACCAGCACGGGCGCGAATGCACTATTGAGCTTTCGAACACAAAATTACTTCCTCCCGCACAGCTTCCCGCTCACTGGGATTATAACTGGCGTTCATTTATGAACTACATGAAGCAAACATTATACGGAATTCGCGGGATTGTTACCGATTCAGTAACAGGATTACCTTTGCTTGCAAAAATTTTTGTAAACGGCTACGACGTTGATAGTTCTGAAATATACTCCGATTCTTTAAGAGGTAATTACCACAGGATGATATACACAGGAACATATACACTCAGCTTTTCAGCGCCCGGATACTATACAAAAACAATATCAAATGTATATGCAAAGAACGATTCAACTACTATACTTAACGTTCAGCTAAGACCGATAATGATAAATATCTCAAAAATTTCTTCTGAAATTCCAAAAGAATTTAAGCTTTACCAGAACTATCCGAATCCTTTCAATCCAACAACAAAAATAAAATTTAGCGTTCCTTCCGTAGGGAAAAGGCGTGCCTTTTCACTACAGAACGTGAGATTGATAATTTACGACATCCTCGGCCGTGAGATAATAACACTTGTTAATGAGCAGGTACTGCCAGGCACCTATGAAGTTGAATGGAATAGTACATATTATCCTCCGGGAGGCAGACAAGCTCCGAGCGGTGTTTATTTTTACAAACTGACGGCAGACAGTTATTCTGAATCAAAAAATATGATACTTATAAAATGAAAAAAACTTTTACATTTTTTATTATTAATTACTCAATACTTGTTATCAATGGTTTTACCCAGGTTCCGTTCAGCACTTCTCCCTCATGGACTTCAGCAGCTAATAATGAGTATTCAACCGGTGCCGCATGGTGCGATATTAATAAAGATGGCTGGCTTGACCTTGTCATAGCAAACGGGAACGATATGTCAAGGCAGCGGCTGGCTGTATATTATAATACAAACGGAACACTTCCCACATCACCGAACTGGCAATCAGCAGATATAGATTATCACGGTCATCTCAGTGTTGGTGATATTAACAAAGACGGCTTCCCTGATGTTGCAGTCTCGGTTTATATTGGTGCAGGCGGGTTCAGTACAAAAGGAAGGGTGAAAGTATATCTTAACAGTAACGGAACACTTTCATCCAATCCTTCGTGGCTCTCCGGTGACTCGATGTATACATTCAGCTGCGCATTTGGCGATGCCGATAATGACGGCGACCTTGACCTCGCAGTTGCGTGCGGTGAAAGTTATGAACAGCGTTCAGAAAGAAACAGGATATATTACAACAATAACGGGACACTGAATACAATGCCCGGATGGACAAGCAATGAAATCGGTTACAGCTATGACGTAACCTGGGCTGATTTCAACAATGACGGCAGGCTTGACCTCATATTTGCAAACGAAAGGGGACCAAATAAAATGTATCTGAATTACGGTGACTCGATTGGAAGAAGTGCTTACTGGACTTCAACCGACGCAAGCCAGTATGCTAATTCAATTTTTGCTGCTGATGTAAATAATGATTCCTATATTGAGGTAGCTGTTTCAGATAATAACCAGCTTGGCGGAACAGGCAAATTCAAAATTTATATGAATAATTCAGGTACGCTTGCAACAACTCCCATTTGGTCGTCTGCATGGAGCGGATACGGCTCGGGTATAAATTTAGCAGATATCGATTTCGATAACGACGTTGATTTAATCGGCGGCGGGTGGTGGTCTGCATGCAGAATTTATCAAAACACAGGCGGTACGTTCAATACTAATCCGCAGTGGACATCCTCAACAAATAGCGTTGTGGAAGCCATAGTTTTCGGCGATATGGATAACGATGCATTAGATACCGTTAACACCCAGTTCACAGGAAACGGAACAAGAAAATTATTTTACCTTGCAAGAAAACCTGTCCAGAAAATAGTCAGGATTTATATTGGAAACGATACAGCTACTTATAACCAGTATTCCTGCGATTTAGAAAACGGGTGGATATGTTTTGCTTCTGCACCACCAAATGCAGCAAATATTCTAATAAAAACAATCTGCTCTCATGACCTAGATTTCGCAATCAGCAACTGGGATCCCAATATTGGTAACTATGTATTTAAAAATACTACTGTTGTAGACATTCCGGTTATTAGTTCAGAAGTTCCCGTAGATTTTGTTCTTTACCAAAACTATCCAAATCCGTTCAATCCGGTAACGAAGATAAGATTCAGCATCCCGGTTGTAGTGAACAGCCGCGGCCGTTCGATACCAATACACCTGAAAATTTACGACATCCTCGGTCAGGAAATTACAACACTTGTTAACGAACCCCTGAAACCCGGCACTTACGAAGTGGATTGGAATGCAAGTAATTATGCCGGCAGCGTATATTTTTATTCATTAATTCTAGGTGACCCTTCGACTTCGCTCAGAGTAATTGAAACAAAAAGTATGGTTTTAATTAAGTAACTTTTTGATAATTTTTAAACTTCAGTATATTACTGTTAATTTGTTATAATATAAACGATGACCGAAAAGCTAAAACAAGAATTTATTATCCTGTTCGAGGAATTTAAAAAAAAGTTCGGTGAGTTCCTGCGTTTTGAAAAATTACTCAGAAAGTTTTACAAAGATACCGATTCAAAAACTTACCTGATGCTCAGTTTTCTTAATGCGTATGCCGATTCAATGGAAGACAGGATGAACCTTGACGATATAATTATCACGGAGCGAGACGATAAGGTTGGTGTATTTGCCGGGATGTTAAGAAATTTCGTAAAGAATAAATATCTCATCGTACAGGAAGATACCGATATGCTGACTGACATGCAGGATATTTTTTCATCTGTTTCAAAGGAACTTCAAATACATATCGGTGATAAAAATACTCCTGCAAAATACAGCATATTTGAACACGAAATAAACAAAGCAATAGAAAATTTCCAAACCAGAACCCGCGACCTGAAAACCGGGCTAACTAAACTGAAAAAAGACTACAAAAAACTTCTGGAACTATATAATTCGTTTATCAATTAGATCGGTTCCCGTTTAAATGCCCCTGTAAAATAAAATTCCTGTTTTTTCAGCGGGAATTTCTTTTCTGTGTTCATTTTCCTAACTTTGTATATGCAGCACGAATTTCCTGAACCAGTTGGTTCGTTCAAAGCTTTTACAAATAAACTTATTGATTATGCAGGACTATTCCCCCCTGCAGGCTTAAGTCTTACCCAGGCATTTCACAATTTCCTGTTTTACAAAATTAGCCCATATTCATGGATGCTTTCTAACTTTATCTGTCCCGCCGGCAAATTAAACGAACTGACAGAATTAATGAAACACATTGAAGACGATAACACAGCCATAATACCTGTTTCGATACTTGGCTCCGGTACAGATGACCCAAGAAAACTCTACGAAAAAAATGATACTGACTTAACAGCAATTAATACATTTCATGAAACTTCTTCTGCCAAGGCATCAATCGACGCATTTGAAATACGTTTACCAGCTGTTTTATTTACGGATAAGAGTGGGAGCAGTATACTCGACGTGCTTGATAAAATAAATTATTTGATTCAGGATTCGCTGAAAAAAGAAATTCCGTGTTACTTTGAAGCGTCAATTACAGGTAATTTCAATTTCTGTATATCAAAGCTTGCAGAAGCAGTTGCTATACATAATATGAAAGGATATAAAAGCGGTTTAAAGCTCAGGACCGGAGGAACGGAAGCATCTTCATTCCCTTCGGTTGATGAAGCTGCTCATACTATTTACACTTGTCTTGAACAGGCAATACCTATGAAATGCACTGCCGGATTGCATCATCCCATCAGGCATTATAACGAAACTGTATCAGCTAAAATGCACGGATTTCTGAATATCTTCGGTGCTGGTATTCTTGCTTATACACATAAGCTTGAATTATCTAAAATTAAAGAGATACTTGAGGACGAGTATAGCTATAATTTCGATTTTACTCCTGATAGTTTTAAATGTAATACGATTACCGCAAATGAAGAAAATATCCGTGAAGCACGTGAAAAGTTTATGATTTCATTCGGAAGCTGCAGCTTCGATGAGCCGATTGATGATTTGAAAACAATAGAGTTGCTGTAACGAGTGCTTATCGAGCACGCATGTCTGCTCGGAGAGCAGACGTTACGCTCATTATCTTAAAATTATTTAATAATAATGAAATCATTCATACAATATAACCCCGACTCACATTTCCCTATCGAAAACCTTCCGTATTGTGTCTTTAAACCCAAGTCTGGCGGCGCAATACGGACAGGAACAGCAATCGGAGATTACATACTTGACCTTTCGGTGCTGGAAGAGAAAGGTTTTTTCAAAAATACTGATGTTGGAAACAGAAAGATTTTTTCAAACAACTTTCTGAACGAATTTATGTCGCTCGGCAGACCTGTTTGGAAACAGGTCAGAATAATTTTACAGGATATTTTAAGCTGTGATAGCCATGTATTAAAACAAAATGAACAGCTTAAACAAAAGGCATTAGTAAAAATAAGCGATGCAGTTTTATGCATGCCTGTTGAAATAGGAGACTATACCGATTTTTATTCATCAAAAGAACATGCAACAAATGTTGGTATTATGTTCCGCGGTAAAGAAAACGCATTAATGCCCAACTGGCTTCATCTGCCTGTAGGGTACCATGGTCGGGCAAGCTCTGTTGTTCTGAGCGGAACCGATATTCACCGCCCGCAAGGGCAAACTAAAGCGGATAATGAAACCATACCAAAGTTCGGACCAACCAAACAGCTTGATTTTGAGCTTGAAATGGGATTTTTGGTAGCAAAGGGTAACGAGCTTGGCAAACCTATTCCTATTGATGAAGCATACGAACATATCTTCGGATTTGTGCAAGTTAATGACTGGAGTGCAAGGGACATTCAGAAATGGGAATATCAGCCGCTGGGTCCATTCCTTGCAAAAAATTTTGCTACATCAATTTCACCGTTTGTTGTCACAATGGAGGCGTTAGAACCATTCCAATGTAAGGCACCTGAACAAATACCCGAACCGCTTACATATTTAAAAGAAAAAAACAGATACACGTATGACATTAACCTTGAGGTTTCATTAACCACTGAACAACAAAGGGAACCGTATTTAATCTGTAAATCTAATTTCAAACATTTATACTGGACAATCAGCCAGCAGCTTGCACACCACACAATAACAGGCTGCAATCTGAAAACGGGTGATTTATGTGCATCGGGAACAATCAGCGGACTAACGGAAAATTCATATGGTTCTATGCTTGAGCTAGCATGGAAAGGTGAAAAACCAATAAAGCTGCCTTCAGGGGAAGAAAGAAAATTCCTTGAAGACGGTGATGAAGTAATAATATCCAGCTATTGCCAGGGTGATGGTTACCGTGTGGGATTTGGAGAGGTAAAGGGAAAAATTTTACCAGCGGTTTAAATTTAACCATCCTCAGACCTGACAGGTTTTAAATTGATTTTTGTTCCCAGTATGGTAATATAAGATAAAATTAAACTTACAAAAACCAATAAGGTTTATGATAAACAAATTAAAATCAATCGAAAGTTACAAATTCCTTATACTGTTAACCATTCTCTACCTTCCTCTGCAATTAATTACAGGGTTAAACTATCCGCTTTTCAGAGACGAACTGTATTATTTAACAAGCACTTCTCACCTCTCGTTTGGTTACGTTGACCACCCTCCGCTTTCAATATTTCTGCTTACCGTCTGGAAATTTATTTTCGGTTCATCACAGATTTCGGTAAGAATTTTACCGGCACTATGTGGAGCTGCAGTAATCTGGATTACTGCACTTACAACAAAAGAGATGGGCGGTTCTAAAGTACCGCAAATGCTAGCAGCACTTTGTGCCTTCCTGGCAGCTTCATGGCTATCTATGTGCAGTTACTATTCTATGAACAGTTACGATTTAGTATTCTGGAGCCTGCTGTTTCTTATACTCATAAAAATACTGAACACCGGCGATAATAAACTCTGGATAAACTTCGGAATTATTGCAGGCATAGCTTTATTAAACAAGATAAGTATTTTATTTTTATTGTTTTCGGTGTTTGCAGGAATGTTAATTTTCAGGCGTGACCAATTCACATCAAACAAATTCTGGTTTGGTTACATTCTAGCCGGTATAATATTTCTGCCTTATGTCATATGGCAATTCTTTAACAACTTCGCCACACTCGAATTCATCAGGAATGCGTCTGCTTACAAGATATCGAATACCTCGATTGTCGGTTTCTACAACAAACAGGTTTTTGCCTTTTCGCTTTTCATTTCAGTTATATGGCTGGCTGGACTATTTACTATGCTATTATCAAATCAGCTTCGTAAATACAGAGTTATATCGGTTATTTATATTATTATTCTGGCAATACTGCTGATTCAAAAAAGTAAACCGTATTACCTTTATGTAATATACAGTCCATTAATTGCTGCGGGCTCAATAATGTTTTGCAAATATGTATACGAGAGAAAGAAATATTTATTTAACATTTTCATAGTGCTTTTAGCAGCTATGGCACTTGTAACAATGCCTGTGGCTATTCCCGTTTTATCACCCCAGGATTACGTAAAATATTCCGAAGCATCGGGTATTAAACCGGATGTTGGTGAAAACCGGCAGCAGAGTATCCTGCCCCAGTTTTTCGCTGACCGTTTCGGATGGAGGGAACTGACGGAAAAGGTTGTATCGGCTTATAATACACTTACACAGGAAGAAAAAAATCATTGTGCAATATACGGGCAGAACTACGGTGAAGCCGGTGCTGTGGATTATTACGGAAAAGAATACGGACTCCCTCCTGCTATATCCGGACATAATAGCTACTGGTTTTGGGGATACGGAGGTGATTCTGTGAACGTAGTAATAGTAGTAGGCGGTGATGAAAACAAAGCAAAAGAATTGTTTGAGGAAGTTACTTTGTTCGCCATTCATTCACATCCCCTTGCAATGCCCGATGAAAACAACATACCGATATATATAGCCAGGAAGCCGAAGATACCGATGAAAGAAATCTGGAATATGGTGAGGTTTTATATTTAATTATGAGCATAAAAGAACATCATACTCAAGTAACCAAGACTGCACGCTACTATACTTCCGGAGAACTCAATTCACAAACAAAAAATGTATTGATAGTTCTCCACGGTCACCGCCAGCTTGCTGGTGAGTTCATTAAAACTTTCACGGAACTTACTGAAAAAGGATATTATGTTATCGCTCCCGAAGGACTTTCAAAATTCTATTTAAAAGGCGATTACGGTGACATAGGTGCAACATGGATGACAAAAGAAGACAGGCAGAACGAGATAAATGATTATGTAAATTACCTTGATAATCTATACAAAGCTGAAATCAGGGATATACAGCAAAAATATAATTACAAAGTAACAGCGTTAGGATTTTCACAGGGTGCCGCAACACTTTCACGCTGGCTTGCTTATGGCAAATCTAGGGTGGATAAAGCTATATTCTGGTGCGGTAATCTTGCACATGACCTTGACTATTCGGTAAAAAGCAATCTTCACAAAGCTGAGCTGTTAATAGTATACTCGGATAATGACCCGTATTTAACCATTAATTTTATGGAATCACACATAAAGATGCTAAAGGATAACGGGTTAAATCCAAAAACATACATGTTTAGCGGTGTGCATGAAATTAATATGAATCTGTTAAACAATGCTTGTGTCCTATACTACATCTGATGGAATATCATAATTTAATCTCAATTGAATATATTCCCTATTAAACTTATTTTCGTAACACATAAAACCGCTTAATAGCATAACCCGCCATTTAGCGGGTTTAATTTTCTAACTTCTCAGCTTCTTAACTATTGAATATCAAAAAAGATTTAAATCCTCAGCAAATAGCAGCAGTCGAACAGCTTGAAGGTCCCTGCATGATAGTAGCAGGTGCTGGCAGCGGTAAAACACGTGTGCTTACCTATAAAATTGCTTACCTGATAGATTCGGGTATAAGCCCGTATGAAATACTCGCTCTCACTTTCACTAACAAAGCTGCTAATGAGATGAAGGATAGGATTTTTAAGCTTGTTGGTAAAAATGCAGGCCATATCTGGATGGGAACTTTTCATTCGATATTTGCAAGAATACTGCGTGCCGATGCTAAATATATAGGCTTTGACAGGAATTTTTCGATTTACGATGACCAAGATAGTAAAAAGCTGGTAGAAGATATTATGAAGGAACTCCACTTTAACACCGAAAACTCAAAATCCGAAGCCGTAAGGGCAACAATTTCCAATCTGAAAAACAAGCTGATACTGCATGAAGATTATACCAGCATGGTGACTAATCCGTTTGAGAAAATGGTATCGAGGGTTTACAGCGAGTATCAGCTACGCCTGACTAAAAACAATGCAATGGATTTTGATGACCTGCTTATTAACCCGATACTGCTTTTCCACGTTAATAATGATGTTTTAGCTAAGTATCAAAACCGGTTTAAATTTATACTGGTAGATGAATACCAGGATACAAACCGTGCACAGTACCAGATAATAAAAATGCTGTCCGGCAGTCATGGAAATATTACAGTTGTCGGCGATGATGCACAGAGCATCTACCGCTGGCGGGGAGCAGAAATTGAGAACATACTGAGCTTCGAACAAGATTTTGAGAAATGCAAAACTTTTAAGCTTGAACAAAACTACCGCTCAACCAAAAAAATACTTTCATTTGCAGATGAAGTAATAAAAAACAATAAAAGGCAGATTCACAAAACACTGTTTACCGAAAACCATGAGGGAGATGAGGTAGTTTTGTGGGAAGTATTTACCGATAGAGACGAATCGGCAATGATTATTAAATGGATAATGGACGAAATTCACAAGCTTAAGCTGAACTTTAAGGATTTTGTAATACTTTACAGAACCAATGCACAGTCAAGAGTGCTTGAGGATGCTCTCAGAACGAATTCAATTCCCTATATTATAGTCGGCGGTGTAAAATTCTACCAGCGAAAGGAAATAAAAGACGTGCTTGCTTACCTGAAGCTTTTAGTAAATAACCGTGACGATGAGGCAACAACACGGGTATTGAAACTAAGAGAAGGCATCGGTGAGCAGACAGTGGAAAAGCTTAAGCGTTACGGAAAGGATAACAATCTTACATTATGCGAAGCTTTGTTTGAAATAATTAAAGACCGTGCTGAATTCATTCGTGCCGGCAGAATTGCAGGTGAACTTTCACGGCTCGCTTCACTTATCGAAAAATACAGGCAGGTTAAACAGGAACTCTCTCCCGGTGAGCTTGTCAGAAGTCTTGTTGATGAGCTTGGAATGATACGGGCATTTAGGAACCAGGGTACCGAAGAAGCTCTTGAAAGAATGTATAATGTGCAGGAACTGCTTTCGGGAATAACGGAATATACCGATAAAACCGAAAATCCAACACTGGAGGGATTCCTGCAGGAAGTGAGTCTTATTACCGATATAGATACTTACGATGATAAAAAGAATGCCGTTACGCTTATGACTATGCATTCAGCAAAAGGACTTGAATATCCTGTTGTATTTATTACAGGACTTGAGGAAGGTTTATTTCCCCTCTCAAGCTCAACGCTTTCGCTTGAGGAACTTGAAGAAGAACGCAGGTTGTTTTATGTAGCTATTACGCGTGCAATGAAAAAGGTTTACATGACCTATGCTTTGCAGCGTTACCGCTTCGGGTCAATGAGTTACCAGATGAAATCAAGATTTCTGAACGAAATTGATTTAACTAAGCTGCATTATAATAAGCAAATGTCACACCGCAGAAAACGTATTGTCCAGGAAGAAGGTTCCTCTATCAGGTATGAATATTATGATAACGATACCGACTTGAATGAAGATATATTCAACCCGAATGCAGGGCTTCGTAAGGGCAGTGTAGTTTACCACAATAACTTCGGAAAAGGAAAGGTTTTAGAGCTTTCCGGTAAAGGCGATAACCGCAAAGCACAGATTAAGTTCGATAAGGCAGGGGTGAAAAACATTATCCTTAAGTATGCTAACCTTAGACAGGGATAGAAATAAAAATTTAAAGGTCAAAATTAAAAATTACATTTCAACATTCAAAGTTTACAGAAGCTAAGAAAGTAGAGACTTCTGAAAAACCCTTGAACAAGGGGTTGCAATCCCTTGTTTGGGGTGTTATGTAGTAAAATTGATTTTTATAAAAAGTTTTTTAGCAGTTATAAAGCAATAACTTTCAATTTTAAATTGCAACAATGAAGTTTTAATTTTCAACTTTGAGTTCTTGTTAATATATCTTTCCACGCTTCATGAACTCTCTCATACTTAAAGCTGTATCCAAGCTTAATAATCTTATCAGGCACAGCGCGCCTTCCGTTTAAAACCAATTTACCCACTTCACCGGCAACCAATAGCACTAAAAATTCAGGGATAGGCAAAATAACAGAACGGTTTAAGATTTGTTTAATCTCACAACAAAAACGTTTCATCGGCACAGGCTCGGGTGCTGCTGCGTTTATGGCTCCTTTTACATCAGGATTATCGATAGCATACAAATAAATTCCAACTAAGTCATCTATATGTATCCACGACATATACTGGTTACCGCTTCCGGGATAAACACCTATGAATAATTTAAAAGGTTTGACAAGTTTTTCAACAGCTTTAGAATCTTTTGCCAATACAAATCCTGTTCTAATAGTAACAACTCTTGCACCAACTTTTTCGGCTTTCTTTGCTTCGTTCTCCCAGTCAACGCATAATTTAGAGATAAAGTCATCTCCGTGTCCCGACTCCTCGAACATATAATCCACACCTCTGGAACCGTAATAATCTACCCCTGATGCACTTACTAGAACTTTAGGTTTGTTTTTCATTATAGAAATCAGCTCGGATATCTTTGCTGTTGTGTTTATCCTTGAATCGTATAACTGTTTTTTAACATCATCGTTCCATCTTTTAATGCCAAGGTTCATGCCTGCAAGGTTAATTACCGCATCTATTTTTTCATCTTTAAGCAGTAAATAATTGTCAGAGTGAAAAAAATGCTTTACAGAAGGCAGGACTTTTTTTGCCCTGTCCGCATTTGTTGTCAGCACAATTACATCATCGCCACGGCTAATTAATGCATTAACTATCTGCCTGCCAATCAGTCCTGTAGCACCGGTAATTAATACACGTTTCATTTATCGTAAAACGACTTCAGGAATTTCCAGCCCGCTTCTGTGAGTTTTTTAGTATATCTTTTACCTTCAGCAATATACACAATATGCTTGCATTCATTTTGCAGATTGAAGCTCATTTCCACCATATCTTTAGCAGTTTTCATTTCTATAACGCCGTCATAGCCGCATTTGTAATCGGGAGAGCTCTCATCGGATATATACGCTGCAAACTTTTCTATTTCATCTCTTTTACCGGTTTCATATACAAGTGTTTTAGTCCTTTTATTGCCTTCGTCTTTATAAATAAAGACAGATAAATTTTGTGTTTCGCTTAATATTTTAATTAATACTCCGTTATCCTGGCATGATAATACTACTAACATTAAAAGCGGTAAAATGAATATCTTTTTCATGAAATTGTTTTTTATATTTTGTACTTTTACAAAAATATTGAATTTTATTTAGTTATTCCGTTTAAAAAGGCGGTGCTTTTAAAACTATTTTTTCGTTTTTATTACAACAAATTAGCTTTTTATTAATACCCTTTTCAATTATTTTTTCGGTAAATGAAGAGCTACGGTTCGGCAAATATCAAAATAGCACTCCTTATAGGTGGTGTTATCATAATTATGGCTACGCTTATGTACACACAAATCCTGGCAACCGAGATACTTGAGCGTGAGCGTGAAATTGCTAACCTTTACGCTAAAGCCATAGAATACATTACCCGAGAAGAAAGTGTTGCTGAAAATTACGATTTTGTATGGACAAACGTTGTTAACTCGCATGTGATTAACTTCCCTATTATTGTAACCGATGCTAAAACAGGTTTGCCTTCGCTTTGGACAAACCTTGATATAGATACAACACTCCCTAAACAAAAACAGCAGGAACTGATGATGGAAATGATTGCTGAAATGGATAAGGTAAATATGCCTATAAGGGTAGTGCAGGAAAATATGGTTTTAAATTATGTTCACTACGGACAGTCGAAGCTTGTAACAAAGCTGAAGATACTGCCTTTTATAGAAATAATAGTTGCCACGGTTTTTATCTTCCTCGGATACTTCGGGTTCAGCTACATAAGGCGTACGGAACAGAGCAATATATGGGTAGGGCTTTCCAGGGAAACCGCACACCAGCTCGGCACACCGCTTTCGAGCCTGATGGGCTGGAATGAGCTTATCAAGGTAAATGTAAATAATCCCGAAAAGGTTACCAATCTCAGTACGGAAATGTCGAGTGATATTGACAGGATGGTTAAAATTGCCAACCGTTTTTCAAAGATAGGTTCAAAACCCGACCTGAAAACCGAAAACCTTTACGATGTAATAGATAAAGTTGTGCAGTACTACGAAAAGCGTATTCCAAGAATCAGCACCGGCTCTTTTAATCCAAATGCCGAAAAACGCAAGATTAAAATGGAAATTAAAGGTTCACGCACGCTTGGGGGGCTGATAAACAGGGAGCTATTTGAATGGGTTCTCGAAAACCTGATTAAAAATGCTATCGATGCTATTGACCATGACTCAGGGTCAATCACGTTTAACATCGAGGATAAAGGCGGTCATATAAATATTGATGTATCGGATTCAGGCAAAGGTATTGATATGAAGTTCAAGAAAGATATTTTCCGCCCGGGTTACAGCACAAAACAAAGAGGCTGGGGACTTGGACTTACTCTTTCGAAGCGTATCATAGAAGCTTATCACAGCGGTAAATTAACGGTAAAAAGCTCGGAACCGGGAAAGGGAACGACTTTCAGAATAAAATTAAATAAATATTCATCAAAAGTATAAATATATGTTCAAAAAGAAAAATACAGACGAAAAAGACGTTTACAGCTCTATTAAAGAATGTTCCCTGTTTCTTGATCTCGGTGATAAAGAACTGAAAGAACTCTATCGTATTGTGCATGTCAGAGATTATTCACAGGGTGAAAAAGTTTTTACGGAAGGAACCATGGGGCTGTGCTTTTACCTGATTGTAAAAGGAAGTGTTCAGATAATTTCACAGGATTTAGGTGAGCTTAGTGTGCTGAAAGAATACGGGAAAGGTGCTTATTTTTCGGAAATACATCTTTTCAGCGAAACACCGCACACGGTAAGCTGTGTAACTAAAGAAATTACTAAACTGGTTGTGCTTTCAAAACCCGACTTCGAAAGTCTTATGAAAATTAAACCGATTGTTGCAAATAAAATACTTGCCCGCTTCCTTGAATTTTTCGGAATGCAGCTTGATAAGATGTACCTTGAAAATATAGGGCTGAGGCAAAAAATTTCAAAAGGCTAACAAAACACAGCAGCGAACAAGTGTACAACTTTTTAAAATCAGCGTTGATTAGAGTGACAGCTTCACGGTTTTGGATTATTACCTCACTGGTAATAATTAAAACAGCCTTCCAGATACTGCTCATCTCAAGCAGTATGAGATGGCTTACGGCAGATGATTACAGCAGAACAGTGATTGCATGGGACTGGCTTCAGGATCCGAGAATATATTCCGGCGTATGGCTCAGTCCGCATTTCTGGCTGAACGGATTTTTTATCTGGCTGTTTAAAGACCTTACCCTGGCTCCTATTATAGCAAGTACTATATTTTCGTGCTTAATGCTTGTTTATTTTTACCTTCTAACCGAAAAGCTGTTTGATAAACCCATTGCTTACTTAAGTACACTGCTTCTTTGCGTTTTCCCTTTCCAGGTGTGGTTAAGCACTTCAGCAATGCCTGAACCTGTATTTTTCTTTTTCATAACCTTCTCTGCGTATTACTTCATTGTATGGTATAAAGAATATATTCACTCCGTGACCGGCAAAAAAACGCGTAAGTATCTTATAGCTTCAGCTGCAGGACTGCTTTTATCGTGCCTGTTCAGATACGAAGGGTGGTTTTTCAGCTTTTCTTTCATAATTATTGTTACATATGTAAGCGTGAAAAAAGAAGGTTTAAAGTTATCTTCTTTTATTAATCCTGCACTTTCGCTTATCTCACTGGTTGGTGCCGGCTGGTGGCTTCTGCAAAATTACCTTGATTACGGCGACGCATTCTTTTTTATAAAAGAAACAACCCGTATTTATGAACACCTCAATACAGCCGGTTTTTTCCAGCGGATAATACAGTATCCCTTCTTTATCCTTTACATAGCACCGCTTACAGGTTTAGCGGCACTACCGAAAATTTTCAGCGTGCTCAGAAACAAAAACGGACACAAGTCGAAATTTGGTTATCCTGTTCTGAAAATTTTTCTCGTATTCAGCTTTACCGAGCTTGCCATGCTTATGTTTTCGGGGATATACGGCTCGGGAGGAACAAATATGATTTCCAGATATATAGTAATGAATGCTGTCTTTTTGTTCCCGTTTGCCGTGTGGCAGCTTTCGGGGTTCAGTAAATACATACTTGCAGGCGGAACAACGATTATGATTATTGTTAATATTATCTGGAGTTTTTATTTCCAGGAAGCATACAGGGAAGATACATACGAAGTAGCTTACCTTACTAAAAAGCTTATACAGCGGAATTATTTTGAAGCTGAAGACAAGATATACTTTGAAATGACGGAAGGTTATTATGATATTTATGCAATTCAGGTTATTTCCAATTCACCGGGTATGATAATTTCGGATACAATTCCCCCTGCTTTTCCGGTAACCGTATCCACGAAAAAAATATCCAAGAAAAAGCTACAGGAAGAACAGCAAAGACTTAACATTATCGAACTGAGAAAGTTTCTTGAGTCAAAAAAAATCAAGCTTTTTATTGCCCGCAGCGATTTGCTGATAGATAAGCTGCGTAAGCTCAGTTATAAAAGCGAAGAGATAGGCGATTACAGGGTGTTTTACCTTGCCGATAACGCTATCTCGCCTGCAACCAGCAATAAGCCGGAAAGAAAGGCTGCAGATTTTACTGCCGAAATAACTCCGAACACAATATCATTTGGTAAAAAACTTCTGCTGAAAGAATTCCGTATAGATAATTCGAATCTTGGCTTTAATCCGCAAACGGTATCGATAGAGTGGCAGCTTGCTGATATAACATTGCTTGACTCCCTTGAAATAAATGATGATGCTTTCGGCAGGTATAAAGTAAAAATAGAGTTATCGCCCTCTGATAACGATACCATTGTGTATGGTTCTTATGCCAGTATTTTTACGGAACGCAACACAGAGGAATTTTTCGATACAAAAAAAATCAAGAACATTCTTGTGCTCAAACCTTTTGCACTTTTGAATTATTCACGTCGTTTTAAATTAAGCCCGTTTGAAAGCGGTCTGTATGATTTAAGGCTTTCGGTTATAGATGCTTTTACAGGCAAAGAGCTTAAAGTATTCCGGGGCGATAGTTTATATACTTATAAACCCGACGATGAAACAGACGTTGATTCTGCTCAAACCGATTTTAAAACGAAACTGCTGGCTCATAAAAAGATCAGAGAACACCAGCGGAAAAATCCATTTTACCCGCTTGGAAAAATTGTAGCCCTGTTTCCGAATGCCAACTACAATGAGATAATGAAAAGCTCCCGTGAAGTAGCTCAGCTAATTATCCGCAACGGGCTGCTTCTGCCCTTTCTGCAGCGTTACCAGGGCGACCAGATGCTAAACGTGGTGTTTAATTATTTTTAAACTCAAAATAAATTATTTCAAAAATTGTATAATTAAATAATAAATAGATGGTAAAATGAATGATCCATTGAATTATAATGAAGGTTTTATACCACCACATGGTGGTTACCAAAAATTACTTTCTTATAAAAAAGCTGAAATAATTTATGATGGAACAATTTATTTTTGTAATAAATATCTGAAAAAAGGGGATAGAACCATAGATCAAATGATTCAAGCAGCACGGTCAGGTAAACAAAATATTGCGGAGGCAAGCATGGCTTCAGGTACTTCTAAATAAGCAGAAATTAAATTAACTAACGTTGCAAGGGCAAGCCTCGAAGAATTACTTCTAGACTACAAAGATTTTCTCAGAACCCGAAAGATGAAAGAATGGGAGAAAAACCACCGTTATGTTCAGCGTTTGCGTGTACTAAACAGAAATCCAAATGCAAATTATGAAACTTTCCGCCGCGGAATAGAAAACAAAAATCCGGAAATTTGTGCGAATGTATTAATCGGCTTAATTAAAGTTACAACTTACATACTTAACCATCAGTTAAAGCACCTGGAGAAGGAATTTCTTCGTGAGGGCGGTTTAAGAGAAAGAATGTCAAAAGCGCGAATTATTCTAAGGAATAGAAGACTTAAATGACAAAAACGAAAGCAAGCAAGTGTCTTAAATGTCCTTATAGTCAATTAATATTTTAATTTGTATTCCTTGTTTTATTTGTGTCATAGTGTAGTAAATATTTATAATTTATTTACTTTATTCTTCTTGCACTGCCTTCAAGGGTGAGGTTAACAATCTCATCATTTTCAATTCTGAAATCTACGGTCAGCCACTCTTTGCTTTGTGTTAATACTTTCACAGGCGGGAAAACTTTTTGAAGAATAAAAGCACTTATTGCTGTTGAAATGATCCCTGTCCCGCAGGCAAGTGTTTCGCGTTCAACTCCCCTTTCGTAAGTCCTGACCCTGATTTCCTCAACGTTTAATACCGATGCAAAATTTGCATTAACTCCACGCGGATGGAATTTATTATGATACCTCAGGATTTTCCCGATATGTTCTATTTGTAACTCATCAAGGTTACTAATGCCTAATGTTTGTTTATTAGTTTCTTCGCTAATTAATACTATAACATGGTCGGAACCAACGTTTACATAGCTAACATCAAGCGGTTTTAATCCTGAACCAAGCTCAACATTAATCTGTAAATTAACGGTTATCTGTTCAGGCGGCGGGAAAAATACTTTAACGGTTTCTTCAGATGTTATAACTGACTCGTATAAATTGCCAACAGCTTCTACATTTATATTTTTATCAGTAATAATACCATTTTTATATACGTACATTGCAGTGCATCTTGCACCGTTTCCGCACATTGCACCAAAGCTGCCATCGCGGTTATAATAATTCATTTTTACGTCAGCTTCTGTCAGAGAAGGTTTATTAATAAATATTACACCATCAACCTGATTATAATTCCCGTTGCATAACTGAACAGTCAAATCAGATTGTTCATAATCAGGGAAATTTCCGTTAAGGTTATTAACCATAACAAAATCATTTCCTGCTCCGCTGTATATTTGAAAATTATTTGACTGCATTAAATGATTTACTACATAATACTGTGTGCCCGGAAGTCACACCCTGCAAATTTAACATTTAATTTACAATTCACTATTTACTATTTACTAGTAGACTCCCCTGTAATTAGATTGCTTGGTTATCTTCACATCCTGTAACTGTGATGCCTTAACCCGGATTTCGAACCTGTACCCTCTGAATGAACCGGTGGGTATCCAGCTAAAATTCATTTCCCAGCAATGTAAATCACGGTAAATGGTTACAAGCGGTGCTGTGAACTGTTTCTGAAAAATATCATAACCGGCTGTAAAGGTAAATTTCCAGTTCTTTGTTAAAGAAAACCCCAGATTAGCTTGAATATTCGATGATTTAGTCAGAGCAAACGGATTACTCCGATTCAGGCTGTAATTGTAGTTAAGGCTTACCGACCACGGAATCGAAAAGTCTATCTCTTCATCACCATAGCCCGAATAATCATAAGTGCTTTTTTGAGTTGTGTCATTTTTTGCTGTTGACTCTTCTCCCCCACGAAGCGAGGTAGAGATATTTATCCCAAAAGCCGTAAGCTGCATTATTTTACGGTCGCTCTTCCATAAGAAAGTGTTTATTCTGCCGACATCCTTGATGTATTTGTAAAAGCTGAAGCCTGCTGAACCGGAAATGTTCAAAAAATCCGAAACATTGGTTCTTGCATTAACTGCGAGGTCAGAAAGTTTTAAGCTGTCTGCAACAAAATTGTATGATATACCGGCGTCAAGATTCAGGAGCTGGAATTTGTTATCGGTTGAATCTGTGGCACGCGTCTTTATTTCAAAAATATTTCCTAAGCTAAAACCTATACTTCTTGATTCACCTGTAGGTGCACCGCCGAATACTTCCCTTTCAAAGTATGAATATTTTATCTCCCTGCCTGCGGTATCTGTGTAGGTTCCCCAGGCATTCCAGCCGGGTTTTGAAAAATCGGGTGTATATGTAAACGAGATCGATGGATTAACAGTATGACGGAAACCCTTTACGCCAAGAAAATTTGTATTGAAAATACCTACCACTCTTGTATTTGCCGAAATGCCCGTACTGAAATACCTGATGGCTTTAAAACCCGATATATCGTTTATATGTAATGTCTTTGTCACAGGATCAATTTGTTTTGTAATATACTTGCTTGACCACGTTTCGGTGTATTTGAAGAAGGGTGATACTGTAAACTCACTTATTTTAACGGGGATATTAACCTCCATATTCTGCTGAAGCCCTTTGCGTGAATCCTTTACATAGCCAAGCGAAGTGTTCGAAGCATCAGCATAAAGCTTTGTTCGTTTATTCAGAAACTGAGCGTTATAACTAAACGATATCATATCATACCATTTAGGCTCAAGCACTGAATAATTTTTACCACGAAAGGGAAAAGTCTGGCTTCTTGTAAAATTAATTGAGGGGAAATTCTCCCTGATTTCACCTGTCACGAGGTTTTGGTCACGGTAATAATTCAGGCTTAGCGAGTTTGGTGTTCCCTCCCAGAATTTATTCAGTGTTAAATTCGATACAGCATTTTGCATTAACAGGTTATTGTAGTTATTCGTTGAGTTATCGTAATATGTTTTGCTGCTCACGAAATTTAAGCTTGCAGTTAGATTTGTTGTAGGGTCAATAGTCTGGCTGTGATTAAGTGTAATAGCCCACTGGTCAGAGAAATTTTTGTCAATATCATTTTCCTCACCGAAACGGATTCTTGAGCCGCCAAGGTTAAGCTCACCGCTGAATTTATACCGCAAAACATACCTGAATCGTCCGTTTAAATCGAAACGCCCGTTCGTAAAATAGTTACCCTGCATGGTTAAATCGAAAAAATCGTTTATCGCCCAGAAATATCCGAGGTGCGAGAGATACTTGCCGTAAGTTGCATCCTCACCGTAGGCAGGCGGTATTATTCCGCTTGAGCGTCCGGAGTGATTGGGAAAAATTCCGAAGGGGATTGCAAACAGCGGAACATCACCTATATACAGATAGACAGGTTCGGCAATTACTTTATCGCCCTGGATAACCTTCATCTTCGGGCTGCCGAAGTAGAAATCGGGGTCTTCCTTATCGCAGGTAGTATAGCGTCCGTTCCTTATAAAATAAATATCTGCACCTACTTTTTTGATTTTCTCGCCAAGATAGTAACCGCCCTCAATTTCGGTTGAACCCATTTCTATGTTACCCTTCTTTGTTTTGAAATTAAATTTCAGTTTAAAAGCATCGTAACGCTTCGAGCCTTCGTAAAATACGGGAGTCCCGATGTATTTCCCTGAAGTACCCGTATCGGGTATGCCATAAGCTTCGAGTACCGAGCTTTCTTTATGGAATATCACGCGTGAAGCTTTGAGGTCGTATTCTTTATATTTCAGCTCGCCTTCACCGTAAAGGTATAGACGTTTATTTAGGATATCAAAAACAGCCGAGTCTTTTGCAGAATACTCTATTATTGCATCAACATCGCCCGTTTTTTTAGTTGTATCGGTTTGTTTTGATAATGTATCCGTTATGGGTTTATAGAGAAGTGTATCGGG
>CAYWTS010000006.1:76090-86428 GCA_964461265.1 uncultured Ignavibacteriales bacterium
GGCACAACAATCTCGCTTTTTGACTCCTGATTGCATGCAATATGCCCGGGAAACTTATTTACATCAGGCACTATAATTGTTCCTTTCCTTTGAACACATGCACCACAAACACCTTGCGGGATTTTAAACCGTGTGCAGGCAACAGGACCCTGGAAAGGACCCAAAACCAACTCATCACACCATTTAAAATAAAATCCAACCCAGAAAAAATTATCCATACTATACTTTAACGCAGCACAAATGTTGCCAAGGTTAGCTGTTAAATCGCTCTCACCTGAAACCAGACTTTTTATTTGGGGAATTAAAGATTTATAACGTTCTGATTTGGTGAGGGAAGTATTTTTGTTTATTTCGTGGGACAAGGATAAAATAATTTTAATTTTTCAAATTTCTTATAGACCCAACTCCCCAGCTATCCCCTTGAGAGCATCAAGCATAAACTGTATATGCTCGTCCAAAGGAATGCCGAGCTCTTCCGCGCCTTTGTAAATATCATCACGGTTAACGTTTCTTGCAAATTCTTTTTTCTTCAGCTTCTTCTTAACCGAGTCAACTCCAACATCGGCAATCTTTCTAGACGGCTGAACAAGTGCGCAGGCAATAAGGAGTCCGCAAAGCTCATCGCATGCAAAGAGCGTTTTTTCCATAAGTGTTTCACGCTTTACACCGGTATAGGAGGCATGGGAAAGAATTGCACGGATTATTTCTTCATCCACACCACGCTCACGCAGAATCTCCGAGCCTTTTATGGGATGTTCCTCTGCATTGGGGTGGATTTCCCAGTCGAAATCGTGCAGCAAGCCTACAACTGCCCATTTTTCCTCATCCTCGCCGAATTTTCGTGCATACTGCCGCATACCTTCGGCAACGGCATACATATGCTTTCGTAGATTTTCATTCTGCACAAAGGAGTGCATGATATTTAATGCTGTATTGTAATCAATCATATTTATAAAATTTCTCGCAAAGACGCAAAGCCGCAGAGATTATAAACCATTTACAATCCTGTGAATACCCTCTTTTATTAAATTTACGTTAAAGTTTATTAACAATCCTAATCTCATATTCGTCAATTTCAGATAAGTCAGTAATTGTTTCTTATGAACATCATGTAATTTTTCCACTGATTTTAATTCAATTATTACTTTGTCTTCTACAATTGTATCTGCTATAAAACCAATATCCATCTTTATGTTTTCATAATAAACAGGAACATTAACCTGTTTTTCACACTTTAGGTTTCTTTTTTGCAATTCATAAAACAACACTTCTTCGTATACCGATTCTAATAAACCCGGACCTAAAGTAGTATGCACTTTATAAGAACAATCAACAATTATTTTTGAAACTTCATTTTCGTGCATTTTTCATATTCTTGAATTTATTCACCCTGCTTTGCGACTTAGCGTCTTTGCGAGAGATTAATTTACAGTTCTTTTTTACTGAGAATCTTTAAATCATCATCAAGCTGGTATTCGATAGGCACTCCGGTCGGGACTTCAACCTTCACAATTTGCTCGCCCGTCAAGCCCTCCAGATGCTTTATTAATGCACGCAGACTGTTCCCGTGTGCAACAATAAGTATATTTTTCCCTGATTTCAGTTCAGGTTCAATTTTTGCATGGTAGTAGGGAAGAACTCTTTCCAAAGTCATTTTTAAGCTTTCGCCGTTGGGCGGTGCGGTTTCATAGCTGCGGCGCCAAAGCTGCACTTGCTCAGCTCCGAACTGCTTCCGCATCTCGTCTTTATTCAATCCCTGCAAATCGCCGTACATCCTTTCATTAAGGGCTTTATCTTTTTCTAGCGGCAGGTGATTGAATCCGGCAATTTCAGCAATTATTTCATAGGTTTTTATTGCACGTATTAAAACAGAAGTAAAAACTTTGTCGAATGTATAACCTTTAAGCTTTTCACCTGCCTGGCGTGCTTCTTCTTCTCCAAGAGGTGATAAAGGAATATCTATCCATCCTGTAAAACGGTTTTCAAGATTCCACTGCGACTGTCCGTGGCGGACTATAACTAATGTTGGCATATCTTTATATTTATTTTAAAATTCTCTCAAAAATCCTAAATTTTATGTAAACATTAAAGTTAACTCCTCACCCCTGTTGCACTAAACAATATCAGTTTAATATTTATTTCCCGCAAAGACGCTAAGACGCCAAGAAAGTTTTAACAAATTTTCAAAGTCAGGTAAATATTTAAAATTTAATTGAAAACATAAACAGGAAAATTTATTGCTGGTTATCAACTCACATTACACATTCACGCCTGTTTTCTTTCCGATTACCTGGAACCAGACGCAGGCATACGTAACATCACTTATTAAATTACCTTATGCGAAGATTATGTTCATTTACTCTATATTTTCTAAAACCTTACGTTTTATACTGTCTGTGATTTTATATTTTTATCTAATTTTTGCGTCTTTGTGCCTCTGCGTGATAATTAATATTTACAATAAAAAAAGCCCCCTTCCGGAGGCTTATTTTTATTAATATTCAGTTAAGTTACCATTTAACCCGGTATGCTGTTCCAGCAAGGTCGGAAGCAAATTCTACCGGTGAATCATCGTAAAGCGATTTATGTGTGGATGCACTTATAAAGCCGTTGAATATCCCTTTCACATGATTCGGATAAATTGTAAATGTTTTCTCATAAGTTCTGTTCCATCCCGAACCGCTTGGATTATTGGATGTCATTACAAACGGTTCCCTATGGAATCCGAATGTGTTTCTTGCCCAGTGCCATGCTACAATATCGGTTTCTGACTGCGTGGAGTAAGTATAAACCACAATTCTCACCTGGTCATTAACAAATACTTCGGGAATACCTGCACCGCCGAAATGTTTCGTTGTGAATACGTTCTGTGTGAAATCCGGTCCCATATATGTTGCTTTCAGAACTCCGTTAACATAAACTTCGATCTTATCCATTCTTACATAATCGCTGCCTATCTGCGGCTGTGTTGTTTGTCCATCAACCATCGAAACTTTATAAAGTCTCCAGTTGAAACGCGGACGGTTTGTTCTGGCAATCCTCTTGAATGTTATGTTTCTGTTTAAAACTTCGGTATAGGGTTTTACAACAGTATCCTGAACATTATTAACCATTCCAATAATTATATAATTACCTGTTATTGTACGCGTAACATGGACATTCTTAATAGTATCGCCTTCGCTTGAAATAGAGAGGTTCAGGTTTACATTCAATATCTTTCTGCCCCATTTAATCAGTGAGTCGATTGGTGTATCTCCCGGATTAGTAACCGGACCGCCATCATCAAGGTCATAAGTTTCACCTGACATCAGGTTATCGTCATCATCAGGATTAGAGCTGTAACCTTTTTCGACAACTTCCTTAAGGAATTCGTCGTCGGTTTCTGTATCGTTCGATACATTTTCACTGCAGCTGGTAAGATATATTGCAAATAAGCCAGCAAACAGCAGAATTAGTAATTTTTCGGTGTTTTTTAAGAGTTTCATTTTTGTTTCTCCCGTTTTTAATATTTTTTGAATGTTTTTGTATGTTTTCTTGACTAATACACCAATAAGACATTCAAAAATGTAAAAGGTTTAATTGAAGATAATAACGGGTTTAGGGGAGATGAATACAGAAACCTGACAGGTTTCAAAGACCTGTCAGGTATATTATACTTTTCTGTTAAAAGTTACTCGTTTACAATGCTGCCGAGTGAGCCGTTTGTTTTAATATAAGCCAGGAGCGGTGTATAGGAAAGATTAACTTCCGTAGGTCCTGCAACATACGGTGCAACCTGATAAATGGGGAATGTAACCAGAAAAAACGTTTTTGTAAAATTAAAGATCTTAAAATTCTCTTCTTTAGGACCCGCACCTTCAGTTATCCACGCGATATCCGGATTATCGGTATATTCGCTTTGTTTTTTCTTCAGGTCTTTGATGCACTCATCAGAAAGTACTTTCAGATATCCCTCACTGAATATATCATTGAGATCTATCTCTTTTTCCTGTGTAAAATCGTAATTAAGTGTGAAGAAAAATGTTAACGGATGTGCTGCTCCCGAATAATACTGAAATCCATCGAAACGGACGCTGATAAGCTTATCTGACAAATAAAAGACCGTATCATGAAACTCATATACACTTGCCATTTCTTTATTATAAGTTTCCCAGTTATCCATCTCTTTTTTGAAGTTATCAAGCTCGGATTTAATCTTTTCTTCAGCCAGTTTATTAAATCCTTTTTGACCCGCTGATACAGCATCTTTTATAATTGAATACGATACATTTATGCTGTAATTGAGCTTTTTATTTTCTTCTTTGATCTCTTTTTTTACAAGTTCAAATTGCTGTGCAGAACAGCCAAAAACGAAAAGAAACGTTAATAAAAAAGTAAATATAGATGTTTTCATTTTTTTTTATTAAAAATATTTTTGTTTCAATAGAGTTAATTCATTTGTCCTGTAACTCTAAGTTGTAAAACGATTAAAAAACATTTGCTAAAGTCCGAACGGAGTTTATCTGTCTGTATCCGGAACGGATGCTACAGAAATCTATTCTAAATATGTTAATTATCACAATGTGTGCGGTTCCTCAAACAAATATATCATCCATAAATTTGTTTCCAGCGACCTGACAATCTTTAAATCAATATCTCTTTCTGCATAAGTTCTTTTAATGATTTTATTCATCATTGTTTCCGACTTCCTGACTATTATTATGCCTCTTGAATTACGGTACATAAAATCATACATAGCTTTTTTCAGTCCCGCTTCATCTGAGGGCTGGTTATAATCACTTATAAGAATTTTATCCGGGGGAGCAAGCTTTGTCCTGAAAGGCACGTAAAATATGCTGGATGAGTTTTCTGATGAATCAAATATTAGTGAAGGATACTTTTTGATGTTTTCATCTATGTATTTTAAAAGCACCCGCGTTTCATCCGGTTCTTCAGTAGTTACTATAAACTGGATAACCTTGGGAAACAGCTTGTTATATTTTTCCGGTACGAAATCTTTAATATAAGATAATGGAATGCACGTAAGTATCACTATGACTGCAAAAACATTAGCAATCCACGATTGCGAAAAGCGAGCCGCCGATTTTTGTAATCCAACAGCTGCAATTACAGGACTGATAAAAAATACAAGGTATATATAATGAGTAGTGTGATAAATAGTTGATTTTGCACCGGCTATACCGTTTATAATAGCTGGTATTAAAACAGGGAGTAACAAAACAAGTAAAATAACTGATGGGTATTTTTTATGTAAAACAATAACACCTTTAACAAAATAATAAAAAACAAAAAATGTTAAACCAAGAACCAGAAAATAATAAGGGAGGAAAAATCCCTTCAGTCTTAAACCCGCACTTATTTGTTCAATATCAGCCGGTGCAGTATACTGGTCAGCTGCCTGAAATGTTTTGAAAGGTGTACCGTAAACCACATAACTTATTATTATCCAGATTACCTGGAACAGCAATGCTGACATTATAAAATAAACATATCCTTCTTTTTTAGTGAGATAAGCAAGCAGGCAGAAAGGAATAATGAGAAACAAGGCTTCGGGTCTTGAAGCCAATGATAAAAATGCAAAAATACCTGCATAAACAAAATTATTTCGCGGCTCCTTCTGTAATGCCAGCAGAAGGTAATAAATCATTATGCAGGCAAACATCAGGTAAAACTGCTGGGAATAGGGTTCAAAATTCAGCCTGAAAATAACCGGGTTCAGTATAAAAATAAAAAATGCCAGAAGTGCCGTACGGTAGCTGGAAACAAGATATGTTATTTTAAATACATAAATACCCGATACGGTCATCAATACTATCATTGTAAGTATAGATGTGTAAAAAAACTCTCCTGTGATTTTTATCAGCAAGCCCATAAAGTAAAACCAGAACGGGTGCCCCGATTCGGGCAGAACAAAGAAGGGATTTTGTGCCCACCACAAGGCATTCCACACTCTTGTAGCCGAATCGCCCATATCCATCATGTTGTAGGGTATCATTACAATCCTGAACACCAGCGTTAACAAAATTATTACAAGAAAGCCAATAAGCTGGCTGCGTGTTAACGGGTTTTCGTTCAATTTAAACGAACCAAGAGAAGTTAATTTTTGTATTGCTGAATGTAATTTCATATTACAAATTCAGGTTTGCCTTTTTTATTTCTTAAGCCATCGAACATTCCTTTGAGGTAATAAAATCCAAGCTTAGCATCACAAACCTTAATAAACCAAAACAGTCTGACTGGAAATTTCAACAAATCAATAAATACCGCCCTAAAAACGGATGATATTAAACCAAATTTCTTAAAATATAAAAACTTATTACGCTCGCTTAAGTAATATTCCCTGTACCAGCGGTTTTTAGTCTTATTTTCAACCGAGTGATTATGATAAGCAACAGCACGTGAAGTAACCATCATTTTATATTTGTTCAGAACTTTCAGCCGATACGAAAGGTCGATCTCATCAAAGTAACCGAAATATGATTCTTCAAACAATCCAACATTTTTAAATACATCGGCTTTAATAAAACACACACCCCCGCCTACAAAATCGGTCTCCATTTTTTCAGGCAAATTTACTTCATTAATACTTTTTACAGTATAAAATTTTTCAAGTTCACCGCGTTTAAAATCTATCTTTCCTCCATACTCCTGTATCATACCGGGGCGTTCCTGCTTATGCATATACAGAAGTAATCCTGTGCAGGCAATATTCTCATCCGTTTCAATAAGTTTTAAAAGTTCTTCGATACAATGCGGTTCCTGTTCAACGTCATTGTTAAGTATAAAAAGATACCTGCAGCCGTTACTGATTGCAGCTTTCGCTCCGATATTGCTTCCGCCCGAAAATCCGGAGTTATGGTCAAGTTTTATATATTCTACGCTTAGTTTGTTATCGGTATTGAGCTTTTTAAAATATTCAAGCGAGCCATCAGATGAAACGTTATCAACAAAATATAATGTGAAATCTTTATAAGTCTGTGAGAGAAGAGATGAATAGAAGTTATCAAGATTAAACTTTTCATTCGTGACTACCGTAACTACACCGATTGTGCTCAATAGACGGGCTTAGAGTTTAAAAAATTCCTTTAATTCTATTACCTGCTCTTTTATAGTTACGTCCGATACCTTTGATGCAAGAGTATAAATGCTCGTAAGACTTCGGTCACAATATTCGGAGGCTTCTACAGGATTGATAGTTATTCCCAGCCCGAATGTATTGTTAAAAATGCTGACCAGCTCATATTTTGTTAAGGTATCCGGTGAAAACATGTGATATATACCTTCACTGTAATAATTTTCCAATAAAATCTTTTCTGCAATTCTGGCAAACTGAACCGTAGATACACCGTTCCAAAAGTGATTAGTAAAACCATTTATAGTTTTTCCCTTTTGCTGAAACACCCACTCAAGCAGTGAGCGTTTGGTTTCATTTTCCGGTCCTATAAAGGATGTTCTCAGTGTCATGCATCCGCTTAAATCACCGCTGTTTTTTGAAATTCCGTACAAATCTTCAGCATCATAATAGTCGTTTTCATTATACTTCCCTTTCTTTCCCGAAAAAACACAATCGGTTGTAATGTGAATCAGTGGTTTTCCCGATGCTTTGCATAGCATAGCAAGATTCCTTGGAAACACCGCATTGATCTTAAGCACATCTATAACCGAATATTTCTCTATCATCGGTTTAATAACCCCGATGCAATTTATAACAACCTCAGATGCCTGAATATACGGGGTAAGTGTCGTAACGGCAGATTTAACAACATCAAAATCTTTCCTGGCAAGTCCGGTTACAGTATAACCTTTCCTGTTAAAGTATTCACTTACTGCATATCCCAGCATTCCGCTGGAACCAAGTACTAAAATATTCTTCATCTTTTATCTTTCCTCAACATACCAGGGGTCCCAGTAACGGGCCGAGAACCTGTAATCGTCTTTTAAGCTCTCTTCAAGTGTGGATGTCGAAAATACAATTATCTTACAGTCATCTGTTAACGACATATATCCGTTTGCAAAACCTTTTGGGATATATAATACAGCGGGAGTATTTGCTGAAAGTGTGAATCGCTGGATATTAAGGTTTTTTGAAGGATTTTCCCATTTATCAATTTCTACCGCACAAATTAGTGCAGCGCCCTGTACAACGTGAAAATATTTAGATTCATATTTATGCCCATGCCAGGCTCTTACAAATCTTCTAATGTGATTTGTAAGTGTGTAAAACCTTTTAACACCCTCGAAACCGAAATCATTTACAAATCCAACTTCCCCCCTCTCATCAACCGATAAGCCGCCTTTTATTAACTTTACTTCTGCCATAAGTTTATTTATTATAACTTAAATTATATTTTTTTCACTGATATAACAATGTAAAATGTATCATTAAAACTTAATTTCTTCAGCAGCTTTATTAATAATTCCCAAATAGTATTCACTGAATTTCTCAATGGTATGATTTTGCAATACAAAAGACCGTGCATTTTGTCCCATTTTCAGTGTAGTTTCTTTTTGATTTATTAGAAATTCCAGGGCATTTACAAGCTCACCTTTTGAAAGTTCTGTCAGCAAACCATTATCATTATTAATAAATAAGCCTGTATCCCCCCTTTTACTAGCAATAATAGCGTTACCGCAAGCCATTGCTTCGAGAACGCTTTGTGAGGGGTAATTTGTATTGGATTGCAGGGTAACAAAAACCGATGTTCTGCTGAAAACTTCAGGCGGATTGTTGTGAAAAGTAAAGTTGATTTTGTTTTCTAATGAGTTCTTCTTTATAAAATCATAAATCTCGCTGACCATACTGCCTTCACCAAGCAGGTGAAATTTCACATTTGGATACTTTACCGTTATTTCTCTTGCTGCTTCAAGGTATAACATAGGATTCTTGTCGGGTTCAAGACGGGAAGCAAAGGCTATTTCAAAATTACTTTTCTCTCCTGCAAAACATTTTGAATAATCGGCAAATGAACAGGGTGAGACCGATACAGATTCCTCCTTTAATTTAACACCGAGTTTCTTTACACCATCAAGAACATACGGGCTAAGAAAATCAACCCAGTCAGAATGTTCCAGTGCATAGTTAAATGAGAAATATTTACGGTACCACATACGCTTCATATCTGCGTAGACATCAGTAAACCAGCTGTCCATATCCGTGAAAACAACAGCGGCTTTCCTGTGTTTTTGTTCTAAATAATAAGTAAGCGGCAATATACCGCCGAATATACCGCAAAATACTCTGATGTTAAGTTGGTTCCTTAATTTTTCAATCTGATTAAAGAGACGTTTCTGCCTGAACTTATTTTTATAGTACCAATATACTTTTCGGGGTAAAAATGTTTTCATATCAACAGCAAGAGAGTCTTCAATTTTATCTTTATATTCGTATGGTTTACCATTTGTCTTTTCAACCAGTGTAGATTTAATAGACTTTAAATCCACTATTCTGATATTTTCAGCGGGAAGGCGGGAATAAATACCTTTAATCTGGTTAAACAAATGGTTATTGATAATATAGAAGAAAATTCCCGGATATTTTTTATTGAGATATAAAAACAGGTTTGTGAATCGTTTTGCAGCACCGCCAAAAGCACCATGATTAAAGACTACTATCCCTGTTTTTTGCTTAATATCAGCGTTTTTACACATATACGAAAATACCTAATAAAAATGTAAAATTAAATTAACCCCCCTTTTTAGGTATAATAAAAGCATTGCAGTTTATTTATTACATGTTTAGTTTTACGTTGTCAGGTAAGACACAATCACAATGAACTACTTAAGATTTATTCTGATTACTGTTTTAGTAACATTACCTTTAGCCTACTATTCTTGTGATGATTCGGGGCAGGAACCTATTTTTATACCAAAAGGACTGATCACTTTCACACAAACAAATCTAAAGACCCTTGATCGCAATGTTGATGGATATTATCAGTTATGGGTAAGACATGATTCATTAGGCTCACGCTACTACAGCCTGGGTGAATTTAATATTGCATCGAATGGCAGTGTTGTAAATTTACTACAGCAGCCGATGGAGTTTAAATTACCGCCGAACCTTGATACAAATAGTCTTGGTTCACTTAAGCATGCACTTGTCACTGTTGAATACAGTTCGGCTACATCACCTTCAAACAGAAGACTGATTAGCGGAGATTTGGGTATTAATGATGATAGTCTTTGGGGCAGCTTATATATTTCGGGTTCCGAAGCTTTAGGAGAAGTCGGCAGGAATTTAATGACACCTCCTGGCCCGGGTCCTGAAGACGATGCACGATATATTCTTTACACACCGAGCAATAACCTGTCAACCTGCAAACAGGGAGCCTGGTTCTG
>CAYWTS010000007.1:0-84801 GCA_964461265.1 uncultured Ignavibacteriales bacterium
TCAGTTGGTAGAGCACATCCTTGGTAAGGATGAGGTCACCGGTTCAATCCCGGTCATCAGCTCAATACTGAGAAGAGGCGGGAGTAACTCAGTTGGTAGAGTCACAGCCTTCCAAGCTGTTGGTCGCGGGTTCGAGTCCCGTCTCCCGCTCGATTTATAAAGTTATTTGAAATTAAGCAACAAAGAGTCATCCCGCAAAAAGCGGGATTGGTCATCCCGCCTGAGGCGGGATCTCCCGCTCAAAAATAAATAAGTTAATGGCAAAAGAAGGAAGAACAATAATCACACTCGAATGCACTGTATGCAAGAATCGAAACTATTCTACAACCAAGAATAAAACCAAACATTCTTCAAGAGTAGAATTCAAAAAATTTTGCAGGTTCTGTAACAAACATACATCCCATAAGGAAACCAAATAAATACGTCAGTGGCTCAATTGGTAGAGCAGCGGTCTCCAAAACCGCAGGTTGGGGGTTCGAGTCCCTCCTGACGTGCTATTAAAGCACGGGAAAATGGATAAAACTGAAAGTATCAGATTCAAAATAATTAATTTCTTCGTCGATATCGTAAAAGAAATGAAAAAAGTTACATGGCCTAAAAAGGAAGAACTGAAAGAGTCAACAATTGTTGTACTTATATCTTCCCTTATTTTTGCTGTGTTCGTTTATCTGGTCGATAAAATAATCAGCGAAGGCCTCAAAGCAATTTTTTAATGGTTGAAACTGCACAAAATAAAGATTTAAGTTCTTCTGCAACCGATAAAAAATGGTTTGCTATCAGAACTATTACCGGTCATGAAAAAAGAGTTAAAGCTTATCTTGAAAGTGAAATCGATGTACTTAACCTAGGACACAAGATATTCCAGGTTCTTATACCGGAAGAAAAGGTTTTTGAAGTTAAAGGCGGGAAGAAAAAAATAAAATCAAAGAACTTTTTCCCGGGTTATATTTTAATTGAAACCCTGTTAGATCAGGAAGTCTCGGATTTTATTTCAAGAGCACCCTCGGTTTTAAAAATGGTCGGTTCTAAAACTGAACCTATCCCTTTACGCGAAGATGAAGTTAAAAGAATTCTCGGCAGAATATACGATTCCGGTGACCAGGAAAAGATTGATGTTCAGTTTGAAAAGGGAGACTTGATAAAAGTTATCAACGGACCTTTTGTTAATTTCAACGGTGTGATTGAAGATATTAACCTGGAACGAATGAAAGTTCGTGTGATGGTAAGTATCTTCGGCAGAAAAACACCAATCGAATTAGATTTTACACAAATAGAAAGAGAAAAATAAACAGATGGCAAAAAAGATAGCCGGTTATGTAAAGTTACAAATTCCTGCCGGACAGGCAACAATGGCTCCTCCGGTTGGACCTGCACTCGGACAGCGTGGTATTAACGGTATGGAATTCTGCAAACAGTTTAATGCAAGAACACAAAAAGAACAGGGGCTGATTATTCCCGTAGTAATTACAATTTACTCGGATAAATCATTTACGTTTATAACAAAAACACCTCCTGCAGCCGTACTGCTTTTAAAAGCTGCTAAATTAGAAAAAGGCAGTGCTCAATCGAACAGAAACAAAGTAGGAAAAGTATCCAAACAACAGGTAAAAGAAATTGCAGAATTAAAGATGAAAGACCTGAACGCACGCACTATTGAAGCAGCTTCAAAAATTATTGCCGGTACTGCAAGAAGTATGGGTATTACAATAGAAGGATAAATGTACATTACCGCTATGAAAGCAACAAAAAGAAGAAAAATATTTTCTAAAAATCTTGACTTCAATAAGATATATTCGATTAACGAGGCTGTAGCCAGGGTTAAAGAAACTGCTAATGCCAAATTTGATGAATCGGTTGATATTGCCATTAAACTTGGTGTTGACCCCAGGCAGGCTGACCAGATGGTAAGAGGAACTGTCAGTCTTCCCAACGGAACAGGAAAAACAGTAAAAGTTCTTGTAATAGCCAAACCTGAAAAACAGGAAGATGCTAAAAATGCCGGAGCCGACTATGTTGGTTTCGAAGATTACCTGAAACAAATACAGGAAGGCTGGTCAGATTGCGATGTTATTATTGCAGCACCTGATACAATGAGCGAGCTTGGAAAACTTGGCAAAATTCTGGGTCCAAAAGGCTTAATGCCCAACCCTAAAAGCGGAACCGTAACCAATGATATTGCAAAAGCTGTTAAAGAGGTTAAAGCAGGCAGGATTGAATTCCGGGTTGATAAAGCCGGAATTGTTCATGCATGTGTTGGCAAAGCATCATTTGAACCTAAAAAACTCGAAGAAAATATACATACTTTTATCAGCCAAATCCTGAAGCTCAAACCACACTCGGCTAAAGGTCAGTATGTAAAAAGCATTACGCTTTCTTCTACTATGGGTTTTGGCTTCACTATTAATAAAAACGAAATTTTACATTAATTATTTACCGGAATTGCAAAATGGACAGACAAGCTAAAGAAAATATTGTAACCGAGATTCGACAGATGCTTGATAAAGCAAGCGGTTTATATATAACCGATTTTCATGGGCTTACGGTTGAGCAAACCAACGAACTTAGAAACGATTTCTTTGAAGCCAAAGTCGATTACAAGGTCGTTAAGAATACTCTATTAAGAAAAGCCCTTACTGAAGAGAAAGTTGAAAAATTCTCAAATTCTACCGATAAGATAGTCGAAACACTTAAAGGACAAACAGGAATAATATTTGCTTACGATGACCCTGTATCACCTGCAAAGATTTTGAAAAAACATTTCGATAAAATTGAGAAACCGAAATTAAAAATCGCAGTAATCGAAGACATACCGTATGATAGTTCCAGGTTAGGTGAGCTTGCTACCCTGCCTTCAAAACAGGATATTATTTCATCTATAGTAGGAAGCCTGCATGCACCAATAAGCGGTATAGTAAATGCTGTGAGTTCGTTAATACGTGACCTTGCATCTGTAATAGAAGAAGCTGTAAAAGCCAAAGAAAATAAGTAAAAATATTTCATATATTAAAAAGTTTTTTATAAAATAAAAGGAGATATAAAATGTCCGTCGTCGAAGAATTAGTAGAAAAAATTAGTAACCTTACCCTGATGGAAGCCTCTGAGTTAAAAAAGGCTCTTGAGGATAAATTCGGTGTTACAGCAGCCGCTCCGGTTATTATGGCAGGAGCAACAGGCGGTGCTCCCGGTGCCGGAGTACCCGCAGTTGAGGAAAAGACCGAATTCACTGTAGTCCTTGCTGATGCAGGTACATCTAAGATTAATGTAATAAAAGCAGTTAAAAACGCAACTGGACTCGGACTCACAGAGGCTAAAGCATTGGTAGAATCGGCACCGAAACCTGTAAAAGAGAATATACCTAAGGCTGACGCTGAAAAACTTAAAGCCGACCTCGAAGCAGCCGGCGCGAAAGTGGAACTGAAGTAAAAAAATAACAGATCCCGGGATATTCCACGGGAAATAGTTTTTACATAATCATTTTCGCCCCCCGCAGTACAACGGGGGACAGTTAGTTAATCTAAACCAGCAAATTCTAAACCAAAAAATTTATATTTTAAAAATCAGGCAGCCCGGTAATTACCCCGATACGCATCGGGATAACCGGGAGTGCCTCATTTATTATTTCCTCACCGGAGAAACCATATGACAATTGAAATAAATAAACTTCATAACAACGGAAAAAGAATCTTTTTATCACGGCAAGGATACTCGTCAAGACATGCAGATAGTCCAGACCTGCTTAACGTTCAGCTTGAATCATTCAGAGAATTTCTGCAGGAAGACGTAAATCCATCTGACCGTAAGCCCTCGGGTATACAGGCAGTTTTCTTAAGAAATTTTCCTATTGTTGATTCACGCGATACTGCTCTTCTGGAGTTTATCGAGTATAACGTAGAGCGGCCGCAGTATTCCATCCGTGAATGCCAGGAACAGGGTCTTACGTATTCAGTATCGCTGAAGGCAAAGCTCAGACTTTCTACCAAGCCAAACCGTGAGGCTAAAGAGTATTCAAATACAATCGAGCAGGATGTTTATATGGGCAACATACCATATATGACACCCTATGGCAGTTTCATTATAAACGGAGCTGAGCGTGTTGTTGTTTCACAGCTGCACCGTGCGCCTGGTGTTGTGTTTGCCGAATCTATTCATCAAAACGGGACAAAACTTTTTTCGGCACGTATTATACCGATGAAAGGTTCATGGATTGAGTTTACAACCGATATCAACAGCTGCCTTTTTGCTTATATCGACCGCCGGAAAAAATTTCCCGTTACTACTATTTTACGTGCACTCGGTTACTCAACCAACGAAGAAATACTTGATCTTTTCGGTCTGCTTGAGGTTGTAGATATCGGGAAAATCTCCGATATGAACGAATTACTTTCAAGACAGCTTTGCGATGATTTGATTGATAAAGAAACAGGTGAGTTGCTTTCCGAAAAAGCCGCCAAGATAGATGAAGAACTTCTGGAAAAAATAAAGAATTCTTCTATTACAAAACTGAAACTATTCAAATCCGAAAGACCGTTTGAGGAATCACTGATTGCAAATACACTTACAAAAGATGTTTCACAGTCCGAATCGGATGCACTGGAAGAAATATCACGCCAGTTACGCTCAATAGAAGCTGACGATGAAACCGCTAAAAACCTTGTCGATAAACTTTTCTTCAACGAAAAGAAATACGATCTCGGTGAAGTTGGCCGTTATAAAATAAATTACAGGCTTGGACTGGATATACCATCCGACAAGACTGTTTTAACCAAAGAAGACATTATCTCGATTATAAATTACCTGATAGAACTTGAAGCGGGAAAGAAGGAAATAGATGACATCGACCACCTTGGCAACCGGCGTGTGAGAACAGTTGCTGAACAGCTTTCACAGCAATTTAATGTAGGGCTTGCACGTATGGCACGCACAATACGCGAACGCATGAGCATCCACGATGAAGAAAATATTACACCTGCAAACCTTGTAAGTGCTAGAACTATTACCACCGCATTGATTTCGTTCTTCGGAACAAGCCAGCTTTCGCAATATATGGATCAGACAAATCCGCTTTCGGAACTTACACACAAACGAAGGGTAAGTGCACTTGGACCGGGCGGATTAACCAGAGAAAGAGCAGGATTCGAAGTACGTGACGTCCATTATACACACTATGGAAGACTTTGCCCTATCGAAACTCCTGAAGGTCCTAATATCGGATTGATTTCATCTCTTTGCACACATGCAAGAATATCTAACTTCGGATTTATAGAAACACCTTACATTAAAGTTAAAAACGGAAGACTAACCAATGAAATAGATTATCTTTCAGCAGAAAAAGAGGACCATTTTATCATATCTCAGGCTAATATCCCTCTTGAAACATCCTCCGGTAAGACAGGTTTACCTTCATATACAGGCAAACGCTTAAGCGAAGAAAAAATCAAAGCAAGATACAAGGGTGATTTCCCTATTGTTCACGCCGATGAAGTAAATTACATGGATGTTGCACCAAACCAGATAGTAAGTGCAGCGGCAGCATTAATTCCGTTTCTTGAACACGATGATGCTAACCGTGCACTAATGGGTTCAAATATGCAGCGTCAGGCAGTTCCTCTGATGCGTCCCGAGGCTCCGCTGGTGGGAACGGGCTACGAAGAAAAAGTTGCCCTTGATTCAAGAAGTCTGCTTGTTGCAGAAGGCGACGGCACAGTTATGCATGTTTCAGCCGATAAAATCGTAGTCAAATATGAGATCGATAAAACGAGTGAAGAAGCATTGTCAAGCTTTCCGCCTTCTAACACCTACACAACAGACGAAGAGAGTGAGATCCGCGAGTATACGCTCACAAAGTTCCTCCGCACAAACCAGGATACATGCATTAATCAACGGCCCCTGGTTAAAACTGACTCTAAAGTTAAAAAGGGGGATGTGCTTGCCGACGGACCTGCAACACATAACGGTGAGCTTGCACTGGGGCGTAACGTTTTAGTTGCCTTTATGCCCTGGAAAGGATATAACTTCGAAGACGCAATAGTAATAAGCGAGCGGATTGTTGCTGAAGACGTGTTCACATCAATACATATCGAAGAGTTCGAGCTGCAGGTTCGTGACACTAAACGAGGTGAGGAAGAATTAACGCGTGATATCCCTAATGTAAGCGAAGAAGCCACGAAAGACCTCGACGAAGACGGAATAGTGAGAATAGGGGCTGAGGTTAAGGAAAATGATATACTTATAGGCAAGGTAACTCCAAAGGGTGAAACCGAACCGACACCGGAAGAAAAACTGCTGCGTGCTATTTTCGGTGATAAAGCAGGTGACGTAAAAGATGCATCGCTAAAAGCTCCCCCGGGTATGAAAGGTGTAGTAATCAACAAGAAACTTTTCACACGCAAACAGCGTGACACCGAAACCCGGAAAGAGGAAAAGAAGAAACTCGATAAGCTTGAAGCCGACAGGCGCGAGGAACTCAGGAACCTGCACGAAAAAATGGCTGGAAAGCTCGGAATACTTTTCGAAGGAAAAGAGTCGCTTGGCATTAAAACACTCGACGGTACAACTGTTATACGCAGCGGCGTAAGCTTGAAGAAAGATACTTTCAGGAACCTGCTTGATAACCCGGCATTTGTAAGCAAAAATGTATCCGGTTCTTCGGGCACACCAGGTCTTTTTGATTTCCTGAACCTGGATATATCTAATGAATGGACTTCATCGAGGAAAGCACACCAGGTACTGCAAAGCATATACCGGAATTACAAACAAAAACTGAATCATATAGAGGAACAGGCAAAAAGACTATGCAACAAGATTATCCTTGGAGATGAGCTGCCAGCCGGTGTTGTAAAAATGGCAAAGGTATATGTAGCCAAGAAAAAGAAGCTGTCGGTAGGTGATAAAATGGCCGGGCGTCACGGGAACAAAGGTGTAGTTGCAAAAGTAGTACCCGTAGAAGATATGCCCTTTTTACCCGACGGTACACCGGTTGATATAGTGTTAAATCCTTTGGGGGTACCATCAAGAATGAATCTGGGACAGCTTTATGAAACTGCACTGGGATGGGCTGCCAAAATCCTTGGGTGTAAATTTGCCACACCAGTGTTCGACGGAGCTTCGTTCGAAGACATTATAGAAATACTTAAGAAAGCAGGACTGCCGCTTAACTCACGTTCATCACTTTATGACGGACTGACCGGGACGAAATTTGATCAGGAAGTTACGGTAGGCTACATATACATGATGAAGCTCTCGCACCTTTCGGACGACAAGATACACGCACGCTCGATAGGACCATACTCGCTAATAACACAGCAGCCGCTTGGGGGAAAAGCACAGTTCGGCGGACAGCGTTTCGGAGAGATGGAGGTATGGGCATTAGAGGGCTATGGCGCCGCCTATACTCTTCAGGAAATGCTTACCGCAAAGTCGGATGATGTAATGGGCCGCAGCAAGACTTACGAAGCACTGATAAAAGGTGATAATGCACCTGAACCCAATATTCCCGAATCGTTTAATGTTCTGGTTAAAGAACTGCAAGGGCTCTGCCTTGATGTTACTCTTGAATAAAAAAATAATTATAAAATTATATGATCCTTAAAAAAGAAGCTAAAAAAATAAAAAAGTCAATATCGAAGATAAGCATAAACCTAGCGTCAGCGGATTCAATAATAAGGTCATCGCACGGTGAGGTGCTTAAGCCCGAGACAATCAATTACCGCACATTCAAGCCCGATAAAGACGGTTTATTCTGCGAGAAGATTTTCGGTCCTGTTCGTGACTGGGAGTGCCATTGCGGCAAATACAAAGGCATACGTTATGCAGGTATAATCTGCGACCGCTGCGGTGTGGAGGTAAACCAGAAATCACTCAGGCGTGACCGTCTCGGACATATATCACTTAGTGTACCGGTTGTTCATATCTGGTATTTTCGTTCGGTTCCAAGCAAAATATCTCAGATACTCGGCATATCGAATAAAGACCTTGAGCGTATAATCTATTACGAAAATTACGTTGTGATAAACGCAGGACCCACATCGTATAAAAAATTCGATATGCTCACCGAAGATGAGTTCCTGAATACGATTAACAATTTACCGGAAGAACATGAAGAGCTTGAAGATACTAATGAGAATAAGTTTCTCTGCAAAATCGGAGGAGAAGCAGTAAAAGAGTTATTAAGGCGTGTGGAAGTAGAACGCGACATCGAAACGCTCCGCATACAGCTTCACGAAGAGACTTCGGTTCAAAAAAGAACCGACCTGATAAAAAGAATAAGAGTATTAAAATCGTTCCGTAAGCGTGAGGATAGGCGTTTGAATAAACCCGAGTGGATGGTACTGGAAGTAATTCCGGTTATCCCTCCCGAGCTGAGACCGCTGGTACCGCTTGAAGGCGGAAGATTTGCCACGAGCGATCTGAACGACCTATACAGACGTGTGATAATACGCAATAACAGGCTAAAAAGATTAATCGATATAAAGGCACCTGAAGTAATACTGAGGAATGAAAAGCGAATGCTTCAGGAATCGGTGGATGCATTACTCGATAACTCTCGCCGTGCAACAGCAGTTAAATCGGAAAACAGACCTTTAAAATCACTTTCCGACAGCTTAAAAGGAAAGCAGGGCCGTTTCCGCCAGAACCTGCTGGGAAAACGTGTCGATTATTCAGGCAGGGCTGTAATAGTAGTAGGTCCTGAATTAAAATTACACGAATGCGGCATTCCTAAAGATATGGCGCTAGAGCTTTTCAAACCATTCGTAATAAGACGGCTGATAGACAGAGACCTGGTAAAAACAGTAAAGAGTGCAAAGAAACTAATCGAAAGACGAACACCCGAAGTATGGGAAGTACTTGAAAATGTAATAGACTCCCATCCGGTACTGCTTAACCGTGCGCCTACACTCCACAGGTTATCGATACAGGCATTCCAGCCGGTTCTTGTTGAAGGCAAGGCAATAAGGATACACCCGCTTGTTTGCACTGCATTTAATGCCGATTTCGATGGTGACCAGATGGCAGTCCACGTTCCGCTATCACCCGAAGCACAGCTTGAGGCAAGAATCCTGATGCTCTCAAGCCATAACCTGCTTTCACCGCAGAACGGCGACCCTATTGCAATCGCTAACCAGGAAATAGTACTTGGTTGTTACTACCTTACAAAATACAAAAAAGGAGATAAAGGTGAAGGAAAGTTTTTAGCAAGCCCCGATGAAGTTATGATTGCATATAATAGCTCAAAAATCGGATTACATGCCAAAATAAAAGTGAGAATCGACGGTGAGATAATTGAAACAACTACAGGGCGAGTAATATTCAACCGCATTGTACCTAAAGGAGTTGGCTTTATAAATGAGCTGCTTACCAAAAAAGGTATAATAAAAAATATAGCCCGTGTATTTAAGACGGTCGGAAACGTGGAAACGGTAAAATTCTTAGACGCATTAAAGGAGATAGGTTTTAATTACGCAATGACGGGCGGACTTTCGGTAAACCTTGACGATATTGTTATACCCGATGAGAAAATAAAAATAATCGATAATGCACAAAAGAAAGTAGACGGTGTGGAAAAATCGAGAATGAGAGGACTGATAACCGAAGGCGAAAGATACAATAAGGTTATCGATATATGGACACATGCCACCAACGAGGTAAAAAGCGTACTGATGAATACATTAAAGAACTCACGTGAAGGATTTAACTCGCTTCATATGATGATAGATTCGGGAGCAAGGGGTTCGCAGGACCAGGTAAGCCAGTTAGCAGGAATGCGCGGACTTATGGCAAAACCGCAGAAAAGCATGACGGGCCAGGCCGGCGAGATAATCGAAAACCCGATTATTTCAAACTTCAAAGAAGGACTGTCAATACTTGAATACTTCATTTCAACACATGGAGCCCGCAAAGGACTTGCAGATACGGCATTGAAAACAGCTGATGCAGGCTACCTGACAAGGAAACTTGTTGACGTTGCACAGGATGTAATAATCTTTGATTCCGACTGCGGTACTATCCGCGGTCTTAAAGTTGAAGCATTAAAAGACGGCGAAGATATTAAAGAACCGCTTTCGGAAAGAATCCTGGGACGTGTAACATTGCATAACATAACCGACCCGATAACAAGAAAAATACTGGTTAAAGCAGGCGAGGAAATAGATGAAGACAAAGCAGCAAAGATTGCAGAATCATCGATACAGTCGGTTGAGATACGCTCGGTATTAACCTGCGAATCCAGACGCGGAATCTGCGCAAAATGCTACGGCAGAAACCTTACAACAGGCAAAATAGTAGATGTTGGCGAAGCAGTGGGTGTGGTTGCAGCACAATCAATAGGTGAACCGGGAACACAGCTTACACTAAGAACATTCCATATAGGCGGAACTGCAAGCCTAATAGTAACACAATCCAGAATACCTACAAAATTTGGCGGCAAGGTGAAGTATGAAAATATTAAGGTCGTAAAATATGAGATACCCGGGCAGGAAATGGTGCAGTTTGTTACACTTAGCCGAAACGGATTAATCCACATTTATGATGAAAATAACCGCATGGTTTCTAAATACGATGTACCTTATGGTGCACACCTGTTTGTTAAGAACGGTGACATTGTAGAGAAGAATCATGTGCTTTACGAATGGGATCCGTACAACTCGGTAATAGTGGCAGAACACAGCGGAAAAGTAGCTTACGTTGATTTAGTGGAAAATGTCAGCTACATGGAAGCACCCGATGAAACAACAGGGCATATTCAGAAGGTTGTTGTAGATTCAAAGGATAAAACACTAAGCCCGACAATACAGATAAAGAACTCAAAGGATGAAATTTTAAGCAACTATATTATCCCCTCTTTAGCACATTTAATGATTAATAATGGTGACGATGTAGTTGCAGGGCAGATACTTGTTAAAATACCGAGGGAGACAGGCAAAACTCGTGATATTACAGGTGGTTTGCCGAGGGTTACTGAATTATTTGAAGCCAGAAGCCCGAATTCACCTTCCATAGTTTCTGAAATTGACGGATTTGTGGAAATCGGCGCTCTGAAACGCGGTTCACGTGAAGTAAAAGTAATTAGCGAAGATAAAAGCGTAGAGAAAAAATACCTTATTCCCGTTGGCAAGCATATACTTGTAAGAGACGGTGATTTTATAAAAGCCGGTGAAGCACTCTCGAGCGGTGCTGTTGATCCGCATGACATTCTAAGGATAAAAGGTGTTGCAGATGTTCAGGCTTACCTTGTTAACGAGATACAGGAAGTTTACAGAATGCAGGGTGTGAAAATAAATGATAAGCATATCGAAGTTATTGTACGGCAGATGCTCCAGAAGGTGAGAATTGTTGACCCTGGTGACACTAATTACCTTGAAGGTGATGTTGTTCACAGGTTCAAATTCTATGATGAGAACGAACAACTGAAAAACAAAGTAGTCATAACCGACCAGGGCGGTTCAACAAAGGCAAGAATGTATGATATAATTGACAAGAAAATAGTTAAAGAACTTAACGCTGAACTCAAAAAGAAAAAGAAGGATTTGATAAAGTTCCGTGAGACTAATCCCGCAATAGCTAACCCAATATTACAGGGTATATCACAGACATCTATCACAACCGACAGCTTTATTTCGGCAGCATCGTTCCAGGAGACTACTAAAGTCTTAACAGATGCTGCTATAGAAGGCAAAGTTGATTACCTGCACGGATTGAAAGAAAATGTTATAGTAGGCCAGCTCATTCCGGCAGGCACGGGATTAAAACGATACAAAGAACTGCTTGTGCTTAAAAAAGATGAAACTGCTGTAGAGGAAGAAAAGCCGAAGAAGAAAAGAGCTAAGAAAAAAGAAAAAGCAGAAGCGTAAAGAAAATCATTTATTAGTGACCCCGACATTAAACAATTTTATATTAAGTCGGGGTTTTTTATTTTATGAAAAACATTAAAGAATATTTAGACTACCTTTATAAATTCGAAAGGTTGCGGATGAAGTATGACCTCCGGAATATTAAAAAGATTCTGAAGGAACTCGGCAATCCTGAAAAAGAATTAAAATGCATACACGTTGCGGGGACAAACGGCAAAGGTGCAGTTGCTTCTTTTACAGCTTCTATTCTTATGGAACATGGGTTAAAAACGGGACTTTTCACTTCACCTCATATATTAAAATTTAATGAGAGGATAAGAGTTAACGGGAAACAAATTAATAATGCTTATATTAAAAACTTTTTAAGTAATAATTTAAAATTATTTCAAAAAATCCGCCCGTCTTTCTTCGAGGTTTGCACCGCCCTTGCTTTCAGCTATTTCAGGGATAAAAACGTTGATGCTGCTGTAATAGAATGCGGGCTTGGCGGAAGGCTTGATTCTACAAATATTATTACACCTCTGGTATCAGTTATCACACAGATAGCTATGGACCATGAGAAATACCTTGGCAATTCTTTACTTAAAATAGCTAAAGAAAAGCTTGGAATTGTGAAAAAGAATGTCCCTGTTGTTGTGAGTGATAATAACTTGTCACTAAAAAAATTATTTTACAAATCTATTGATAAATTGATGCTGATATATTTAGAAGATTATTTATCGAACCCCCTCCTAATCTCCCCCCGTCAGGGGGAGATACAGTGGGGGTCTTTACTAAAATACAAGAAAACAGACTACATAAACAGTAATTTTCAAATTCGCAATGCACAGGCAGCGTTAACAGCAAGTGAAATATTTCTTAAAAGAACAAAAAAACACAAACCTGACAGGTTTAAAAAACCTGTCGGGTTTAACGTTACAAAAGCTGTAAAAGGATTAAGAAACTTAATTAAAAACACATCTTACCATTGCCGTCTTGAAACAATAAAAAAAGCCGGATATGATTTTATTTTTGACGTTGCACACAATCCTGCTGCCGTTAAAAACACTTATGAAAATCTGAATGATACAAAAATAGATGCTGTCGTATTCGGGATGATGGAAGATAAGGATTACAGATCTGCGTTGCCTTATATAATGAAGTTGTCTGATACTATTATTTTCACCAAACCCTCCTATCACCGCTCGCTTGAACCGGAAATATTATTTAAAGAAGCATTGAAATATAAGAAACCGAAAAAATTATTTATAACTTTAACTGTTCAAGATGCAATTAAAAAAGTGTATATTATAAAAGGCAGAAAAGTTTTATTTTGCGGGTCGTTTTTTTTGGTATCGGATGCTTTGAAGGTCTTGAAATTACAGAAGTATATTAATTAATTTTAAACATGCTGCCTGAGGCAGGTGAGCTTTTGTATACTGACAAGGGGCAGAATCCACTTATTATAATATATTTTCACCATTTACCATTCACTATTCACCTACATTATTTCCCCTTTTTATAATCCTTCAGTAATTTTTTAATTTCTTCCGAAAATTTACGCTCAAATATTATCATAATTGCAAATTGTTTTGGTGTGAGCATACTGCGTAAATCAGATGTAAAGTTTTCTTTCATTTCATTCATCTGTTTCTCAAGACTAATAAGCTGGTCGACTAAAGTATCAAGCCCTTCACCGCTTCCCAGGTTTTGTGTTATATCGATGTAAACATTAATTCTTTTTTTGTTAACTTCCCTTAATTCTTTTACATAATCCATATATTTATCCTTAAAAGTAACGGCGGTGATGGTATCGAGCTCAAGTTTTTTAACAAGCTTATCGAGCTTAATCTTCTGTATCTTTTCCCTGAAATCATTATCCTTATCTTGAGCACACAAGCAGTTTGCAAAACCTGCAATACCTGCAATAATAAAAATTAGTAATATTACTTTCCTGTTGAACATTTTATTAATTATATATCTGTCTTAATTAATTTTTCAAGCATTAAATCCTGTTCAAGGGTACTTAGCTTATCGAGTTCACTTTCAATTTCTTCGTCAAAGCTTCCCGCTCCTCCGAACAGTATGCTTTCACTGACCTCATCAGATGCAAACTCTTCGGTAATATCCTTAATCAAAGCTTTGTTTTTAACCTGAGTCACGACATAATTTTCAACTTTTTCTTCGACTAGTTGTTCTTTTACAACACCGGGCTTCTTCAGATTTGTTTTTGCAGACTTCAGAATATCTTTTTTAACAGGTTGTTGTTCTTTAGCAGTAATTTTTTCCTTCGTTTCTGGAATTTCCTCTTTCTTCTGTTCGGTCTGCTGAATCGTATCTTGTTTTTCTTTCTTAGTCATCTGCTGTTCAGCCGGTTTAAATAACATATAAATAATTACAATCAGAATAACCGCCGAAACAGGAACAAGCACTTTCCACCATTTAGTAAAAGTATTACGGGCTGATTCTGCTTCTTCTTTCTCCTCTATACGCTGATGTATACGCGGTAAAAGATTTATCCAGTAACCGGGTGAAGGTTCGGTATATTTAATTTTATCTATGGCTGTGAAAGCTAAGCTTACTTCATCATAAAAATCACGAAGCTCCGATGAGCTGTTTAAATACTGCTCAACGTATTTCTTTTCTTCATCTCCAAGCAATCCCGAAACATAGTCGGGTATCAGGAGCTTAATTTTTTCTATTTCTTTTTTCGAAGACACTTTATTACATTTTCCTTTTTACGTATTCCCCTATCTTTTTAACCGCATGGAAGTAATTCGATTTTGCCCCGCCAACCGAAAGCTTCATTATTTTTGCTATATCTTCGTATGGCAGCTCATCGTAATATCTGAAGTTAAACACTGCTTTTTGCTGTGGAGGCAAAGTATTTATCGCCTCGAAAACAAGCTTCCGTTTTCTGTCTTCATCCAGCTGTTCATCCGCCTTGCTGCTTTCATATTCAATTGGTTCCAGAACTGTTTCCATACTGACTGTAGTTTTGACCTTTGCTTTATTCAGATGGTTTAATGAATAATTCACTGCTATTCTGTACAACCACGTGAATAAATTTGCTTCTTCCCTAAAATCTTTCAAAGCGGTATATATTTTAATGAACACTTCCTGTGTAATATCATCGGCATCGTCATGAGTATTAACCATTTTTCTTATTACCCAGTAAACCTGCTGCTGGTATCGTTTTACAATCTCATTGTAACCGCGTATATCGCCGTCTTTATACGCTGCTATAAGTTCTTCATCGCTAGATTTACTTCCAATAATATCAGTCATTCAGGGCTAATGGTTAAACCTTTAAAAACAGGTTTAATTTATTTGCTAATATAATAAATAATGTCGATTAAATTACTGTGCTTATTGAATTTACTTATTTTCAGCATGCTCAGTATAGCCCTTTACATACTGTTTGACAAAAATTTATCTATAAAGTTTAATTAAAATTTACAATTCTTTAAAATACCATTAATAAAGTACTCACTTTATCAGATAGATTAGATTTAGCATTGCTCAGAATTTGCTGAAACAAATCTCTATGGTAAACATCTGTACGTATGTTAACTGTGAATTATTAATTGTTAATTGTTAATTGTTAAAATATATGCTAAAATTGAATGGTATAAATTGTGCTAAATGCATCTGAAAAAATAAAAAAATTTTTAACATCACCTGGGAATTTAGCAATAATAGGTTCTATCATATTACTTGTTATTGTATTTATTTACCTGTTCGCAAACAGGGACATGACAAGATACAATAACACACAGGATTCTCGGAATCCCGAAAACGTAATCTCCCCTATTTCTAAGGAAACCAAAACACAAACGGCAGATAAAGATTATTTTAAGCGTCTCAGTATCAGGCAGTTAGTACAGGTTATCGATTTAATTTACAACTGGCAATCGCTTCTGGATATATTTACCTTTAATCCTCAGGTAACAAATCCAAAATTCCGGATATCACAACCCGGGCTTGAGAATCTCTCTGATGTAATTAAAAATCCGAAAGTGTTTTACCCTGGCTCATCAGCCTCATTATTAGAAGAGTACGGAAAACTGATAAAAGATGAATGCAAATATTATAAGCTCGACTGGCGACTGATACTGGCTATGATAAAACAGGAATCAGCTTTTACCCCTGATGCAGTCTCACATGCCGGTGCATACGGATTCATGCAGATTATGCCGGGAACAGGCTCTCTGCTTGAAGATGTTCTGCAAATCGAAGAACACCGTTCACCCGAAAATAATCTCCGTGCAGGCATATATTATTATGCCTCGCTGGTTGGTCGTTACCACCAGGCTGGCGATACTAACAAATATAAATTTGCACTTGCAGCTTATAACTGCGGAACAGGTCACGTGGAAGACGCGATGACTATTGCTTACTACTACAACAAGAATTATTTTGACTGGGATGTTGTTAGCGAATATCTTACACAGCTATCGCCGCAATACGATACACTCCATCAGAAAATTTGGGGTTCAAAACCACCATCGGGTTTATTTTCTAACTGGAAAGAACCATTGCAATACGTTGCTAATATATCCTACTACTGGCAGCAGTATAAGCTGATTTATCCCGAACCGGAAGATAAACCTAAGAAGAAGAGCAAAAAGAAATCTAAATGAGAATTACGCTAATATGTAAAATTGTTTGCCTGTTTACAGTTATAAGCAATTTTGCATTCTCACAATCACAGAAATTGCAATTAGATCCTTCCCGCAGTAATGAAATTAAATTACTTCATTTTATTAACTCAAACCGAACTGAATCTACAGATGACATGTTTAGAATCTCAGACAGGTCTATGCTTCCCGTATCGTTAATGTTTCCAATGTCACTGTTTATTTACGGAAAAGGTACAAAAAAATATTACGATGAAAACTCAGGGTATCTTATGGGTGCATCTATGATACTTAATAATGCTGTAACATTGGGTATAAAATATTGCGTTAAGCGTGAAAGACCGTATCTGAAATATCACGGTGTTTATTATGACAGTTCATCACTACATGACCAGTATTCATTTCCATCAGGGCATACGGGTAATTCTTTTACAGTTGCGACAATGACGGTGTTACGATACCCTAACTATCCCTATGTTTATATACCAATTTATCTTTGGGGAATTATTATAGGCTACGGCAGGTCATATTGGGGTATGCACTACCCTTCTGATGTTTTAGCAGGTGCTGTGATAGGTACTTTATCGTCCGTAGCTGTTTATTCTTTAAGAAGTGAATTAATAAAAGCAAAGAATAGAGCTTTTGGAGAGAAGTCGAATCCTGATGAAGGTTCAATAAAAGGCGGAACGTTAACACTCTTTGCCGGTGCCTTTATAATATCAACATTATTCGATAACCTAATAGTCAACAAACCTTACCATATAAGCGTTTCCTTTGTTCCTGAAAACAAATTCGGGATGTTGCGGTGTAATGTAAGGTTAAATTTATAAGCAAAAGATGTATGTCTTCGCCAGACTTATAGCTTGTTACTTTTTTACTTGTAACTAGCAACTTATAACTCTTACTTTATCTTAGCATCCAACGGACCGTTCAATCCCGAATAACTCACCAATTCTGCAACAATAGCACCTATAACAATATTCAGCTTTACTTTTACCGGGACTTTCCGTTCATCATCGGTAATATATAAATAAATATCTGAGGTTTTAGTGGTAAATCCTTCTTTCAGCATTGGTCTCACAACAAAGCATCGGAACTCACCTGCTTCCACATCCACATCTTCCCTGCCTTCAAACCTGACCTCAAGATTCCACCACTTATCATTATGGAAGGTTGGGATAAGTATTTTATCGCCTTCTTTTTTATCTTTCCAGTTAAGCGTTCTCGCATAGTAAAACGACGAAATCAGGTCTTGCACATAAAATGTAGTTTTGTAATTTTTATCTTCAACAAAATTAATTTTGGTATAGACCTTTAAGCTTTCCTGTATAAATGTTTCCTCGAAATCCCTTTTATAGTTACTTTCGCGAATGTGCTGTTCAAAACGCCATGGAAAAATACCTTTTTCATCTATGTATGATTTATAGCTGTCACGCACTTTATACACATGCTCAAAAGCAGAGCGTGAGTTAACGTCAAGATTTACCTCATAAGTATTCCTGCCGTTATAAACAAACGGTGCCGGTGATACGTATAAAAAAGCTTCGGCAGCTGTAATAAATCCGTAACTTATTTCATAATCCAGCTTTTCTCCGTATGTGAACGCTGAATTTGAATGCACTCTGAATTCTTTAAGTACAGAATCTTTCTGAGCATACGAAATGTTAAAAATTGTAAATAATACTGTTATAAAGATTATTATCTTTTTCATATTGATTTTTCTTCAGGTTTTCTTAATAATTTTTATCAAATATTTATAATAGCACACCAATAACACAGATTAAAAGATAATCACTGATTTTTCAAGTTAAATATTTTCAAATGCCGTTTTCTGCCATTTACAAACTTTATAAAACCAACCAATAATTTGATAAGTCATTTTTATGTAAAAATAATCTTCAGTATTTAACTCTGTGCTCATCCTTTAATTCTCTGTAAAATCTGTGTGTTGTTAACAATTATTTTTCTTCGGGTTTTATTAATAATTTTTTGTCGAATTTTTTATTGAATTCGTATTTCGACACTGTAATGATACCCTGTGCCTGATTAGTTTTAAACGGTAAATATATTCCTGAGGTTCCGGCTTCCTTAATATCATAATATGATGTAGTACTGTTGGAATCGACCAGCTTTAACCTGTAATATGTTTTTTTATCGAAATAAACGTTATACAAAACAGAGTCCTTTCTAAGAAACTCAACAACGTAGCAGTCTTTACCGTCTGCAGTATCCTCAGGCAGCAGCTTATATGAAATATCATACTTTTCTTTTTCAAGGTAATACTTCCACAATGCACCTCCCATGCTCCTTTCAGCCCTGGCAATTTCTTCTTCGGTAAGGTCTTTAACCTGTCCCATTAAACTCATCCACCCTGTCTTCTTATTAAAATCTACAATCTGTGTTAATCCAAGCATCTCGCTTTCAATCTTCATAAACAAATAATCCGAGCTTAAATAAAGCGTAATGGGAAAATCCATACCCATAGCGTTAACACTGCCGGTCATATTTATCGATTTGATTTTCTTCATATTATCAACACCGCCATTTGCGGTGATGTAATTATCGATAACATCCTGGGCAGTTGTAACAGGTTTAAAATCCTGTGAAAATAAAGTTGTTAAAGATAAGAGTAAAAAAGAAATGAATAATATTGAATATTTTTTAAGCATTTTTGTTTTCTATTAAGTTTATAATATTTTCTGAAACCTGCTCCGGTGAGGGAACACGTTTATCACTTTCAGACAGAGTGAAAATTATTTTCTTAGCTGTTCTAGGACCCCAGCGTTTTTCGTTTTCTGTTTGGCGCGGGGAGTAAAATCCTATACAAAAAATCCCTAATGCTGCTGCTATGTGAATTGGACCTGTAGAATTGCACACGAGCACTTTTGATAATTTTATTAATGCAGCGAACTCCTTTAAATCCAGGTCAGAAATGATAAATACATTATTTTTGCTTTTAATATTTTCTGTAATATGATTAAGCTCCGTTTCATCTTCTTTTGTGCCTGTAATGACTATCTGATAACCTGTATCATTTTCCAACAACAGCAAATTTAATAAATCTGTAAAATTATTGTTATCCCAAACCAATGCAGAGCCTTTTGTGGAAGGATGTATTATTATTAGCATTTTTGCTGTATCTAATCGCATGCTTATGAGTTTTTCCTTTATTTTTTTAATATCAGCATCGCTAACATACAATACCGGGTCGATAACCTTTTCATTTCGTATACCGATTGAACTCAGTAAATTGAGATTATATTCAAGCTCGTGTTTTACGGAGTGTCTTCTGTGTTCATAATGCCTGAAATTAAACAGGAACGAATACCATCGGTACCCCGTGCCCAGCCTGTATCTGATACCTGACAAAAAGAGAGCAAAAGCAATACTGAATAGGGGCCTGACCGCAACAGCAAAGTCGTATTTACCTTTATTACATATACTGTAAATCTCTTTTATACTTTCCTTTTCAATAGTAAGGAGGTTGTTTATATTTGGATAATTCTCGATTAATAATTTCACCCGGCTGTTTACAAGAAAATCGATTTTTGCATCGGGAAAATTATTGTGCAGAATTTCAATTAAAGGCAGAGTAAGAATCATATCACCGATATGATCGGTTCGGATAAGAAGAATATGCTTTATGTTCTTAAGATGAATGATATGATTTAAACAAGTTATTATTTCTGTAGCTGGCTTCAGCCTGCGTAATAAATATCCTAAGCGTTAAGGTTGCTGCAGGTTTATGTGTCATTTTCTCAATAATATAATATCACCTTTACATTTTCAATTTGAAAATTAGTTGTGTATATGAAAAATTTTTTATTAATAGTAAGTATTTTCATACTATTTTACAATTTCACCTGTGAACAGCTTCCCCGTTCGGCGGGCAATAATAAAGATACAGGTATCATAAAGGATTCAATTAAACAAATAAATTCTATGGATTCCGTTCAAACCGAAATAAATGCGTTCAAGCTTCATTATGATGCAATCGTAATTGATACGCACAATGATATTCTTATGCCGGTATTTCTTAAGGGTGCCGTTATTACAAAAGATAACTTATCTACACAATCGGATATTGTAAAATGGCAAAAGGGCGGAGTAGATGCACAGGTTTTTTCTATCTATGTGCCTGAGAGATTTAAATCGGACCATTTCGGCTATGCAATGAAGATGATAGATTTTGTTGAAAAAATGACAGATACATATCCCGAACTAATGGTACTGTGTTATAATTATGACGATCTTCTGAAAAATCTGGAGAGGGGTATATTCTGCATACTGATGGGTGCCGAAGGCGGTTCAATTATTGAAGGCTCAATAGATAATCTCATTACTCTTTATAATCGCGGTGTAAGATATCTTGGACTAACATGGAATACAAGCAATCAGATTGGAACATCAGCAAGGGATGAAAGCCAAAGGGGCAGAAAAGGAGGATTAACCGAATTCGGAAAGGAAGTTGTTATTACAATGGATTCTCTCGGAATGATGATCGACGTATCACACCTCGGTGAAACAGCTTTCTGGAATGTAACTGAGCTAAGTAAAAATCCTGTTATAGCATCTCACTCATCGGTATACAGCTTATGCCCTCATTATAGGAATCTTACAGATGAACAAATTAAAGCTATTGCAAAATCAGGAGGATACATCGGTGTAAATTTCCATTGCGAATTTATTGCTCCTTCAGCAAACAAAAGCCAGGTTAATGCAATACATAATAAATACAAAAACGCCCTTAAACAAATTTCCGAAGTTTATGCAGATGACCTGATTAAGTTCAATGAAGAACGTTACAACTATTTAACAGAAAACAAATCGGATAACGGAACGTCTATCGATATACTGATAGACCATATTGATTACATCGTAAAACTTGTGGGAGTTGACTATGTTGGTTTTGGTTCCGATTTCGATGGCGGGGTTTACACACCAAACGAGATGTATGATGCAACCTGTTACCCGGTAATCACCAAAAAGCTTGTTGAGAGAGGATATAAAGATGAAGATATTCGTAAAATACTGGGAGGAAATTTCCTGAGGGTGTTTAAACAAGTTTGTAAGTGAAAACATATTTCTCAAGCCCTAACCACTTCTCCATAATGGGAGGCGGAATCCCGCTTCAACGGGAAGGGGTGGGGGTTAAAATCAATGCCTAAAATCACACAAAAAATAATAGATGAAATACTTGCTGCAACCGATATAGTTGACCTTATATCGCAGTACACCCCTTTGCGGAAGGCAGGGAAAAACTTCATGGGACGCTGCCCGTTCCACCAGGAAAAGACACCCTCTTTCAGCGTATCTCAGGAAAATGGCGTGTATCATTGCTTTGGATGCGGCAAAGGCGGGAATGTATTCACTTTTCTCAGAGATATCGAGAACCTCTCATACTACGAAGCTTTAAAATTTCTTGCCGAACGTTCACATATAAAAATCGAGTTTGATGATGAGCCCTATGATAAAGACAGGACTATAATAGATACTCTTCACGAAATAAACAAAAAGGCAGCCCGGTTTTTTTACGATAACCTGATGAGCCGTGAAGGCGAGTATGCAAGGGAATACCTGAACACAAGAGGAATTAAGGAAGAAACTATAACTAAATTCGGACTTGGTTACTCACCCCGCGGAGGCGAAATATTATTCAAAACACTCAGTGAGGAATTTAAAAAAGAGGATATTATTTCTTCGGGACTTGTTATTGAACTTGCAATGAATGAAGTGCGTGACCGTTTCCGCGGACGTTTGATGTTCCCTATTATAAACGAAGCATCGAAAGTTGTGGGTTTTGGCGGAAGAAAGCTATTTGATGAAGGATATGAAGAAGCTAAATATATCAATTCATCGGAATCAAAAGTCTATAATAAAAGCCGTGTTCTGTACGGTCTGAACTTCGCACGCAATAAAATCAAGGAAGCCGGCTTTGCAATGCTTGTAGAAGGGTATATGGATTTAATACAGCTTTATCAGAGCGGAGTGCAAAACGTGGTTGCTTCTAGCGGAACGTCATTAACAACACTCCAGGTAAGGATACTTTCCCGCTACACAAATGAGATTGTTGTTGTATATGATTCCGATAATGCAGGTCAGGCTGCGGCTCGCAGGGCAATTGAACTGATATTTGAGAATAATTTAATTGTGACGCTTGCTGTTCTGCCAAGAGGCGAAGACCCTGACTCATATATTAAAAATTACGGGTTAGAAAATTTTATTAATCTGATTGAAAAAAGACAATCCATAATTGATTTTATTGCTGATAAATATAAGCTTGAAAACCGCCTTGCAACTCCTGAAGGTAAAACAGAATTCGTGAAGGAAATCATATCGTTGATTTCTAGGTTAAGAGATGAAATAAAACGTGAATTCTACATCAAAGATATTTCCGAACGGTTTGGGATATATGAATCTACAATACGAAAAGAGTTATACAATTATCAGCGGCTGAAAAATAAAGGGTTAACGCGTGAATATCCTGTAAAGACCTCAGCAGATACAGCAGCGGGTGAACCGCATCCCATTGAAAACCGTGTTGTTGTCTCAAATCTTGAACTGATGCTGATAAGACTGATTGTTGACGGTGATAAAAAAACACGCGGTTACTTGATGGATAATATAGGAATAGATTACCTGCAAAGTCCGGTTGTGATGAAGATTGTAAATTATCTTTTTATGAACATAGAAAACGAATCTAAGCTTAAACAGAGCAGTTTGTTTAATGCATTTGATGATGATGTTTCAAAAGATATACTCGGCAAAGCATTTTTAGATGAATCATATGTAATGCTTGATGAAAGCAAAGGTGATTTTGAACGTAAGGCAAAGTTTGTTGTTACAAAGCTGCATATATCGGCTCTTGAAAATCAAATAAATGAGCTGAATCGGAAAATTAAATCAGTCCACACTGACTCCCCTGAAATCCTGAAGCTGCAAAATGACCTACAGCAGCTTGTAAGCGAACGAGTGAAGCTGGAAAAGAGCTTGAAAGGGATATAAGATTTCGCAATATATTTAGATATTAAATAGGTTTTAATTCATTTAAACCTGAATATTTACGGATAAAGTTTTATCAATGTCTTATGTTAAAAAAAAGGCTGTCTCAAAAGTGTTTTTGTATCCGCATCCTTTATGGCTGCATTGCATTTTTCTTGCATTACGCAACTATGAAAGTTGCGGTTACAGTTTTTCGCAAGAAAATTGCCTTTTGAGACAGCCCCTCGAATAGTATCTTTACTATTTACTTATTGAATATCAACCTTTGACAATGGTAATAACATTGACATTGGCAATTAACCATTGCCCGAACCTACTTCTTCTCCAGTAATTTCATAAACACAGAAATCACATCCACCGGAAGCGGGAAGACGATTGTTGAATTTTTCTCGGTCGCTATTTCCGTTAGTGTCTGCAGATACCTTAGCTGTAATGAAATTGGCTCTTTATTAATAACCGCTGCTGCATCGGAAAGCTTTTGTGCTGCCTGGAACTCGCCATCGGCATGGATAACCTTTGCCCGGCGTTCACGCTCGGCTTCAGCCTGGCGTGCCATTGCACGCTGCATTTCTATTGGCAGGTCAATCTGTTTCACTTCCACCATCGAAACTTTAACACCCCATGGTTCGGTGTGTTCGTCAATTATTTGCTGTAATTTCTGATTAATTATAGTCCGCTCGCTTAGCAGCTCATCAAGCTCCGATTGTCCCAGAACACTCCGGAGTGTGGTTTGTGATATCTGTGATGTTGCAAAAAGAAAATCCTGGACATCTATTACTGCTCTTTCGGGCTGTATCACTCGGAAATACACTACTGCATTTACCTTTATCGAAATATTATCTTTAGTTACAATATCCTGAGTAGGGACATCAAGCACCAATGTTCTTAAGCTTACCTTAACCATTTTATCAATAATAGGTATTAAGATAATCAAGCCCGGACCCTTGGTAGCTGAATACCTGCCCAGTCGGAATATTACTCCCCTTTCATACTCCCTTAAAACTTTTATCATGCTGAAAAGCAGTATCAAAAAGAATATGAAGGCAAAAAATAAAAGTGTTAATAATACGGCAACTTCCATGTTACTCTCCTTATTGATTTGTTAAATGTAAAAATAAATTTATATTTTCAGGCAAAAGCCGTTATTAATTCCGCTTTATTCCACGAGCTAAAGCTCATGGCAAAATCATATCAATTATTTTACTATAATTGTCTAACCTTCAATGTTAAATTCTCAACCGATATAACTTTAACTCTGGAACCCGGTTCAATATCTTCGGTTACCCCCTCATCTGCAACAGCATTCCAGAATTCACCTTGTAGTTTAACCAGACCTGCTGCATTCCTGGAGATCGTTTTTGATACCTCAGCAATTTCACCGACCAATGCTTCCTTCCCTGAGGTAATTTTACGTTTATGCGCTCTTACAACAAGGTAGATCAGAATAATGAAAAGTGCTGAGATTATAATAACGGTTGTATATATTACACTCATAGATATTTTTACCATTTCCAGACCTGAGTCTACATTAATAAGCATAATGGAACCCAGGAATAACGAAATTATACCGCCTACGGTAAGCATACCGTAGCTGGTGACTTTTATTTCAAGGATGAACAAGATAATGCCTAAAATTATAAGGATTAACCCAGCGTAATTTATAGGCAATGTATGTAAACCATAAAGTCCGAGAACAATACATATAACCCCCACAACGCCCGGCAGTATTGCTCCGGGGTGATAGAACTCAAGTATTATACCCCATATACCAATCATTAACAAAATGTAAGCAATGTTCGGGTCGCTTATTATACCAAGCAGCTTTAGTACCCACGACATTTCGTAATTAACTATACCGGCGTCTGAAGTATGCAGGGTTTTCTTACCAGCAGCTGTTTCCACTTCGCGTCCGTCTATTTTTTTCAGAAGGTCGGTTTTGTTTTCTGCAATCAGGTCAATAACATTTTTCTCAAGCGCCTCATTTTCTGAAATCGAAACACTCATTCTTACAGCATCCTCCCCCCACTCGATATTCCTGTGACGCTTCTCACTGATTGAACGTATAAACGCAGCGGCGTCATTAGTAGCTTTCTCACTCATCACCGAATCCATTTGTCCCTCACCTCCCACAGGATGTGCTGCACCTATATTTGTTCCCGGAGCCATAGCTGCAATATTTGCTGCCATAGTAACGAACACTCCAGCCGAGCCTGCCTGTGAACCGCTTGGAGATACATAAACAATTACCGGTATTGAAGATGAAAGCAGGTCGCTTACAATATATCTTGTTGATTTCAGAAGTCCGCCGGGAGTGTTAAGTTCTATAATTACACACTCAGCATTATTCTCCACTGCTTCTTTAATTCCTCTGTGGATATAATCAGCAGAAGCGGGATTAATAGCTCCGTCAATTTTCAAAACATAAACAATAGGTGATGATTCAAACAAGTGTAGTTCACTCATGAAAGGTGTAAAAAATAAAAATACAAAAAGGAATGAATATATTTTTTTCATGGAAACTCTTGTTTTAAAGTAATTCAAAATAATCAAAAAAAACTATGATTAACACACCTGCTACAGTCCTAACTAATAAGGATTACTATTAATGAGACATTTTTATATTTTCCTTCTCATAGAGGTTTGTAAAACCTGACCCGCCTGCGGAACGGACAGAAAGGATTTTTGGCGAAGCCCTTCCTTTAGGAAAAATCTGTCAGCTTTATTTAGAACGCCAATAAAAAATTATGCAGTATTTGAACCTTTTTAACATTTCATTTGTTCAGACTATTGTAAAATTAAGGTTAGTTACTTATATTTGTCTAGTTCTGTCCCAATTGAGCGGGCAGGAAAGTTAGAATAACTCGCTATTTCTACCCTAAAATTAATCATATTTTCAATATTTAACAAAAATTATTAATTACTTACCATAATTTAAACTCACGAACCTCATTAAAAGCCTTTTTTTATAAATAACCGGCTTGAACATGAAAGGATCAAAAAATGGAAAATCAAATTAAAATCATGGATATTGCCGAACTGAAATCTAAGAAAATTGTTGAACTTTACGAAATTGCTAAAACAATGGGTCTCTCGGGTTACAGTGACCTGAGAAAACAGGAACTGATATACAAGCTGCTTGAAACACAGAAGGAAAAAGACGGCATCTCGTACAGTAAAGGCGTTCTGGACGTGCTGCCGGATGGTTACGGATTTCTGAGATCGGCTGAGTATAACTACCTCTCCTCACCCGATGACGTTTACGTATCACCCTCACAGATAAAAAAGTTTGCCTTAAGAACAGGTGATACGGTCAACGGACAGGTAAGACCCCCAAAAGAAGGCGAAAGATTTTTTGCACTTTTAAGGGTAGAACAGGTTAACTTTGTTGACCCTGAAAAAATCAGGGAAAGAACGCTGTTCGATAACCTGACGCCCCTGTATGCAAACGAACGGATGAACCTTGAAACCACACCCGGTGAATATGCAACCAGAATAATGAACATGTTCACCCCGATTGGCAAGGGTAACCGCTGTATGATAGTATCTCCTCCTAAAGCAGGAAAAACTATACTCCTTCAGCAGATTGCCAACGCGGTTTCAAGAAATCACCCTGAAGTAGAGCTGATTGTACTTCTGATTGACGAGAGGCCTGAAGAAGTGACCGATATGGAGCGTTCGGTAAAAGCTGAAGTAATAAGCTCCACATTCGATGAACCGCCCGAGAGACATGTTCAGGTTTCTGATATCGTGCTTGAAAAAGCAAAACGCCTTACCGAAGCCAAGAAAGACGTAGTAATACTATTAGACAGCATTACAAGGCTCGCCAGGGCTCATAATACAGTTGTTCCGCACAGCGGAAAGATTTTATCCGGCGGTGTAGATGCCAATGCACTGCACCGTCCCAAACGTTTCTTTGGTGCAGCAAGGAACATCGAAGAAGGCGGAAGCCTTACCATTATTGCCACGGCACTGGTTGAAACCGGCAGCCGTATGGACGAAGTTATCTTCGAAGAATTCAAAGGCACCGGCAATATGGAAATTGTCCTTGACCGCAAGCTCGCCGACAGGCGAATATTCCCCGCTATCGACCTGAATAAATCGGGGACAAGAAAAGAAGAATTACTGCTCGATGATGAAGAGCTGAATAAGATATGGCTCTTAAGAAAAATTTTAAGCGATTTTACACCTATCGAAGCAATGGAATTCCTTCTTGAAAAAATGAGAGGGACTAAGAATAATAAAGAGTTTCTAAAATCTATGAATTCTTAGTCACTTTAGCGCAGGTCAGCTGTACCCGGCTTTCTAATCCAATGGTACAGCAAAGATATACGTATTTTAAAAACAAGACCTAATGAAAAAAGAAATACTAATTTCCTCTACGGCAAACGAAAACCGCATTGCCATAACCGAAGATGGCAGGCTTGCCGAATTTTTTATCGAAACACCTGATAATGAACGTATTATCGGTGATATTTACCTTGGCAGGATAGCCAAAGTAATACCCGGTATTAAGGCTGCATTTATTGACCTAGGATTTAAACAGGATGCATTCCTCCATTTTTCGGATGTCAGCGAATATTCGGATGATTTCAGAACACTTCTGGGAGATAAAGATTCCGAGATAGATGAAGATGAAGATGAAGACGAGAATCACCTGCCCCCGGGCAGCACACAAAACTACTATTCCCAGGAACGAAAAGATCCCCTTTCAAATCTTGAAAAAGACAAAAGTATTGTTGTTCAGATTACTAAAGAACCTGTCGGGAATAAAGGCGTAAGGGTAACATCAAAAGTTGCAATCCCCGGCAGGTATGTAGTTTTCCTTCCCTTCGAACACAGGATAAACGCATCGAAGCAGATACTGAATATACGTGAAAAACGAAGGTTAAAAAGCATAGTCCGCAAATTCCGGCTGGAAGCCGGATTGGAATTCGGAGCTATTATAAGAACGGTAGCAGAGGAAGAAGATGAAAGAGCTATTAAAGACGACCTTAACGATGTAACAAGAAAGTGGCAAAAGATTGAAAATAACATCAAGAACGTTAAGCCCCCTGCAATCCTTTACAAAGACCTCTCGATGACAACCAGCGTAATCAGAGACCATCTCAGGGAAGATGTAATACGGGTTGTATGCGACTCCAAAAAGGTCATTAAAGAAATTACCGGTTACCTTGAAGATGCTTCCCCATCGATGATTAATAAAGTATCTTATTACGATGACACGAAACCACTATTTGATGTATATGGAATAGAAAAAGAAATACGTTCCACCCTTAATAAGAAAATTCCGTTAAAAAGCGGGGGCTATATTTTCATAGAACATACCGAAGCAATGGTTGTGATAGATGTAAACAGCGGCAAGTATGCAAGAAGCAAAGACCAGGAGCTGAACTCACTCAAAACCAACCTTGAAGCCTCGAGGGAAATTGTGAGGCAGGTAAGGCTCAGAGACCTCGGAGGTATTATTGTAATCGATTTCATCGATGTTTACGACGACAAAAATAAGAAGAAAGTATATGATGAATTAAGAAAAGAATTCAAGAAAGACAAGGCAAAGGTAACCGTTCTACCAATGTCCGATTTCGGACTAATACAGATTACAAGGCAGCGTGTTAGGCAGAGTTTATTATACACGTTATCCGAAACGTGTCCGTTATGCGGCGGAACGGGATTGCTGGAATCAACCGAAAACGTCCTAACACGCATAGAACGTTGGATAAACCGTTATAAATCGCATGGCAGCTTTGCGGCAGGCAGGCTGCTGCTGAAGGTTAATCCGTTTATGTATCAGTTCCTCAAGAAGGGGTTTGTCAATAAAATTACCCGATTACGAATTAAATTCTTTGTCCGCCTAAAATTAGTAGAAGATGCTTCGCTCCAGCCCCAGGAATTCCGCTTCATTTCCTCAAAAACAGACGAAGACATAACCAAACAGTTCTCAGAGTAATTTGCGTTACAAAACCGACATACTTGTTATAGGAAGCGGTATAGCCGGGCTCTCGTTTGCGCTGAAAGCTTCGAAATATGCACGTGTACTTATTATCACAAAAAAAGAAAAAGCAGAATCAAATACTAACTATGCACAGGGCGGCATTGCTTCGGTTGTAAGCCCGCAAGACAGCTATGAATCACACATCAGTGATACATTGAGCTGCGGCGCAGGTTTGTGCCATATTAAGGCTGTTGAGCAAATTGTAACCCACGGTCCAAGACTCATTAATGAACTTATACAGCTTGGTGTTGAATTCTCTACTCATAAAGGCTCGCTTGACCTTGGCAAAGAAGGCGGACATACTAACAGAAGAATTGTCCATGCCAAAGACCTGACAGGTAAAGTAATAGAAACAGCCTTACTGCATAACGTTGCAAATAATAAAAATATAACAATCCTTGAGCATCATACAGCTGTTGAATTAATTACTGAACATCATTTAACCGGACATAAAACAGGAAATATTAATTGTTACGGTGCTTATATATTCGATGAACAGAAGAACCTTATTCATATAGTTCATTCCAAACTCACGGTAATATGTTCAGGCGGAATCGGACAGGTTTATATGCATACAACCAACCCCTCGATAGCAACTGGCGACGGCATAGCTATGGCTTACCGCAGCGGTTCGGTTATTGCGAATATGGAATTTATTCAGTTTCACCCCACCAGCTTATTTGAACACGGATGGGAAAGACAATCTCACGCATTCCTTATATCTGAATCTATAAGAGGTGCAGGTGCCGAACTGAGAACAAAAGACGGCAGAAAGTTCATGCATAAATATGATAAACGTTCTTCGCTGGCTCCCAGGGATATCGTTGCGCGAGCCATTGACTCTGAAATGAAAAAAAGGGGTGATGAATATGTTTACCTTGACTGCAAACGGATAAGTAAAAAAATTTTAACATCAAGTTTCCCCAATATTTATAATAAATGCAAAGAAATAGGGCTGAATCTTCCTAAAGATTACATCCCTGTTGTTCCTTCAGCCCATTACATATGCGGCGGTATAGTCACAGACCTGCAGGGCAGAACCACCATCGGGAATTTATACGCTCTGGGCGAATCGGCGATGACCGGAGTTCACGGCGCAAACCGGCTTGCTTCCAATTCTTTACTGGAGGCACTGGTATTTTCCGATTATGCATCCAAAGACTGCCAGCTGAATCTTAAAGGGAAAAAACTTACCAGCATATCAACGAAAGAAATCCCCGACTGGGATGATAGCGGAACAGTAAATGCAGAGGAATGGGTAATAATTTCACAAAGCAGAAACGAAATCCGCGAAATTATGTCAAAATATGTGGGAATAGTAAGGTCTAATTACAGGTTAAAGCTTGCACTAAAAAGAATAATTAACATCAGGTCTGAAATAAAAGATTTTTATCGCAGAACAAGGATCAACCGTGAACTGCTTGAATTACGTAATATTGCATTGAATTCATATCTTGTAATAAGATGCGCACTTAAACGTAAAGAATCACGTGGGCTGCATTATAATACCGATTATCCGAAAATGAACAAAAATTTTGAGCATGATACACTGATAACCAATAAATAAAAAATTTCCATGCTTGGTGTATTTATAGAACACACATCTTAATACATACATAGGAATCAGCCTTTTAAGTATCAGGAATAAAAATATAATATAAATGAGCAAACCACCTGTAATTTTGACAACCCAATTAAATTATAAGCATAAGCTTGGGCTTTTGCTCACTGCTTTAAGCACATTGCTTCTGGAATTTGCTTTGATCCGTGTATTATCGGTTTCGCTCTGGTATCACTTTGCGTTTATGATAATAAGCATAGCCCTGCTGGGACTTGGAATAAGCGGTGTAGCTATTACTATTTCCAGCAGGATAAAAAACTCCGATACAAACGTTTTTATTACTCTGGTTTCGGTACTTTACAGCTTATCTATTCTACTGAGTTTTTATATTATAAACAAAATTCCATTTGACCCGTTTAGCCTTTTAATCCATCCCCTGCAATGGGCTTACCTGCCTTTATATTATATTGTGATTACATTGCCATTTTTCTTTTCGGGATTAATAATCGGCAAGCTTTTTATAACATTTAAAAAAGATATTAGACGGCTGTATTTTTTCGACCTGTTTGGTGCAGGGCTAAGCTGTTTTGTTTTTATTGCTGTTCTTCCTGAATTCGGAGGCACGGGCGGCGTTATAACAGCATCGCTTATTGCAGCATTAAGTGCCATTATTTTTTCGTTCATTAAGAATAAGTTTAGCATGATTGCTGTGATATCCGGGTTATCGTTAATTATTGTGAACGGACTGTTTTACACCGATCCCGAAGGATACCTTCCTATCAGATTTTCGGATAACAAAATTTACGGTACATTTATGACCGAAAATCCGGAATTAAGACTAATGACAAAATGGAATTCGTTCTCGCGTGTAGATGTATATAAAGATGAAGACCCGCCAGTTGACGAGTATCCGGTTTATACTGCAATAATAGATGCAGGCAATTCAACTACTAATATCCCGTTTGTACCTGAAGTGAAAGATTCACTTCCTCCTCCGCTTGACGCTTCAAACCTTGCAATGATTCTGAAAAAAGATACAGCCAGCGTTTTTGTTATCGGTTCCGGAGGAGGAGGTGAAATACTTTCGGCTTTGGCTCATAATGCCAAAACTGTTACAGCGGTGGAAATCAACGGTATATTAAACGACCTGATTGAAAAAGATTATTCAGCTTACTGGACAAAAGGCATAGCAAAAAATAAAAAAGTAAATATTATTACCGATGATGCCAGAAATTACATCCGCCGCAAACGCATAAAATGGGATGTAATAATAAGTGCTCATACAATCTCAGCATCTGCAACCAATAGCGGTGCAATGTCGCTTGTAGAAAACTACATCATGACCGAAGAAGCTGTTATCGATTACCTTCAGCACTTAAAAACAGACGGGGTTCTTTACATCACACGCCCCGAACCGCAGATACCGCGTTTGATAACTACGATTCGTACGGCACACGCAACAATGGGAGGACTGAATCTTAAAAACCAGTTCTTCGTATTTAAGCGACCTGCCGATGAGCTTGAACAGGATGTCAGTTACCTTTCTGGTGTTTTATATAAAAAAGACGGCTTCAGCGAGTATGACATCCAAATATTGAAAACACAGGCAAACATACTCGGACTTTTAACCGAATACGACCCCGTTTCAAAACAGGAAGGTATATATAAGGATTTAATTGAAAGCGATAATTTACAGGGAACTATTAAAAAATACCCCCAACAACTACATCCGGCAACCGATGATAAACCTTATTTTGAACATTTAACAAAATTTACTGATGTAAATTTAACCACCTTCAAAGAATCGTTCTCACAGGATGAACGGGCAATTATTACTTTGGTTCAGAAACCTGCTGCTGAATCAGCTTTGATAGTAATTCTTGTACAGGCAGCAATAATATCTGGATTACTTTTATTATTACCAATATTTATTAAATTCCGGAAGAATGAAAAGCTGATTAAAATTAAAAAATGGAAATATTTTATTTATTTTGCTTTACTTGGACTTGGCTATATAATGATAGAAATCTGCCTGGTCCAAAAGTTCACTTTATTTCTCGGGCAGCCTGTTTATACTTTGCTGACGGTTATTTCGACACTCCTGATATTTTCAGGAATAGGAAGCATACTATCCGATAAACTAGTTAAGCTGCTTAAGGGCAGGTATATCATTATTTTTATACTCATAACACTTCTAACAGCTATTATAGGATTATTTAATACTGCGATTTTTAATCTCTTCGTTAGGGCAGATATTATCTGGAGAGTAATAATATCGGTAATAATAATTGCACCGCTTGCATTTCTTATGGGAATTCCCTTTCCCTATGGTTTCACCAAAGTTCCTGTACCCGAAAGTGCAAAAGGAGAGAAGAATACCATGCTCACAGCTTACAGCTGGGGTATAAACTGTTTCTTCTCGGTTATAGGTTCTATATTGGTAGTAATTTTCTCGATGAGCTTAGGATTTAGGTTTGTGTTTATACTTTCTGCATTAATATATACAGGTGCAATGTTTACGGTGAGGCGGTTTGAAACCAAGTAATATGTCATTTGATTTTATGTTCTAAATACTATTGTAAACTTTAAGTAGGGGTTTGATTCAACCAACCACACCTTTATATTTAATAAAGCGGATCTTTTAAAACTCGCTTTTATTTATTAAAAGTTTAAATTATTCTGTTTAAAAATAATCTTTAACCTCCAATTCTTTCCATTTAATATAATCTTGGATTACGTTCTGTGATGAAATCATAACCTGGAAAGCCACTTCAGCGTCATCAAAATAACCAAGGGGATAAGAAGTGTCAGGGATATAATCACCGGGTGATAAAAAATATTTAAGTGCCAGAACAACAGAAGATATAGTTTCGGCATCGAAATTCCTGTATGTCCTGTTTGCGTGGTCTTCAAGCATTAAGCTGAAAAGCTTAACCTGGTTATGGAGCTTTGGAAACACATTCTTATCGATAATATCAAGCTTACTGTTTATTTCAGTCTTACGGTTAATAAGCAATTCTACATCTTCATTTCTGACTTTTCTGGCAGTTTCCTTTATTTCTTTTTTAGTTGGTATTTTTTGTTCGTTCATATTTTGGTTTATTAATTTTTGTATGTTATGCGGAATTCCCGTTGGTCAATCCCCGCAGTTACTTAATGAACTCCAGCAGTAGCTAAGGTTTTAGCGTGCAGGTATTAAACTTCATCCCCTGTAAACCCGATACTCTAAACTCTTTTTATATTTGCTCCAATACCCCTGAACTTTTCTTCTATATTTTCATAGCCGCGGTCTATATGTTCAATGCCAGTAATACAGCTTTCTCCCTTTGCCAGCAAAGCTGCAATAAGATAAGAAAAACCTGCCCTGATATCAGGGACACAAATTTTTGCCGGCATAAGCTCCGTAATACCCCTCACTACAGCACTGTGCTTGTAATTAGTATTAACAAAACGGCAAGCAGTGCTGCCAAGGCATTGTGCATAAAGCTCGATATCGGCACCCATTTTCTTCAGTTCGTTAACATAACCGAAGCGGTTCTCATAAACAGTTTCGTGTACAATTGAAACACCTTTTGCCTGAGTAAGAAGTAAAGTGAACGGCGGCTGCCAGTCGGTCATAAATCCCGGATGAACGTCGGTTTCAACAGGGATTGATTTCAATGGTTTTTCGTAAAAGAAACGGATACCTTTATCCAATATTTCATAATCTGCACCTATTAAGCGGATCGAGTTCAGAAATGTAATCATATCATCCTGACGGGCACCTATTAAAGTGACTTCACCTTTAGATGCAATTGCAGCACAGGCGAATGATGCAGCTTCAAGCCTGTCGGGAATAACATTATGAACAGCTCCGTTAAGCTCCTTTACACCAGTGATTATTATTGTGCGGTTAGTATGGATATCTATAATAGCACCCATTTTCTGAAGAAATTTTATCAGGTCGATAATCTCCGGTTCGATTGCTGCATTGTGTATAAATGTTTTTCCTTCTGCTAAACAGGAGGATATAATTATATTTTCAGTTGCACCTACCGAAGGATATTCCAGGTTAATATTAGCACCGTAGAGCCTGTTAGCTTTAAGCAAAAAGAAATTTTTATATTCCCTGATTTCAGCACCCAGTTTTCTTAAGGCATCGAGGTGGAAGTTTATTGGCCTTGTTCCAATACGGTCACCGCCGAGTTTGGGAATTTTAGCCTCGCCCGTACGGTTTAAAAGCGGACCTGTGGTAAGAATACCGATACGGTTAATTAAACCTAATTCAACAGAGAAAGTTGTGCTGCTGAAATTCCTTGTCTGAACTATGACTTCGTTTTTATCCCATTTCGAGAATTTTGCACCAAGTGCTTCACATATTTTGCGTGTAATTAAAAGCTCGCCAATACCGGCCGGGCAGTTTGTAATTTTACATTGTGCATCTGTAAGAAGTGATGATATAAGAAGTTTGGAAGCAGAATTTTTTGCACCGCTTATCCTAATTTGACCGTAAAGGGGTTTCCCCCCCTTAACAATAAATCTTGTTTTCTTTTTTATCATTATTTTGTTTCAACCAGTCTGTGTACAAGCAGTAAGCTGAACAGATTCCCTCTTGAGCGGGAATGACAGCAAATTACCCTTCCCAGTATCCCATTGCACTGTACTTTTTAATACGCAAGTCGAGGAATTTATCAGGGTTGATTTTTTCAAGCGATATCAGTTCTTCAAGTAAAACTTCTTTCAAAATCCTGGCTGCTTCTTGGTGGCTGCGGTGTGCACCGCCTTCCGGTTCGGGCACAATCCTGTCAATAATGCCGTGTTTCAACAAATCCGGGGCTGTAAGCTGAAGTGCTTCTGCAGCCTGTTCTTTATAATCCCAGCTGCGGAAAAGAATACTTGAACATGACTCAGGTGATATCACCGAATACCAGCAGTACTGCAGCATAAGTGTTCTGTCACCCACCCCGATTCCGAAAGCACCTCCAGAAGCACCTTCTCCAATTATACATACAATAATAGGTGTTTTCAACCTCGACATTTCCTGGATATTGCGTGCAATTGCTTCAGCCTGCCCGCGTTCTTCGGCATCAATACCCGGATTAGCCCCTGGTGTATCTATGAGTGTAATAACAGGTCTTCCGAATTTCTCAGCAAGTTTCATCAGTCTTAAAGCTTTGCGGTAACCGTCCGGGTTCATCATACCGAAATTGCGGTAAATATTAGATTTGGTGTCTCTGCCCTTTTGCTGACCGATTATCATAACCGGTTTATTATCGAGCATGGCGAATCCGCCAACTACAGCTTTATCATCCTTATAATTCCTGTCGCCGTGCAGTTCATGAAAATGCTCAGTCATTAAGTAAATGTAATCGAGGCTGTAAGGTCTATCGGGGTGTCGTGCTATTTGCACAATCTGCCATCTGGTTAAATTCTGGTAAACCTGCAACCGCAGTTCGTTAACTTTTTTCTCGAGTTTATTAATTTCCACCGAAATGTCAAACTCACCTGAGAATTTACGCATTTCATCGATTTTTTGCTCAAGCTCAATAATCGGTTTTTCAAATTCAAGTATAAAACCCTTCATAACTTATTTATTTTCTTTCTAAATATGAATAGTGATAAAGTCTTTAATAATATTTCAAGATCAAACCAAAAAGACTGGTTCTTAGCGTAATAATAATTGAAGTATTCGATATCATCACTGCTTAATTCTCTGTAATAATTAATTTGAACAAGTCCTGTTAAACCGTGCTTACCAAGATATTGTTTGCCTGCAGAAGTAGTATCCCAGGTTGCCCTTCCAACAAAACTGTACTTCCCATTAATTACCTGCGGGATAAGTAAAAGTTTCTTATGAAATTTATGGCTGCTTTCTCTACTGTTTGCAAGTTTTGAATATAAAAATGCTGCCGGGAAAAGAGAAACTAAACAAATCAGCCCGAATATTAAATCAAAACATCTTTTAACAAATATATTAATTTTCTTGTTGATATTATATTCAATCTGCATAAGATAGATATTCCCTATCCTATCAAGCTGTGATTTACCAAGAATAAGATCGCTATCGCCTGATAAAATTTTATAATTCAAATTAAAATTTTTCAGATTCCACATAGTATCAATCACCTGCTGGTTGGTAAGCACATTCTTTGCAAAAATAATCTCCTTAACTTTATATGCTTTAACAACATCTCCGATATTGTTCAAATTACCGATATATTCATCCGAATGTTTCGGATTTGCACTGATATATCCTATAAAATAATGATAAGAATCGGGGCGGTGTTTATGCTTAGTTAAGAACTTTTCAGTATCGGTGTTTTTACCTACAACTAGGGTATTATAAGCTTTATAGATTAAATTTTTCTGTGATGAATATTCTTTAATTTTTACAATAAGACGCCACAATCCCAGTAATGCGAATATATAAGCAGCTGACCTTAAAACCACAACCCTTGAAAAAGCATATTCTTTAAAATAATACGTAAAAGCGGAGTTCACAAAAAAGCCTATAAGTATTGCACTGAAAGGTTTCATGAGTGAAAAACGGTTGGTTTGCTTGTAGCTCCCTACAAATGTTAGTGCCGTTAACCAAATAATTGTATAGACAATAATTGGAACAGTGTATGCTTCGAGAGGAAAGTATTCAAATCTTAAATAAATTGAAGCCAGCTGCGCTACAATAATAAGGATGAGATCCAGTATTGCAGGATAGGTATTTGCAATAAATCGCTTAAGGTAAGAGAAAAAGGAGCGGTAACTTATGCTGATTCGAATCAGAAAGTTTAATATCCATGAGCTTTGTTTCAGATTCTTTTCAGCAAATATTTTCATCGCACCGTAAAAGTTATTAACATAGGAAACGCTGCTTTTGCGGGTACTTTCTCCTTTATAATGGATTATGCTTGTACCGCTGTAGTAATAATTTTTATAACCGGCATTCTTAATCCTGAAACACAAGTCTATATCTTCACCGTACATAAAATAATCTTCATCGAAACCTCCGACCTGTTCAAAGATACGCCTGCTTATAAACATAAAAGCACCGACAATTGCATCTACTTCATAAGTTTCGTTTTCATCGAGGTAGGTAAGATTATACCTGGCAAATTTTCTGCTTTTAGGAAATAACCTGCTTAATCCGATCATTCTATAAATTGCGACCGATGCAGACGGAAAACTTCTGCGGCAAGCCAGGTCAAGTTTTCCATTCGGTAAAACAAGCTTGCAGGTTAGTGCTCCTGCTAAAGGATTCTGTTTATAATAATCCAGGCATTTTGTTAATGTATCTTCCTGTAAAATTGTATCGGGATTCAAAATTAACAGATAGTCACCGCTTGCCTGACGAACCCCGATATTATTTGCCTTCGCAAATCCGAAATTGGACTCATTTTCAATTATCTTTAAATTTTCGAGATGCGGAAATTTCTTCTGTATGAATTCAACACTGCCGTCAAATGAATTATTATCTACAACTATTATTTCTGTATTAACTTTTTTCGAAGCATCTAAGATAGATGTAATGCAGTTAGCAAGATGCTCTTTTACGTTAAAGTTTACGATTATAATAGAAAGCTCCGGCATCAGATGCTAAATTTTATTAAATAATGACATAAATCTAAGTTTCCAAACCATAAACATTGCTTCGTGTACTATTTTTTTTGACATTTTAGATACACCTTCGCGGCGGTCAATAAAAACAATTGGGATCTCGGTTAGTTTAAAACCTTTCTTCCATAACCTGTATTTCATTTCAATCTGGAAAGAATATCCGTTCGATTTAACCGAATCAAGGTCAATTTGCTTTAATGCTTCGACCCTGTAACACATAAAGCCCGCTGTAACATCTTTTACCGGTAAAAAAGTAATAAGCCTTGTATAATAACTGGCAAAAATACTTATTATCAGTCTGTTTAAAGGCCAGTTAACAACTGCAATGCCTTTAATATACCTTGAACCGATTACAAGATCGTAATTTTTAATTTTTTCTAAGAATTCAGGAATTGTATTCGGATCGTGTGAAAAATCCGCATCCATCTCGAAAACAAAATCGTAAACATTTTGGATAGCGTATTTAAATCCAGTTATATATGCCGTTCCTAGTCCCATTTTCTTTTCTCTGTCGATAACATAAACGTTTTGTTTTCCCAAATCTTTAACCAGCTTTGACGTACCGTCGGAGGAATTATCATCTACAACAAGTATATCAAGTTTTACATCCTTAATATTTAATGAATCGATTGCTTCAACAAGCTTGACGATATTATCAGCTTCATTAAAAGTAGGAATTATGATTAATGCCTTTTGCATCAGACAGATTTTAAGAATTTAATTACAAAAGATGAAATATATTCTACTTGTTCAATGCTTAACTCACTGTGCATAGGCAGTGAAATAACCTCTTTGCAAAGTTTTTCGGAAACCGGAAAATCTCCTTCCTTGTAATCGTATCTGTAAGCTTTTTGGAGATGCAATGGAACAGGGTAATAAATCATTGACGGAATATCGTTATCTTTCAGGAATGAATGTAATTTATCCCTGTCTTTTATCTTTATCGTATACTGATGGTAAATGTGCCTGTTATACGGTAATACAAAGGGAATTTGCACATGAGAGCTAAGCAATAAGTTATATTCAGATGCTGCTCTAATTCTTGCTTTATTATATTTCTCGAGATATTTTAATTTCACATTAAGTATTGCAGCTTGAACAGAATCGAGTCTGCTGTTAATACCCGGAATTTCATGGTAGTATCTTTCACGCGAGCCATGAGAAGCAATCATTCTCATTTTATCAGCAAGCCCGTTATCGTTAGTTGTAACCATACCCGCATCACCGTAAGCACCCAGGTTTTTGCTGGGGAAAAAACTCAAAGCCCCGATATGCCCGATATTAGCAACTTTATTCCCTTTATATTCAGCCCCTATAGCCTGAGCAGCATCCTCGATAACAACAAGATTATAAGAATTTGCAAGATTCATTATCCTGTCCATTTCAGCGGATTGACCGTAAAGATGAACAGGAATTATTGCTTTTGTTTTCCGGGTTATCTTTTCTTCTATCTTATTAACATCAATATTAAATGTATCTTCATTAACATCAACGTAGATTGGTTTAGCACCAAGAATAGCAATGGTTTCGGTGGTAGCTACAAAAGTAAAGGGTGTGGTTATGATTTCATCCCCCGGTTTAATATTTACAGCCATCATGGCAATTTGCAGAGCCTCGGTACCTGATGCACATCCGATTGCGTGTTTGCATCCTAAATAGGCAGAAATATTTTTCTCAAATTCACGTACAATTTGCCCCTGTATAAACTGTGTGGAATCGAGGACACTTTGAATGGCTGCGTTTATTTCAGATTTAATCTCCATATACTGAGTCTTTAAATCAACCATTTTTATATCGAAACTTTTCAAATTAATGCCCTTTCATGAAAATTATCACAATTAATGTATTTGCCATTATCTTAAAATCAAGCCGTAACGACATATTCTCGATATAATAGAAATCATAATTCAGCTTCACTTTCACATCATCAAGAGACGAATCATATTTATGTTTAACCTGAGCCCATCCCGTAATACCGGGTTTAATACTAAGTCTTTTATAATAATACGGGAATTCTTTTTTAAACAGTTCCACAAAATGAGGTCTTTCAGGTCTCGGACCTACTAAACTCATCTCGTTCTTTAAGACATTCCATAATTGCGGTATTTCATCAAAATAAACTTTTCTCATTATCCTCCCAACTTTAGTAATTCTATGATCACGCTCACCCGCCCATTCAGGCCCGTACTCTTCTGCATTAACAATCATCGATCTGAATTTATACATTGTAAACAGTTTGCTGTTTTTCCCTATCCTTTCCTGTTTATAAAATATCGGACCTTTTGAAGTCAATTTAATTAACAAAATCATAATAATAATAAATGGCAAAGCACATACTAAAACCAGTACCGAAATAATCACATCTATTACTCTCTTCAAGATCCTCGAGGTATAAGGCAATATTTCAGGCATTACTTCAATAAGCGGGACGCCATAAATCTGATTTGTCTTTACCAGACCGCTAACTATTTCATAGGTATCCGGCATTATTTTCAGGTTTACCTTACCCTGTGGTGAATATTTAATTATATCGAATAACTTATCTTTCTCCTTAGATTCCAGTGCTACAAGAATCTCGGTGATACCAAATTTTTCAATTATCACAGGTAATTCTCTAAGTTCTCCTAAAACATTTTTTTCAGTGCTCTTTTTTAAAGAAACAAATCCCTTAATATTATAACCAAGCTGTTTATATCTTCCTATCAGCGAGTTCAGATCCATCGCTCTGGGACCGGTTCCCACTATCAGCGTATTCCTTACTCCTATTCCTTTTTCAAGCAGAGTTATTTGAAAACTACGTATTATTATTCTGCCTGCACTTACACACAATATCATCAATCCCCAGTAAATCAGAATTAATAATCTAGATATTACGTGAGCACCGTTGATAAAATCGTCTATAAAAATAACAAAAAACAACAGAATACACCCTAAGCTGACAGATTTTACAATCGATGAAAACTCATCGAACCGAGACCTGACAAACCATACCTGATACATACCCAAAAACGAGAAAATAATAATCCAGTACACATAAATTATTACAAGAGGCAAGATGAAGGATGGTGATGTTGTAAATATTATCCACCCCGACTCAACGCGAATGTAATAATACAATCCCCACGCAAGATTAATAAAAATAAAATCAGAAATAATAAGCAAAAATATTTCTTTAGACTTGGACAATGATAAAAATTCAAGAAATTATTAACTCCCAAATCAATAAATTAAGACAGTCCTTATACAATACTATTTTTACTGTGTGATAATAAGAGGTAATGTTCAACTATATTTTTAATTTAATATTAAAAAAACAAATAAGATTAAATGTAAAAAATGAAATAATTACCTAAATTTTAGGTTTCAACAAATATTTATGTTTGTAAAAGTAATAAATCAACCCTTTAATATGTTCGAAAGTAGTTTTGGTAAACATATTTCTTGACATACGCTGATAATGATGTTTTGCTGAAACAAAAGGGTAATAAACAATTTTATATCCTTTTTGCCAAATCCTTAAACAATAATCGATATCTTCTGGACCTGCAAAATATTTTTCGTCAAGTGTACCTACAATATCTATTAATTCTCTTTTAAAGACCCAAAAGGCAGCAACAGCATAATCTATTTCTTTTATTGTATTATGATCCCAATCTGCCAGCAGCTGGGTACGGTATATTTTCATATTTTTTACAAAATGAAGAAAATCCAACCTCCTGAGAATGGGTGTATAGATTTTAATAAAATGCTTGCAACTGTTTTGTATGCATCCGTCATTTAATATCAACTTCGGTGAAATAAGCCCCGTCTTTTCATCAGACTTAAGGTAATCAATAAGCTTTTTGAAAGTATCATATTCCAGTAATTCTATATCAGAATCCACAAATGCTATAAACTCACCCTTAGCTACTTTCAAACCTTTATTACGTTGTGTTATTCCAAGATTCGTTTTATTTCTAATGATAATCACATCTTTAAATTCCTTATACAGCATCTCAATTGTATTATCGGTAGAGCCATTATCAACAATAATAATTTCAAAATCTACATTATTTGTGTACTTATATATTGAGTTCAGGCAATCCCTCAGATAATCCTTGGTATTCCATGTCATAATAATAATAGATAAAGTCATGTCGTAATATTTTGCTATAATTTAAAAGTTAACAAGAATTATAACTAATATTTATTAACTTCAAAGGCACATTGTATTAAAATAATTATAATAAATTCCATAATCTTTAAATAATTTCAAATTATTTATATTTTACAAAAAATTTATTAAGTGTGGAATCAAACTAATTTTTTGAGAGGATAAGCTTATTTAACAAATTATAAAATAACTCAGCCTTAGATTCCCATGTATGGAATTTAGATAATTCAAGTATTTTTACCTTTAGATTCAAAATTTCATGTTTTGGAAGTTCGGCTAATGTTCTGACAAATTCATTAAACTGGTATTTATCCTGTGCTATTTTTGCAATATCGGAATATTTCGCTTTCAAATCACCCATATTAGTAGCTACAACAGGAATTCCTGCCCCCATAAATTCATAAAATTTATTCGGGTTCACACTGAGCATAAATTCATTTACTTTAAAGGGAATAATTCCAATATCTATATAGAAAAAATATCTAAATAAATCGTAGTAAGGTATTCTGCCAGTAATGCAAATATTTGAGTATTTTGTTGTGATATTCGTAAACTGTGCTGCGGCGTTTTTATTCACTTCTCCTATAAAAATAAATGTATAATTGGGGTTTGACTTTATTAAATACTCAAGCATATCAAAATCCATCCAGTTACGAATATTGCCCACATATCCGATAACAGGTTTTTTGAGCTTCTCCATAAGTTCATTCTTTACAACATCATTAAATGAAAAATTCTTTTCAATAAAACCGTTTTCAACCAGATATGTATTAACATTAGCTTGCTTATTCCTTTCAAACAATACATTTGATGTTGTTATGACAAAATCACATTTCTGCGAAAGCAACTTTTCCCTTTTCCGGTTGCCAAGCACTTTAATTTTATTCATGCTTGATGTAACACAGTGATCATCGCAACAATCATACACCGCGCCTTTTTCACCCGTGTTACCTATAAGAAAATTAAGTTCAGGACGGTGAAGAACCAGGATCGTAGATTTTATCTCTTTGTCAATTTTTTTTAAACATTTCTTTATTTGTCTTCTGACTAATATACTATTAATAACTGATAAAGGTTTGAATCTGGTTGACAGTAGTATATGTTCAAATGTAAATGCAGGGACCACAAAAAGATTATCCAGAACTTTCCTGAATTTATACTTTCTTTTTATCCATTTTATGAACCTTTCAGGATAAACAAATAAATTAAAAACTGAGAATATTGTCGGCTCCAGGCCAAGAATGTAACCATCGTGCTTCTTAATTTCTGATGCAATAGTTTTTATGAATTGTTCGCGATGGTAATTTTCCCAAGGGGTAGAAAGAGTATATATCAGACAAAATTTTGGATTAGAAGCCATTTATCATTAATTCCTTAATGGATTAAACCCCAGTATTTATGAGCTCAAGATAATATTTCTCCATATCCTTACAAGTTCGTTCTTCTTTAAAATCATTCTTAACCCTTTGCAATCCCGATTCCCCCATCTTATTTATCAGAGAATTATCTGTTATTAACTTTATCATTGATGAGCTGAGTTTTTCAACGAAAGAATTTTCAATTAAAAAACCTGTCTTTTCATGGATAATAATTTCTTTAATTCCTGAAACATTTTTAGATGTAAGTGCAATAACTGGTTTTTTCAATGCCATCGCTTCCTGAACCACGTATGATATACCTTCCCATAATGAAGTTTGAACCATAACATCGAAAGTATTTATGTAATCGTATATATTTTCTTTATATCCGATGAATTGAAAGTTGTTACCTAAGCCAAGTGATTCTTTGAGATTATATAATTCATTATATAGGCTCCCATCTCCGATAATACAGAACTTTACATTTTCAAATTGCTTATTCACTATAGCAGCTGCCTTTATAAACATATCAAAACCCTTCTGGCGTTCTAACCTGCCTACTGCACCTATTAGCAATTCCTGATTATTCACCAGTGAAGAACGAATGTTGAAATTACAGACTTTATTCTGTATTTCTTCTACATTAACACCATTATATGTTAACCTGATTTTTTCCGGATTATAACCGAAATATTTAATCATAGTATCCCTTTCATATTCTCCTACTGCTATAGTTAATTCAAACCTTCGGGATTTCAATTTTTGAAATGATTTAGTGAGAAAGGAAAGATTTTTTAATTCAGGTTCAGCCCAAAACACGCCATGCCGTGTATGTACTAATTTTGACCTCGTAAATATTCCTGCAAGAAAGCCACCGTATGAATTCAAATGTGTGTGGATAATTTCAAATTTTTCTTTTCTGAATAAATTAATTAATTTCCGCACGCCGGAAGATTCAAGCATTCCAGCCAGCTTATTTTTTTTATTAGGCATTCTGCCCGCGATAACATTTTTAACCCCATATTTGTCTAAAATCGCATTGAAATTGCCAGATACCGGAGTAGCAACCCAATGTTCAAATATATCCCTGTTTGCATATTTCACTATTGAAAGAATATGCCTTTCAGTCCCATATAATTCGCCATTTGGTGATATATGTAAAACTTTTATTTTACTCAATATAGGTATCTGTTAAGTTATATTAAAAATATATTGAAAATTATTATTTATTTATATTAAGTTTTTCTTTTAATATTCTGTAAAAAATATCTGCTCTGTTATTCCATGTGTTTTGTTTGGCTAATTCAATATATTGATTCTTGAATTGTGAAAACCTGCCATTTACCGCATCTTGACAATTTTTCAGAAACTCTTCTTTTGAATTCGAGTAACCTATTATGTTCGAAAATCCGGATAACTCATTTAATGCTGTAGTTATGACCGGAATTCCATAAGCCATATACTCGTAAAATTTGTTCGGGAACACCGAATCCATAAAAACATTGTTCCTGAATGGTATAATTCCTGCTTTAAACTTCTTCAGATAATGATACAGCAGGTTTTGCTCTTTAAATTTAATCCATATAAAATTCTTATATTTCATCAAAACCTTAATATTTCTAGCTGCATTTTTATAAAGCGGTCCAATGAAAACAAAATAACAATCGTCCAAATTTTCTAGCAGATACTCAATTAATTCAAAATCTAACCAGCAGCGTATTCCCCCCAGATAACCAATAACCGGTTTACTTACATTATCGATTTCCGTTTTATAATTAACATTAATTTCTTTCGTCAGAATCTCAAAATTGTTGCCATTTGGAATGTGAAAAACGTTTTTATTATACTGTATAGCGTAATTGAACATGGTTTTCGATGTTGAAAACACCAAATCGGACTTTATAATTAAGTCAATATTCACGTTGTAATCCGGATAAATAACTATTTCTTTGCAGGCATCGTAACTAACGTTATCCTGTATATAATATATAACATAATCTTGCTTAAAAATCTGTGAAAGTGGATAAAGTTTAGGTGTATAAACCCAGAGTACTATTTTTCTGTTTTGATAATTTTTTTTAATAAAACTTTTTAACTGATGTTTAATGAGAAAATTATCTAAAAAAGATAAAATTTTCCTCGTAAGCCAGTAAGATATGTGAAACGGGATAACCGGTGTAAATAAGGTTATATTTTCATTTACTTTTTTACTCTTATAGTATCCCTTCAAAAATTTCCTGAAACGTGTTCTGAAATTCAGAAGTAAGTCGGGTATAAAAAACAGCGGTTTTTGTACTACTAGCCATTGGGATGATTGCTTAGTTTTGATGCTTAATTCATATATTAAGTGTTTCCCAGCATCAATCTCCCATTCATCCATAATGAATATTACATTAACAAATTTATCCATCGTTCAGAGTAAACAACTTTTTGGCTATAAGATACATCTTTCTTAGAAACATAAAAAAAGAATACGACAGCTTATTTAGATTTTTCTCTATAAAATACTTCTCGGATTCATCGAAATGCTTCGATGTACGTGTTAAAACGGAGCTATTATGGAAAGCTACTATATACGGATAATATAAAATTTTGTGACCAAGCTTGCATACTCTCAGGCATAAATCCTCTTCTTCTTTATATAAAAAAAAGTGCTCATCAAAGCCGTTTACTTTTTCGAAGATGTCTCTTTCAATAAGAAAGAAAGCACCCGAAACCCAGGCAGCCTCAATCGGTTTATCCCGTTTTACCCAATAACTCCTGCCTATTTTGCGTCTCAACCTTGCTCTTAACGCAAGCAATTCTCCATGGTCATAAAAACCGTCTTTGTCTAAGTCGTTGATTAATTTAATTCCCAGAACTTTAATTTTCTGATTATCGTTCATATATTTAAGGGAATTTAAAATTGTATCTTTCTGTATGAACCTGATATCAGGATTCAATAACAATATATACTTTGAGTCGAATTTCTGTGCTAACAGATTATGGGCTGCTCCGAAACCAAGGTTTTTCTCCGAATAAAAGAACTGGACACCCTTATCTTTGTATTGTATCTCCAAATCACTCAAATCATCATCCGAATGATTGTCGAGAATAACGATTTTGACAGTATAGTTCAGCCCTTCAATATCCTTTATTAATCCTTTAAGACATTGAGCCAAAAAGGTCTTAGTATTATAATTGACAATCTGTATAATAATATGATACTTCACAACAATTTATTATTTATGATCTTCAGAAATATTTCTTCGGTTCTATGCATAGCAATTTTTAAATTGAATTTATCCTTAAAAGTGTGGTAAGCTTCAGATGCCAGTGAATTATAAAAAGATGTGTCAGAGATTAATTTTGCCATAGATGCAGCTAAGTTATTTTTTTTAAAATCAATTAAAATACCGTTAACATTGTTTAAAATTATTTCAGGTATACCACCTACTTTAGTTGAAATTACAGGTTTTTTGAATCTGAATGCTTCTAACAGCGAAATCGGCATACCTTCGGTGACCGAAGTTATAATCAGTGAATCCGATAATTTCAGAATATTCAGTAATGAAGATTTAGGGAGTTCCCCTAAAAAAAAACAATATTTCTCAGATGAAGAAGATTGAAGCTTTGCATGTAACTTTTTGAAATACTTCTCAGATGGATTATATGGACCGACAAAAAAAATATATGGCATCTGGCAGTTTGATTTTTTAAGTTCAGCTAATGCTTCAACAATTAAATTTTGATTTTTCCTTTCTTGTATTGGTCCTATGTTTATGAACTTAAAAAAATTTTTGCTGCTTAAAATATCATAATGCTCATCAGATAGTAATCCCTTTAAATCAGAAATATTACTTACATTATTTTCCTCAACAGCCGGATAAACGCAATCTATTTTAGTTGTACTTGTAGATATTTCTATATCTTTTTTCTTAGTGTTGGAATTAGCTATAAAATAACAATTACACCATTTGAGTATTTTATATATAAAATGTCTCAGAAAAATAGGGTTGATATCTTCTCTTACAAATACTACAACTTTGTAACCTAGAAAACGCAAAACAATGGCAGGCCATAATAAAACAATGGCATTTATGATGCATAAATCATAATTCTTATTTCTTGAAAATTTAAGGATTTGAAAAAATTGTATAAAGAATTTCAATAAATATCTCACATACGCTGTGAATTTATCATTTACTACAGGTATATAACCCCATTGATAAACCGCCCATTTATCGCAATAACTACTGTATTTTAATTTGTTTTCTCCTTCTGGAAATAAGGCGTGAATTTCATATTTGAATTTTAAATTGGTAAAATATTTCAGCAGCCTTTCGAATTCCTCTTCACCTCCGCCAGTCATAGCAGAACTATGTGTGATAAAAAGCAGTTTTTTCCTATTTATCTTTGATATAGTCACAGCTCTGATTTTAAAGTGCTTCTGAAAATCAAATGAATAAATTATTAATAAAATTTTTAATTTTTCTTTTTAAAAAATAATTAAAAACAAACGGATTTAACAAAGAAACTGTAAATTTAAAAAACTGGAGAATAAAATCCTTATATAAGGGAATATTAATCAGGATTTTACACAATTCTTTTCTTTGGATAGCCTCACCTATTTTTGCATTTAATTTGATTTCTTTATCGGGAGATGATTTATACGCAGAAATTATTTTAATTACTGCGTGTAATAATCCTTTATAAATGTATTTTTCATCGAAAGATGAAGTATTAGAATGCCTGCGAAAAAATATTAATGCTTCATTTAAATAAAAAATACTGCAATATGTTGATAATTTCAGCCATAATTCATAATCTTCAGCTGAGTTTGTGGAGTCTTTTTCAATAAACCGGTTGTATAATAATTCCTTTTTAAGAATTACCGAGGAGGTTATTATGCAGTTTCCTAATAAAAGGTACTTTGTTTCAAGCAGCTTATCTTTTAATTCCCAAAGGTTCTTGAGTGGTTGTATTATTTCACCGTCAATATTAATAATAGATGCATTTGAACAAACGAAGTCATACTTATCCAAGAGAGGAATTTGTTTTTCGAGTTTACCTGGAAGCCATATATCATCGTCATCACAAAAAGCTATATACCTTCCTTTTGATAACGAAATGCCAATATTTCTTAATTTCCCAAGATTGGCAAGACGGGCTGCTTTATAATAAACAATCCTTTTATCATTAAATAATTTTACAGTATTTTCAGTCTCATCATCCGAACCATCATCAACAATTATTATTTCTAAGTTGTTATATTTTTGATTTAGTATTGAAGTAATAGTTGCTTTTAATAACTGAGCCCTGTTATGGGTCGGAACCACAACTGATACAAGCTCAATATTCTGGAAATTATTTTCCATACTTAATTATTTATCGTGCTGACTTTAAAACATTATTAGAAATTAAAGAATATAATTCTTTTATCTCACTTTTTGTAATGGCAAATTTCATCCAGATAAACAATAAAGGCGCAATAATAAAATAACCGATAACAGTATCAATCTGAGATGTTATCATAATAGTAAAAAGAAATAACACAGAAAATAAAAGAGATATCTTATTATTTATATTTATTCTGAAATTATTTAATTTACGTAAATAATAATAGCTTATGATGCATACTATAAAATTACTTAAAGAATAAGCTAACACAGGGCTAAATAGCGACAAACCGTAATTAAGCAATATAAAGAAAATAACAAAGTAAAGTATATGGTATAATAAAGCTATAATGGACCATAATAATATTTTTGAAGCTGGAATTAACCATGCACCGAAAACCCAAGTTAAAGCTTTGAAAAAATCACCAAGAAAATTATAAAAAAATAAATCCTTTGAGGACATAAAATTTTTAGAAAAAAACAAAACAATCAAAACTTCCCTGAAAACAAAAGTCACCGCTATTACCGGAACGATAAAACTAATAGTAAACCTCAAAAAATTATTGACTTCATTATTCATAAGCTGCGTATCCTTCATCTCTGATAAAACGGGTATTGCGTATGTGGTCATAGTAATAAAAAACAGACTGATATAATTATTAGATATTGATGCGACACTCTGGTAGATACCATTTAAATCAGTGCCAAGATATTTGACTATAAAAGTACGGATTGAGAGTAAAGAAAATTGTTCTGCTGCACCGGTTATAAGATAGGCAATGCCAATGATGAAAATTAATTTTATTTCAGGCGATTTCTTTAAAATTCCTTTTAAGCTAAACCTAATATATTTCTGTTTTAGCATAACAAAAAAATATATAAGGAATGATAACAATGCATTTAAAAGAAAGGCGATCACTGCCCCTTCAATTCTTTTATATAAGACCAGAATCGCTGTTGTTATTACTGAAACAAAAGATATTGAAATGGATATTTTTACTGAAGTATTGAATTTCTTGATGCCTTTTAAAAAAGCATCAAGAATTGAAACCCATAGCACAAATGGAAATGAAAAAGCAATTAAGATTATATAATGTCTATACTCGATATTATCGAAAATCAAAATTGAAATAAAATCCGAGAAAAATATCGTTGAAACAGTAAAAATCAAACTTATAAAAAATACTATTATCAGGGATTTATTAAATACAGCATAAATCCGTTCCCACTCATTATCTTTTTCCCAAACAGAAAAATACTTCATTAATCCTAACGGAAGTCCAATTACGCTGATAAATGTCACCAAATTGCTAAAATTAAAAACCTGAGATAATAATCCAACACCAAATGTACCTAATAATACAGCATATATCTTGGTTCTTACAAGACCACTGACAACATTAGCAATTGTTGAAACCGATAATTTAAATATTGTTATTATTAATTTTTTAATTGCGAATTTCTCCGATATTGCTATTAAATCTTCTCAAAAAGTTATCAATATCTTTGAGTGCTATTAAATCTTCACACTCTGTTGATTTATACCCGGTACTTAATTGCTCTAGTCTATCATTTATCAGTTTATATATATGAAATCCTGAATTTATAAGTACTCTAAATAGATCTTCCGTACAATAATTAAACTTGCTAAAATGGTTTTCCCATGATTCAAAAAATACACAATCTGTTCTTTTAAGAATATTTTTAGCACCCCTGAATACGAATATTTCGTATCCTTCTACATCAACCTTCAGCAAATTAATTTTTTCAACTAATTCATTAAATAATGTGTCCATAGTAGTTTGTTCCACTTTCAAACCCCCAGAAGGCAAAATGGCATTAATTGTGTCGTCATACTTAATGTCTGTTAAATATGTATTTGTAACACTATCGCCGATTGCATATTTATAAAGTTTCACGTTTTGAAAACCGTTAAACTTCACATTTTTATACAAATACTTAAATATTTTGGGCATTGGTTCCACAGCGAACACACTACCATTGTTTCCTATAATCGAAGCAGCTTTCAGGGCAAACAACCCGATATTAGCTCCAATATCAATATATATGTCCCCTTTCTTTAAATATCGGGATAAAAATTCTTCCTCTTCATACTTGTAATAAATACGCCTATCAAAACATGTTCTTGATAGCCAAGTTGGATAAAATTTTATTTTATAATTGTTCCTTTTTATTATTATCAATTGAGATATCCTTAATCTCATCAATATCCTTGAAAAAATAAACCTAACAGGTTTTTCACTCTTAATAATTTTTACAATAATTTCTTTAACTCTGCTGAACATCAGTAAATTTAGAGATTAATGGAATTATTCATCTTTATTCCTATCCCCATAAAACACACTTAACAATAGTAACCAAACCAATAAAATCAAATACTTTACGAACGATTTAGTTGGATATTTCTTTATATATTTAAAATATAAAAACCAATATTTTAACGCCTTTTTATAATCTTTATTGCTGAGAGATAGTTTAGTTAATTCATTATATAGGAACATTAAACCTTCCTTTGCAGCACTATTTGTAATGCTATCGCGGTCCTTTAAATAAACAGATCTAATTAATATTGATCTTTCAAGATTATTTCGCCTTTCATTGTACGAAACCATTGAAAGATTATCCGAATGGATCCTGTATTTAACTAAATTACGATTAATAAACTTAATTTTATTTTTTTTAGATACTTCCAGCCATAATAAGTAGTCCTCGCCACGATATCCTAGATTTTCTTCAAAATAGCCTGATGTTTTTAGTGTTTCTTTTTTTATGACTACACTCGAAGTAATTACATAATTCATCGCTAACAATATGGGAAGGCTTAGGTCAATATCTTGCTGCAATCCTGTAAATGCTACGCTGGCATAATCCCTTTTTGATTTTTTAAACAAAAGATTGCCATAGTGTGAAGTTAGCGAATCAAATACAATATTATCTTCTACTATTCTTTCCGCGTTTGAGCATACCATATCGTAAGCAGGGAAAAAATACAGCTGTGTTTCAAGTTTTTCGGGATACCAAACATCGTCAGCATCAATAAATGCTATTAACTCACCAGCAACAGATTTAACAGCATCGTTTCTTAATTTTCCCGGATTGCCTGTATGTAATCTTTTAATTAACCTGAAATTAGGCAGATTAGTATATTTATAAAGACATGAAATAGTTGAGTCACTTGATCCATCGTCTACAACTAATATTTCAAAATTCGTATAAGTTTGCTGTAACACGGAATCAATCGCTTGATTAATATATTTTTCACCGTTATAAACAACACAAATTACCGTAATCATTAATTGACTCAATAAAAATAAATAATTTTAACTTAGTATTTTCATTCAATGTTAAGCGTAAGATTACTACGTAAAATATGATAAAGCATTCCTGAAAAAATCATTAAAAACGCTAAATAAAAAAACACAGTTGCAACTAATCCGGAATCAAACAAACCCATTGCAAGCAAGCCAACTATTGCGGATAACAAATATCCATAAAACAATTTTACTTTTAAGTGACGCGTTTTAATTGAAGCTTTAACAGTTTTGTATATGAGTCGAATAATATAAAGTATTAGGACTAAAGTAAAAAGAATACCAAACATCATTACAAGCCTTAAATAAGTATTATGCGGATCTGAAATGCCCTCTTCCGTAACACCGTAAATCACCATGTATTTTTCATAAACAGCCATATTAGTATACGCACCATATCCCCATAACAACCTGTTCATGTCCTCGGTAATCATATAATATGCAGGTATCAACAAATAGAACCTACTAAAAAAAGAAATACTGCCTTTAGCCTTGAAAAAATATGGCACAAATAAAACTAATATTGCAAATAATAATGGATAAATTAAAATAACTTTTTTCCTGTAATAATAAGTTATTAATATTCCGGAACCTAATATTGTACCTATATAACCCCCTCTACTATAAGAAAGCAGCTGAGCAATAATTTGGATTAATAAAATAAAAAGATAAAATGCTTTTTGTGAAAAATCAAAAATATTTTTATAATTAAGATAATAATATAATGTACTTAGAATTGATACAGTGTAAAGATAAGTTATATAATTAGGGTGGTTAACAATAGAATGAGTAGTAAAACTGTATTTAACTATCGGGGAAAGCCCGAGGAAAAGAATAGTTAAACCGATAACTGATAAAATAAAACCGGTGAATGATACAAGTTTTACAAAGCTGAAAAAAAACGATATTTTCGTTAGAAATATTTTCGGTACACAAGAGAAATACAAATAAACGTAACAGAAAAAGGTAGATAAATATACAATATTAAAGACACTGTTAATTTCCTGAATATTAAAAAAAACAACGGATATTAATAATAGAACAAATAACGATAGAAAATAAAGATTGTCGGTTTGTATAATTTGAGTATCCAGAATATTTTTCGCAAGCCTGAAATCAAAATTTACAAGGACTAAAAACAATGTTGAAAATAAAATAATATAAATTGCAAAGTTTTGGATAAGAAAACTACCGGGAAGCCACGTATTAATATAAAGCACTAACAAAATAATACTTAACGCAGCATAATATACTTTGATTGACGGGGTTTTTTTAGCTAATGTATTAATAAAAAATATTTTTTTAAATAATTATAAATATTTGTTAAATTGGATTTTTAGTTGATAGTTTATAATCTTTCCATTTCTTTCTTAAAATAAAATAAATATTTGAAAATATAAAACCAAAGAAAGTAAATACAATAACCATCGTAAGTCTTTTAGGTTTAGATTTCCTGTCGGCTAAAACCGGTTTATCTAAGATTAATATTGTTGGTGTTTCTCTTTTTTCTTCAATTTTAGCTTGTTCGTATACTGGAAGCAGAAAGATTAAGATTTTTGTTTGTATTTCAACTTCTCTCTGCAATCTTAAAAAACTTATTGCAATTTGCGGAGAATTACCGAGACTAAGCATATCAGACAGATCAGTTGAAGTCTGGATTTCAGTTATTTTATTTTTTAAGGAATTTATTTTAGCTTCTTGTGTTTTCACTTCCGATTGATCTGAACTTAATATTTTCTTTAATATATCGAGCTTCACTTCTTCAGCCTTTAACTCCGATTCAAGTGTAAATACAGACTGTGCAGCAGCTTTGATTTGCAGGTCAGGAGCCACTCCATATTTTAATTGAAAAGATTTTAAAGAATCTTCTGCTTTTGATAAATCTTCCTTCGCCTGATAATATCTTCTTTCGATGAATTCTCTGTTATTTTTCGCATTTAAGACGTTCATTTCAATATTAATTTTATCTAACTGCATTAATAGAAATTCTACCATTTCTTTTGCTAGATTTTTATCTTTGTCATAAACACCTATATATAAAGTTCCGGATATTCTTTCCTGTTTAATCACAAGTTTGTTTTCCTTAAAGTCTTTTATTGCATCTTCCATATATTTATGATCATCTCTTTCAATTAATCCAAATTTTTGAATCAATGGTTCTAAACATCTCCTGCTGTTTATTATTTCCTCATAATAAGCGAGTTCTCTTGCTGATTTAACACCGCTTAAACCTAAACCCTCAAGACCGCCAATATCTGGTAAAGATTCCTCAATGCTGCTTAATAAGCCACTACTCTTTCCGCTGCTTTTTATGGTCGCACTTGACAAGTAAATCAAATCGAATACAAAGAAATACAGTATTATAGAAGTTACACAAATAATTCCCGTCGCTATTAAAATTTTATTCTTATTTTTAAGAAAGATCTGTATTATATCTAAAAGTGTTAAACCGCTTTGTGAGGTTACCACTACTGATTGTTTATCCTGATTTGTGTTCAATATAGTGCTCTATTTTATTTCTGTGTTTGTAAAATTAAAATTACAAGTGTTACCACACTCGATACTACTGTTGCTATTTTTGCTATTAAATCGACATCATATGCAAAATCCCTTTTAATCATTTTGGGAACGTAAATAAAATCATTCGATTCAATTTTTGCTTCTTCTGGGTCAAGCCATTCACGCGTTTTAAATTTAATCACTCTCGTTTCACTCTCATCAGCACGCTCCGAATAACCTCCGCATGCGTTAACATAGTACTCATAACCTGCACCTTCCTTGTAAGGTACAAAACCTGGCTTATTAACCTGACCATATACATAAACCTGCATTCTGTTATCAGCTATATATATTATATCTCCGTTTCTCAGAACTATATCCTGACTTTTTTCCCCTTCATTAAATAGCTTGACAAAATCCACGTTTACTCTGCCGATTTTATATTTCGTATCAGCTTCAAATTGTTCACGTTCATCTTTATTTGAAATAATGTCATTCAGTCTTTGAGTAAATAAATTTTCTATTGTATCTCTTCCCTTCACAGTCATGAATAATGTATCAACTCTTCTGTATATCTCACTTGTTGGTAAATATGCCTGAGGACTAAACCAACCAGCTTCTTTTATAATATCTGATAATTTTGTTGAATTTAGAGTAATTGGATAATAACCGGGTCTAGTTACCTCACCAAGTACAGATACCCTGAAATCCCGTCTTTGTTCTGCATACGCCATTACCATAATTCTGTCATTTGGCTGCAATTTCATAAACTTACTTTCCTCATACTTTACATAGAAACTTGTCATTTTGTTTGCACTCATATCGGAACGTGAAATTAAAATACTGTCAAGCAAAGCTACGCTGGTTACTCCCCTTACAAGCTGTATTGCAGTTTCAAGATCATCTCCTTCTATATATTCGAACACTCCGGGAAACTGCACCGCTCCGAATACAGATATAAATCTCCCTTCCCAGTCATATTTTGGAATGTTAATAATATCTCCCTCGCGTAAATAGGGATTAAAATTTTCATCTTGTGTTGCAAAGTACTTATGCAGGTCAATTCTCATAGTCTCGCCATTTTTCCTTTTTAAGGTTATATTTCGAAGACTGAATAAACTTCGCTCACTTGGTGAGGTCCCTGATTTCATCAATGAAAGACTATCTGTAAAAATATATGATATAATAGCACTAGCCCTTAAAACAGCAGAAGTTGGATAAGTCCCCTGTCCCACACCTGTTACAGTAACGTAAAATCTTCTGGGTGAAACCAAAGTCAAACTTATTTCAGCTGATATGTATCTTTTCTTAACTCTTTCAATAACTTTTTTCTTCGTTTCAGTAAGCGTTAATCTGTTTACATCTATTTCTCCTATGGAAGGTACTATTAATGAACCTTCAGGGGAAACCGAAAGTGGAATCGGCTGATTAAGGATTCCCCATATTCCCAGTGAAAAAATATCATTAGGACCAACGATATATTTGTCGGAATCCACAGCACCTTCCATAAGCTGATCGTTATAAAGTGTCAATGTTGAAGCAGAAGGTTCAATTTGCTGCAAAATATCATACCCTGATAAATCCATCCTTGGAGCTGTTAAATCAAAAGATTTAGTGATTGCTGATTTGTCAAAGGTTTTTTCTGTAGTCTTTTGGGCGAATAATTGTAAACATGAGAAAAGAACTACTAATAATAATATTTTATTTATTCGCATTTAATTAAGTTTTAACTTTTTAAGTATATCTTCTAAAATATCATCTGTTTTATTCCTGTTCAATGTTTCAGTATATAGTCTAAGTAAAGGTTCTGTACCTGATGGACGTACAAGGAGCCAGCCGTTGTTAAAATACATTTTAACACCATCCATCAAATCTTTATGTAAAATTTTCATATCCGCTATCTCGGTTAATTTCTTAGCCATTTGAATTGAAACATCTTTTATCTCATTATTTATTAATTGTTTATCAATTCTTTTATAATAATGCTTACCGTATTTTTCCTCTATATCGGTAATTAATTCACTTAATCTTCTCTGCTTTACCGCCAGCATTTCACAGAACAACATTCCGTTAAAGATGCCGTCTCGTTCAGGCAAATGTATTTTTAAACCGATTCCACCGCTTTCTTCAGCCCCGATTAGTATATCATTCTTAATCATTAACTCTGAAATATACTTAAAACCTATAGGGACAGTATATAAAACCAAACCGTAATCTTCGCATATTTTTCTGATTAATTCACTTGATGAAAACCCTCTTACAACTCCGCCTGTCAGGTTTTTATTTTCAAGCAAATAAATCAAAAGCAATGCAAATGTCATCTGGGCATCAACAAACTCCCCTTGTTCATCTATTAATGCAATTCTATCGGCATCTCCATCGGTTGCAATTCCTATATCATAATTACCCGATTTCATTGTATCTGAAATCAGTGATAAATTCTTCATTACCGGTTCAGGGCTCGAACCTCCGAAAGAAGGATTAATTTCACTCCTTAATGCTGTTATTTTAATCAAACTATCCATCATGCCCTGTCCCGAACCGTACATCGCATCAAAAAGAATTCTTAATCCCGAAGAATTAATTTTAACTGTATCAATTTTTAATTTCAGAGTATCAACGTAATAATCCCTGCCCTTGATATACTCTATCATACCTTGTTTTAGCAGATATTCAAAAGTTTTTTCACCGAATTCGAAATCACCGTTTTTATTCAAGATATTTTCAATTAACAATAACGAACTAGTTCCCATCGAACCGCCGAATTCATCTTTCAGTTTAAAGCCATTATATTTAGCCGGGTTATGGGAAGAAGTTATCATAACACCGTAAGCGAGATTTTTATCTCTTGTTAACAGCGAAACGGTGGGTGTTGTAACGAATGAATCGGTTAAAAACACTTTTATTCCGTGATTGGCAAAAACTTCTGCTGAAGCTTCAGCAAATTCCTTTGAAAGGAATCTTGTATCATAACCTATAACAATCCCGTTTTTAAGCTTTGGATGTTCATTAAAAGCTATGGCAGTTGCTTTAGAAATTTTACGTAAATTTTCAAATGTATATTCATCCGCAATTATGGCTCTCCAGCCATCTGTACCAAATTTTATACTCATTTATAAATTATTTCCAGATATGTTCGCTCTGATGTTCCTTAAGAATTAATTTAAACTTTTTCTTTACGATGTTCATCAACCCACTTTTTTACATAGTTAACCGTAACATGTGTGGGTGTACCGGGTGTGAATAATTCACCTACACCCATAGAGGTTAATTTTTCGATGTCTTTATCGGGAATAATTCCGCCTCCAAAAAGTAAAACATCATTTAAACCCTTAGACTTCATCAGCTCAAGTATACGCGGGAAAATTGTCATGTGTGCTCCGCTAAGTATACTTATCCCAATAGCATCTACATCTTCCTGCAGAGCTGCTTCCACTATCATTTCAGGAGTTTGCCTTAAACCCGTATAGATAACCTCAATTCCGGCATCCCGAAATGCCGCAGCAATTACTTTTGCACCCCTATCGTGGCCATCAAGGCCGGCTTTTGCTATTAAAATGCGTATTTTTCTTTCCATTTGATTAAAGATTTAATTTTCAAGAACAATTTCACCAATTTTTTTGTGCGAAACTCTTTGATATATTAAAACTGAAATAATTCCTACTAAAACTGCAAACCATAATGTGGCAACGCGTGTAATAATAGTAGCAGCGATTGCTACATTCTCTGATATTGTTTTAGATAATTTAACAAGCAAAAAAGGCATACTTGCATCAGTTACACCAAGCCCGCCCGGTAACATAGTTACAGCACCTGCAATTGTTGCAAATCCGTATATAAATGTTGCTACAAAAATATTAATATGTGTTAAGTTTTCAATTCCAAAACTATGGATAATAATAAAAAATTCAAAACATTCGAAGAACCATGAAAATATACTTAAAACAACGGCATAAACCAGTGGTTTGAACCGAACTAACTGATAAATAGAATCATACGCTGTATGTATTCTGTGTGAAAATTTACTGAAAAACTTAAAACTTTCAAAAAAGGAAATAACAAAATAAGAAACCTTTTTCGAACTTATTACTAAAATAGTTAAGATAAAAAATACACCGACTATAAAAATCAAATATGCCCCTGTTTCAAAAATTACCGCACCAGCAATACTTAACATAATCAAAGATAAAAAATCTGTAATACGTTCAGCAATTACTATAGGAGCACTTTTACTCACAGGGGTAGAGTTTTGTTCTTTTAGAAGATAAGATTTAAATACTTCACCAAGTTTGCCGGGTGTAACTGCCATAGTAAATGAAGAAAGGAAAATTAATAAATTCGTACGTCTTGAAGGCGCTACCCCCAGCAGCTTAGTATAATACTCCCACTTAAAATAACGGAAAATGTAATTACAGAAAGAAAGAACAAGTGCAATTGGAAAGACCCACCAGAAAAACATCCCAAATGCAGCAAGAAGTTCATCAAATTTTGCGTAAATGCTTAAAGCAAGATAAACCAATGCGCCAAAAACAATCGAATATATTATTTTTTTCTTATACTTCTGAAACAAATTATGTCTTTCCTTTTAACTCCAGAAATTTCCTTAAACCCAGATATGTTCTCATAACCGGAAGCCCGACTACATTGAAATAATCACCGGTGATTTTCTCCACGAAGGTTGATCCAAAGTCATCCTGTATGCCATATGCACCTGCTTTATCGAATGGTGAACCTGTGGCAACATAATAATTTATTTCATAACGTTTTAAATGCCTGAACTTAACCTTTGTTACTTCATAATCTATAAAAATTTGTTTTGTGTATGTATTAACAATTGCTATACCTGTATAAACTGAATGAGTGTTACCGCTCAATATTGAAAGCATTTTCCTCGCTTCAGTTTTTGAAGACGGTTTACCTATGACCCTGCCATCAAATACAACTATGGTATCTGCTCCTATTATAATCCCATTATTTCGCGTAGCCGATTCAAGTGCTTTATCGAGTGCAAGCTGCCGGACAAATTTACTATAGTTTGTTAAATGTGCAGGGATAACTTCTAAAACTTTGGAAGGTTTTACAGTAAAATATACATCAAAATTTTTCAGCAGCAGACGAAGAAGATACCTCCTTCGTGGAGACAATGATGCAAGTATCACTTTTGGTTTGTTCAAATCAGTTTTGTCCCTTGTTTAATTTGTAAAACGAAAAATTATCAATTCTTGTATTAAATATATAATTTCTTTTAATAAAATTATCAAATTCGCTGAAATGATTTAAAATCAACCAGGAATCCTCAGGATAACCTGAAATATAGTATAAAGCATCATTATGTGCTATTAAAATAAGTTCAGGTAAATTAAGCTCAATTTCTTCCATGAATTCATTTCTGAATACCTCGTTATTACTTTTCCAGAACAGCGGATAATTGTAAATAAATCTGGAAGAGGAATGCCTGCCTGATAAATAATAAACCAGAGGGTCAAATCCCCAAATATAAATCTTATCGGTCTGATATGTATTTGCTGTTACGTAATCTATCGCTTTAAAAGTATTAGAAATTAAAAATGCAGAATCGGTAGTAATTCCTTTATCAATGTATGCTTGATTCAGGCTTTTACTGCCTGTAACTACCTGAACCAAATCGTAATAATTGTTTTTATAGCTCTTACCGGCAAAAATGATATACAGGCAGGAAAGTAATATTATAACCGGGTATGTAATTATATTTTTATAATTCTCTGTTATTATTCTGATCTTATTAAAAGATACAGCAGAAATAATTATAAGAGGAGGAATTATTACAAGAAAATGGTATAAAAAGAATTTCCATTGAATAATAAGATTAATAATTGCTGAGAATAACCATATGTAAAGTGCACCCTCGAAAAATCTAAGGTCATTTTTCGTAATCAGATATATTAACAGACCGACTGACATAATAATAAGGGGTGAATAAACCGAACCGAAGAACAACCTCAATAAATTTGCAAGAATAAAATCTAATGAACTTGTTTCAAATCCTATTCGGGCATACAAGGGAATCTGCACGAACATAACATCAGTCATGTAACCCAATGAACCGGAAACTGTATAAATTGCAAATGTAACAATTAAAATCAGGCACACACCGCAAGAATACTGTAGCATTCGTTTATATTTTGTTAAAGAGTTTCGTTTGTCAATATAAAATAAATATAAAATAAAGGGTAAAAATAATATAAAAGTATATTTATACAATAGCACTATACCAAATAACATCCCTGAAAAAAATACAAATGATTTAACTGTTTTATATTGAGAAAACAATAATAGTAGTATGCTTAGTGTAAAGGGAAGATTTAAAAATCCGTCAGCTTGCAATGTATGCCAATAATCATACCGGAAATATAAAAAAGGATATAAAAGTGTGAACATTACAGATAAAATGTTATTTCCGGTTAATCTACTTAAGATTAAAAAAATAAAAATTGCAGTTATTGCTTGCCAGAGAATATCAAAAATCCTTATACTTAGCATTGATTTTCCGAAAAAAAGCTCTGCAAAAGCAAATGTATAATGTACACCGGGCGGTTTCAGATCAAAAACGTATTTATAATTGATTTTACCTTCTAGTAGCATTTTACCTGCATATGCATATATACCCTGATCCCGTCCGAAAGGATAAATCAATGAAATACTGCCAATGACAAAGGTCACAAGCAGAATAATAACAATTATTAAAAGGAGTTTATTTCCCCCTGATTTACCTGGCAAATTATTAATGGTGAAAATTCAATAATTCCGGATATTTACTAAAAAAAAGTGTAGTAATTTGTAGCTGATTTATTCGATAGAAGCTATATAATATTTGAGGTAATCATTTAAACAAATCTATTGATTTTATAACAAATTTGAAACTCTATTTTTTAAATCCTCTATAGGTATAGTAAATCTTTCCCCTGAACGTCTGATTTTAACTTCTATTACATTATTTTTTATATTTTTTTCACTTATTATCAAATGAAGGGGTATTCCTATCAGGTCGGCATCTTTAAATTTAAAACCCGGCGTTAATCCTTCCCTGTCATCAAATAGAATTTCGAAATCGTAATTCTTTAAATCCTTATATATTGTTTCAGCATGTTTCTTAACTTCAGTATTTTCGGAATTAATACATATCATGTGAATCTGAAAAGGGGATATTTCTCCGCCCCAAATGATACCATTCTCATCATGGTTTTGTTCAATATATGCTGCAGCAATTCTTTCGATACCTATGCCATAGCTCCCCATAATAATCAGCTGCTCTTTACCGTTCTGGTCAAGATATTTTGCGTTAAGTGATTCAGCGTATTTTGTTCCAAGCTTGAATATATGACCAAGCTCTATAGCTTTTGTAATCCTTATCCTCGATTTTCTGTCGAGGGTATATTCACCTTCCTTCACCAGACGCAGATCTTTGTATTCGATGTTCGGTACATCCCTTAGGAAATCGATATTTTTAACATGGTAATCATTTTCATTGGCTCCGCTTATAAGTTCGTCGGCATCTTTCAATCTTAAATCTGCAGCCATTCTGACTCTAGGGTCTTTAAAACCGATTGGTCCGATGGAACCTGCATCCGCTCCCGCTATTTCCATTAGCTCATCCGGATGTGCAGGACGAATGCCCTGCCCATATAGTGCTGCTAATTTAGACTCGTTCACTTCATCATCACCACATACAAATATTAATAAATATTCATCTTTATTATTATTACCCCCAGGTATAACATAAACACGGGATTTTGCAAGGTGTGATTTATCATTAGAGCCCAGAAAATCCGCTAACTCATCAATAGTCTTAATATTTGGAGTTGAAAATCTTTCATACGGTTTATTGCTGTCTTTTCTTTTAACCGGTTCTGCATAAGTAACAGCCACTTCAAGATTTGAAGCATAGCTGTTATCATCACTCAGTACAACACTGTCTTCTCCGGCAGGTGTCTCAATCATAAATTCCTCCGACTCACTACCACCCATTGCGCCGCTGAATGCCGACACAGTAAAGAAGTTCAGTCCGCATCTTTTAAATATATTACGATATGCTATATCGTGCAATTTATATGATTTATCCAAACCTTCCCATGTGGCATCGAATGAGTAAGAATCCTTCATCGTAAATTGCCTTACCCGTAAAACACCGCCCCTGGGTCTTGGTTCATTTCTGAATTTGGTCTGTATCTGGTACCAGATTTTGGGGAAATCTTTATAGGAAACAAGATTTGGTTTTGCTATAGAGGTAAAGACCTCCTCGTGTGTAGGGGCAAGCACTAACTCGCGATTTTTAATTCGGAAAATATCATCACCGTAATCTTCAAGCCTTCCTGTTTGATGCCATAATTCATTTGGCGATAATGCAGGGAGAAAAAATTCGTTTCCTCCTATTGCATTCATTTCTTCCCTTACAATTTGTTCGATCTTTCTAAAAATCCTCAAACCCAACGGTAAGTAAGAATAAACCCCGGCAGTAAGCTGTTTTATCATCCCAGACCGTATCATAAGAATATGTGACGGAATTACGGCATCCGAAGGAACTTCTTTTAAAGTAGGAATAAAAAATTTACTAAACCTCATATTTTACCATATCTGTAAATATACTTGTGAAAAACAAGCAAATATACCTTTATTTAGAAACCTTTTCAATGAATAACTCTAAAAATCATAGATTAATAAAAAATACCTACGTAAAATAGACTAGCTATTGAACTTAATTAGCTATGAAATATGGTAGAAGATTAAAGAAAAATTTTTTTATACCATATGTAGGGTATTGAAAAGCTAACTGTTATACAGTATAATCGTAGTAGATATAGTTAACTGAATTCTTAAATATTAATTTTTTACAGCTATGAAAACATTCAATTTCACACTTTTATTACTTTTTACTTTCATTATAGCACTTCTAGCGAATACACATATTTTTGCACAGAAAAACGTTATAATGGCGTCGAATATTTCACCATTTACATGGGAAGTTCCTGCGGAATTTAAAGTGTATCAAAATTTCCCAAATCCATGCTATAAATCAACTACAATAAAATTCGATATTGCTTCACAGTCCGACGCAAAACTCACAATTTATGATTTCTATGATAATGAGGTCAAATGTTTTATTTACAATAATATAAAACCAGGAACATACCAAATTATTATTGATGCTTCTGGTTTTTCTAATGGTGAGTATAGGTATGTATTTACTTCGGGTGAATATACACAAAGTTATCAAATGACAGTATTAAAATAGCTAAGAATATTTTTATTCAAAGAGTGAGTCTGTAATATATAATATTTATAGACTCACTTTTTTTATTACGTTTCTTTTTGTGTGTATATTACAAAGCACCACTTTTATCAAAAAAAAATATTCACTGTATATTAAAATAACTTCTGAAAAACCATTCGCAAACCTTATTTCCACTACCGTTTCATACCAGAGAAAATGTTACTTCAAATAGTTCTAGATCACTTTATTGTTAACTGATATTCCCCTCCTTTATAAAAATAATAAAATTTGCTAATTTTGCAAATAATATGAATGAAATTGTTTCTAAACTCAGGGAAAGATTAAGTGTAACAAACGGTTATAATTTCGTAACGCATTCAGAAATCCAAGAATACCCTTCGATAGAAATTCCCAAAGAAAGACTGCTTGAAATCTCAAAAATCCTTAAGGAGGAACTTGGTTTTATTCTGCTTATTGATATAGTTGGTGTTGACCGCTTCACAAAAGATTACAGGTTTGAATGTATTTACAATCTATGGAATGAAACTGAAAAGCAAAGACTTTTTATCAGGGTAAAACTTGACTCTGCAAAACCAGAAGTGGAATCAGTAACCCCTCTCTGGCCGGGTGCAAACTGGATGGAAAGAGAAGCTTTTGATATGTTCGGAATAAATTTTCTTAACCATCCCGATTTGCGAAGAATTTACATGATACAAGATTATAAATATTATCCTTTAAGAAAAGATTATCCTTTAATGGGAATTCCGGGAGCCTCGGAACTGCCAAAGAAATAATGGACAAAAACATAATAGATACTATATTAGAAGTGAATAAAACTCATGGCAGGTTTAATGAGATACTCAAAGCACTTGAAACTGAGGACGTAAGAGCTTATTTCGATGAAGCATTAGACAACCAGTTAGTGCTTAATATGGGTCCGTCACATCCTGCTACACACGGAGTGCTCAGAGTTGTGATAAGCCTTGACGGTGAAATGGTTGTAAAAGCTGTCCCAGATATAGGCTACCTGCACAGGGGTTATGAAAAGCTTGCAGAAAACATGACATTTCATGAATTCATTCCCCACACCGACAGGCTCGATTATCTTTCTACGGTTGCTAATAACGTCGGATATATCCTGGCAGTGGAAAAACTCTTAGAAATAGAAACTACTCCTCGGACAAAATATATCAGAACAATCTGCTGCGAGCTTGCAAGAATTTCTTCCCATCTTGTTTGGATGGGAAGTATGGCAATGGATGTTGGAGCATTAACAGTTTTTTTATGGACATTCAGAGAAAGGGAAAAAATACTTGATATACTCGATTTAATTACAGGAGCCAGGTTTACTACAAGTTTCACGCGTATCGGAAGCGTATGGAAAGATATCGATGACGAAGTAATTAAACGTACCAGGATTTTTCTGGAAGAATTTCCCGCTAACTTAAAAGAAAGCCAGGACCTCATAGAACGAAACCGGATCTTTATTAACCGCTGTGAAGGTGTCGGGTATATATCAAGAGAAGACGCACTTGCCATTGGACTTACAGGTCCGAACCTTCGGGCTTGCGGAGTTGCAAGAGATTTACGAAAAGATGAACCCTATCTTATATACCCAGAACTCGATTTCGATGTTCCAACACTTCCTGAAGGTGACAGCCTTGCAAGGTATTACGTTCGTATCCGTGAATTCTACGAGTCGGTAAAAATATTAAATCAATGCCTAGATAAGCTCCCCGATGGTCCTATTGATGCTCACGATACCCGTAATGTATTACCTAAGAAAGAAAAGATATATACTAAAATGGAAGAGTTAATAGACGATTTTATGCTTGTTAACTTTGGTAATATCCCTGAAAAAGGCGCTGAATCTTATTTTGGATTCGAATCTTCCAAGGGCGAACTTGGTTTTTACTTTATAAGCAACGGTACAGGTTATCCCTACAGATTAAAAATACGTTCCCCTTCATTTGTTAATTTGCAGTCACTGCCCATTTTAACCAAAGGATGCCTGATATCGGATGTTGTTGCTATTATCGGCAGCATAGATCCGGTTATGGGTGAGGCAGATAAATAAATCTATGTTCACTTAATTGATGGAAATAAAGTTTACAGAAGAAAATCTAAGGAAAATTGACGAAATTAAGTCACATTATCCTACTGCTGATTCAGCATTACTGCCTGTATTATGGCTTGCACAGGAACAGTTCGGATGGATTTCTCTTGAAGTGATGCAATACATAGGTGACCTGCTTAATATTCCCTATGAGCGTGTTTATGGTGTAGTGAGCTTTTATACGATGTTCAACAAAAAACCTGTCGGTAAATATCACCTGCAGGTCTGCACCAATGTTTCATGCATGCTGCGTGGCGCTTATGAAATACTGGAGCATATTTGTAAAAAGTTAAACATCTTAGTAGGTGAAACAACACCTGATAAAAAATTTACAGTTACCGAAGCCGAATGTCTCGGCAGCTGCGGAACGGCACCGATGCTCCAGCTCAATAATTACTTTAAAGAAAACCTGACCAAAGATAACATCGACAAATTACTTGAAGAACTTCATAAAAGCTAAAAAATATTTCGTTGCATAAAATTATTTTAAAAGATATTCCTTCACTGCATAAGCTCGAAGTTTACCGTTCAAACGGAGGCTATGAAGCCCTAAAAAAGGCATTGAAAGAAATGAAACCTGAAGAAGTTACAGAAGAAGTAAAAAAATCAGGTTTACGCGGAAGGGGCGGTGCATGTTTCCCGACAGGACTGAAATGGTCATTCATGCCTAAGAATTCGGACAAACCAAAATACCTTTGCTGCAACGGAGATGAATCGGAGCCGGCAAGCTTTAAAGACCGGCAGATATTCGAATTTAATCCGCATGTATTTATTGAAGGTACCCTGCTCTCATGTTATGCAATGGGTATCAAAACAGCATACGTTTATATCAGAGGAGAATATTTCTACTGGCAGGAACTTCTTCAAAAAGCAATCGATGATGCTTACACAAATAACTTGATAGGCCAAAATATATTAAGAACAAATTTTTCTGCCGACATCTTTATACACCGCGGCGCCGGTGCTTACATCTGCGGAGAGGAAACTGCACTGATGAATTCGATAGAAGGAAAACGCGGTTACCCGCGTGTCAGGCCCCCCTTTCCTGCACACTACGGCTTATGGGGATGTCCTACCACAATAAACAATATAGAAACTATTTCAAATATACCGGCAATAATTGAAAATGGGGGTGAGTGGTACAGCAAGATAGGTGAACCGAAACACCCCGGAAATCTTTTGTATGGTGTTAGCGGGCATGTCAACAAACCGGGAGTTTATGAATTACCTTCCGGAACATTGCTCACCGATATCATATACAAATACGCAGGCGGTGTAACCGGTAACAAAAAAATCAAGATGGTAATCCCCGGTGGTTCGTCGATGCCGCCTATTCGGGGTGATGAAATCGAAGGATTAAAGATGGATAACGAAAGCCTTAAAACAGTAGGTTCAGCAATAGGAACAGCCGGAATAGTGGTTATGAATGAAGACACCGATATAGTAAAAGTCCTAAAGAGAATAACGCAATTTTATTACCATGAATCGTGTGGTCAATGCACACCCTGTCGTGAGGGTTGTGGCTGGATGTTGAAAATCTTAAACAGGATAGACAGCGGAAATGGCAGGTTAGAAGACATCGATTTACTTTCGGAGGTAGCCTGTAACATTGAAGGTAATACCATATGTGCTTTCGGTGAAGCGGCAGCCTGGCCCGTTAAATACACAATTCAAAAGTTTAGAAATGAATTTAGCGAAAAAATCACTAAAAAAGACATAAAGCTGCCTGAATTGAATAAAGTACACGCTTTAAAAACAACAACCGCAATAAGTAACTAATTAAGGCAATTAGCCCCTTAGACATATCAAATTGCTTGTAACCCGCTAACGTCTTTTCGGTATTGTGTTTTTTAAAATAAACCTAAATATTGCAATAGCTTCTGTTAGCAATTAAAAATTAAAACTAAAGTTTAATAAACCTTCGGGGATTATATTTTCGAAAACGTTAAAATAATTAAAACGGAGAACTTTTAAAATGGATCAAACCGCCTTAAACGTCACACAGGAAAAACATACAAGTGCTTCCTCTCAGTTATTTGGCAGCAACTTCAAAAAGGATAATCTCGAAAAGAGAATTCAGGAGTTAATGCGAGAATCGACTGAATACCATGAATTAAAACAATATGTTATCGATAAAGGGGTTAAAAAAATACAGGATGAAGGGCTGCTTGGCCGTTTGAAACCTGCAATACCTTCTATTATCGGTTTAATCTTATCTTACTTTATTGATGTATCAAAAGTTCCTTTTTTAGGAAAAGTCGCTGAAAATCTTGCAAACTGGGTATTCCCGGGCGGTGTATCCTTAAATAAGGCAGTAGAACCGGTTTCATTATGGTGGCTTCCTGTAATAACTTACGCAGTCTTTATCCTGTGTTCGGAACTTTCGTATAGGAAACTATTAAAAGAAGTTAGTACTAAAGGAGTATCACAAGAAATCATTGAAAGAATCACAAACAGATATGCAACCATTGTGGACGGCATAGGTACCGCCTTACCTTTACTCGGTGCTGCTATCCTGCTTATCAGTATAAAAGAAGGCCCAATTATATTTCTTGGATTCTCAGTTCCATTCGAAATTAAAGCTATAACTATTCTTGCAATCGCAAAACTCTTCGAAATAGTTTTTGATTCACAGGGTCTTAAGTTTGCAGAACTCCGCGAAGAACTGAATGACCTGGAAAAAGAATATTTCACCGAACGTGACGATATACACCAGAGAGCAATTTTACAGCAGCTCCATGACGGATTTTCAAAAAGAGGCGCGGATTCAATGCCGCTTACCGAAAAGTTCTCGAAGGAAGAAGCACAGGAAATTTACAATTCACTTCATAAAGCAGCTGAATTCAGTGAAGCCATTTCGAAAAATGTTGTGATAATGAGGAATGCGATAGTTGAAATGAGCAAAACAAATATACACGATTCCGAGCTTCTCAAAGAATTACAAAATACATCACAATCACTTTCAACTGCACTCGCAGCTGCTTCACAAACAGCAGAGTATAGTGAGATTATGAAAAGAAATCTTGAGGCAATGAGAAACTTAATTAATGAACTCGATAACATTAAATTCCCTGAAGACAAGATTCTAAAAGAATTACAGGTTACTGCTCACATGCTTACAGAAACTGCAAATTCGCTTAAGGATGCACAGGCAATAAAAGGACTAGATAACCTGGCTTATTTAGCCGGAAAAAGACAATAATTTTAAAAACTTATTTTAAAAGTTCAGTAAAATGAAAAAACAGCGTGATGTAAAATTCATTATATATCAGTCACTCTACATTTTTGTAGTTTGTGTTGTAGCCATAAAAGGTGCTAACCTTGACCTTGTTCAGGTTATTGCAGATGACGGGACGCCGAAGGTTTTTCTTTCTCCTGATTCCTTACAAAAATTATATGAAACTATAAAGAAATCAGTAATTGTTGATACAAGTATTTTTGTCATAGTTCCGAAAAAATTACTGGAGGAAAATGAGAAGCTAAGATTAATTGTTCAAAATATGCCTAAGATAGACCTGAGTTTATATACATTAAAATCCGAAATTAAACCTATCGAGGAAGAGAAGCTTAAGGAGGAGGAAAAAATAAATCCTACAGAGCCGACAGAAATACGAATCGGGCAAATAAACCTTACACAATATACGGAAAATCCCTTATCAAATCCTTATGATGTCCCGCTCGAAATTGTAGGGATAACAACTATCCCGCCAAAGAGCACTAAAACTTTTGTAACAGGCGGGCAAAGCTCGGTAGTAATAAAAGTAGGTAACAGTTCCAAAACAGTAGAACTCAAACCTAATAGACAGCCTAAAATAAACATGCAAAGGCTCGTCACAATGGGTGAAGAAGCCAGCGTATCGAACATGCAAAGAACGATTTGTTACAGAGTAACCATAGATGACGATTTCCCGGGACAGCTCGATGTTAAATTTGCAGGACCCATTACATTTAAACAAGCAGGTCCAACCACATTCGATGTTACCTTAAATGCATTCCCCAGTAAGACATCATTCGATAATTACACAGAAAACAAGGAAGCACCCTATTCGCTGGGTTTTACTGTAACGGTATCTGACAGGATTGCACCTCATAAAATAACTGGTCAAAACAGCTTTATTTTTGGAGATTGGTAAAATCACTATAATAATTATTGAAATAATAATGTAAAGGTAGTTTATTTGGTTCAGATGATTTTTAAAACAAATATTAAAAAAATGAAAAATACTAAAAAAGCCATTTCTTTACTTCTGCTTTTGTTCACATTTGCATTAATATTCAATGCAAATAAGGTACTCGCTCAGCAAGAGGACCCGGAGAATCCGAGAACTTGGACTTATTTCAGGATTACTGCCAGTGCTGAAGATGACAGCATCTTTATAAAAATCCAGGACGATGTACTTATCGATCCAAAGATGGATCGTTATACGATTGTCGTTAATATTAGTGATCCAAATACTCAAAACCAATATGTGGTATTCGGTGATGAGCTGGATCCCGGAGCCCAAAGGTTTGCCTGGTCACAGCTATCTAAACAGGTACAGGATGGATTAAAGAACTGGACAGGAACGAATAAAGAAAATTTAAACCAGAAAAAGCTTAATTATGCCAGCGTATTCTTAGATGTAATTAAACAAATAAAGATCAAGGAATTCGTTGCACCTCCGAAGAGGGAAAGAATAATCCGTAATACAACGGCATACATTAACCCGTACCTTACTTTATTCGGATGGGAACAGCTGGGAATTCCTATAAAAAGATCAATTGGTTTTACTTTTGGAACAGGCAGTAAATATTCCGGACCGTTTGAAAGCGACGAAATAGGAATCGGATTCAATATGCTTGGTGTGTCGGTCCAATACGTAACCAGGATTCGTGAATTAAACACACACGACCTCGGTTCCGATAGCACCGAAAACAAACCGTGGAAACAATATAATGCCATATTTATGCCTCCCAGAGGCTTAAAACTGACTTACACAATTCCTCTGGGTAACTTCCTTGAAGTAGGTGTGTACAGTGAAATCAAAGAAACAGGTGTGCAACCGGGCGGCGGTCCGCCACTTTACACTTTCAGGAATCAAAAAGATTCTACTATTATGCCCAACAATATAGTTACAGGTACAAAGCTTATCGGTGAATTCAGGTATCCTTTTAGAATGTTCGGTTCAACAAGAACCCAGTTCTATGTAGGTTACTATATGGATGAGATAAATATTGGCTTATTCACAAGAGAAAGCCGCCTAGTAGGTTCGGTGTTCGACTTCAGAGTGAATGCAACATTAAAAAAGATACGTAATTTCCAGCTACTTATAGAAATCATGGTTTCGAATATTGCGGAAGGTTTTGCCCTCAACTCTTTTGCAGTAGGACCTTCAATCAGGATTTCAAAACTTGATACAGGCAAATTCGGGCTTTTGTCTGCATTTCTTAATATCAGGTTTAAACTCGGCGATTACTTCGACGAGAGAGAGAAAAAATAATTTTAATTTTCTTAATAAATGGATAGTTAATAAATTAATAAATCCTGCAATTAGTGATAATTGCAGGATTTTTTATGCTTCCAAAATTAATATAAAAGAAAGATACTTATAAGAAAAACTAATTGCCAACAGAAAAAGAATTAGAAGACCTTGTATATATTATATCTCATGATTTAAAGGAACCTTTAAGAATGATTAATTCATATATACAGCTTATCGCGAAAAAATATATTACTACGCTAGATGGTGATGCAAAGGATTATTTTAACTACGTAATTGATGGAACAAAACGTTTGCAGATGATGATCGACGACCTTGCTTCATATTCGAAAATTCTTAGAAATGACTACAAATATGAAGTTGTCGATTTGAATACCATTGCAAATAAGGTTAAAGAAACTGTTATTAAACTTCATAAAGACGTTAACTTAGTAATTAATATAGAAAAATTACCAAGTTGCTATTGCTACCCTGATTTATTTGAAATATTATTAATGCATTTAATAAATAATGCTCTAAAATTTAATTCAAATACACCCTGTGTAAATATCCGTTGTGTTAAAAAACGTTCAAAACTCACTTTTGAAATCGAAGATAACGGAATTGGAATCGATGGTCAATTTTATAAAGAAATATTCAGGGTATTTAGAAAATTACATACAAATAAAGAATATCCCGGTTCAGGAATAGGTCTGGCAATTTGTAAAAAAATCGTTGAAAAACATGGTGGAAAAATATGGTTTACAAGTTCTAAAACAAAAGGTACAATTTTCTTTTTTACATTAATGAATAATAAACATATTAATTAACTATTTATTAGTAATTTTTAACTATTTACGTTAATTGACATTATTACATAAATTAGTATACTAAACTAGGGATTTGTATTAAACCGTTAATTTATTTATCTTTATATATCTTGATTTTAACTAATTCATTAATTTAAGTTTAATATTAGTAGTAATTTTTGACAGAACCGGCAATCAAATACGCTGACAAACTCAAACTTATCAACATTTTACTTATTGAAGATAATCCGGGCGATGCCAGGTTAATTAATGAGTATTTAACCGACTCGAAACACATTAATTTTAACCTGACCGTAGCTGAACGCTTATCTAAAGGAATAGAATACATCGAAAATGAATTGATTGATGTAATACTGCTCGATTTAAAACTCCCGGATTGTGAAGGACTAACCACATTCGTTAAAACATCTGAAATTGCACCGAGTATACCGATAATAGTTTTAACGGGATTAGATGATGAAACAACTGCTGTATCGGCAGTAAAAATGGGAGCACAGGACTATCTTGTGAAAGATAAAGTTGAAGAAGAAATACTGGAAAGGTCAATAAGATATGCGATTGAAAGAAAACGTGCAGAAGAAGAACATCAAAAGCTGCTTGAACAAAGAATCAGGTCATTAGCTATTATAGAAGCTCAGGAAAATGAAAGACGACGCATTTCAAGAGAACTGCACGATGGACTGGGGCAGCTGTTATCTGCGGCTAAGCTAAAGTTTGGTATGCTGGAACTTTTAAATAACCAGGATAGGGAAAGAGCATTAGAAATTATAAAAGATGTTGATGGAATAATAAGCAAATCAATTATAGAGGCAAGAAGAATAGCACACGACCTGCGTCCTACAACTCTTGACGATTTTGGGCTTATACCTGCTCTTAGAATTCTATGTCAGGAGTTTGCTAAGCTTACAGGCATAAAGGCAAAATTCCAGGTCTCACAACTTTTAGAAAGAATAGAACCTAAAGTCGAAATAGCTATATACAGGATTATCCAGGAATCATTTAATAATATCAGTAAATATGCTGAAGCCACCGAAGTTACACTAGACGTATACCGGAAAAATAACCTTGTCTATGTAAATGTAAAAGATAATGGTATAGGATTCGATATGGAAAGCATTAACAAGCAGAAAAAAGCCGGTAGAGGTTTCGGTCTATTAAACATGAAAGAGCGTGCAGAACTTGTTGGCGGCAGGATAGAAATTAACTCGGAACCGGGCAAAGGTACCGAATTACTTTTGGAAATCAATTTAGATTTCTTCCATAATCCGTAAAAAAAGTGCTTTAACACATGAAGAATACAAAAATATTAATTGCTGACGACCACGAAGTCGTCAGGGATGGATTGAAAAACATTATTCTGAGCCTTGGTAACATCTCGGTTATAGGTGAGGCAGCAAATGGTGAAGAAGCAATCAAGCTTTACGCTGAACTGAAGCCTGATATGGTAATTATGGATATTTCGATGCCTGTTATGAATGGAATAGATGCTACACGCATAATTAAAGAAAAATACCCGGAAGCAAGAATATTAATTTTAACCATGCACGATAACCAGGAATACCTGAACCAGATTATACGCTGCGGTGCAAAAGGATTTGTTTTGAAAAATACCGACAGGGATGAACTTCTTGAGGCTGTAAAAACAGTAGCTTCGGGTGATAATTTCTTCAGTAAAGAAATATCTAAATTAATTATCGATAACTACATTAAGAATGCCAGAGAACCTGAGAAAGCAAGTAATTTAAAAGAAATTCCGCTTACTAAAAGAGAGGTCGAAATCCTGAAGCTAATCGCCTCCGGATATTCAAACCAGGAAATTGCTAATATGCTTTTTATAAGTTATAATACTGTAGATACACACAGAAAAAATATTATGCACAAGCTTGCTATTAAAAATACAGCAGGACTTGTAAGATATGCAATTGAAAAAGGATTAATCTCATTAAATTAAATAATTAATAATTTAATAGATTAAAATATATAGATAATTATTTACAAACTTAATTTATAAAGAAAGGGATTTAACCATGAACGCTCAAATACAACCTGTAAGAGTACTCATTGCCGATAACAATCCTGATTTCTTAAGTGCTCTGGCTCAATACCTGCGTTCTATCCCAGGTGTCGAATTAGTAGCTGAAGCTATTGATGGAGAAGATGCAATCAAAAAGGCTGAAGCAACCTACCCGGACCTTGTTATACTTGATATCATAATGCCCAAAAAATCAGGTATAGAAGCTTTAAGCACAATTAAAGATAAATTCCCGGATATTACAGTGGTAATGATCTCAATCAATGAGGGGCAATCATACAGAAAACTTGCTGAAGTTTACAGGGTTGATAAATACATAGGAAAAAATTCTGACGACATCCATAAAGAAATCCTGGAGGTAATTCACAACACCCAGCAGAAGCTGGCAGCCAGAAAAAACTAATTAATAATTAATAAGAAATGACGAATAAGGATAGAACACTAAAAGTTCTTCTTTGTGACGATAACGAGCATTTCCGTCAGTTATTAATTCAGTATATGCATACCCTTCCGGGTGTTGAAATTGTTGGCGAAGCTATCGACGGGGTTGATGTTATTAGCAAAACCGAATCACTGAATCCAGATTTAGTTTTAATGGATCTAAGCATGCCAAATCAATCAGGTCTTGACGCTACAAAAACCATAAAAGAACGCTGGCCGGCAAAATCGGTTATTATACTTACACTTTACGAAGACTCTGTTTACAAAGAACTTGCTGATGAATTTAATGCCGATGGCTTTATTGCAAAAAGTTCCATTAAAAACCAGCTTCCGGGAGTTTTATTGCAAAAATTACAGACTTTGAAGAACTAATCAATCTATTTCAAAATATAAAACTTACAGGAATATGAAACAGAATACTTTTTACCAGCAGGATATTGGAGTACCGCCTCCGCCACCACCTCCTCCTGCTCAGGATACTCCGCCTCCAACTCCTCCTGCTCCTACACAACCGGTATATACACCTGCCGGTGCATTCGATATTCAGAAGATGATAGGAGATATGAAGTTTGTTGGCATTTTTAATGTAGTTATGGGTGCTATTACTTGTTTATCTTGCATTGGCGCCATAACAGGAATTCCCACAATTATAGCCGGACTAAGATTAAAAGACTCAGCCGAATCATTTATGATGTATTCGACATCTAACGATAATGCACATTTAACCGATGCACTTTCAAAACAAAGCAGGTATTTCTTTATACTTAAAGTGCTTGCAATCATTACTATAGTTTTGGTCGTACTTTATTTTCTGTTTATAATATTTTATTTCCTGATACTGGGAGCAACTTTAAGTACGTTATTTGAAAAATAATAAAATTATAGCTTAAGAATGACTCTTATTAGGGGTAGCCTGTTTTTTCAGGCTGCCTTTTTTTAATTTTATGAAGATTAGAGTTAAATTAATAGATGAAACCTTAGGTAATCCTTTACCCTCTTATGCAACCGTTAACTCATCCGGAATGGATATAGCATCTGCATCTCCTGAAACAATTATTATTCCCCCGGGTGAATCATATTTAATTCCTACAAATCTGATATTTGAGATACCTCCGGGATTTGAAGGACAGGTAAGACCCCGCAGCGGTTTAGCTATAAATTACAACATCGGAATTATAAATTCACCCGGTACAATTGATGCCGATTACCGCGGTGAATTAAAAATAATCCTGACTAATTTCAGCAAAGTACCTTTTGAAGTTAAGTTCGGAGACAGAATTGCGCAATTGGTAATTGCCAGGGTTGAAAGAGCTGAAATTGTAAAATCAAACGACCTATCCACTACAGGGAGAAACGACGGTGGTTTTGGTCACACAGGAATTTAAATGCCTGACGAAAAAAGAACATACAACATCAATGAAATTGTCATCTCGTTATGTTCGGTTATAATTACCGCTATATTCTTTCTTGTAACCGGCTTATACAATTCACCAATACTGCTTTTCATAGTAATAATTATACTTCTTTATCCATTCAGGCAGTTTCAGATTGTTAAGATTTCTGTTTGGGTTTTATCAATTATTTTTATTCTCTGGTTCATAAATTCAGTTTTTCAGCTTCTGATTCCCTTTATATTTGCGTTTGCATTATCTTATATGCTCAACCCGCTTGTCGAGAAACTCAACAGAAAAAATATTTCCAGAACATGGGCAAGCCTGATTATTATTCTAAGCTTTATAATATCCATAGTGGCGTTAATATTATTCCTTGCTCCGCTGATTGTTGCACAATTCACAGAACTTATATCTTCACTTCCAAATGCTGTAAATGATGTAAACAAATGGATTAATACCGTATTTTTACCCTGGCTCGATACAATAGGGATTCCAAGTAAAAACCTACAGGAAAAATTATTAAACCAGCTCCCTAGTAACCTGGAACAAATACTTAACAACCTGATGAATAGTTTGTCTGCGATATTCAGCGGACTCTCGGTTGTTCTGAACCAGATTATTAATTTAATATTAATCCCTTTCCTTACTTTTTACATTTTAAAGGATTTCGATGAATTAAAACTTCTAGTAAAAAAACTATTACCTCAGAAAAGATTAGAGATTTATGTTGACTATTATCACAGAATCGATGAATTACTCGGAAGTTTTATGAGAGGATCTCTTATTGCAGCGTTAATACATGGAGTAGGTGTATTTATTTTCCTCACTATTATTGGTGTTAAATATGCTATCTTTTTAAGTGCTTTTTCTGCTCTTGTAAACCTTATTCCCTATTTCGGTGTTATAATATCTATTGTATTAACAGCTATAGTGGCTTTGTTCAGCGGCAACCCGGCATTGCAGGTTCCGCTATCGATACTTTTTTATCTTCTGCAAAATCTACTTGAAACATCTTATATAATTCCGAAGATAGTTGGTGAGAAGCTTGGACTCCATCCTGCAATCTTAATACTTTCATTAATGATATTCGCATATTTCTTTGGATTTATAGGTTTGTTAATAGCAATGCCTGTTACTTCCATTCTTATTATGTTTCTCAAAGACTGGCTCGATAAAAGAAAAATCCCGCAATCATCCTGATTATATTTATTGAAGCAAACGGCTTATGGAATTCCTAATACTCTGATATAATATTCCGTTTGGTTCGGTTTGCTGTTTCCTTGCAAGTTCCTCCTTAGTCCTGTCCGGATTTAATTTAACAGCGTTATCAAAATCCTGTTTGTAAAATAATGCATTGAAAGGATTAATTACTTTATATTCGAACTTATCGATTAACTCTGAATATTTTGGATCATTTTTCAGGAACAAAAAAGATTTATCATCCCAGAATACAAGTTTCCATTCATCCGGGTTAATTGAACAGTATTTAACAATAACATTCTTTAGATCGTTCGGTCTACGTATCAAATCGGGATCCAGGTACAATATGTAATCAATCCCATACTTTGCAAGTTTGTTTTCAAGTCCCTGCTTCATATATAAAATATTTGAATACTCGTTATATATTTCATCATTCAAATTCCTGCTGTCGATAAAATTTTTCTGGTCCGGAAATTTCCATACAATATAGCCACCGGTTCCGAAATGGTTAAAAGGCCTGCCTTTGATATTATTTTCGCTCATGAAATCGTATAACTGTACCGGTATAAACTCATCGTTTATTCCCCAGCCCGGTACCCTGTAATAGTTAATCAAACTGTATATCTTACCGGATGGTATCAATATAATAACGTAAATCATAAATACCGTAAAAATTATTTTTGGCATATTACCGTAAAGAATGGCATTCCCTATCTTATTATTGTTCCGTAAAACTCTGAAAATAATATGATGAATGGAGATTGCAATAAAAAAAGCCATGACGATTTCGTAATCAACAGTAAACCTTATAGCCCTGACAGAATAAATAGTAAATCCTATCCACATTAATGCTGCAGTCAAATCCCTTTTCAGCCATGCGTAAATTAAAACAATCACACCTGAATACAGGAATATTTTATATAGTGTTATAATAAAACCAAAATCAAGTTTAGGTGAAAAGGGATTCTGCCATTCGTTCACTGTTTCAAGCATTTTCATCTTTGTATGACTATATGCGTATATATACGTTTGTAAACCATGAGGATTAATCAGAAGCACCAGAGCAGAAATAACAGAAATTATAAAAAGACTACGTAATTGCTGTTTAGTCAAAGGTTTAATATCGGTTTTAACAAAATAATTCGAATACTTATAAATTATAACCTCTGATACAGTAAATATAAATAAATACAAGCCACCGGCTAATACACCCATATGACAATTTCCCCAGATAAGAAATATTAACGGGATAAACTTTAAATACTTTTGGGTTTTCTCCCTGTCTATATACTTGTATGAAGCTGTAATTGTAATTAATATTAAAAAAAATAAATAAGTAAAAATATGCGGACGCGGTGAAAACCTGTCCATTATAGCAACCATTAATGTGAATAATACTATAATTGAAACTATGGAGTTAAGTTTAAACTTCTGCATTAAGCGGAAATACAGATAAAATATAAGTACAAACATCAGCGATCTGAACAGTAGTATTGTATTATACCCGCCGATATTATATAATCCAAAAGTTAATACATCCCAACCCCATTCAAAGGGAATCCATTCCACACCTTCGGTTACAAAGCCAAAGACATCTTTATCGGGGACAAATTTATTCTCAACAATAAATCTGCCGGTTGCAAGATGCCAGAAAAAATCATCATCACCAGACACTTTGTAAGATACCGTGAAGAATACGAGAATAAAAAACACAGTAAACATACCCCAGACAAAATATTTATTCTCTGTTAGAATTTTCTTTGCTGTCTTTATTGATTTAATATTTTTTGCTTTAGCCATTTATTAGTTAGTAATAACTTTGAGCAAGTTGTTTTTTTAATATGGGGTTGTCTCAAAAGTGTTTTTGTATCCGCAGCCTTTATGGTTGTGTTGCAGTTACCTTGCATAATTGCAAGTATGAAAGTTGCGGTTACAGTTTTTTAGCAATAAAATTGCCTTTTGAGACAGCCCCTTGTTTGTGTTTTCAGTATTACATTCCCTTAAACTTTGGTTTACGTTTTTCGATAAACGCTGTTACACCCTCTTTATAATCATAGCTTTTGCCTGCTTCATCCTGCATATGAGCCTCCATATTTAATATTTCATCCAGATTTGAATGAAACGATTGATTAAGTAAATTCTTAATCATTCCGATTGCGCGGGTAGGTGCAATCGCAAATTTTTTCGCATAACGCTCTAAAGCAATATTTAAAACTTCCTGATTAGTAACAACAACATTCACTAACCCAAGCTGTTTAGCTTCAATTGCACTTATTCGCTCTGCTGTTGAACACATCTGGAAAGCTCTTTGCAGCCCTATTATTCTAGGTAATACAAATGATGAACCCGAATCCGGTACAAGACCAATACCAATAAATATTTCTATAAGCTGAGCCGATTCAACTGCAATCCTGAAATCACATGCCAAAGCCAGTGAAAGTCCGGCACCTGCAGCTACACCATTTATACCACAGATGATTGGTTTAGGCAGGTTAATCATTTGTTTAATCAGTGGATTATATTTTTCTTCTAAAGCCTCTTTGAAAGTTTTTTTACCGGCTTCAAAATCTTTTAAATCCTGACCTGAACAAAACCCTTTACCGGCTCCGGTTAAAACAACACACCTTATTTCATCCGATTCAGCTTCCTTATATGCCTCTTGAAGCTCTGTAAGCAATTCACGCGTAAATGCGTTTAAGGAATCAGGGCGGTTAAGAGTGATGTAGTAAATTTGATTTTCAGATTTTGTTATTATACTATTCATAAATTTAAAGTTTATTCCCGATTTTTTTATATTCTTTAATAAGAAACTTCATCATTTCTTCCGTCTTTCCAGCTAATTTTTTCAGCTTTCTTGGTTTATGTTTCTTTAACGCATAAGCAGTAAATAAAGGCATCACAATAGTTGTATCAGAGTAACAAACTATTGTGTCTGGTAATTTATCAGGGTCAACTTTACCCCAGCTTACAGCTTCCGAAGGCGTTGCACCCGAAAGCCCGCCTGTATCGGGGCGAGCATCGGTGAACTGAATAAAAAAATCATGCCCCTTCTCCTTTATACCAAGCACTTCCTGAATTTGCGGTTCGGTTTGGAGCATAAAATTTTTAGGTGAGCCGCCTCCAAATATCAAAACACCGCTTCTGCCGGGTTTACCCTTATTCCCGCAGCGTTTTGCATTTAATACTATCGCTGCTGTTTCGTTTACGTCGCGGTTAACGTCGAATTGTAACTTGCCTCCCTCAAGTTCTACTGCTGCAACGTTCATACCAATTGAACTATCCCCCGGTGATGAGGTATAAACAGGCACTCCGCATTTATATGCTGTTGCTAAAATTGAATGAGTGGTAAGCCTAAGGTTTTTTTCAATTTCATACAGGTATTTACCGATCCTGAAGTGGAATTCGCTTGTAGGCATTTTCCTCTGAAATTCAGGTAGCATGACAAGTTTACGGTAAAATGCATCGGTTGAATATAGGACTTCTGCATCGAACAACACATCATATATCCTTATCACCCATTCATCACGGAGCTTTCTATCATCTAAAAACGGAGAACCGCGGTGAAGTGTATGCCCCAGTGCAAAATGTGTATCGTGATAAAGATTTGCACCTGTCGAAACAATCCAGTCAACAAATCCGTTTTCTATCAAAGGTTTAATACAGGCACCAAGTCCGGCAGGTGTTAGTGCACCGGTAAGACTCATCCCTACAGTCACGTCATCATCGAGCATCTTTTCAGTAAAAACCCGGCATGCATCCGAAAGTCTTCCTGCATTATATGCCTGGTAATAGGTATCTATAAGCGTATCTAACGAAATGTTTTTAGTTATATTAGAAGGGTTTATACTTTTCCCTTTTAAATACCTGCTTTTGTTTTTAAATACTGGTTTGCTGTAAAAAATTTCTTTTTTTTCAGGTTTAACTGATTTTTTCTTTTGTGGCATAAAACGTAAAATAATACTATGATTTAGGCAATCTAAAAAATAAATATAAAAAAAAATATGTATAATAAATTAATAGTTTATCTTTATTTAATTAACTATTCAATGTAATTTTGAGCACTAAAAACTGATTTTGAATTAAATTCCGGTAGTGATTTAATTTAATAGGATTTAAAAAAATGAAATTAATTATAAATTTTTTACTTGTATTATTTAACTGCGTCTCTATTGCTCAGGATGATAATTCGGACGGAGTATATGAAAACAGATTAATTTTATGTAATACCGATTTTAATGGTGACGGTATAATAAATTCAGGTGATAATATTCTAAGCAGCAATATTGAATATTTTACTAAGCATTTCTCTTCGTTACAATATTCACTGGACTTTACACTTTCATGGTTTTCACCCCCGGGTGCATTTGCAAATTGCTGGGATGGAATCTGCGGATATTTTGACAGTGATACACTCCTAGATATAGCAGGTTATACCTTTTCGCCAGCAAAATTTTATATCTGGGAACAAAGTCCTTTAAATCCCGATAGTTTTTATCTTGTGCAGGAATTTATCAAAGCAGAAGGCGGAAGCTTCGGTCCTATTGTTTCGGGTGATACGGATGGTGATGGAAAAACAGAGCTTATTGCTGCTGATGTACTTGGAATCTGCCGGGTCTATATTTATGAAAACAACGGCAACAATAATTATCAGGATATGAACACACAATTTTCGATAGTTCATACAAGCAACAGCCAGGGAGGACAGGGTATTTATACCGGCGATATGAACAAAAACGGGAAGAAAGAAATAATCGTAATAAGAGGTTCATCAAGTCCGGGAGGTGGTGAGGTAAGAATATGGGAACATTCCGGTGTAATAGGTTCAAATACATATACGAGTATCTATTCATACACAACAGTAACATACTTATTTGGCAAAGGAGGTTTCGGCGATTCGGATGGCGATGGCTGGGATGAAGCTTTTTTATCTTATGGCGGCCTGCCAACTTTCAATACAAACATCAGGAAAATTGAATATGACTCTGCGTCAAGTTCATTTCAGCATCAAATGTTCTCTGCTCCGATTATCGGATTACCCGCTTCCTATAAGGTCGCTGATGTCAACAATGATGGTATTAAAGAACTTATATCGACTAATTCCTCAAATTATTTTGCTGCATGCTACATTTTGAAAAGTTCCGGTCAAAACCAATACATAAAGCTTGATTCTATTTTTGAATATTCCGACCCCAACACTATGCTGATTTCAGATATTAAAACATTAACAGGCAATACATATCCCTCCATATTAGCAGGCAGCTTTGGAGGTAAAATTTATGTTTACCAGTTCAACGGCACGGTTTATTATAAAGAATACGAAAATACTAACCTGCCTTTAGGAAGAATCAGACGTGTTTACTGGCTTCCTGTGAGCAGTTATGACGGATATTTTAATACTTGGGACTCATCCAATACTAACGGTAGATTTTATGTCTATAAACGTAATCCTATTGTAGGAATCTCACCTAAAGAACATATTGCAGAAGGTTATTATCTTTACCAAAATTATCCAAATCCATTTAATCCTATCACAAAAATAAAATTTGACCTACCGAACAAAGGGCTGCAATCCCTTGTTCAATTAAAAGTATATGATTTACTCGGTTGTGAAATTACTACGCTTGTAAATGCATATTTTAATCCCGGAACATATGTAACTGAATTTAACGGGACAAAATATCCGAGCGGTGTATACTTTTATAAATTAATTACAGATGACTTCCAATCCACAAAAAAATTTATAATCATCAAATAATTTAAAATATTGAATATACTAATCACAGGTGCTTCACAGGGAATTGGCAAAGCTTTAGCATTTGTATACGCTGATAAAAATAATAAACTTTTACTTTTAGCACGTAATACGGATTCGCTTAAACAAATCTGCGAACAGATTAAAAATAATTGTTCGGATTGTTTTTATATGAAGTGTGATGTTACCGATTATGATAATGTCAAAGAATCTGTAAATTATGCAAAAGAAAAGTTAGGCAAAGTTGACCTCGCTATTCTAAATTCAGGTATTGGTGAACCTGAGTGGATGGATAATTTTACAAGTGCATCATTTAAAAGGGTTTATTCGGTTAACGTATTTGGATTGGCTCATTTCTTCGAGTTCCTGATACCATTAATGAGAGCACAGGGTTACGGCACTATTGCCGGTGTATCATCTATGGCTGATGTGAGAGGTTATTCAGGCTCGGCAAGCTATTGTTCAAGCAAAGCAGCAGCAACTGTTTTCCTGGAAGCAGCGAGGGTTCAATTGAAACAATTTAACATTCATGTTATTACCATACGTCCCGGTTTTGTTAAGACAGCTATGACCGATAAAAACGAATTTCATATGCCATTTTTAATGGATGTTCAGAGAGCTGCAAAAATTATAAAACGAGGTATCTTAAAAAGAAAAAGTGTTATTCAGTTCCCCTTCCCTATTGTTATGTCAACAAGAATCCTTAAAATATTGCCTAACTGGTTATTCGACTGGGGTGTGAGGAAAGCAAGACCGCAAAGAAGGAAAAAATAGTAAGCAATAAAGTAGTCGTCTCAAAAGAGTCTTTGTAATTGAAGATTATATATTTGCGTTGTATTTATCTTGCATTTTAGTCCCGCTATTGCGGGATGGTTACAGATTTTAGTCAAGAAAATTGCCTTATAAGACAGCTTCATTTAAAATATTTTATTCGAGAATTTAAGCTTTTTGACTCCATTGTTACCTTCCTTTAGTTTGATTTATAAAATTGTGGCGGGCA
>CAYWTS010000008.1:0-4338 GCA_964461265.1 uncultured Ignavibacteriales bacterium
CGTGAGCGTCAGTTAGCACAGGAGGAGAAGAAACAGAGTGACAGGGATGCATCGAATTACCCGTCGGATATATATTATTATCAATTAACAACGGGAAATTATTCAGCAACAAAAAAACTTGTATTTATTAAATAGCAAGTTGAGTCAGGCAACTGCCTGACGAAATCCCGACTACCCCGAGAACTTGGGGTAGTCGGGACGGTGTTTATTTTTACCGGGTAATTGTGTACGGTGATCAATTACCGGTAATATACAGTGAGACTAAAAAAATGATGCTGGTGAAATGATACCTACTGTATTGTCTCAAGCACCTTATACCCTGCATCCACAATTGCTTCTTCAATCTGTTTTGGATTGGTTTTATCGGTATCATATGTAACCTTGGCTTTATTCAGCTTGTAATCGGCCTCCACTTCCTGAACACCGTTTACCTTTTTTACTCTTTCTTTTATGGTTTCCTCACATCCTGTGCAGGTCATGCCTTTGGTTTTATACTCTACGGTCTTTAATTTTGCGGGGTCGGTTTGAGTAATTCTTTGCCCGTTATCCGATGTTTGTTTATCGCTCTTTCCGCAGCTTACAATAAAAATTGCAGAAATAATAATAATCGAAATTAAAATGGTGTGTTTCATACAAAATTTAGATTAAACTTGTGTATATATATTTATTGCCAAAAATAACCAATATTTGTATAAATTAATTTCTTAATATTGAGGATAAACGTAAAAGTTAAGCCTTCTTCCCGTAAAAATGAAGTTAAGCTGATCGATAATAATAAACTTGAAATCAGGGTAACGGCTGCACCGGATAAAGGCAAAGCGAATAAAGCAGTCGTCGAATTACTTGCAAAGCATTTTAAAGTGCCAAAGTCAGCAATTACAATTGTGCGGGGCGAAGGTGCAAGAGATAAAGTAATTGAAATTAACGTCTGAACATGGATTTGCATGATTCATGGATTGGCTTAATAAATATAATCAAACATACAAAATCCGGGTAATCAATAAATCATGTAAATCCTTGTTCAGATAATTTTGAAACAATATGAAAACAAAACAACGCTGCAGCTGGTGCCTTTCCAGCCCCAAAATGATAAAATACCACGATAATGAATGGGGAACACCTGTTCATAATGACAGGAAGCTGTTTGAATTCCTTGTACTTGATGCATTCCAGGCGGGATTAAGCTGGTCAACAATAATTAATAAGCGTGAGAATTTCCGCAAAGCATTTGACAATTTCGATTATAAAAAAATTGCAAAGTACAATAAAACGAAAGTCAACTCGCTTCTTAAAGATACGGGTATAATCCGCAACAGGTTGAAAATTCACGCCACAATTGATAATGCAATAGCGTTTATAAAAGTGAAAAAAGAATTCGGTTCATTTGATAAATACATCTGGCAGTTCACAGGCGGCAAAACAAAGCATAATAAATGGAAAACGCTTAAAGAAATTCCTGCCAAAACAAAGGAGTCAGATGTAATGAGCAAGGATTTAAAGGCGCGGGGATTCAGGTTTGCAGGTTCAACAATCTGTTATGCATTCATGCAGGCAACCGGAATGGTAAATGACCACCTGACAAGCTGCTACAGGTATAAGGAAATAAAATCTATGCATAGGTAGGGAAAGAATATTTTAAACCTGTATAAATTTACCGAATGTTCTGTCAGCTATAATTAATTTTAGTTTATGTGAAAGTCTTTTTATGCTTTCCCTGCAGTTGTGTTTTGGTCACGCTTCCTTAAACAGTCTCCCGAAACCTGTATATGGTTTTAACCTGAGAAGCTTAAATGTTATACACTTCTGGTTTACAAGAGGTAATGAATCTATTACCTTTTGTGCTTCTTCGGCATTGCTGCATTCCAGTACCAATACTGCACGGTGCTCACCTTCAGCAAAATAGATTTCACGGATTATTCCCTGCTGGTATAACTCCCAAACCCTGCGTGATTCGGCTTCAAGGTGCGGTTTAAGCTGTTCGTCGGTAACCCCCGCAACGGGACTTTCTAGTGCTAAGATTTTCATGAAAATAAAATTAACGGTTGAATTGCAGATAATCAGTGGTAAAATAATACGCAGTTAAAATTAAAAATCTATGTCATCACTGCTGTTATCTTCACCGTTTTCTCTTTTTTGCTTACGCTGTTGTTCTTTGCTCTGTGTACCAAACTTATAGCTCAGTGACAAAAACACATTTCTGGAATCACGTTTCCTGTCAAAAGTCTGGTTATACCCGATATTCTGCTGGCTTACACTGAATTTCATCGTATTAAATACATCCGATACCCTTAAGCTAAGACTTAACCTGTTTTTAATTATATCCTTTTTCACGGCAATATCTAACGACTGGTGCGGCGCCATTTCACCTGTAACGTTAACTCGCTTGCCGTCGTAATTATAGGCAAACTGTAAATCTACACCATACCAGGTTCTTACGAAAGCATTCAGCTTCGCTGTCCATGAGTAACCGCTATTGTAAAGTTCGGGAGCAATGTTATCACCGGTGACCTCGGTTTTAAAATAACTGGCACTTCCATTAAAGCTTATCCAGTCAAAAGGATGTGCCGAAACTATAAGTTCAGCTCCGTATGATAGCACTTTCGAAAGATTCATAAATGTCGAAATTGAAACATTGCTGTCGGTAAGGTAGCTGTAGCGTGCAATGCCGTCATGGGTATATTTAAAAAACACAGAAGGTGTAACCGTGAACTTACCGAAGTATCTTATGTAATTTAGTTCATATGAATCTATATATTCAGGATTCAAATCCGGATTGCCTGTCCTTATATTCAGCGGGTCTGAATAATCGGTAAAAGGATTGACCATTCTGGAATGCGGGCGGTTAATCCGTCTTGTATAACTTGCCTGTATTTCGTCGGCTTGTGAAAATTTATAACCCAAGCTCAGGCTGGGGAAAAAACTGAAGTAATTCTTATTGAACTTTTGACCTGTATTAATAACCTCGGATTTTGTAAATGTTTGTTCAAGCCGTATGCCGCCCAAATAGCTGAAATTGCCAAGTTTGCTCGAAAATATGCCATATAATGCATGTATCTGTTCGTTCAGTTTAAAACGGTTATTTGCATAAGTATCGCTGATGAACTGGTGTGATGATGTATCATATGTTTCCGAATAATAATCGTTGTCATTGATACGGATAAATGACCTGTACCCTACTTCCAGCTTGCTGGATTCCTTAAACGGGTGGGTGTAGTCAACCTGTATATTCAGGTTATCAAATAGTGATGATGTAAAAGAGTTCCTTATATAGGGCGTATCATTTTCAATGTAATTTGGACTAAAATAGCGCTGGTTAATTTTTTCATCTTCATTTTCTTTATTTCTCGTATAGGTAATTTCTCCCGTTAATAACTGCTTTGGGTTTTTGAACCTGCCTGTATAATTAAGACTCAAATCAAATGAATAACCCTTTTCATTATCACCCGACTGGTTGTTAGTCAGGTATGAAAGGGCACCTGTACTGTCGTAATACCAGCTCTCGGTACTCTCGTTCCTTTCGCGGTTCCTGTTATGAAAAGCCGCAGAAAGCCCTATAATATGAAACCTGCTTAAATTAAAATCCACACCGCCTTTGAACATATGCCCGAACATCCTTGCCGATGCATTGTTATATTCATTATACGACTGCGGGTAATTAACATCGGTATACTGCCTGTAAGTGTTCCCGCTCATCCCAAAATTAAAGAGTCTGAAATTGTAATTTCCGTAAACATTTACAAGCTTGTTTTTCAGGTTCAGGCTTACCGAACCGCTGTATTTATCCTTAGTCCCGGCACTCAGTGAGAGGTTCCCGTTATAACCGAAACCGATATCCTTTTTTAGAATAATATTTATTATTCCTGTTTCTCCTTCGGGGTCATATTTTGCAGATGGGTTTGTAATAAGCTCTATACTTTCAATAGAACCTGCAGGAATTTGTTCAAGCACCTGTGACTGGTTAGAGGCTGTTAACATCGATGGCTTTCCATCAATAAGAATTTTCAGGTTTCCCGAGCCGCGCATGCTTATATTGCCGTCTGCATCTACTGTTACCGAAGGGATTCGCCTCAGTACATCGGTAGCATTTCCGCCTTCGAGGTTAAGATCTCTGCCGATTGTAAACACTTTTTTGTCAAGTCCCAGCTCAAGAGTGCTTCGTTCGGCAGTCACATCTATTTCATCGGTCACTGTGGTTCCTGATTTTAAGAATACGGTATCTATTATTATTTCTTTTTCCTGCGGCGTTATTGTAATTCCACTGACAATAGATTTACTGTAACCCACCATGCTTATTTCAAGTATAAACTTACCGAACGGAACCTGTTCAAATGAAAACTC
>CAYWTS010000008.1:4438-30436 GCA_964461265.1 uncultured Ignavibacteriales bacterium
AAAAAGTTAAGCCCCGGGAAAAGAGAAAAGCTTTATTATGCTCTTACCGAAAACGCAATTTGCTATTCGGTAGGTATAAGCAATAATGATGAAATTGATAAACACAACATTCTGGAAGCAACCAGAATAGCTATGACACGGGCTGTGAGCAAGCTCCGGTTTAAACCATCTATGATACTTGCAGACGGAAATTTTTATAAGCATAAAACCATTTCGGTTACAAATATCATACACGGTGACCAGAAAAGCTTTTCAATTGCAGCAGCCTCTATCATAGCAAAGGTTACACGCGACCGCATGATGGCTGAGCATGAAAAAGAGTACCCGTTTTTTTCCTTTTCTTCACATAAGGGGTACGGTACAAGAAAACATGTTGACGAAATACTGGAATATGGCTTTTCAAAACTGCACCGTCGTTCGTTTCAGGTAAAGCGTTTAAAAGGTTTGTTCAATGAAACCCGGTAAAACAGGTGAGTTGCTTGCTTTAAAATACCTTGAAGAAAAAGGATTTGTGTTAGTTGAAAAAAATTACCGGTTCGACCGCGCTGAAACAGATTTGATTGTGAAAGACGACATCGGAAAGCTTCTGCTTTTTGTGGAGGTGAAAACAAGAACGTCAGAAAATTTTGCAGACCCGGAAGATTCTATCACCGATACAAAACAGTATCAAATGTATAAATCGGCTGAGGGATTTTTAATGGAAAATGAACAATACGATGACTATGAAAAACGGTTTGACGTAATTTCGATTATTCTTGGCAGCAAAGAAAACAAAATTAAACATCTGGAAGATATTTTTTAATGCTTGAAAACACAGACATAAAAAAAGTCCTTGTAATAGATATTGAGACGGTACCGCAATATCCCGATTACGAATCATTACCGGAAAAATGGAAAGAACTCTGGGATTTAAAGGCACAATATATCATAAAAGAGAAAGAAACACCTGCTGATGTATATCACCGTGCGGGAATTTATGCCGAGTTCGGAAAAATTATCTGCATCTCTGCAGGTTTTTTTACGGAAACCGAAGACGGAACGGGGTTAAGGATAAAATCATTTTATGGTGATGATGAGGTTCAAATACTTAAAGATATTATTGAACTTTTAGACAGTAAATACAACACAGCCGATAGCCAGCTTTGTGCACACAACGGTAAAGAATTCGACTATCCTTACATTGCAAGACGCTGTTTAATTAACGGATTGAAGATTCCTTTTATTCTTGATAATGCAGGAAAAAAACCCTGGGAAATTAACTTGCTCGATACATTTGAACTGTGGCGTTTCGGAGATAAAAAAAGCTTTACATCGTTAAATCTGCTCGCTACATTGTTCGGGATAGATTCTCCGAAAGCTGATATGGACGGCAGCCAGGTTTACGAGGTATATTGGAAAGAAAAAAAAATTGATAAGATAAAAACATATTGCCAGCGTGATGTAGTGACACTTGCTAATATATTTTTACGCTTCAGAGGGAATAAACCGGTTAAGGATAGAAATATTATTTATACAAACTAGTTCTTCTGAATTTCTTTAGGTTTTCATTGTGAAATTCACCACATTATAAAAAAAATTAAAACTGTTGAGTGTTCGTTTATGCTTACCAACACTTTTATCAATGTAGGTCATAATTGTTAAATATTTGAGTATAACCGCTTTAACGGTTTCAAGTGTTAAAATTTGAATTTACCAAACTTTAAAACAGTATAAAACAACTTACTAAAATGTTTGACTTAGACTTAATAAAATCCGTTTACTCATCATTCAAACTAAAAATCGATGAAACAAAATCATTTTTAAACCGCCCCCTTACCTTTTCAGAGAAAATATTATACTCACATCTGGCCGCAAAACCCGAAAAAGAGATAGTGCGGGGAAAAGATTTTGCGGAATTTAATCCCGATAGGGTTGCAATGCAGGATGCAACTGCACAAATGGCTCTACTTCAGTTCATGTCAGCAGGTATTCCAAGGGTTGCGGTTCCCACGACCGTTCACTGTGACCATCTTATACCCGCCGAAACAGGCGCAAAGAATGATTTGCTGAATGCTTATGATCTTAACAAAGAAGTATATGACTTCCTTGCAAGCGTTTCAGCCAAGTACAGCATTGGATTCTGGAAACCGGGTGCCGGCATTATACACCAGGTTATTTTAGAAAACTACGCATTCCCCGGCGGAATGATGATAGGAACCGATTCACATACCCCAAATGCAGGCGGGCTCGGAATGCTGGCTATAGGCGTTGGCGGTGCTGATGCTGTTGATGTAATGGCGGGCATGCCGTGGGAACTGAAATTCCCGAAACTTATCGGCGTTCATTTAACGGGTAAATTGAACGGATGGGCTTCTCCAAAAGACGTAATACTGAAAGTTGCTGGTATCCTGACTGTTAAAGGGGGAACGGGTGCTATTGCTGAATACTTTGGTGAGGGTGCAAAAACAATCTCCTGCACGGGTAAAGGAACAATTTGCAACATGGGAGCTGAAATCGGTGCAACAACATCTGTGTTTTTTTATGATGAAAAAATGTCAGCTTATCTGAAAGCCACGGGAAGAGAAGAACTTGCAAACATGTCCGATGAGCTTGCCGGGTATCTGAAACCCGATGAAGGAAGCGAAAAATATTATGACCAGATAATAGAAATAAATTTATCTGAGCTTGAACCTCACATTAACGGGCCTTTTACCCCCGATTTAGCCTGGCCGATATCAAAATTCAAGGATGCTGTTAAAGAAAACGGATACCCTGAAGAATTGAAGGTCGCTTTAATAGGCAGCTGCACAAATTCATCTTACGAAGATATGGAACGGGCTGCATCGGTTGCAAAACAGGCGGTTGAAGCAGGGCTGAAAGTGAAATCAAAGTTTACCATCACACCCGGTTCGGAACAAATACGAGCCACAATAGAACGTGACGGTCAGCTAAAGATATTCGAAGAGGCAGGCGGCATGGTACTGGCAAACGCATGCGGTCCCTGCATAGGACAATGGAAACGGCACGATATTAAGGAAGGAGAGAAAAACTCTATAATTACTTCATATAACAGGAACTTCTCAAAACGTAATGACGGCAATCCTGCAACTCATGCCTTTGTTGCTTCGCCTGAAATTGTAACCGCACTGGCGTTTGCCGGAAAAATAACTTTCGACCCGCTACATGATACCCTTATTAACGAAAAAAGTGAGACATTTAAACTTAACGCTCCTATAGGGGATGAACTTCCGCAAAAAGGGTTCCTTAGAGGTGAGGAGGGATACGTGCCGCCTTCAGAAGACTCTGCTAAAATTGAGGTTGTTATAAATCCTGACAGCAAACGCCTGCAGGTACTGGAAGCATTTAAAACTCCTGACCCCGAAAACGATTTTAAAGACATGCTTTTATTATTAAAGGTTAAGGGCAAGTGTACTACCGACCATATATCAATGGCTGGTCCATGGCTCAGGTTCCGCGGTCACCTGGATAATATCTCTAACAATATGTTTATAGGTGCGGTAAATTATTTTAACGATAAGACGAACTCTGTAAAAAATCTCCTGACAGGTAAATATGATGAAGTGCCGAATGTTGCACGTGATTATAAATCGAAAGGTATAAGCTGGATAGTTGTAGGCGAAGAAAACTACGGCGAGGGTTCATCACGTGAGCATGCTGCAATGGAGCCGCGCTTCCTGGGCGGGAAGGCTATTATTGTTAAATCATTTGCCAGGATACATGAAACAAACCTTAAGAAGCAGGGAATGCTGCCTCTTACGTTTGCAAATCCGGCAGATTATGACAAAATCAAAGAAGATGATAAATTCGACCTGAATGTGAATGAACTTACACCGGGCAAACAGCTAACTTTAACAGTAAAGCATTCTGACGGCACAACAGATAAAATACAATTAAACCACACAATGAACAAGCATCAGATTGGGTGGTTTAAAGCAGGCAGTGCTTTGAATTTAATGGGGAAGAAAAAATAATGAAAAAATCCACGTTAAATCTTATTTATGCACTTGTTGCGGTAATAGTTGCAGCATTTGTAATCTACCGGTTATTTATCAGCAAGCCCGATTTAACAAGTTCAGATATCCTTCCCGACAAATTCGAAGAAGTAAGCAAACAAAACGGCGTTGCAATACTGGATGTCCGCAGCACATTTGAGTTCCGCGGTGAAAAAATAAAGGGTGCACAAAATATCAGCTATAGCGGAGGTGATTTTCAGAATACCGTTCAAACCTTAGACAAAGAAAAAACCTACCTTGTTTACTGCCAGACCGGAAGCCGCAGCGCCGGTGCAGTTAAGCTCATGAAAGAACTCGGTTTTAAGAACGTTTATAATCTTATAGGCGGATTCGAAAAGTGGAAGCGAACAGGTAAACTGGTTATCAGGTAAATGCCGGCTAAAAAAAATTTAAATATATTCTGCTGGAATGTGAACGGACTACGTGCCATATGGAAAAAAAATTTCCCCGGATGGTTCAAAAAAACTTCTCCCGATATACTATGCCTGCAGGAAATAAAAGCACAAAAGGAACAACTCCCCGCTGAAATACAGAAACCGAAAGGTTACTATTCAGAGTTTTTTTCCGCCGAAAAAAAGGGCTACTCGGGTGTGGCAACATTTTCAAAAATAACACCGCTTGAAGTAAAGCTTGGATTTGGAGATCCTTACTTCGACAGGGAAGGGAGGGTAATACAAACCGATTTCGAAAAGTTTACCCTTTATAATGCATACTTTCCGAACGGAGGAAGAGGACCTGAACGCATAAAATATAAGCTCGATTTCTATGATGCTCTGTTTTACCATGTTGAAAAGAAAAGAAAAAAACAAAAGAACATAATTGTCTGCGGTGATTATAATACTGCACATAAAGAGATAGACCTTGCCCGTCCGAAAGAAAACGAAACCAATACCGGTTTTCTTCCCGAAGAACGTGCATGGATAGATACAATAATTAATTTGGGTTACATCGATATTTTCCGCGAGTTCAATCACGAACCTAACTGGTATACATACTGGGATATGTTCACCCGTGCAAGGGAGCGTAACGTGGGGTGGCGTATCGATTATTTCTTTATTACCAAAGAAATGCGCGAAATGGTTAGTAACGCTAAAATACATATGGATGTAATGGGCAGCGACCATTGCCCGATAGAACTTAAACTGAACTTCTGAACTATTTCTCATTTTTGCCCCATTAATAGAAAAACACCCTGCCTTTTTTTATAAAAATTTCCCCTTTCTAAGTTCAAAAAAACTGTTTCTTTTGGCATAACTCATGTAATGAACTTATGTATATAGTTATAAGACTATAACATGGAGAGATGAAATGATAAGAATACTTCCGTTTACAGCCATTTTATTTACATTCTTAAGTGATATAGGATATACCCAACCTTCAGTAAACAACTGTATACCTATCAATACTAGCCTTTTGCCTATAACTCCTTACGAAAACGGGTGCTTATACTTTGATGGCGAATTCGACTTTGCACGAAGCAAAGATATACAGATTCTGGAATTCAATTATGAATCAACCGGCCGTTTTGAAATATCTGTCGATTTAAAAATTTTGCCTCATTCACGTCAGTATATTGTGGGAAAATACAACTGGGTGCTTGCATACAATATTATATCACAGGGATGGCTTTGTTTTTACTTCACAGGTGCCGGATGGAAAAATATCTATTACCTTAATGATAATCAAAACTGGCACAACTATAAAATTATTTTCAGCAATAACGATTCTTTACTTCTTACTTATGTTGATGGAATCCTTACCAGCACAATCTCCGGCTACAGCTACTATACGGTACCTGATAACTTTTCATTTTCAATAGGTAACTTTGCATTAACAACGGGTATAGGTCCTAACTCGGTTAATCGCGTTGACGGTTACTTTAAGGGTTACATTGATAATCTTTCAATTACTGTTAATGACAGCCTTGCTGTTCTGTACAAGTTCGATGAATGTGCCGGGCAGGTAGTTAGAGATTCCGCTTCATTCTTCATACACGACAGGACATACCCTGATGGCAGTTATGGCTCGGATGCCGTCCATATGCAGCTTGGCTTCGGACCTTCTACCGACAGCTGCGACCCGCATTGGACAATTATAAGCAGCAACGGGTATTCTACTGGATTTTCTTCGCTCGGGAGCGGGTTTCAATATTACAATCCTAGTCCGGGCGTAAACTATTTCGTAGAAAGCTTTAGCCTTGGTTTAACAACATGGAACGGTTACCTTATCAACACAGGAGTTTTCAACCGGATTAACGGGAGTGATGAGGCTAATTACATTGCTGCATGGGATGGTATTTCATGGCACCAGCTAGGCACGGGCTTTAATCATGAAGGTGTATACTGTACTGAATACGGCGATGACCTGATTGCAGTTGGTTATTTTGACAGCCTGAAAAACGGGACGCCGGTAAATTACATTGCGAAATGGGATGGTATGAACTGGACAGGCTTTGGATGTGGTTTCGACGGCCCGGCTTTTGCTGCCCTGCAGTTTGGCAAAAAACTGATCGCTGGCGGCTTTTTCACAAAGTCGGGCGAGAAAAAACTAAACCGGGTAGCGCAGTGGGACGGCGTGAAATGGCAGCCGATGGGCGAAGGATTTGATGGAACCGTTTGGTCACTGTGCGAATATAAAAATGAGCTGTATGCCGGCGGAGCCTTTTTAAGCTCAGCAGGAATACCTTGTAATGGTATCGCAAAATGGAACGGCTCCAATTGGATACCTGTTGGTTCGGGCATCGGCGGAACACAGGCAAAGGTTTATGTGCTCTATGTTTACAAAGATATGCTCTGGGCGGGAGGCAATTTTAAGACTATGAATAATGTTGTAGTTAATGGCATTTGTTATTACGATGGTTCAAAATGGTATCCTGTGGGTGCGGGAGTAAGCGGAACTTATTCATTACCCGAAACACACGGGGAGGTAGTCGATATGGTTTCTTATGATGGCAATTTATATGTATGCGGCAGCTTTACAATAATGGATAACAAGATTTGTAATAAGCTTGCAAGATGGAACGGCTTTAACTGGTGTCCTGTAGAATACGGCCCTGACTTAAGGCCCGAAGACCTTGAGGTGTATAACGGAAGCTTAATAATGAACGGCGATTTCTACAGCGTTTCGGGAAAGGATTATTCCAACATCGTCAGGTACCAAGCTGATACCGCCAACAGGAACATTAGTCTAAACGAAAATCCATTGCATTCTTTCACATTAAGTAATAATTATCCCAATCCTTTTAACCCAAAAACTACTATAAAATACGAAGTTAAAGGCAAATGTTTCATTAAAATGTCGATTTACGATGCAACAGGAAAAGAAATTACTACGCTTGTTAACGAGCAAAAAAATACCGGTACATATTATTCAGAATTCGACGGTACAAATCTTTCTTCCGGAGTTTATTTTTATAAAATAGAGCTTGGAGAAACTTCAGAGGTACGTAAGATGATGTTAATAAAATAGGGAAAAAGAGAATTTTAAAATAGTAAATCCTGAAAAGACAACGGTAAAATAAAACAAGTGAAGTTGAAATATTGTTTCAAAAACAATGTTTTAGATTTTTTTTCTCGCCAAATCTTCTGAAATTTATAAACTTCAAACTCCACACACTCTATACATTCTACGCCCTATGAATACAATAAACTTTTAACTAATTCTTTATACCTTTCCATCATTACATCCCGGTCAACCTTTATGTAATCATCAAACGCATTTTGTGTTTTCTCTTTAACAAGTGCTGGGTTGTAAAATACATCTGTAATCCTTTCAGCAAGCTGTTCAACGTTTCCCGAATCGAAGTAAAATAATGATTCTTCCCTATAATATCTTTTATAAGTGTTAAGTCTTGTAGCAATCACGGGTATTTTAAGATATACCATTTCTATCAGCTTGATTGTATAGAACAAATCGCTGTAAATATTTTTTAGCGGGGGCAGTATGCAAACGTTAGCTTTAAGAACTTCCCTGTGCATCACCTCGGGCGGAACAAAACCTTTGTATTCAACTTTACCCTCAAGTCCTTTTTCCTTCGCAAGTGAAAGCAGGTCGTTCAAAACGGGACCCTCGCCAAATAACCTGAATTTAATCTTTTCAAAATCCCTTTCAGGCATAACTTTTTTCAATACAGCAAGAGATTTGATAATTAAATCTAAACTTAGCAGTTTAACAATTGTGCCGTTATACATAATAATAAAATGTTCGGTTGGTGTTAACACGGTCGATTTAAATTCCGCCGGGTCAACAGAGTTCATTATTACCTGTATTTTATTTTCAATGTTTTTATTTCTGCTGATGAAAATATCTTTTGCAGGTTCATGTATGGTTATCACCTTGTTTGCAAATTTTATCGAGAGTTTCTCACCCAGCTTAAGCAGTTTTACATAAAACGAGTTTGCAAGGTGCGGTTTGCGTGCAATAAAAAGCTCGGAGAATATCTCATGGAGGTCAAGGATTATTTTCGAACCGAGCAGCTTATTAAACCATGCGGCAAAAACAAGATAATCGGGAAGTGTATGAACCTGTATAATTCTGAAGCGGTATTTAATACCAAGATAAAAAAGAAGCACAGATGCAACCGAAGCGAACAGCCAATATTCAATAAATGTGAGAATAAAGCTGTGCCGCTTCTTGTATACAGGTATACGGTAAACACGGTTTCCGTTCCATACTCCGAAATACGGTTCGTGCTTTTTTTTGCTGCAGACAATTACGCACCTGAGTCCCTGTTCATTAAGTGCATTTACATATCTTCTCACACGCGGGTCGCGGGGAAATTCTTCATAAAGAAGATGGCAAATTTTATACTCTGAACGGTTCTTCAATCCGTCAAAATCTTTTTATATATTTCCCTTAACTTCAGATAATTCTTATCCCAGTCGGCTCTGCTGCCTGCTTCAGAAATGCTAATCTTACCGTGCTGTTCAATTAAACTTCTGTTATTATAATAAGTTTCAAGGGCTGTACAGACATCTCCAGAGTGTCTTCTGCTTATTAGAATCCCGTTTTTGTCTGACACCCACTCTTTAATGGCAGGCACGTCTGTAACAACAAGTCCCAGCCCGCAAGCCATAGCTTCCAGAAGCGAGAGAGAGGTTCCATCGCTTAAAGAGGTTGAGATATAAACATCCGATGCATTAAGAAAAACCGGCAGTTCGCTGTTCGGAACCATGCTAATCAGCTTTACCTTATCTTCGAGTCTGTGGTTGGTAATAAATCTTATTACATTTGTTCTTAAATTTCCCGAAGTTATTAACAGCAAAAGAACATCCTCTTTATTCATACAGAACATCCTGTATCCTTCAAGCAGGTAATCGATACCGTAAACCTGTTCAAGATATCGGTTAAATACAATAACAAATCTGTCCTCCGGTAAACTTAGCTGCGTTCTGCACTCTTTCCTGTTCATAGGTTTAAAAATACCAAGGTCTATACCCCATGGAAATACTGTAATCTTTTCGGCTTTGGTGTTATAATCACCTATTATCTTCTGCTTCACAACTTCTGCATCGCACTGTATATGATTTGCCTGCTGCATAACTTTCCGAACAAGCATTTTCTTAAATGAACTTCTATCGGGTTCGGTCAGGATATCGGAGCCCCAAACCATAGACAAGTGGTGTTTTACGTTATGCATAGCAGCTAAAATACCGACCTGCCAGACATAACCGGTATGAACAATATCGGGCTTAAAATCATTATATACCTTCTTGAAATGCCTGTATTCTGTGAGCAGCGGAAATGATTTAATAAGAGGTTTTTTTGAAATTATCCTTACTCCCGGCAAGCGGTGAATCTCATCAATCATATCATCGGCTGCGTAATGGAGCAGCAATACTTCATAATCGTTCATCAGCTTTTTCAAGAAGCGATAGTCGTGAATGCCGCCCTTCGCCGTTACGTAAAGAATCTTCACTTTTTCTCCTTTGTTTTTACATCGGTCAGTGGTTTAAGAAACGAATTCTCGAACGTACTCAGGTACAGCAGACATAAAATCATTACAAAAGGTATTATGGCAATGTAGTTCCTGATTTCTTCCACGCTGAAAGAAAGGAAAACCGAAAACACGTAAGGTATTATAGTCAGGTTTATCATCATTTTAGGTGATATATATCTCTGCCATGCTGTGGTAATAAAAAATATTAATATAAAAAAGTGTAAACCGCCGAAATTAAAGAAGAAATCCCGCGCTATTATATGCATTGGCAGGATATCCACAAGGCTCAGGTTTCTGTATAAATTTAAAATAATAAAGTATCCTTCATCCGAAGAAAATATCCTGTTCATCGTATAATAAACCCCCACATAAATCATTACCATAACAACAGTGTAAATGATTGTTTTAGGTTTAAACAGCTGCCGGTAGTTGTACAAAAGAAAGGCTATTATCAGGTAGCCCACCGAAGGATGATTAAGTGTTCCTATGATAAACAGAAGTACCAGGTAATTATACTTTTCTTTAACAATAAAAAGAAATCCTATTATTATTACAAGAAGAATGCTGAAATCCATATAAAAAAATTGTCCGTTCATTATAATAAAATTCCAGATCATCGGATAAATAATAAACGGTGCAAGCCAGCAGTTATGAGCCCTGCTTTGGAAATACTCATTTAGTAGGTAATAAAACATTAACAAAATGAAGTAACACAGGGCTATTGTCAGCAAAAAAAACAATGCTTCATCCGAAACAAAACCAAATACAAGCTTCATTACCTTAAAAATGAATGGTATAAGAACTCTGAACTGTATCGGCTTAACAGCCTCAAAATTCAAAACTGCATATATCCCGCCGCTGCTGAAAGCTCCGTAAAAATCGGCTTTTACGATAAATTTGTGATAATATATATAGCAAAAGGTAAGCGAGGTCAGCAGGTAGTATAAATGAATTATCCCCGAAGGAGATTTCTCCGTCGGAAATTTTTTGTTTAATAAGTTCATATAATTAATTTTTAGTTCCTGTTACAAAATACTGTGCTCCAAGCGGGAGCCAAGTCAGGCAATTTTCAATTTTTCTGAAAAACGTTCTATTAAACGGAAAAAAAACGATATAAGAATGTGTTGTAATCCTGAATCCCCCTTCCCTGAACATTTTTTTCATCCTCGCTTTTCTTATAAGAACTGCGTCTCTGTCGAATTCGCATCTGCTCACAGCAAGTCTTGTCAGCGGGTTAAGCGGGTTGTGTTCGAACACTGCAAACACCCCGCCCCGTTTTATAACCCGTCCTGCCTCTTTAATAAAATTATGCCACTTTAACGGCTTAATGTGGTGCATCACGTTTATGGTAAAAATCATATCAAAGGCATCATCTTCAAACGGCAGTATTAAACCGTCATATATTTCGTATTTAACACCCGGATTTTTTTCCATTGCTTTTGCAACTACCTTTTTTTCAATATCAACACCATACAGGTTTTGGATTCTCTTTGAAAGGTGGCTATCGGTTAAGCCTATACCCGAGCCAATATCCAGAATTTTAATTCCCTCCATCTCTGGAAAATGACTGCGGGCAATATTGTAAACTATATCTGCCTTGAGCTTAATGAAAAAATCAACATCCTGCCCGATAAAATCGATAGAGCTTTGAACTTCCCTGTGGTACGTTTCAACATAATCATCAAAGCTGACCGGACTTATTTTCTTTTCCAAGTTATTTATCTCCCGCCTCTTGGAGTTTCAGCCCAAATGTTGTAGTAAGGTATACAATAAACAATGTAGTAAACATAGGGATAATCTCTATATAAACCCTGACCTCTGTAAAATAACAGACAAAAATCCCGATAACAAAATAGGGAATAAAAGCAAGGTTCATGTAAACTTTTTCCTTCCTGCTGAACAGCTTCCATTTACCGGTTAAAAAGAGAAGCACAACAAATATATACATTCCGCCAAAAGCCAGCATGATATTTTTAAGATATACCCTGTTTAAAAATAAATTTGAAATTATCTCCATATTAACAGGCAGACATATCTCAAATATGTCTCCCTGGTTCTTTTCAAATATTACGGCAAGTACAGTTTTTATGGCAAGAAATATTGCGGTAAGCAGCACTGTTCTGAGAATTATTCTGCTCGTAAAGATGCTTTTATAATTATAGAACAGGTAAACAAATATCAAATAAGCAGCGGTTTCTTTGTTAAGTATGGCAAACGGGAAAATAATCAGAAACCTTTTGAAGTCTTCCCTGATAATGAACAGCATTCCTAAGGTGAAAAAAAGTATTGCCGTGAAATCATAGAACTGGAACGACTGGTTAAGCAGAATGTAATTCCACGCCATAGGATAAAGAATCACAGGAGAAAGCAACGTAACCTGCAGCTTGCTTTCTACATAGCTCATCAGGAAATGGCGGTAGGTTATAAGAAGCAAATACACAACTACCGTGCTGTAAATCACAAACCATGACCTTATGGAAATGAAGCTGATAAACGATAACGCTTTTATAATAAATGCCGAAAGCAATCTGAACTGGTAGGGTTTTGCAGCCATGAATGTTACAACTGCATCTATGCTTTTTGCGTCGGCAAAGTTAGCCCTGTCAACCACCTTCTGGTAATAAAAAAACACAAACGTTGCAGAAAGCATAAAATAAATAGCATGAACCATTAAGGGCAACTTGTCGTTTTTTATATCAGTGTTATTCAATAAAAAAACCCCTCCTCCACCCGGGTACCAGGGCACTGATGACTAAAGTAGGTAAATATTGAATATGTTTAAGTATTTCCCTGTTAATAAACAGAATAATTAATATCATAGTGTCAATAATTCATACTGATAAGAATATTTTCGTGAAAAACTACCCTCTCTTTATTGTCCCTCCTTTATGAAAGGGAGGCAGGAGGGTTTAAAAGCGAATTTACTTCAATTTCTATTTCCTCTAAAACCTCATCTAAATTACCTAATACTTCTTCATTCGTAAATCTTAGAAAAGAAATTCCGAGTGCTTCTATTTTCCTTTGTCTTTTTTCATCTTCTATTAAATCTTTAAGGCTGTTATGTGTTTCCCCGTCTATTTCTATGGCTAAATACAGCTTAGGACAATAAAAATCAACAATGTATTTATCTATACTAAACTGTCTAAGAAATCTTTGCCCTAAAAGTTACTTATTTTTAATGTACGTCCATAAAACTGCTTCTGCTTTTGTAAGGTTATGACGAAGATATCTTCTTCTTTTCTGTAATATTTTCCTGTTAAAAATCTCAGTCATAAAACCCCTCTATGCCTGCCTGCATCAGGCACCTCTCCCCTTTCTAAAAGGGGGGGCAAATAGTGTTAATTATTATACAGTAAATTTATCTTAAAGATTATGTTAAATTCTCTTGTCCCCCCTTTTTGAAAGGGGGGCAGGGGGGTTAAAATCTTATAACCCCTCGTTTGGGCTAATCTTCAAAGTCATCTTAAAAAAGAATTATAATAAATCGGGACGCACCAATGGTTTTTAGCAACCCAGTCGGAATTGGGAAGCTCAACGTTATGCTTTAAAATCCTGTGACATTGCTCATCGTAAACTTTTCCTGTCGAATTTTCAATCGGGTCAAACACAATATATTTGTAATACCCTGAAATCATTCCCGCCGGCAGCTTAACACGGTTAGCAAATTGCAAATCGAGTTTCCTTGCGTACTCATTTTTAAAAGCGACAATGTCTTTTAATCTATCGGTTTGAATTGCTCCCATAGCCGCACAAAACTCCGTGATGCGGAAATTTAATCCTTTAACTGCAAAATCAAACTTCCCGTAGTTACGGTACTTTTTAGCAAACTGAACCAGTTCTTTATTTTTTGTAACCAGCATTCCTCCTTCGCCGGTTGTAATTGTTTTGGTAGCGTAGAATGAGTAAAACCCTGCATCGCCCCACTCACCCGGCTTTTTACCATTCCAGCTTGCACCGTGTGAGTGGGCACAGTCTTCTAAGAGTATAATACTGTTTTGCCTGCAATAATCTGCAATTTTTTCAATATCAAAGGCAATATGTCCGCCTATGTGAACAACAAACACAGCAGCGGGTTTATATTCTTTTGCCTTCGTTCTCATATCATCAAAGTTCATACACAGATCAAAGCAGTTACAATCAACAAACTGAACATCAACCCCTGCATGCAGCAGTACAAGCGGTGTTGCCATAAATGTATTGGAAGGGCATAAAACCGTTTTGCCCTGCAGGTTATAAAACTCAATAGCAGAAAGTGCCGCTCCCGCCCAGCTTGAAAAAGCAACTGAGTCTAAACCGTTATGCTCCGCCCACTTGTTTTCAAACAGCTCCGTATAGTAGCCCTCTGTCCATTTGTTGGAAGCGACTATTTTATCGAAAGCTTCGTGAAGCTTGGGCAAATCCCGTTTATCAAATCCGATGGAAAAGTTCATTTAATGTATTTATTTTACCCCTTAGAATACTAAGTTCACTTAGAATTTTTGTGTTGTTTTACTGTTTTTTGCAATCATGGTTGTTATAGGATTTGACGAATTAATACCTACACAAAACTCATTATTAATTTTAAACTGTAATTTTTCCCTTTCAACTTTCACCCAATAAGTTCTTCACTTGAATCAAAATAGTGGTTATAATATACCTTTTGTTTCGGGTTTTTAATTTCCTTCGACTCAAGCTTTGCATAAATTTCTTTTGCTGCTTCTTCTATTGTATGCGCCGGCATAAAGCCAAGCTCGTCCTGAATTTTCTTAAATGACACGCGGTAGTCACGTGCATCGGTTGACGTGTGCTCAAGATTTACACTTACTTCCTTAAGCACAGTGGATATTCTGTTTGCAACATCTTTTATTTTATAGTTCTGCTGCTCCGAGCCAACGTTATAAACCTTTCCCCTTACAAGCTCAATATCTGATTCAAGTACTTTTATATAAGCATGCGCTGCATCTTTTACGTGCATTAGCGGACGCCACTGCTCGCCGCCGTAAATATGGATCTTCTTTTCGGTGAACGCTGTCATTGTCATAGTATTTACCACAAGGTCAAACCTCATACGGGGCGAGTACCCATAAAGGGTCGACATACGCATGAGCGTTGGTGCAAAGCTGCTGTCTGCCATGTTGCGTATAATTTCTTCTGATGAAATTTTTGTCTGAGCGTAAAGTGATACAGGATTCAGGGGTGAGTTTTCATCAAGCATAACTCCTTCTCCTCCTATCCCGTAGACACTGCACGTGGAAGCATATATAAAGCGTTGTATTTTTTTAAGCTTGCAGGCAGAGGCGATTGCCTGTGAGGCAAGGTAATTGGTCTCAACGGTCTGTTCGGGTCGGTTTGCTGAGGCGGGATCGCCTACAACTGCTGCAAGCAGTATTACACTGCCTGCGCTAGCCATTGATGAGTTAACACACTCTATGTTACGAATATCACCCTCATTGATTTCAACGTTCGGATTGCCTTCAAATCTCTTAATCGGTTTTTTACCATAGATAAAACTATCAAGTATTCTTACCTGATAACCATGATTAACCAGTGCTTCTACAAGCACCGTTCCAAGGTATCCTGCTCCGCCTATTACAAGTACTTTATTGTTCATAATAATTCAGAGAACTCGTGCCACCTCCCGTATTAAATACGGGCTCAAGTCGCAGTACGAGTGATTGTTTTTACGTATTTCTCAAGTGCTTCTTTATAGCTCCATTGAGGTTTCCACCCGAGGAGCTTTTCTGCCTTCGCAGATGATATATAACGCCCCTGGTAATTCCCCCGTCTGTCTTCAATGAATCTGATTTTTGCCTTCTTATTCAGTATCTCTTCAAGGGTTTTCACAATCTGTATTACACTTATCTGTTCCCTGCCATTGATATTAAAAATTTCGTTCTCTGCTTCCGTTTTAATGCAGGCAGCGTTGCCTTCTGCTAAATCACGCACGTAAATAAACTGCCGTGTCTGGCTGCCCGTGCCGTGTATTGTTATTTCTTCACCCTTCAGAATTTTATTAATAAAAATAGGGGTCACCGTTTCAGCCCTCGCACGCTCACCAAAGGGAATTCCGTAGCGTATTATTGTATAATTTACCCCATACAGTGTTTTATAGTTTTTACAGAAGAGCTCAGCGGCAATCTTCGATGAAGTGTAAAGATGGTCAGGGTTTTGTGCGTAGTGAGTTTCTTCTGTTATCATTTCCGAAACCTTTCCTTCGGTACTGCCATAGACCCATTCGGTGGATGCAAGCAATACCCTTTTCACATTGCTGTTTCTTGAACAATCCAGAACATTAAGCGTTGAAACCGACGTGTTATGGTTCGAATAAACAGGATTTTCATAAAAATGGTTTACATTTGCTTCGGCTGCAAGATGATAAATAAAATCTGCATCTTTAATTGTTTCAAGAAACTTTGCCCGGTTGTTTACATCTCCAATTACGGATAAGCATTCCTGCTTAATCTTCGGTTTTTCAAGATCATAAATTGTAACATCATGCCCTTTTTCAATCAGCACGTCAACAACATGAGAGCCAATGAACCCGGAACCACCGGTTACAATGATTTTCATTTTTTAGCTATGTTTTTGATTTTTAAAACTTTCTGCTGCCACACACCAAAAATATGACAAAGCTCCTCCTGGAAAAAGCCATTTCCTATACCAAAACGCCTGAGCCTTAACACATAATCTTTGGAGCGTATAAAATCGTTGCCTCCTATAACAGCCAGTCTGTAGCCGTTTTTAAGCAAAAATTCATCTTCCTTACCGGTATAATCGCCATTCGGAAAACAGAAACTCACCGAAGGTTTACCTGTCCACTTTTCTATTTTTTCCTTCGATTCCCTGAGTTCTCTATCCACAACTTCGGGAGAACAATTTGGTGTAATTACATGGTTAACCGTGTGGCTGCCAAAGCTTATAAAGTCATATTTCGACATGCTGCGTACATCCTCTACTGTCATAGCTTCGCGAACCATCCCGCTGCCAAACTTTTCTTCCATCAAGTTCGCAATTTTTTTCCTTTCGGTTTCATTCACATCCCATAACTTATTAATATCACGGTTATATGGTTCGGGCAGGTGTTTCTTGTGCTTCTCAAAGAGTGTCCACCAGAAGTAACCTTTATCCTGCACACTTCCGGTGCAGATAAAAAACGTTGCCGGAATCTTTTTTTGAACCAGAACCGGCAGAACATTCTTAATATTACCTTTCCATCCGTCATCAAAAGAAATCCAGACTGCTCCCCCGGGCAGGCTGCGTTTATTATAAACAAAATCGAATACGTCGCTTTCAGAAACAAAATAAAAGCCGTTATCAAGCAGCCAGTTAATACATTTTGTAAACAGCTTTTCGCTAGGGTTATGAAAACATAATGCAGTAATACAGTTTCCGCTTTTTGCAAGGTTCACAGCATCGCTAAACTCTCCTGTAAATTTAATAAAAAAACCTAAAATTCCTGCAATAATATTTCTGATTATTTTTAACATCTCCCGCTGTCTCCGGTATTAAAAAGTATCAAAATCTGCCAGTGTGAACTTCAGGTTTGAAAGGTCAAGCCCGCTCCCAAAATCGAGGTAACATACCGGCATACCTTCCCGTGGTTCATACCTGATGCTCAGGTAATTATCCATCCACACACCTGGGCTAAACTGGAAAGTGATGCAGTGTGCTCCAACAGCAAAAGCCAGCCTTTTAAGCTTATCCAGAACTCTGAAAAAAGTCTGCATATCAACTTTTTCCATATCTCCCACCTGCAGCGAACTCCCAAGCTTTACATAAACCCCAATACCGTTCACATCCAGAATAAATTTTTTACAATACTGTTTATAAATATAGAACTTTTCATCCCGCTCTGTATATATAATATTCTCGCCTGCAAGTGAATTCTGGAAATATGTACCTGTTATATATTTTCTTAAAATCTTCATGCTGTATGAATCGTATATTCCCTGCATAGCCGGAAATTTGGTGGCAGCACCTGCCAGAGGCAAAGCAGGAACAAAGATGCTGTATTTTTTTAAATCACCGTTATGTGTCCAATTGAGCTTCATCAGCCCGCCGTATGAATTTTGCCTGTTGGGAAAACCATAGACAAATGCAATACCTTCTTCAGCGGCTTTTTCGTATGTTAATGCTGCAAGTTTTACAAATAATCCTCTGCCCCTGTGGTGTGAGTGGGTCATTGTATCACCCGATTGCGCAGCTAGGACCCGTTTCCCGTTATACATCATTGTCAACGGGAAAATTCCGTAATATGCTGCCGGCTCACCGCTTCGCGTGTATGCAAGAAAACCTATCACACCTGCACCGAAGGGCTCGGTGTTATATTTTTTTTCTAAAAACCCGGTGGCTACTTTTTCACGGAAAGCGTTCTCATACAAATAACTCAAATGACTGAACTGGTCATATGTAAAGGGGCGTATTATATAATCTCCAGCATTTGCCATTAAATATAAACCCGGCTAATTTTCCAATTTCTTGAGAAGCACTTCAAGCTTGTAGTATAATGCTTTATACGAATACAGGTTAAGGACGCTTTCACGCATATTTTTATAATTCTCAGGATGGTCAATCACTTTCAGGATTGCTTCCTTGTATTCTTCAAGGCTATTCGGTATTTCCCCTATCTCTGAAACATTATCGCCCAGGTAATTATGCAGGGCATTGCTTACCACAGGCGTATTACATGCAAGGCTTTCGAGCGGCGCAATGCCTGTACCACCAAAATAATCATCACGCAGTGAAAACAACACGTAAACATCGGCAGCCGAGTAATATTTGTATAAATCTTTATTTAATTTCCTGCCTTCGAGTATTGCCCCTGAGCTCTCTGCAAATCTGCTGCTATCTTCCCACGGGTCACCCGGCGTATTACCGACTATAACAAGCTCAACTTCAGGTCTTGATTTTTTTATCTCCAGCCACGTGTTAATCATTTCTTCAACCTGCTTGTATTTATACAGTTTACCTACATAAAGTATATATTTTTTGTCCTGGTCCCATCCCAGTTCTTTTCTTGCCTGCATCTTTGGAATCGGTATCATATAATCGAAGTTTACTCCCGTACTCCAGAAAACAACATCGATCCCCGGATGTGACATGTCAAAGTATTGTATCTGTTTTTTCTCTCCTGTCATAATGCAGTCTATATGCTTATAAACTCTTTTTTCTACAAACATATCAAATCGTGCTTTTAGTTTTCTCAAACCTCTGGTATGATGTACACGAAAAAAAGGTGACCAATCACCGTGATGTGTTGTTATTATTTTACACTTGGAGCCAAAAAAATAAAGAATCTGGTATGCAACCCAGTAATGTGTGTGGTTAACTATAAGTATGGGGTTAGTTATCTTTATTTCCTTCTTTAGTTCACGGATAAACTTCCATGAAAAATCAACAACGTTTGCCTTATGAATCGAAGGAAACACCCTGAACTTTACACCTAAGTGTACGCCTTCGTAATACCTATCGGTATAACCATCAAGACGCCATACTTCTATATCGTAGCCGGGAATGTACTGCTTTATGTTTTTTCCCAAATTACCGCCAAAGCCGTATGTAAAAAACCTGTTTTCGGGGTCTGGTTTCCTGGGGGTGTGGTCCGGCTCATAATTATGACATACTACAATTACCTTTTTATTTTTCACCTGTATTCAGCAGAATTTAACAAATATTGAGTTTTTTAAACAAATAATAAACATATTTATGCCTGCAAACCGGCACGTTTAAAGCATTCTATATATGAAACAGCAAGTGAAGCCATCGAAAACTTACGCATCATCTCATCCGAAATATAACCTGACATGTTGTTAATCTCCTCTCTCTTATTAATAACTTCCTTCATCTTCTCAGCAAGTCCCTTGGAAGTATTATCAAAAAAGAATCCCGATTTGCCTTCTTCAACATACTCCTCAAATCCGGGAAGCCTGCTGCATATCACCGGCTTATTCTGATTATAGGCTATAAGCAGGGGACCGCATTGCGATACGTGCCTGTATGGGATAATTATTACATCGTTGCTTTTGAATATTCCGTAAACTTCCTTATAATCTATATAGTTATCATAAAGATTGATGCTCTTAACATGGTTTATGCTTTCCAATATCTGCTGGTTATTATACATTATTTTCCCGTAAATATTAACCACAAAATCATCGGTTTCGGATTCAAGCATTCGTGCAGCTTCTATCAAAGTTTCAATCCCCTTATATACCAGTATACTCCCAAAGAAAAAGAATTTTACTTTTTTCCCGCTGTTATTTCCCTCATATTTTTTGCCAGCTGAGGCTTCCCGAACAGAACATTTTTCGTAGTAATTTATTACCGGAAGCTGAAGAACATATGGATAATGTTTGTATCTCTCTGCAAAAACCGCAGCCTGTGTTTTACTCATAACAGCAACCGATTTTTTAAACAAATTAAAGGTGATCTTCTGTGAAAGCATCCCGTGATAATCGCTCTCGCCTGGGTGAAGCTCAACATCATGGGCGTTGATAACAAGCTTCCCCCGAATAAAAAATTTTATCAAAACCGACTGAAGAAATGAGAGCGTATTAAACCAGACACAGTCGGCTTTTTGTCTTTTTACAAAACGAAGCAGTTTCATTTCCCCGATTATCCGGAGCGGGTTGGCAAACCGTGCTCTCTTAAAATAGAACGCATTATGTTTCCTGCAAAAAGATTTTATTTCTTCATTTTTCGATTTCGCAGTAATAATTGTACAAACATCAATGTGTTTTTTAAGTTCATCTATCATGGTATAACTGTGGTCTATCAAGCTCTCGGTTGTAACAAACAATACTTTCATTTCCGTGTACCTCCTGTCAATGCCTCATAAACCTGTGACACGCTAATAGTATTCATGCAGTTCACCGTTTTATCACATTTATTCAAATAACAGCACAGGCAGTTAACTTCATTGCTTGTTATAATTCTGCCATTGCCGAACACATCAAGCTCTGTGCTTGATGTTGGTCCTGTCAGAACCACAACATACTTACCGAGAGTGGTTGCAATGTGAAATGCCAGTGAATCGGAAGTAAAAACTCTATCAGATAGCAATATAATAGATATAAAATCATCAACCGAATTATCACATCCGAAATGTACTACATTATTTCTTTTCACCAAATGATTCTCAATACTATTATAGAATTCCCTGTCATCATTCCCTGCAACCATGCCAACAAGATTTTCGGGGTTTTCCGAAAGCCTGTTTATTAAGCCGATGTAGCCTTCAGTAGTCCACTTTTTATACTGCCATCGGTTACCACCCCCAAGATTTACCAGGTAAAAAGAGCTAAAGTTTTCAAGTCCTGTTTTTCTGGAAATCTCTGCAACACTTTTTTTTATTTCACTGCTTGTTCCTAAATAAGGTTTTGTGTTTTCGTAATTTAATCCGCATATATCATGAATTAACCTGTGGTAAGTTTTCTGATTGGCTTTCTTAAAATTATCATCTATGCCCATAAGATACCACTCGTTTGCAAGTTCGTTCACGGGATACGGTTTACTGTTCACAAGCTCGTAACCAAACTTTTCACCTGCAATAATATTGTTCATAATTGAACAGCTTTCAGTGCCGCTGTCAAGGTTAATAGCAATATCAAACTCTTCATTGAACAAGTGAGAGATGTCCTCGTTATCAAAATAAATCTCATCTATCAGAAGGTTGTTTTTTAAAACGGGAAATGACCTTTCCTTGGTTATCCAGTAAATATCGGAATCGGGATATTTTTTCTTTATGGAAGGAAGCAGGGAAGTAGTTCTGAGAACATCACCCATTGCATCAAGTTTGATGATGATAATCTTTACAAATTTATCAGCTGGTGTCTCGTAATATTTTTCAGGGATGGGAGGAAATTCATTTTTAATTTCTTCGTCTTTTTCATAGAGTGAACAGTTCGGGCAAAAAACACTGTATTGCTTATTCGGCTTGCATGGTCTATCCCCGTGAAAATAGACGCAGTCGAAATGAACAATGGGAAGCTTCATTTACCCTTGTGAACCTCTTCGACTATAAAGGTTGGACGTTTTCTTGTTTCATCAAAATTCCGCCAAAGATATTCACCCACAATACCTATGCTTAAGAGAATCAGTCCGCCTATTACAAGAACTGCAACCATTAAAGAAGGGATGCCAAGTATCGGTGAATTATTGACTATCTTGCGGATAATTAAAATTATAGCAAGTAAAAATCCTATAAACGAAACACTCATACCAAAAAGTGAGGCAAGTCTGAGCGGTCTGCCGGAGAACCCGAAGAACGTGTCGAATGCAAGCTTAAACTTCTTAAAGAACGTCCATTTCGAACGGCCGTATGAACGCTCCTGCCTGTGGTAATGAACATAACGCTGTTTAAATCCAAGCCATATTATCTGTGCCGTCAGGTGGGAGTTTTTCTCATCCATATTTATTATTGTTTCGGTCTGCTGGCGGTTGATAAGAAAACAATCGAAGCCCTTATCGGGATACTCGGGCAGTATAAACGTTCTGAAAATCTTATAGAAAAAAGACGAGTAGATTTTAGAAACAATCGGGTCCTGCCTGCCGGAACGGACTCCGCAAACAATATCTGTTTTATTCCCCTTTATCCATTCATCATACATCTGCGGAATTAGTTCGGGCGGGTCCTGCAGGTCGGCTGCAAGATAGGTAACCGCATCACCTGTTGAATAGTTCATACCCGCAAGTATTGCAACATAGGAACCGAAGTTCTTAGATAGCTTAACAAGAACAATCTTCGGGTCTTTAGCCCGAAGCTGTTTCATTACGCTATATGAACCATCTTTTGAGCCGTCATCAACAATTACAATTTCATAATCGAACTTTGATGAATTTTCATCAAGGACTTTTTTAAGCTCCGTATATGTGTCATTAAGCGATTTCTCGTTGTAATAAACGGGTATTATTATTGAAATCTTATCCAAAATGTAAAAAAATTGCTTTATAATTGTTCATAATATCAAAATTTTTAAAGAGTTAAAATCTAATTAGAATTGCGATTTTTTAAACAGCATGGTTACATTCCCTACAACAAACACAATTATCACCCCAAAAAACGTAAACCATGTAAGGTTCAGTGCGGGCATAATTTTAAACTGCGGCAGAAGGAAAAGAAGCGTAAGCGTTACTATTGAGAATGTATAAGATATTACAGCATCAACTAATCTTGCCTTGCTGAACACAATCCCTAGTAAAAACACGCCAAGCAAGCCGCCGTATATCATTGATTGTATCTTGAGTGCATAGTCAACAGCCGGATTTGTTTCATCCTGAAACAGCAATCCTGTGCCAATAATTACAATTCCCCAAAACAGTGTGGCAAGTCTTGATAGCTTTAATTCATTTTCCTGTGTTCTATTTTGTTTCTTGAACAGGTCTAGTACTGTAGAAGAAGCAAGCGAGTTGAATGCCGCCGAAAGCGTTGACATGGATGCTGCAAGCAATCCCGCAACCACTAGCCCCGAAATACCAACCGGCAGACTTTCTATCATAAACTTGGGAAATATTTCATCGGGCTTCTTCAGGAAATATTCACCTATTTTCAGGGTTTTATAATCGGCTCCCTGGTAAAGTGCATATAACATCACACCAATAACCAGAAATATTGCAAACTGAACCAGCACAATAACACCGCTTCCTATCAATGCTTTTTGTGAAGATTTTTTATCCTCACAGGTTAAAAGTCTTTGGACAATAAGCTGGTCTGTACCGTGCGAAGCCATTGATAAAAACGCTCCGCCTATTATTCCCCCAAGAAAATTATAAGGACCGGTAAAAAACTTTCCGAACGATTCGAAGGAAAAATTGAATATCTGGAACTTATCTTTGGGTGAGGCTAATGCTGTTACATCACTCCATCCGTTGGGAAGCAGGTTATATATCACAACCATCGAGGCAATTGCACCGAAAATATAAATAAACATTTGAACTACATCCGTCCATATAACTGCCTTTATTCCACCGACGTATGAATAAACCAGCGTTATTGCTCCGACAATTACAATACATTCAAGATATCCGAGCCCGGTAATAAACTTAATTGGAATTGCCGTTGTAAAAAGCCTGACTCCATCGGCAAAAATCCTTAATATTATGAATGTTACCGAGGCATACTTTCTCATTGGTTCGCCATACCTGTGGCCCAGAAAATGATATGCAGTTTCCATATCACCTTTGTAATACCGCGGTATGAACACTGCAGCAACAACAATTCTTCCCAGCAGGTAACCCATTGCAAGCTGGAGGAAGTTCATATTGGTGATGTATGCAAGTCCCGGTATGCTGATAAACGTGAGTGTGCTTGTCTCGGTTGCAACCACCGAAAAGCATGCCGCCCACCAGGGGATATTTTTAGAGCCGAGAAAGTAATCCTTTGTGGATTTCTGCTTGCCGGATGTAATTATCCCGAACAGTGCAACACCAAGAAGGTAAACGATGACGATAATGTAATCGGTGGAGGAAAAATACATTCACAAAAATACTTAATGAAGTGGAGAAAAGAAAAATGTAAAAATGCAGGTATGTAGTTATGTAAAGGTGTAAAATTATCTATTAAAGCACACTTGTAAGCATAAGTTTATTCCCGTTTTGCGTGATTTAGCCAAAGTAACAGGGTAAGAACAATAAACATATGCTATTTCTTTGTTTGATTATATAACTTGCTTTTTCTCATTAAATAGTTGTTCCCCGAATGTGCTTACAAAAATAACCTACTTGCATTTAACACAAAACCCAAAAACAAAAAAAGCCCGTATTTCTACGAAGCTTTCACGGTCTGTTATAACCCACCCCGTATGATTCGCTTACCAGCGAATCATACACCCCTCCGGCGAGGGGACTTATTTATTCTTACCTTTACGTTTTCACTAATTCACTGTCACGCTTTTCTTCAGCCACATACCGTCTGGCTGCTGTACACTTATTTCGAATACTCCGCTTAAAAGCGGGTAAACACGATACTGCTGGCCGTTCAGATAAACCTGTGAACCGGGGCACCCCTTGCGGTAGGCAACGTTGTGGATACCCCATACTGCAAGCTGCAGCGAATGGTCTTCCTTAACCGACTGGAAATGATGAAACCAGTAACAGGTATCGTTGCCAATATAACCGTAAAGCTTTATTACAAGTGTATCGTTTGTGGTTAATGATGTGGGTACGTTTACGCTGTCTATCTGTATCCTGAACAAGACCGGTACAGGGTCCCATAAAAAGCACGAAGAAAATATTATCGCGGTAAAAATGAATACTAACGGCATGTATTTATTAATTCTTTTCATTTTGTCTTTGATAATACTTCAAGGCCAATTCTTATTCCCCAATCGTAGTTTTTTACATATCCATTGGGTTTATCAATCACTCCTGTAAAATCAGGATTATAAAAAAATTCTGCGAGCACACGCCCCTGTTTTATCAAAAAAGAAACGCCTCCTGCCAGCGCAAGTCCGAAAGAGGTTACATTTGCATTCTCGTATGCTCCGGCAAAATCTATGTCATATTCTTTGCTTAGCCTTAAATCAATCCTTGGTCCTGCAGAAATGTATACACCGAATGCTTTTCTTTCCGATTCTATCCTGAATTTTTCTGCCAGCACCAGCGAAAAATATTTAATTCTCACTTCCACTTCTTCGGTACCGGTTACGTTACCGTACATATCCTTGGTATCATACTTAAAATCGGCTCCTTTACGCGTATACCAGATATCAAAAGTTGTGCTGATATATTTTGTACTCAGGAACTCACCAAATACCCCGATATTGAAGAACGGAACGCTCCCGGGCGGACACTTATACATATTATCAAGGTACGGTTCTGAGTATTTCCACGTCTGGTTAGCTACCGATATTCCTGTTTTTATTCCAATTCCTTTAAATATTTGAGACTCCGATGAACCCACCATTACAATTAACAATATTATGAGTATACTCTTTATTTTCATGACACGTTTAGTACAGTACGTCTGGACTTGCTTACGGGTATCCGGTTATGCCGGGATGTTTCAAAAATACAACGATTTCTTAAGAATCTAAACCCACAAAAAGCAAAAAAGCCCGTTAATAAACGAGC
>CAYWTS010000008.1:30536-75891 GCA_964461265.1 uncultured Ignavibacteriales bacterium
GATTTCTTAAGAATCTAAACCCACAAAAAGCAAAAAAGCCCGTTAATAAACGAGCTTGCTCTTATCATAATATTCGGTTTGAATATTAAAAAGTTATTTTACTGATTTTGTTTTTTAAGTCGGGTATATCTTTCTCAATAACCTTCCAAGCTAATTCAAGGTCTATCCCAAAATAACTGTGAATTAACACATCCCTTAATCCCGCCATTTTTTTCCATTCAATCTCCGGATGTGATTTTCTAAATTCTTCAGGCAGATTCTTGGCTGCTTCACCTATTATTTCCAATCGCCTGAAGACCTTATCCTGAATATCGTGGCTGGATAGGAACTCCTCTTTAGCAATTTCATGTGTATAGGTTTCTATTAGTTTAATGCTCTCTATAATATGCTCTATAAAAATACTTATATCACGCATATAATAATTCCTGGTCCTTTTCAATATATTTTTTCAGCTGCGGATGTATAGAATTGTAAGTAATTACATCAACTTTTTTTTTAAATATCTCCTCCAGCTTTACTTTTAGGCCAGCAAGGTCAAGCAGTGATTTGCCTTCCTCAAATTGTACTATAATATCTATATCACTGTCCTGGCTCTGCTCGCCCCGCGCAATAGAGCCAAACAGGGCTGCTTTAATTACCCCTTCTTTCTTCAATTCTTTTACAAGCAGTTCTTTTATTTCCTTTTTGCTCAACGATCTATTTTTTTTAATGTTAATATAATTAAGTTTGTTCTAACTTATTATTGCATAAAATCCCCTCAAAAAAAAAGCCCGTTAATAAACGAGCACATATAATATTTAATTACCCACCCCGTCCCGACCCCAAGCAATCGGGACGGAACACCCCTCCGGCGGAGGGGATTTATTAACCGTAATGCTATCCAGTTTTCTAACTTTTAACTTTTAACTGACTCACCTTCTCCTATCCCTTCTGTCATCCCTGCGGTGTTCTTCCCTTCTTCCCGTACTGTGGCGTCTGGGTTTTTCCTCCCCTGCCACATAATCAGGCAGCAATACCCGCCTGCTCAGGCTAAGCTTGCCGCTTTCTTTATCTATCTCTAGAAGCTTTACCGTAACTTCTTCACCGCGTTTCAAAACATCCTCTACTTTATTTACTCTCCGGTTTTCAATCTGCGATATGTGAAGCAAACCCTCTTTGCCGGGAAGTATTTCAACAAATGCACCGAACTCCATAATACGCGTTATTTTACCTGTATAAATTTTACCAACTTCCGGAACCTCCACAATTTTTGCTATCATCGATTGTGCAATGGCTGCGGAGTCACCTGATACTGCCGCAATTGTAACAGTCCCGTCATCTTCAATATTAATTTCTGCACCGCTTTCCTGTATGATGTGCCTGATAGTTTTGCCTCCGGGTCCTATCACAGCACCTATCAAATCAACAGGTATAGTCATGGTATACAGGTGCGGGGCATACTGTGATATTGATGGTCTTGGCTCCGGCATTGCCTCACGCATAATGTTTAATATGTGCATTCTGCCCTGTTTTGCCTGTTCAAGCGCAATCTGCATTATTTCGGCCGAAATACCTTTTATCTTTATATCCATCTGGAACCCGGTAATACCATCTTGTGTGCCGCAGACCTTAAAATCCATATCACCGAAATGGTCTTCATTTCCAAGAATATCAGATAGAACTGCGTACTTATCACCTTCCTTTACAAGTCCCATTGCTATGCCTGCAACTGGCTTTTTAACAGGCACGCCCCCATCCATTAATGCGAGTGTCCCGGCACAAACAGTTGCCATAGATGACGAGCCGTTCGATTCAAGAATATCTGAAACAAGCCTGATAGTATAAGGGAAATCTTTCTCATCGGGCAGTATATTCTTCAAAGACCGCTCGGCAAGATGTCCGTGCCCAATTTCTCTTCTGCCGGGGCCTGTGAATCTTCCCGTTTCGCCTGTTGAAAACGGCGGAAAATTGTAATGCAGCAAAAACCTTTTGTTAGGAACAGGCAGAAGCCCGTCCATAATCTGCTCATCGGTTACTGTGCCAAGCGTAAGTGTTGTCAAACTTTGTGTTTCACCCCTGGTAAACAGTGCCGAGCCATGGGTTCTGGGCAGTACGCTTACTTCACATGTAATAGGACGTATGTCGGTGTACCCTCTGCCGTCAAGCCTGCGTGATTCATTTAATATCATTTCACGCATATCGTCGTACTGCAGGTTGTGGTATATCTCTGCAATTTCTTTTTCCTTCTCCGGATATTTCTCTTTTAAGTTTTTCTGAAGGGAGTCGAATAATTCCTTGTTAACATTATGACGTTCGTCTTTCGTCATAATCTGCCTGTGGTGTTCTCTAATCTTTTCAGCACAAAATGCTTTTACGTCATTAAGCATGTCTTCATTAACATCAACCGGCGGAACTTCCCTCTTTGGCTTACCGCATTCATTTCTTAATTCGGTCTGCAATGCACATAACCGTTTTATTGCTTCGTGAGCAAACATTATAGCATTCAGCACATCGTTTTCGGATACTTCCTTTGCTTCGCCTTCAACCATAACTATCGAATCCTCCGTTCCGCCAACAACCAAATCCATATCGCTGCCGCTTAACTGTGAATGCATAGGATTCAGCATAAACTCTCCGTTTATTCTGCCGACTCTTACCTGCCCGATGGGACCTTCAAACGGTATATCCGAAATCATAAGCGCTGCAGATGATGCAACCGCACCAAGCACGTCGGCATCGTTTTCCTGGTCAGAAGACAAAATTGTACAAACCACCTGTGTTTCACATTTAAATGCTTCGGGAAACAGCGGCCTGATAGGTCTGTCGATTAAGCGAGCCGAAAGGACTTCCTTATCTGAGGGCTTGCCTTCTCGTTTTAAAAACCCTCCGGGAATTTTACCTGCTGCAGCAAGCCTTTCCCTGTATTCAACCTGCAGCGGGAAAAAATCCTGCCCTTCAACCGGTTCTTCTCTGGCAACAGCTGTTGCAAGCACTACGGTTTCCCCGTATGTAATAAGTACTGCTCCGTTAGCCTGTTTGGCTAGCTTGCCGGTTTCTAATTTCAGTATCTTACCGTTTATCTCTATCTCTTTCGTTACTATCATTTCTTTTGTTTTATTTTGTAAAATTACACAAACCGTTCCCGCCTGCGCGCAGACATTTCGGCGACTGGGGGCGAAAACGGGAAACTGCCCCGCAAGGGAGGTTTATACCACAGAGCTGTTTCGCTCTGATAGAGCTACTTTGTTGATCATTAATATATGCTACAGACATTTCGCTCCACTAAAAATATTTATTGTGATATTTTGCGTAACTTCTGTAATTTATTATTTCCTCAGGTCCAGTTCTTTTACTATCTTTCTGTATCTTTCTACATCTTTATTTTCCAGATATCTTAAAAGTTTTCTGCGTTTGCCGACCATCTTCAACAAGCCAAGTCTTGAATGGTTATCTTTCTTATGCGTTCCAAAATGCTCTGCCTGAAGCTGGTTTATGCGTGCTGTTAGTATGGCAATCTGCACTTCCGGCTTTCCTGAATCTTTCGGGCTGCTGCCGTACTTGTTTAATATTTCATGCTTTTGTTCCCTGTTTAAAGACATTTTATCTCCTTTGATTACAATAATTTATTTTGTTTTAAATATTTTAATGAATTCCCTTTGTCTGTAGTTATCTGTCTGACAAGTGCATCTTTAGAAGTGTATTTTTCTTCGCCTCTGAGCCTCGTTATAAAATTAACCGATAGCTTTTCACCGTAAATATCTCTGCCGAATCCGAATATATTTACCTCGGCAATCCATTTGGTTCCATCGGTCAGCGTGGGTCTGAAGCCTATATTCATCATTCCGAAAAATTTTTCCCCGCCGTATGATACCCGCACACAGTAAACACCATCAGCAGGAACAAGTTTATTTGCATAGTCGGGTAATATATTGGCTGTCGGGTAGCCAAGCTCTCTGCCGATTTTATCCCCGGCAACCACTGTCCCGCTCAGGCTATATTCATAGCCAAGCAGCCTATTCGCTTTTTCAATCGCCCCTTCCGAAAGATATTTCCTAATCTTGCTGCTGCTTACTTTGTCTCCATTTACATCTACCTCGTCAATCCTGTCAACTGTAAAACCCAGCGCTCTCCCGTATTGCAGCAGTGAATTAAAATCACCTTCTCTGTTATGTCCGAACAGGTGGTCAAAGCCTACAACAAGGTGCTCGATCCCAATCTTACCATAAACCAGGTTCTCATAAAAATCTTTCGGGGAGGTTTCAGAAAATTCCTCCGTGAAGTTTATAAGAAGCACATTCTCGATACCCAGTGATTGGAATATAAAAAGCTTTTCTTCGGTCGTTGTGAGAAGCTTAATATCGGGTATCTTTGTTTTTAAAACTTCCTGCGGGTGCGGGTGAAAAGTTACTATAAAAGAACGGGCATTATTCTGCCTGCTAAGTCCGGTAACCTTCGCTAATATACTGCGATGTGCCGTGTGGACGCCGTCAAAAGTTCCAACCGAAATTACTGTTCTGCGGTCTCTATTTACTTCTTCAATGTTTCTGAAAACACGCATAAATTATCACAAGCATTCATGTAATAGATTAGAATCTGTCTTTAAAAAGTCATCAAGCGGTATTGCCTCCTTGATGGAATACTCCCCTATTCGCGTTCTTCTTAGTTCCTTTAAATATGCCCCTACTCCAAGCAATTGCCCGAAATCGTGAACCAGTGACCTAATATACGTTCCCTTCGAACAGCTGATTCTGAAACTTATTTCAGGCAGTTCCACACTTAAAATTTTAAATTCATCTATCCTGACTTTTCTGGCTTTTCTTTCCACTTCCTCCCCTTTCCTGGCATATTTATACAGTGGCTTGCCTTTATATTTTATTGCAGAAAACATCGGCGGCAGCTGTTCTATTTCACCCATAAAAAAATCCGCTGCTTTTAAAATATTGCTGTAGCTTATACCTTTAATTGGTTTGCTTTCCACAATCTTCGATTCGGCGTCATAGCTGCGCGTAGAGGCACCCAGTATCATTATCCCTTCATACTGCTTATCTGAACTAATTAAGCTGCTCAACAGCTTTGTCGTTCTGCCCGTACACACAATAAGCAAACCCGTTGCCATAGGGTCAAGCGTTCCGGAGTGTCCTGCTTTGCCGACTCTCAGTTTTTTCTTTATGAGGTTAACTGCTCTTGCGCTTGAACAATTAGCCGGTTTATCTATCAAAATTATTTCTCCGCTTGCCTGGCTATCTGTCTTGCAGGTATCTCCGGCGGAGGGTCTGCTAGCTCTGCTCATCTTTATGAATCTGCTTAATCAGCTCGTCTATCTTGCTGGCATACTCTGTTCTATCGTCATAATAAAAAAACAGTTCCGGTATATTCTTCAGATAAAGCCTCGAAGCAAGGTGCATTCTGATTTGTTTCTTCTTAAGGTTTATCCTGTTAATACATTCAGCCGGCACAAGCTTATTGCCTATAAAACTTATATAAACCTTCGCAGACTTGATGTCATTACTGACAACAACCTGTGTAACGGTAACGAGCCCGAGTCCCAGCCCTTCCAGATCTCTTGAAAGAACCCCGTTAATCTGGTGCTTGATTTCTTCCGAAACCTTATCAGAACGGACTGACATTGAACTATCTCCTTTCTATACATTACTCTAGTTTTCTCTTTATTTCAACAATAGAATATGACTCTATTATATCACCTACTTTAATATCATTAAAGTTTTCAAGGCTAATCCCGCACTCGAATCCCGATTCGACCTCTCTCACATCATCTTTAAATCTCTTAAGAGCCAGAATGTTGCCGTTAAATACTACAAAACCATCTCTCAACAGCCTAATCTTACTGCCTCGCTGGACTTTTCCATCAAGAACATAACACCCGGCTACCGTACCGATTTTGGGAACTTTAAATATCTGCCTTACCTCAACTGTCGCCAGAACCTCTTCCTTTTTATCGGGTTCAAGCAAACCTTCAAGAGCAAGCTTCATTTCGTTGATAACATCATAAATAATGCTATGCTGTCTGATATCCACACTTTCACGTTCGGCTGTTTTCCGGGCATTAAGATTGGGTCTAACGTTGAAACCTATTATTATCGCATTTGATGCTGCTGCAAGCAGAACATCGTTTTCGGAAATCTCACCAATACCTTTATGTATCACACTTATTTTTACTTCACTTGAGCCAAGTTTAAGCAAGGAATCAGAAAGCGCTTCAACCGAACCGTCAACGTCACCTTTAATAATTACATTAAGGTCAACCTGTTTACCTTCCTTAATTTGCTTCGAAATGTCATCAAGCGTAGTGAATTTAACCTGTCTGAAATATTGTTCACGCTTAAGCTGCTGTCTCTTATTGGCAATCTCCTTTGTTTCACGCTCGCTATCAAGTGCAATGAACCTGTCGCCTGCCTGGGGCATGCCATCAAAGCCAAGAAGCTGGACAGGTGTTGATGGTTTTGCTATTTCTGTCCTGTTATTTCGTTCATCGAACATTGCCTTTACCTTGCCGCTGTAAATTCCGCCAATAAAAACATCCCCCGTTTTAAGAGTACCTTTTTGAACCAGAACTGTTGCAACAATTCCTTTTCCCCTGTCAAGTTTTGCTTCAACAACTACTCCTCTCGCATTCCTGTTCGGGTTAGCTTTCAGGTCAAGTACTTCGGCTTCAAGTAAAATCTTATCAAGGAGCTGTGTTATATTTGTCCCCTTTTTAGCCGAAATTTCAACACATTGGTGTTTTCCTCCCCATTCTTCTATTAGTATTCCTCTTTCGGAAAGCTGTGTCTTAATTTTATTAGGGTCGGCTGCCTGTTTATCTATCTTGTTTATGGCTACAATTATGGGAACACCTGCTGCCAGTGCATGGTTAATTGCCTCAACGGTTTGAGGCATAACGCTATCATCGGCAGCAACAACTAAAACCACAATGTCGGTGATTTGTGCGCCGCGTGCACGCATTGCCGTAAATGCTTCATGACCCGGTGTATCAAGAAACGTTATCAGCTTTCCTCCGTCAAGCGAAACCTGGTATGCACCTATGTGCTGTGTTATTCCCCCGGCTTCACCGGCAACCACGTTGGTTTTCCTGATATAATCGAGCAGCGATGTTTTCCCGTGGTCAACGTGTCCCATTATAGTAACTACCGGCGGCCTATGTGCAAGCGTCTCCTCGGGGTCTTCCGTATCTGCAAGCATATCCGACTCAAGTTCCTTCTGAAACTCTATGGTATATCCGAATTCATCTGCCAGCAGAACTATCAGGTCCTTATCGAGTCTCTGGTTTATCGTGACCATCATGCCAAGCTCAAAACATTTTTGAATTACAAGGCTGACTTCAATCCCCATAAGCACAGCAAGTTCCGCTGTTGTCAGGAACTCTGTAACCTGAATTACATTTTTACGGGCAAGAATTTCTTCCTGCTGCTTTTGTTCTTGCTCTATTCTTTCCTTTTTCTTCTTCTTCCTGAGCAAAGCTCTTGAGCTTGGTGTCCCTACATCATCTATTTTTGCCATTGTTTCCCTTATTGCTTCCTCTATCTCCACGCTCAGTGCTTCATCGTCAAACTTTCTCTGCCTTCTCTTGATATCGGAACCATCGGTATATTTCTGCTTTTTTGTTTTATTCTTTTTTTCTAAATCTCTTCTCTTATCTTCGTCCTCAATTTCTGTTTCTCCTGGCTTTTTTTCCGCACTTACTTCTTTGACCTTCTTTTCGGTCACTCTGCGCGGCTTGCGGAACAGTGATCTTTGCTTGGATTTTGGCTTCTTATAATCTTCCTTTATTGTAACTTTCTCGAACTTGCCTTCCGGTTTTGGCTCTGCCGGTTTGCGTTCCGGTTTTGGTTTTCTTGAGGGTTTGTCTTTCCTGGCTCTTTTTTCAAAACGTTTTCTTTCCTCGCGCCTCACTACTTTGGCCTGCTCGGTTCTTTTCTCAAGTTCTCTCAGGTCTATCTTTCCAACCTGTTTGAAGGTTAATTCTTCCATTTTATGGATTTCAAGGGGCTGAATAAAAGCTGGTTCCTGTTTTTCCGGTTCTATTGGAATTTCTTCTTCCTTTTTAACTGGCGGTTCTTCCGGGACGGGCTTGACTTTTGCCTTCTTCTTTGGTGCGGGTTTTTGCTTCTCTTCCGCTTTCTCATCAGAAACCGCTTTTTCCCTCTCAAGTTCTTCTTTCTTCTGCTCAATGAGCTTTTTCTTCTCTTCAAGCTCTTTCTTCAGCCTTTCTTCTCGTTCCCTCTTAGCATGTGCTTCTAGCTCGAGTTTCTTCCTAAGCTCCTCTTCCTCTTTTCTTTTCCTATCTATCTCTTTTTTAACATCTTCCTCTATCTCCGAGATTTCAATTGTTGTGTGTTTTTTCTTGAACTCAATAAGCTTTTGTTTATGCTTTTCGGCTTCCTCCAGGTCCGATTTGAAATGCCCCATAATCTTCCTGTAAAGAGAATCGTCAACTTTCGACATTATTCCGGTTACATCAATACCTATGCGTTTCAGGTAATCGAGTATTTCAGTACTCTGCCTGTTAACTTCTTTTGCTATGGCAAAAATGGTTTTGCCTTTGATGGTCTTTTCTTCTCTGGCTTCAGGCATTTTTAATTTTATCTGTTATTCCTTTGTGTTTGTTGTGTTTTGTAAGTCATATATTTTTCGTCTCATTGGGTGATTCATCATCAGATATTTCTTCTTCGAGATCCTCCTCGCCGGCAGTCTCATCTTCGGTAACTTTATCTTCCCGCGGTTCGTCATCTGTCTCTTCGTCTTCCATTTCTTCGTTCCCTGCCTCCGATTCGGTTGCCTTTGTTTTTTTTACAAGTTCCATTTCCGACTCCTGTTCCGTTAATTCATATTGTTCTGCTTCTTCACCCGTTTCCTCTTCTGCCTGTTCTTTTCTTTCCACATCGATAGTGAATCCTGTCAGCTTTGACGCCAGCTTTATATTCTGTCCGTTCTTTCCAATAATCAGGGAAATCTGGTCCTCGTCGGCAACTATTTTTGCAGCTTTATTAACTTTATCTAAATAAATATCTTTTATCTTTGCCGGTGAGAGAGCACGGGCTATATAAAGTGCAACGTCATCATTGTAGTTAATAACGTCTATATTCTCATTCGAAAGTTCGCGCACAATAGAATGTATCCTGATCCCTTTCATCCCGACACATGCTCCAACGGCATCTATCCTGTCATCATTTGAATACACTGCAACTTTGGCTCTCTCGCCGGGATCACGGGCAATTGATTTGATTTCAATAATACCGTCATATATCTCCGGTATTTCGAGCTCAAAAAGTTTTTTCAGAAATTCATCACAGGCACGCGATACAACTATCAGCGGCGGTCCTGACGATTTTTTCTGCACCTCTTTAATATATACTCTCAGGTTTTCACCCTTTTTATACCTTTCCTTTGAAATCTGTTCCGCCTTTGGAAATATTATTTCGTGGCCGTTGTGAATCAGCAGTATATAATTAGGTTTTATCTGATAAATCTCTCCAACTATAATCTCGCTTACAAGGTCTTTGTAATCATTATAGACAATTTCTTTTTCCACCTCCCTGATTCTCTGGTTCAGGTTCTGCTTGAGATTAACAATATGCCTTCTACCGAAATTCACTAGGTCAAGAACTTCTATATAGTCGTCACCCGCCTCCAGGTCTTCGCCCGACTTTTCACGAGCCGTTTCAACGTCCACCTCGGTTTCGGGATCGGCAACAGATTCTACAACCGATTTACTAAGGTACATTTCGATATCACCTTTATCCATGTTCACAATGACATCAAATTTCGCATTTGCACCATATTTTTTCTTTATCATCATCCCAAAAACATCCTTGAGAATGCTCTCAAGAACATCACGGTCCATCTTTTTATCTTTGACCATCTGGGAGAATGAGTCTACAATTTGTGACTTCATGTTTATTACTCCTGAAAATATCTTATATGCTGCATCTTGTGTTTATTTTACTTTTAAACAGGTTTATACTAGATATTCTTAGTAGCTGACCTAAAGCTTGCTTCTGTTTGACAAACTGGTCCGCTATTACATCTAAATTGCTTGTTAAAACACTATATTGGTTTTCAGTAACAAATAATACAGAAAAAAAATGACGCTTTTTGAGCGTCATCACATATACATTACCATTTTGCCTTACAAATATAGGTATACAATCATATCAAAGCAAGGGAATGATTACTATTAAAAATGCTAAATGTAAATATCTTTTTAAACTTACAATAGAGTAAACAGAGTTTCTTTTTACGTACAAATTCAGAATTACCTGTTTAATATGAAACAAATTTTTGACTCCTGTTAAATATGGTAACATTATTATTTGCATTTAAAACTATCGTAAAGTCTTTAATTGTTAGTGGTTTATTTTTATACATTTTTTAAGTTTGTTTGTTCTTCCTATATTTTTCCAAAAATTTGAACAAAATCGGAAATAAAAACTAATCCCTTCTGTTTTGCTCTCCTGCATCCCGACATTTAAGACGGTACCTATCAGCAGCCATCAGGATTTCGTGGTGGGCAGTAAGTAAGGTGAAAAAATTCACATGCCTGATACAGGCAGGCACTTAAGGCAATGCTAGCTGGAATTTGATGGTATGCTTTTAAATTGTATTTGATTACTTACTTTTGTAAGTTTATGGGCTAAAAAAAGTATATAACGTAATGAAAAATAAAAAATTTGAATCCCTTTCAAGGCAAAGTGCTGTACTTTGTTTGTTATTACTGTTTTCTGTATTTACTTTTTCGGGCTGCGGGTATAACACACTCGTCACGCTTGATGAAGGTGTTAACCAGGCATGGTCACAAGTGGAAAATCAATATCAACGACGTGCTGACTTAATTCCTAACCTCGTAAAAACAGTACAGGGTGCTGCCGACTTCGAGAAAAGCGTACTGACCGAAGTAACCGAAATGCGCTCAAAGGTCGGGCAGATGAAAATATCAGCAGAAGACCTTAGCGACCCGCAAAAATTTGAAGCGTACCAAAAAGCTCAAGACCAGTTATCCAGCGCTCTTTCACGTCTTCTTGTGGTAGCAGAAAATTATCCGCAAATCAAATCGAACGAAAACTTCCTCTCTCTGCAAACGCAGCTTGAAGGTACCGAAAACCGTATTGCGGTGGAAAGAAAAAAATTCAACGAGGCGGTTCAGGAGTATAACACAAAAATCAGGAGCTTCCCGACATTAATAACGGCTAAGATATTCGGCTTTAAGGAAAAACAATATTTCAAATCAACTCCCGGCAGCGAAAAGACTCCGGACGTTAATTTTGATTTCAATAAGAAAAAGGAAAAATAAAAACTTTAAACTTGGCAGGTTTTTAAAAACCATCCGGTTTAAAAATACATAAACATACTTTATTGCAAGCTGTAATAATGGCAGGTGGCTTCGGGACCCGGCTCAGGCCCTTAACATGCAACATTCCTAAGCCTATGGTTCCGCTGCTTAACAAGCCTATAATAGAACATAACATAGACCTTCTAAAACGCCACGGGATTAAAGACCTTGTTATTATTCTTTATTACCAGGCAGGGGCTATCAGCAACTTCTTTAAAGACGGGAAGCGATTTGGTGTAAAAATCAAATACATACAGCCTGATGCTGATTATGGAACTGCCGGCGCAGTTCTACAGGCTAATCAGCTTCTCTCGGAGAATTTCTTCATCTTAAGCGGAGATGTTGTAACTGATTTTGACCTGTCAAAAGCCGCTGCTGTTCACGCGAAAAACAGGGCTTCTGCCACAATACTTCTTACACGTTCAACCAATCCCCTTCAGTTTGGAATTGTTTTAACCGAAAAAAACGGTCGAATAACTAAATTTTTTGAAAAACCTACCTGGAGCGAGGTGTTCAGCGATACAATTAATACCGGGATTTACATACTTGAGAAAGAAACGCTGGGGCTGATTCCCAAAGCAAACGCCACCGGTGGTCAGGATGTGGATTTTTCAAAAGACTTATTCCCCTATATGCTGAAAAACAAACTGCCCCTCTACGGTTATGTATGTAATGGTTACTGGAAAGATGTCGGCAGCCTAGAAGACTATATTTCCACTAACATGGACGCCCTGAAAGGAAAGGTTTTTCTAGCCGGAAAACCTGTGGTCTTGAAGAAAAGCAATGTAATTGGCAAAGCAGCAAAGATTGCACGCAATGCAGAGCTGGTTAATTGTGTAATAGGCGATGGCTGCACGATTCTAAACGGTGTAATAATGAAAAACACTGTTGTGTGGAACGGAACTGAAATTGGCCGAAATTCAAAGCTTTCCGACTGTGTACTGTGCAACAATGTGAAGCTAAAGAACGGCGTTAAAGTATCCGAGAACGTTTTCATCGGTGACAACGTGAAAATCGGCAGCGATGCAGTGATTCGCAGTGGTGTAAAAATCTGGCCCGAAAAAACCGTTGACGGAAGTTCCGTCGTAATGAAGAGCCTGGTTTGGGAAGACCGCTGGAAAGATTCGCTGTTCACTGATTCACGCATAACCGGTCTGGCTAACATCGAAATAACATCGGAGTTTGCTGCCAGGCTTGGGGAGGTTTTCGGGGTTTTTACGGGAATTGGCTCACGAGTAAATATATCGCGTGATACCGACCACATTTCAAGAATGATCAAGGGGGCATTGATTAGCGGTTTAATGTCAAGCGGCGTTGATGTCATTGACCTCCAGACAACACCCGTACCTATCTTAAGACAAGAACTTCGTTCAGGGAAAGCATCGGGCGGCGTTTTTGTGAGAAAATCCCCTTTCGATGCATCGAAAGCCGATATAATTTTTTTCGACTCCACCGGAAAGGACCTCTCTGGTGCCAAAACCAAGACAATCGAGAGACTATATTTCTCGGGAGACCACCAGCCGATACCCTACTTTGAAATAGGCTCTGTGGCTTATTCCGAAAGGACGCTTGAAAGATATAAAGAACACTTTATGTCACACATAAATGCCGAACCCATAAACAGAAAAAGATTCAGGATAGTAATAAATTACTCGCATGGCATAACTTCCTCGATTTTCCCTGTCATACTTGGTGAATTTAATATTGAGCTTGTCTCTCTTGATACGCATCTGGATTCTTCAAAGCAAATACGTTCCCACGAAGAGTTTACCAATGCTTTAAAAAAACTCTCCTATGTTGTAACCTCTCTGAAGTATGATGCCGGTTTCCTTATAGATGCCGGCGGAGAAAAAATATTCATGGTTGATGATTCGGGGAAGCTCATTTCTAATGACAGATTCCTCACCCTGGTTACCAAACTTTTCCTTACCCTTTATCCCGGTGCAGATAAAATCGCTGTCCCGATCCAGGCAACAAGCGAAATAGATATAATAGCAAAAAACTTTGGAACAAAAGTTTTAAGGGTTAAGGACTCACACTTTGCCATGATGAATGCTGCCGGTGAGCCCGGTGTAGGAATGGTTGGCGGAACCAAGGGCGGTGTTATATTCCCAGAGTTCCTTTTCGCAACCGATGGCATGTATGCTGTTATGAAAATTCTCGAAATGCTTGCCTTATTAGATAAATCGTTAAGTCAGCTAGAAAAGGAATGCCCCCGCCTTTATATGACTAAACACAATCTTTTTTGTACAAAAGAATTTAAAGGAAGAATAATGAGAAAGCTTGTGGAGGACTCGGAAGGCAGGAACAGGCAATTAATAGACGGCATAAAAATTTTCTATGCAAAAAACAGGTGGGTCCTGTGCATCCCTGACAGTGAAAGAGACATTTTCCATATAAATGCAGAGGCTAAATCACAAACCGAAGCAGACAAGCTTGTCAGGTTATACTCGAACAAGATAAGCCGCTGGCTGAAAGAACTAAGCAGCTAAAAGTGAGCAGTGCTATAAATTGCAGAAGGTATTAACAAATAATTTCAAGTTTAAAAAACAAACCACCCCGTTATATAAAGATAAATCGCTGTTTGCTTACAGCGAAGTGGCTATTAACCGCGAAATCTATACCTCGCTCAGGGCACGTGTCCTTGCCTTGTTTTTGTTCCTGTACTATTTTATCGAAAACGGTACGCTTGGCCTTTTTCCGGAAAAGTATTATTTTCTGTACAGAAACGTCCGGATCTCAGATCTTATTCTTTATATTCTTATAGCTTACTCTTTCGCTCGTATAGGCGAATATAAAGATTTATTCAAGAGCAAGCCCTTGCTGATTGTCAAAATAATTTTGTTTTATCTCGCTTTATCTTTCGGCATAAGTGCAATCAGGTACCAGTTTAATGTCATAGAATATTTCTTTCGTCTGAAAGGTTTATGGTCATCTTTTTTGGTTTTCCCCTTTCTGCTTTTACTGAAAAGAAACGGACTCAGTTTCTTTATTAAACTGATTTTTCCAATTGCGATAATATCAAATATCCTGTATATATTAAGTGCTATCACAGGATTTGCATTCTTGCCGGATGTTTCAATTGTTAAACAGCGTTTACCTGGCGGCTTCGAAGTTTACCGTGTTTACAGCGGGACCTTCTTTGGAGATGTTTTCTTCCTTGCTTTTGTTTACCATTGGATTACAAACAGGTTCCGGTTTTACCAGCTTGCCTTAGCCGTGCTTTTTATAATACCTCATATTTTGGCATTTGGAAGGTCTGCATGGGCTTTCTTTGCTTTTGCAATAATCCTGATGATTCTTTTAAATTCACTTCGTAAAAGAGACTTTAAAGTTCTTTTCCGCCAGGCTATTATTCTTGGCTTGCTTATTCTGACCCTTATAATAGCATTCATTAAGTTTATACCCGAATCTGATTATTACATAGATGCGATAAAAGTAAGGCTCTTTCAAGGACAGGAAGATGTTAAATATAGTGAGGGAACTTATGGAGCAAGAGTACTTTTCCAGAACGACGCACTTGTAAAATTGTGGAAGAACTCTAACTTATTGTTCGGAATAGGTATGCATCCTATGTGGGTTTACAGACCTGAAAGCTTTGAAGAGCAGGTTTACTATAATGCTTTCTCGGATGTTGTATGGCCTTCGGTCTTGGCAGCATACGGTATAATTGGTTTTACCCTGGCTGCTATATTTCAGGTTTTGTTCCTGATTTTTTCATTTAAGCTTGTGAAAAAAAGAAGGGGTTCCGATATTATAACAATGTTTATTACGTTACTTTTCGCAAAAATGATTTTTGATAGCTTTATTAATTTCTCGTATGCGCTGTTTACTGTTAATCTATGGGGACTATTCGGCTCCATATGCTTTTACGTTCCAATAGTGATATATGCTTATGAACAGGAAAAACAGCTTAAACAGGAAAACCATCATTTACAGAGTGCCTGAAAACATTGAAAGTAATTACAAATACATTTAAGCAGCGGAATAAGACAAACAATAGGGTTCTCGCCCCTTCACACGGAAGTCTCTTCCCGCCTCAGATGGGTGCAACCTTTCTTCCTCAAAAAACAAAGCTGCTTGCCTGGGCTATCTTTCTTGTTTTTTTTATCGAGAACGGCACTCTTGGACTGCTCCCAAGACAACTTTACTTTATTTACAGGAATGTTAGAGTTTCCGATTTCCTAATTTACGGACTGACTATTTATTCGCTTTACAACGTTAAGGAGTTTTCCGAATATTATAAATCTCCTCTTCTTATTATAATCAAGGTTTTATTTGTATACCTGCTGTTTCAGTTCATTATCAGTACTATTTTGTATAACATGAATGCTGTGGAGTATTTCTTCCGTTTAAAGGGTGTTTGGTCTTCTTTCCTTGTATTTCCCTACATGCTTCTTTTGAAACGAGGCGGGTTCCCCTATCTCATAAAACTAATTCTTCCGGTGGCAATTGTTTCAAACATTCTTTACATATTAAGTTCGCTAACCGGAATAGCCTTTTTACCTGAAATAGGCATTGAAAAGCAGTCTTTGCCCGGCGGATTAGAGGTTTTCAGGGTTTACGGCGGAACTTTTTTCGGGGAGATTTTTTTTCTTGGTTTTATTTATACCTGGATGACAAAAAGGTTTAGACTCTACCAGCTAGGGCTTGTAATCCTGTTTGTGCTGCCACACATTCTTGCTTTCGGGCGTTCTGCATGGGTACAGCTAATATTTGCAATAATACTGATGTTCCTGTGGTATAACCTTAAAAAGCGTGAGTTCAAGCTATTTGTGAGGCAGGCAGTTCTTATTGTGTTGTTGCTTATGGCAGTAATATATGCTTTCACCACATATATTCCTCAATCGAAATACCTTACCGAAGCTATCGGTGCCCGCATTTTACAGGGTCAGGAAGACGTAAAATACGAAAAGGGCACGTACGGAACACGGATGGCAAATATTAACATGCTAATAGACCTGTGGCTCAATAGTAATATATTATTTGGCATTGGAATGCATCCTATGTGGGTTATAAAACCTGAGACAGAGCTGGAAGTGTTTTACGCATGGGGTTTTTCGGACGTAAGATGGGCTTCTGTATTAACCGCATATGGGCTTGTTGGATTTTTGATTGCAGTCATTTTCCAGGTTCAGTTTTTCATTATCATATTTAAACTGCTGCGTAAAGTTAAAACGCCCGACATATATGTCTTCTTTCTCCTGCTAACAATATCGCAGCTGATGTTTGATACTCTGATTAATTACTCGTTTTTTATGGTAACTGTCAGTTTATGGGGTTTATCGATGCGTACAAGTTTTTATGTTGCAAACGTTGTGCACGAATACGTACGATATAAACATGATAAGCTTTAATACATCGCTTTTTCAAATTTCAATCTCTGACCCTTAATATAATTACAATAATCTTAAAATTTATTCTTATATTTAAATAATGGAACCTCAATTAAATTATCCTTCTGCTTACGAAGAACAGCCCTCGGTAGGCAAAAAAGTCTACGGACGTTCAAAGCTGTTTGGATGCGGGTGTTTTACTATAATAGCAGCTATTCTGGTGTTGATACTTCTGATAGCCGTCGGTTACTTCTATCTCTACCCTTCTCTTACCCCAAACAAGCTTAGAGGTGATTTTCTTAACGTAACTCTTGTACCTTCAAAAAACGGTGCGGCAAACTTGTGGATATTGACTGATGGTTCATTCAATTTTATACAAACCACAAAATCGCCCGGGCACTACTCAACCGGAAGAAAATGCTACTTCTGCAAAACTTGGACATATATTTACGAGCCCGTTACGCAAAAGATAATTAAAAAGTTCAAAACCGACTTCGAAGATATAATTATCAAGCCTGATATTTTCTATTCCGCAGGCAAGGTCTGGATAATTATCCGCCCGTATAACGAAAATCCGCTCACCCTAAACGTATATGACCCGGAAACGGGGGAGCTTGTACTTGACTTAAAAGGTTTCATGAACAATCACAGCGAATTCTCCTCCGGTATTACTGAGGCAACTGTTTTTTATGAACCCGAGCCCCACCTGCGGATTAAGACCCGCGACGGACAAAACGACCTAGTATATTCCATAACAGAAGAAAGTGTATATAAAAACTATTCGGAATATATTAAGGCGTTTGAGGAAGAAAATAAACATGTGATAACAGTTTTTGTTCTTGGAAAAGAATCTTCATCAAGCTCAAGAATGAAGCTTTTCCTTGTTACGGGAGCAAAATCAAAAATTAGCAAAGGCTCCAGCGTAGAACACTATCTTGACAATCCCTCAACGCTGAAGTTTTTTACTGGCGCCACAGCCGAAAAAATTGCCCCGGATAAAACTTTTATTGAAGGTATGATAATCTATCAGGATGAGAATGTCTGTGTGGTAATTCACCAATCGGTTGCCGATAAAGACTCAGACCGCCTTCTGAGTTGTGTTGAAAAGAGCGGGCGTGTAAGGTGGGTTGTGCCTCAATCGGAGCTCTTCGAAAAAACACGCGTAGATAAAGATGACGCTTTCAGCACTCTGTTTTTCATGAAAGATAAGTTCGGCGGTATGGCTGCAGGAAACCTGTTTGTTTTTAAACAGGAAGAGACGGGCGTAATGGGGTTCGACTTTCAGACAGGTAAAAAGCTATGGGAACTTGAATTTTAATAATAATTGTTAATACCAATTAAAACCAATACTAACTATGAGGAAGACAATAAAAATAATATTAATTGCCATAATTGTTGCTCTTGTCATTATACAATTTTTCAGGCCTGAACGCTTTACCACGCCGGATATAACCGATAACCACATCACTAAGAAGCTTAGCGTGCCTGAAAACGTGCAATCAATCCTGAAACGTTCCTGTTATGATTGCCATTCGAACCACACGGTCTGGCCCTGGTACACAAACGTTGCTCCAATAAGCTGGCTTGTTGCCGATGACGTTAAGAAGGGGCGTTCAAAAATGAACTTCAGCGAATGGGGCAAGCTCTCTGCTTCGAAACAGGAAAAGAAACTTACCGAAATCTGCGATTTGGTTTCCGAAGATGAAATGCCTCTTAAAAATTATCTGCTGATACACAGTGATGCAAAGCTAAGCCCGCAGGATAAAGAGGTGCTTTGCAGATGGGTTAAAAGCCTTGGTGCAAGCGGAGAAGATGATGGGTATCCAGGTGAAAAATAAACCCATAAACCTTAAATAAACAATAACATAAAACTATTAAAGGACAAACATATATGAAACACTTATTAATCTTTTTTGCTTTATTTTTCATTTCCCTAAACCTGTTCCCTCAGGATATAAAACCCCCTAACGCTGTTGATAACAAGGTTTATGAAGCTATGACCGGCAGCTGGGAGGGTGAAAGCAACATGATGGGCATGATGAAATCAAAGGAAGAACTTAAAATTTACTGGGCGTTGGGCCACCAGTTCATTTTCGTGGAATTGAGTGCTGCGGGAATAGATAATCCCAAAATGACTTACTCGGGACTTGGTGTGTTCGGTGTTGATGAAAAAGGTAATGCAAAGGTATGGTGGTTCGATAACTGGGGCGCCTCTGCAATCTCAACTGGTGACGGAACCTTCGAGGGCGATAATAAGCTTATCATTAAAAACGGCAATGCTATGTTCAGCGAAACAAGAACATTCGAAGTAAAGGGAAATGAAATGATAATGTCAGCCAAAGGAAAAATGACTATGAACGGACAGGAAATGCCGTACGACGAAACAACTACCTATAAGAGAAAATAAATCTTCTCGCTCGTGCTGTTCCGGGTAATTGTGGCGGTACGGGGAATATAAATATTCAGATAGCGTTGGCTCGCAGAGCAGGAAAAAAGATTGCCGTAACGCTTGTTCTCTACACAAGTCTACGACTCTGAGGAGTCGTAGACTGAATTTGTTATTTTGGTTTGTTTTAACATTGGTATTTTGAAATTTGACATAAATGTATTGCTTTGCTAACAACAATGCATGTTAAAATTACAAACATCTATAATGAGGTTGTAAACTTTATTTTTCCTCCTGCCTGTATTGCCTGTAATAACCTGCTGAATGAAAACGAAAAAACTGTTTGCGCCAATTGTTTGTCATCTCTTGAAGGCGTGCCTGAACATGAACTTAAATTATCCTCTGCTCCGAAAATAGATATAAACAAAATAGTAAGTCTGTACCGTTTTATAGAGGGGGAAACTTTGCAGAAGCTAGTTCACGCATTAAAGTATGAAAAGTTTAAGTCGGTTGGTGTGTTGTTTGGTAAGCTTCTTGGTGATAAAATTAAACAAAATAAGTCTATACAATATCAATATGTTATACCTGTCCCCCTGCACATATCCAAAAAGCGTGACCGGGGATATAATCAGAGCTATTATATTGCTAAAGGCGTTGCTGAGTCGCTTGGAGCTGACGTGCTTGAAAAATGCCTGATACGAACCCGCTTCACGCAAACACAAACGAAACTCGATATACATGAACGGCGTGAAAACGTTAAACAAGCATTTAGGCTGAACAAAAAATACACTGATAAAATTACAGGTAAAAATATTGTTCTTGTCGATGATGTTATTACAACCGGTGCAACTATTGTAGAATGTATGAAAGTATTAAAATCTGCAGGATGTGGCGATGTACTGTTGTGCTCTGTTGGGCGGGCAGTGTGAAAAACAATTTTCTATAGGGAAAAAGCATACCTTTTCCCTACTGTGTTTTCTTTACTTCTACCCCTTCTTTCTTATCCACAATCTCATACCCCATCACTTTAACTTTGTTTCGCAATTCATCGGCAAGCTTCCAGTCTTTGTTTTTCTTTGCCTCTGCACGCTGTTTTACTAACTCCATTACTTCAAACGGAATTTCCTGTTTGGCTTCCTCTGCATCCTTTAATCTTAAACCAAACACGTTATCAAAATCATAAGCTAATGCAATCTTTTCCGTATCTGTCAGTAAATCATCCCTTAATGCTTCCCATAATATTCCAAGCCCGCCGGGAACATTAAGGTCATCGTTTATCGTTTCGCTGAATCTATTTTTATATCCTTGAAATGTTTCCTTTTCTGACTTCTGACCTCTAACTTCTGACTTCTTCAGTTCAATAATCTTCTTTCTCAATCTCTGGTACCCGTTTCTTGCAGCATCTAGGTTTTCGAACGAAAACTGCAGGTGTTTGCGGTAATACGTTCCAAGGCACAGGTAACGGAAATCGAGCGGGTCATAACCCTTATCAATTAACGTCTGAATGCGTAAAAATTCACCTTTCGATTTCGACATCTTGCCCGTCTCGTCAATTAAAAACTCGCCGTGAAGCCAGTAATTAACAAATTTCTCGCCCGTACATGCTTCCGACTGTGTAATTTCATTTGTGTGGTGGATTGAAATGTGGTCAACTCCCCCGCAGTGTATATCGAAATGGCTGCCGAGATACTTCATCGACATCGCTGAGCACTCAATATGCCAGCCCGGGAACCCCCTGCCCCAGGGTGAGTCCCATTCCATCTGCCGCTGCTTATCCTTAGGGGAAAATTTCCATAATGCAAAATCGGTTTTGTTTCTCTTTTCTTCGTGCAGTTCGATCCGTTTGCCGGCTTGAATACCCTCGACTTTTAAATTTGCCAGCTCGCCGTAATTGGGAACTTTTGACGTATCAAAATAAACCCCGTCATTTTCTATTATGTAAGTAAAACCTTTCGCCTCAAGACATTTCACAAGTTCAATTTGTTCTTTAATATGTTCTGTCGCCTTGCACCACACATCGGGCTCAAGTATGTTCAGGCGTTTGAGGTCAAGCATAAACTCCTCGGTATAGAACTTTGCAATATCCCATACGGTCTTGCCTTCCCGTTTTGCACCTTCTTCCATTTTATCTTCGCCTTCATCGGCATTGCTTGTTAAGTGGCCAACGTCTGTAATGTTATCTACGTGCTTAACCTTATAGCCATTGTAAAGAAACATCCGCTTAAGCAGGTCCTCAAATATATACGTCCGCATATTGCCTATGTGCTGGTAATTATAGACTGTAGGCCCGCAGCCGTAAATGCTAACCTCATTATCTTTTATGGGTTTAAACTCCTGTTTACTGTATCCTAATGTATTGTATAAATATATCTTCATAATGCGAAAATAATTTTTTCTGCACTGAGGTGAAAGTGAAATATGGGGTGTTCTTTCCTTTTAAGGAATTATAAGAATACCAATGAGCATAATACCGCTGCTATCACTACCCACTGAATTTTTATTTTAAACATTAATGCAACATAAGCTGCTAAGGCAAGCAAAATGCTAAATACGTTCCAATGCATTTGGGAAGAAAATTGTATCGTAATATATATAAGCAACCCGACAAAAGATATAAAAATGCCTCTCACGGCTCGGTTGAAATAAACATTCCTGTTAAGTTTCTCAAAATACCCTGTGAACAATATCACCATTAAGAAAGAGGGTAAAAAAATACTTGTCGTTGCAACAACTGCTCCAATTACACCGTGTGTTAAATACCCCACAAAGGTTGAGGTTATAACAATCGGGCCCGGTGTAATTTGTCCTAACGCTATTCCGTTCATAAATGTTGTGTTATCCAGTAAACCGCGGGCTTCAACAATTTCGTGATATAACAGAGGAAGCGAGTTAAAACCTCCTCCAAAAGCAAATAAATCAACTTTTAGCATTATAACAGCAATATTGAATAAACCCGTGTTAGAAAAATAAAGGTATAATAATCCTGCAGCGGTTAATAAAATTATCACCAGAAAATATCTTGCCGACAGTTTGCTTTCTGCTTGAACAACGTCCCCACTCATTATTTTTGTTCGTAAAATTAACATTCCCGCAAGCGATGCAATTACTATGACAATAAAAGGGTTTATGCCCAATAAATACAACCCTACAATTGCAACAGCAAACAAAACGTCTTTATAGTTGTTTAAAGAAGTTCGGGCAAACGTAAACGCTGAATGGGCAATTATTGCAATTATAGCGGCGCGTAAGCCTGAGAAAATTGATATCACCTGCGGCAGGCTGGAGGTTTTTGAATAAATAATTGAAAGAATAAGCATAAAAATAAAAGCCGGCAGCCCAAAGGCGGTAAAACTTGCCAGAGCGCCCGGTACTCCCCGCAACTTGAACCCTGAAAATGCTGCTGTCTGCATGGCTGTTGCCCCCGGTATAGTTTGACAAAGGGCTATGCCTGCATTAAAAGTCTTACTGTCAATCCAGTTTCTTTTAACAACAACCATTTCCCTGATATTTGCAACCATAGCGGGACCCCCAAATGCTACCATACCCAGTTTTAGGAATGAAATAAAAATCCCTTTCAGGTGAATTCTTTTATTTTCTATATGTTCGGTTACCAAATTCCTCTTTGTTTCTTTCACCGTTACTTATATACTGTTATCCGCTTCTATCAACTGCTTCGCACTTTTAATTGAGGCATCCGTGATCTTTTCCCCGCTTATTAGCCTCGCAATCTCAGCAACCTTTTCTTGTTTGGTTAATTTACGGATTTTTGTAAATGTAGTGTCCTTGTCTGTTTCTTTTTCTACTATAAAGTGTTCATCTGCCTGCGCTGCTATTTGTGCAAGGTGTGTAACCGCTATAATTTGATGTGATTTTGAAAGCTTTTTTATAACTCTTCCTGCTTTCTGGGCTATTCTTCCGCTTATTCCGGTATCAATTTCATCAAAAATTAACGTGTTTATTTTATCGGCTTCTGCCAACACTGTTTTAATTGCCAGCATTATCCTTGAAACCTCACCTCCCGATGCTGTTTTCCTGAGCGGTGTAAAATCATCGCCTTTGTTTATTTGAACATGGAACTCAACATCATCTATGCCGCCGGGTGTCAGCTTAACTCTGCCTGTTTTCTTCCTGAACATTAGGTTGTCTTCTGCTTCTGCCGTAGCTGTTTCTTTTATCTCTGTCTTAAATTTTGCATCTTCAAGCCCCAGCTCCCTGAAGTACTCTTCAACATCTTTCTCAAGCTGTTTGGCTTTCTGTTTTCTTTCCCCTGAGATTTTCAAAGCAATGTTATATGCCTTTTCTTTTTGTGTTTTTACGTTTTCTTCCGCCTCCTTTATTTTGCTGTCAAAGTTATCAAGAAGTGAAAGGTCTTTTTCTGCCTGATGGGCAATTTCAATAATTCCCTGTATGTTTGTTCCGTACTTTTTCTTTAAAAATTGAAGTTTATAAAGTCTTTCTCTCATTTCCTCTACTTTCTCCGGTTCAAAGCTAATTTTATCCAAGTGTTCTTTAATCTGCTTGCTTACCTCTTTCAATATTTCCCCTGCCCTGTCTGCTTCTTTAACAGATTCTGCTGCTGCTTTGTCTATCGAACTAATTTTTGCCAGAATATTTTGCACTTCCTTTATTTTTTCTATAACGGAACCTTCTCTCTCATACAGTTCTGTATAAGCACCCGATAGTGCCTGTTGTATGGTTTCATGATTTTCGACTACGTTAAGTTCTTCCTCAATTTTTTCTTCCTCGCCTGGCTGGGGGTTTACATCCTCAATTTCTTTAAGCTGAAACTCCAGAAAACTTCTTTTGTTTTCTATCTCATTTTTTCTCTTTACAAGATTATTATACTCTTCAATTTTATTAATTAAATCCCCAAATACACTTTTATAATTCACCTTCAAATCAATAAAATTTTTTCCTTTCTTACTTTCAACATAACTGTCTAAAAACTCTATATGAGTTTCTTTTTTTAATAACGATTGGTGTTCATTCTGTGAGTGTATATCTACTATCAGATTTCCTATTTCTTTAAGGTCATTTATATTAATCGGAGTATCATTTATAAAACACCTGCTGTATGCCTTGCTATAAAGTTCTCTTCTTAATATAAGTCCATATTCCAATTTTTCTGCTCCTGTTTTATCGAGATATTTTTCTATCCTTTTATTGTTGCCAGGAACAAATAATCCTTCTATTACCATTTTTTCTCTGTTTTTCTCTATTACCGAATAGTCAGCTCTTTCACCAAGGAGTAATGACAATGCATTTATTAAAATAGATTTACCGGCTCCTGTTTCTCCAATAATAATATTAAAGCCTGCAGAAAAATCAATCTCTATGTTCTTAAGAAGAAGATAATTTTTTATTGTTAATTTCTCTAACAATATTATTAATATATAAAGTTATTATAGTATAAGTAGTAGTAATGTTAAATTATGTAATAAACACGCAAAATGTTTTAATTATTAGAAGTTTAATAAAAATAATGTTTATAGAATTGTTAGTTATTTTAGGTTATTTAAGCAAAAATAGAAAATAAAGGTGTGATAAAAAATAATATGAGAGGTTCTGTTAATAAAAAGTTTGTTATAAACAAACTTTGTTGTTAGCTTGTTAAAATCTCTTCTTTTAATGAATCAATTTTACCGGTAAAAACAGGATCTGAGTTTATTAAATCCTCAACACATTTACAAGCATGTATTACGGTAGCGTGGTTACGGCCTCCGAAATGAGATCCTATAGTCTGTAATGAGCAGCCAGTAAGTTCTTTTGAAAGAAACATTGCTACATGACGGGCAGTTACTATTTCCTGCCGTTTTGTTTTAAGACGTAAAAGGGATTCCTCTATTCCAAAGAAACGAGATACGGATGAAATAATGGTGCCTATGTCGACATTAAGTTTTCTGGATTTGAGAGCGCCGTATTTAGATATGCTTCTTTTGGCTATTTCCATATTTATTTCGCAACCGCTTATTTGAGATTCAAAAATCATGCTTTTAAGACAGCCTTCAAGTGAACGTATGTTGTCTTTTATATTTACAGCTACAAACTCGAGTATTTCATAGGGTATTTCCACCTGTTCAAACTCACATTTTTTATTAAGTATTGCGATTCTTGTTTCAAGATCTGGCGGCTGGATATCAACCGTAAGCCCCCACTGAAAGCGGGTAATAAGACGTTCTTCAAGACCGGTTAACTGGTGCGGAGGCTTATCACAGGAAAGAACAATCTGCTTTTTAAGCTGGTAAAGCGAATTGAAAATCTGGAAGAACGAATTCTGCGTGCTTTCTTTTCCTTCAAGGAACTGTATGTCATCAACAATAAGGATATCAAGCGAGCGGTAAAATTTTTCGAATAAATGTGTATTGTTAAGGCGTATGCTCTGTACAAAAGATGTTGTAAAATCAGGACCTGTAATATAGCAGAGACGCGCTGAAGGCCGGTTTTTAACAAGCTCATTTCCAACCGCCTGCATTAGATGTGTTTTGCCAAGTCCCACGCCGCCGTAAATTAAAAGAGGGTTATAACGGTGCCCCGGTCTTGAGGCAACCGATAGAGCTGCAGCAACAGCAAACTCGTTGTTTTGGCTGCGGACAAAACTTACGAAGGTTAAATCCTGATTGAGGTTGGTTGCCCAAGAAGGGGATTGTTCTTTAATAACCTGCTCTGGCAGAGAGAAGGTAGTTTTTACAACAGGGAGATTATCAGCAAGCTTCTCAGCAGAAACGTGTTCATGCGGTACTGAATCCGGAATTACATTGCTAATTACCGGGTTTAATACAACGGGTTCTTCAGAAATATGTTTCAGTGCTTTATTAATCTGCTCGGAAAAACGGGCTGTTAAGATTTTGTAGAAATCATTGCTGGGTACCGAAATTGTAAGAATGTTACCAGAAAAAGAAATAGCTTTTACAGGTTTGAACCACGTATTATATTTAATGCCCGAAATACTTTGACTGATTATTTCAAGGAAATTATTCCATACAATCCCGGCATCTTTAGCGGTTTGTTGATTTAAAGGACTATCGAAAAGCTGTAGTTGTTTCTCTTGCATGGTTGTCTAGCATATTTAAAAGTTTTTCTAAAAGTAATTTGATATGAGAAAACGCTTTAACCCGGTAACCGGAAACTATACCCAGGATTTCGGGAAATTATAAATTATTAACAGTGAAAACGCTCTCTAACCCAAGCAAAAACAGGTTATTGCGAGAAATCCCCCGAGTTTTTAACATTTGTTGTTAATAACTTTTGAACAACGTAAAATATTCTTACGCTTAATTTTGTGCTTCTGTTTGGAGGGGGAAGTTTATTAACAAACTGTTAACAAGAGTATGTTCTTTCCCGGCAATACATTATAAAGTATTAAAGAAGCAAATTCAATAGCTCAATTTAGAATTTATAAATTTCCCTTTCAAGGTTAATTATTTTTTAAATGACTTACCATTATTTTTGTTATTTATTATGTCACCATTATCAGGTAAAGAGATAACCACAATAGTTGCACCGGCAACATTAGTAGGTGAGTCGGGTATCACTGTGATAAGAATAAGCGGACCCAAAGCTATAGAGATAACCGATATGTTATTTTCAACATCGCAGCATAAACTTAAAAGAAAAGACCTCGCCAAACAAGAAGGGTATACAGTTCACCACGGATTTATTTTTAAAGAGGGTGAAGCACTTGACGAAACTGTAGTTACACTTTTTAAAGCACCCCACTCATATACAGGTGAGGATGTAGCGGAGCTGTCTATACATGGAGGACGTACTATGTGCCGTAAAATTATAGAGTTACTTCTTACAAAGGGCTGTGTTTATGCTGAACCGGGTGAGTTTACAAAGCGGGCTTTTCTGAACGGTAAAATGGATTTGATTCAAGCCGAAGCGGTTGCCGACCTGATCAGGGCAAAAACAGAACAAGCAGCATCCTCTGCAACAATGCAGCTGTCCGGAAGACTTACGGACAAGATAAACAAGTTAAGGGAAAGACTAATTGATGTCTGTTCGCTGATGGAGCTTGAGCTTGATTTTTCGGAGGAAGAACTTGAAATAATCCCAAAAGATAAAATTAAAAGCAGTATAGAAGAAGTTATAAAAACAATAAATGAAATTGCAGGATCATATGAAGGGGGAAGGGTATTAAGAGAAGGCATGAACCTTACCATAACCGGAGAACCAAACGTAGGCAAGTCGAGTATTTTTAATTATATGCTTAACGATAGCCGGGCAATTGTTTCCGATATCCCGGGTACCACACGCGATTACCTTGAGGAGTCACTGATTTTAGGAGATATTAAGTATAACTTAACAGACACGGCGGGTATCAGAACGGCAAAAGATGAAGTTGAGAAAATGGGCGTTGAAAGGTCATTCCGTAAAATAAAGGAAGCAGATATTGTAATAAATGTATATGACGCAACCAAAATTGACGATTATACAGAAGAACTAAAAAGACCAATTAAAAAAAACCATATCATTGTTCTTAACAAAACAGATTTATTGAGCACAGAACCGCAAATTTCGGGAAAATTTTTATATATTTCTGCTAAAACAGGTAAAAACATAGATTTATTAGAAAAAAAGATTATTAAATTATCAAACCAAATTACAAATAAAGCCATCCATAGCGAGGTTTTTATTACAAATATCAGACACCGGGATTTACTAACAAAAGCAGAGGAAAATCTCAAAAATGCATTGGCTGCGTGTAACGAGGAGGCAGGAAACGAGATAATATCTTTTGAAACAAGAGAGGCAGTAAAAGCTCTGGAAGAGATAATAGGAAAAACAACAAATACAGAGATTTTAAACAATATTTTTTCAAAATTCTGCATTGGGAAGTAATTAATAACTAAAGATGGCCAATAGTTTCATGTGAAACATTTAAAAAAGTGTTAATAAAAGAAAAGAAATATGACATTTTAGTAGTCGGAGCAGGCCATGCAGGAATTGAGGCAGCCTGGGCAGCATCTGGCATGGGGTGTATAGTGGGAATAGTCACAATGGATCCAGATGCAATTGGACGCATGTCTTGCAACCCGGCAATTGGAGGAACTGCTAAGGGACATCTTGTTAAAGAAATAGATGCCCTTGGCGGATTAATGGGAAGAATAGCAGATGACACGGGAATTCAGTTCAGGATGCTGAATAAATCGAAAGGTCCGGCAATATGGTCGCCAAGATGCCAAAACGATAGAGAATTCTATTCAATAACCGCAAAGAAATATCTGCAGCAGCGAGAAAACATTACTATAATTAAAGGAATGGTTGACGAGATTTACGCTGACGGAGATAAAATTAAAGGAATTGTTTTGTCGTCCGGAAAGGTAATAAATTGTAAAGCATTGATTATAACAAGCGGAACGTTCCTTAACGCGGTTATGCATACCGGCTTAAATCAAACCGAAGGAGGCAGATATGGAGAACAATCAGCCACAAGACTATCTAAATCACTATTAAAGCATAATTTTACAACAGGCAGGCTAAAAACGGGAACCCCGCCCCGCCTTGAGAAAAGCACTATTGATTTCAGTGTATGTGAAGTACAGCCCGGAGATCTGGATCCGGAGCCATTTTCAATGCAAACGAAAGGTAAGTTCCCGGCATTAGATCAGATTTCCTGTTTTATTACACATACAAATCCGGCTGTACATAAAGAGCTGGAAAAGGGTTTTAAGTATTCGCCGATGTTCACGGGGAAAATAAAAGGAGTTGGTCCGAGGTATTGTCCCTCAATAGAAGATAAGATATACAGATTTTCCGATAAACTGCGTCATCAGATTTTTCTTGAACCGGAAGGCTTAGATACAAATGTTATTTATATGAACGGTTTTTCTTCAAGCCTGCCTGCAGAAATACAGCAAAAAGCATTACAGAGAGTTAAAGGACTTGAAAAGGCAACCATGCTTCGCCCGGGTTACGCAGTGGAATATGATTTCTTCCCAACATATCAGATAAAACTTACACTTGAAACAAAATTTGTAAAAGGGCTCTATTTTGCCGGGCAGATAAACGGGACGTCGGGGTATGAAGAAGCAGCAGCACAGGGACTTATGGCAGGTATAAACGCTGCTTTAAAGCTGAAAGGAGAGGAACCATTTATACTAAAGCGTTCAGAAGCTTATATCGGGGTTCTTATAGACGATCTTATAAACAAATGTCCCGATGAGCCATACCGAATGTTTACCTCTTCAGCCGAGTACAGACTTATATTACGGCAGGATAATGCAGACAGACGCCTGTTAAAATACGGACACAAATTTGGATTGATTCCGGAAGAGTTTCACAAGGAACAATTAATTCAGGAAAGGTTAATTCAAAACGGGCTTAATTTTTTTAAGCAGGAATACATTCCCCCAAAGGCAATTAATGATTTTTTAGTTCGGAACAATTCTTCATCCATTCAGCATTCCGAAAACGCTGCACAAATTGTTAAAAGAAATGAAATAAAACTTGATAGTTTCCTTGAAATCGGTTATTTCAAAAACAACAAGCTTATAAGCATGATCAGGGAAAACAAGAAGGTAATAGAACAAATAGAAATTGAGCTTAAGTATGAAGGATATATTAAGAGACAGTCTGAACAGGCAGAACAATTTAATGGAATTGAGTCGGAAGTAATACCGGGAAACTTCGATTATAAAAAGATAAAATCGCTTTCTTCAGAAGCAAGAGAAAAGCTGAGCAAAATTAAGCCGCTCTCGCTTGGACAGGCATCGCGTATAGCGGGAGTATCGCCATCCGATATTTCAATACTTGCTGTGTATATGAAAGGGTAATGCAGAAGTGTAAACCTGTCAGTTTTTTTAAACCGGAGAGACTTAGAAATGGAAAAGCTATGTATTTAGACTTAGAAGTTAAATATAATCAATTACTTATGGAGTGGAACAAGAAAGTTAACCTCGTTTCACGGAAAAAAGAAAATATATATGATTTGATCGATGACAGCAGGTTGTTTCTAAAGTACATTCCCGAGAACGAAGCCTTAAGCATTCTTGACCTTGGTACAGGGGGCGGAATACCCGGTGTTGTGCTTGCAATCCATAGACCAAGGATAAACTTTATTTTGGCTGACAGCGTAAGAAAAAAAACAACAGCATTACAGAGTATTGTTGATAAGCTGGAACTGAAAAACGTTACGGTTGTTTGCTCGCGTGCAGAAAAGCTTTATGAAGACACAAACTATAAAAATAAGTTTGATATTATAGTTGCGCGTTCTGTTGCAGAACTTCAGGATTTGGTTAAATGGTCAAAGAATCTTTTGAAGGGAAAGGGAAAACTGCTTACAATTAAAGGAAAAAACATCAGCAGGGAACTTAATAAAGTAAAAAAGAATAAATTTGTTAAAGCTATAATAACCGACGAAACGCAGGAAAAACAAGCCGTAATTGCAGAGTTTTACTGACAAAGCATTGAAATAAGCCAAAAGCACCACACAGCCCCCCGATAATACCGGAACAACACACCACGAGCTAAAAGCCGTTGACTCCCGATTCATTAGTTCATATATTTGTAAACTATTAAACCACTAAACTAAAATGGAAAAGAAAACATTATACACGCTACACGCCGATGTTTGCAAGGCACTTGCACATTCAGTGAGAATCGAAATAATAGACGTGCTGAAAGACCGGGAGTCCGCATTTGGTGAAATACTTGTAAAAACAAAAGTTTTAAAATCAAATCTCTCACAGCACCTTTCTATTATGGTTCAAAAAGGAATTTTAGACCAGAGGAAAAAAGGGCTCCATGTGTATTATAAGCTGTCTTCACCAAGGGTATATGAGGCTTTTTATATGATGAGACAGGTGCTGAAAGAAAGAATTCAGAAGCAGGGGAAGCTGCTGAAAAGGATGTAAAAAACATAAATAATAGTAAGAATGAAAACATTAATAGTTATACACGACGCACCCTACGGGAACGAGAAAGCATACAATGCATTAAGGCATGCAATGACCCTTCAGGCTGAGCATAAGGAAGTAAAGGTTGCGGTTTTTCTCATGGCTGACGCCGTAGCCTGTGCAGCTAAAAACCAGAAAACACCGCAGGGATATTACAATATTGAGCGAATGGTCAGTTATGTAATAAGGAATGGCGGCGATGTTAAGCTATGCGGAACCTGTATGGATGCAAGGGGAATGGACGAGCACACTATTATCGAAGGCGCATTAAAAAGCACGATGTCGGAATTTACTAAAATAGTACTGGATTCCGACAGGGTGATTTCGTTTTAGTATATAAAAAAAATATATAAGCCTATACAGACAATTATAGTTTTACGTGGATGCGTAGGAGGCATTATTAACGCTAATGAGCTCAGCAAACACTTTGGTAATAGGCATAGCATAGTTGTTATTGAAAAAAATCCGGGTCAATTAAATACCTCGGTTTTTGAATTTTGTTTTATTGCTTGCTTCCGTTTACCGGCCACTTATCTAATTAGTAAAAAACAAGCTGACTTAAAAACGAGTTCCATTCTAAACCGTTGTAAATTATTAAAATACAAAAATTTTTCCGAAACTGCTAAAAATCAGGAATTAATAAACGGGGATTGAAAATACAAGGAGGTCTGAATATCTTGCAGTGTTAACAATAGTATAATTGAGAGAAACAATACACCAAAAACAAAAACGCGCAGCCAATATTCTTGGTAAACTGCAGGCCGAATACCCAGATGCACGTTGCCACTTAAAGTGTGATAACCCGTTCCAGCTTCTCATCTCCACTATTCTTGCTGCACAATGCACCGATGAGCGTGTTAACCTTGTTATGGGAGAGCTTTATAAAAAGTATAAATCACCAGCTGATTTTGCTCACGTGCAGGAAGAAAAGCTGATGGAAGAGCTGAAAAGCATTAATTTTTATAGAAATAAGGCAAAATCAGTAAAGAACTGCTGCATAACGCTTGTTGAGAAGTTCGGAGGTGAAGTCCCTAAAACGATAGACAAGTTAACATCACTGCCCGGTGTTGGGAGGAAAACGGCAAACGTAATACTTGGCAACTGTTTTGGTGTTCCTGCAATTATCACAGATACGCACCTGATACGTGTTTCACAAAAGCTTGGACTGACAGAAAAAACCGACCCGGATAAAATTGAAATGGAGTTAAAAGAAATTATCCCGCGAGATAAGCAAACACTTTACTCGCATGTTATAGGAGAGCATGGAAGAAAGGTTTGCAAAGGAAGAAAACCGTTGTGCACCGAGTGTGTTGTATGTAAAAGCTGTCCGTCATCAGAAGCCTGAAATTTCAATCACCCATTGGTTTTATTGCAGCGGTTTCCACCATCAGCATAACGGTTTTTACAGGTGCACGTGGCCTGTGCATCACACCCCTTGAAATTGTAACGCCCTGGTTAGGATTCAGCTCAATAGTTCTGTCCTCAAGCTCAATCAGCAGACTGCCTTCTATTACGTAAAAGAACTCGTCGTCGTTTTCATGCTTGTGCCAGTGAAAATCACCCTCAACAATACCGATTCTAACAACACTGTTGTTAACCCGTGTTAGTGTCTGGTTAAACCATTTTTCGCTACAGTTTTTAACTATTTCGGGAATATCAATAAGTTCCTGGTGTTTGAACTTCACATCAAGATTGATGTTGTAGTTGTGTTTCTTTTCCATAAATTAGTTGAATAGTTATTGAATCATCAAGAAACTAAAACCTTGAATTAAAAGTTTCTATTTCCCACTTTGATTTGTTCTCGTTCAGTGTTGCACAAAGTATTTTATTCCCGTCGGTTCTTACATTCACCAGCCCGTATATTATACCGTATACGCATAGGCTCTTCCAGAGATTCCTAGTTTTTTTGTTGTTAGCCGGGCCAAGCGAAATAACTGCATTGGTTTTTTTGGTATAATCGGTTTTTTTGTCTTTAACCGTAAGAGTTAGATTATGTGGTTCCGATAATTTGTAACTCCGTGCTATTTCAGTAGAATATACAAGCGGAGTAACAACCCGGTCGTTAGAGATTTGTTTGTATCCTGTAAGGGCGCTTGCTGAGACAATTTTCGGACGGGGATGGTTGTGATTTTCGTTATCACCGGATGATATTATTGTTGCCGCTGCACGGACGGCTGAAAGAAACTCGTACGAACAATCATCGCTTCCGTGGTGGCACGATTTTATTACATCACATTCAAGCTCATTCAAGCTGTTTGAATTTTTATAGTAATTTAAAATGTGCTTTTGGCTTTGAGCGTTCAGGTCACCCGTTAAAAGTATTCGTGACTTACCGTAATCGATTCTCAGCAATACGCTGTGACCGTTTGTGTTTTGTGCGTCAGGACCCGTGAACCGCCTTAAAACCGGCGAGCCGTTTAACTTTTCTTCGATAGGCGCTAGAACTTTTATGCTTGCTTTGCTTTGAGCAGGTCCAAAATCTGGCAAATAACCGTTATTTTGGCTTAAACGGGTAAAGTTTGGTGATTTATTCAGCAAGGCTTCAATGAACTGTTTCCACTGCCCCTGTAGAACGTAGCCGGAAGGATTATTCGTAAGATATTTTTTTATTTCAGTTTTAGAGCCGGGAATCAATGTCCAATACCCGTTTTCGCTTGGACCGAGTCCTCTTTTACCGTTTTTTTCGAACCAGTTTATGCCTGCGTAATAAAAGTTTTTGACATCCAGTTTTTTAGTATCAAGTTCAGCTTTTTCTTCATCATTTACCAGGTCCCATAAGCCCCCATAATGGTCTTCGTCGTTATGCGAATTAATCATAGCATCAAGTGTAATTGTATCGGTGCAGTAATCTTTAAAAAACTTCCAGTCAACAAAATCGGCAGCGTTGCGTTTTGTCTGCTGTTTGCTGCGTATGTAACCTCCGTCTATTAATATATGTTTTCTTTCCGGGGTAACAATTAGTACGCCGTCTCCCTGCCCTACATCTATGAAGTATATCTCCAGCAGAGGGTCTTTTCTCAAAACTTCGGAATTTACATATCCGGTTAAGCTTCGGGTCTTAACTTTAACACGTTTCTTGGTACCGAGAGGTTCTTCTAAAACCACACGGTCTCCCCACAACAATTCAATGTAACTTGTATTTTCCGTTTTTGTTTTATACAGTAATGTTGTATCTGCAGAAATGTATCTTATTGCTTTCATTTTGTTTTTTAAAGGTTAATTAATTTGAATTAAATAAATGAGAGAAGCAGCATAACAGCATGCAGCAACAAAGGAATATAATTAGCGTTGTAGGAAAAACTTAAACAGAAATTTAGTTATTACTTTCCCGAAACTCTGTTTTCAATCCGCTTTACCCACGGTATTACAATACCAAGTATAATACCAAGCTGGACCGCAGTATCCCAATTTACGTTTGCTTGCGCGTGGAATATAATGTTATATAAGTACGTCACAACGGCGCAGGTTACAAAGGCAACTGCAAAGATAAGGAGAAATTCCAGAAAGTATTTTAGTGTTTTCATGTTCGTAGTATTATATTTTTTTATCCGCACGGCCGCTTTAAGCAGACGTACGGGTTGTCAAAGTCGGTGTACAGGCAGACTTGAATTACAGTTTAAAAGATTTTGTGCAAGGGTCGCACTCAAATTTGAGTTTTTTACCGAGGCAATACCATTTGTCTTTCTTTTTTATATGGACGTACGCAAGGTCAACACCCTCGTTAATAACATTGCCTTCAGGAGTTGTGCCAGCAATGTAAACCTGGTAATAGTTTTCATAACCGGTATACTTGTAGTATACATTGGTTACATTTACCAAAATTTTCGGATTGTTATCACAGCAGGCGCACCATAATACTACTTCCTTAATATTTTTATCATTAAAATATGCAATAGTTTTTTCTGCCTGTTCTTTTGTGATGTATGCAAGCTGGTCGGCAAAAGATACTGCAGAGCCAAGTATTAAAATCAGAAAGATTATTTTTTTCATGCAGCCCCCATTTATTTAATCAAAAATAAAGGCTTGATTTGAAGTTATCAATCCACACCAAGAATTCGTTTCCAATCCCCGCTTTCGCGGGGAGATTCCGGGAACGAGAGAGGGGGACTGAATTTGGGAACCCGGAGCATTAGCGTGTAGTGAACAGTCGGGAACATTCACAAAAGCGGAGTTTTCGGGCGTGATATATTCGTCTCTTATTTCTTTCAGATACGATTTTTATTTTATGATTTAATTTAACGCAAAAAGATGAAAGACATAAATATAGTAGATTTCAGCAAAATCACGTTCGTTCTTATGGACATGGATGGAGTACTCAGTGATGGCTCGCTTATATACTTACCCGATGGCGGTATAGTTAAAGTTTTTCATGCCCACGACGGTTACGGCATCGAACGCGGCAGGCAGAAAGGTTTGCTGTTCGGGGTTATTTCGGGCAAAACGGCAATTGCAAACAAATACAGGGTCGAACGCCTTAAAATAGAAGAATTTTACGAAAGCCAGGGAGATAAAGTGGCAGCGTTTGTGGAAATTAAGGCAAAATATAATCTGAAAGACGATAACTTTTGCTTTATAGGAGATGATGTGTTCGATATACCGCTGCTGAACAAGGTTGCATTCTCGTGCGCACCGTCAAATGCAATTAAGGAAGTAAAGGAATCTGTTCATTACGTTACCGAAACAGCAGGCGGCAAAGGTGCGGTAAGGGAGGTAATAGATTATATTTTGAGAAAGAAGGGTTTGATATAAAACATTGCAGAGGCTGTCTCAAAAGGCAATTTTCTTACAAGAAAACTGTGACGGCAGCTTTCATAGTTAAGCAAGAAAATTGCACGCAACCGTAAAAGTTGCGGATACAAAAACACTTCTAAAACAGCCTCTACAGAACAAGATATTAAATTAATTTTGTTAATAATACCGAAATGCTCAGTAGCACACCGAACAAAAGCGTAAGCTGTGCGGTCTGAACATCAAGCATGGCAATTTTACCGGTATCTTCAATTTTAATACCTTTAATAGATGACATGTTTTTTATAGCAGGAGGCAGGCTCAGAAATACCAGGAGCGACCACGGTGAAAGCACGCCAAATACAACAAGAATTATTATAACTGCATAAGCGCCTGTTATCAGGAATATATATTCACCCTTTGCAAATCCTTCGCCCATAACCGTTGCGAAAGTTTTTATGTTTGCCTTCCGGTCGTGAATAATATCACGCAGATTATTTGCATGCAAAATACCCGATACAAGAAGTCCGAGCGGTATGGAAGCCAAAAATACAGTAAAATGATAGCTGCCCGTTAATGCATAGTACGTGCCAAGTGTAATTGCAGGACCGTAAAGAAAAAAGAAAATAAAATCACCCAGAGCTATATATTTAAAGCCAACAGGTTTTGCAGTATAGAAATAACCGCTCAGCATCCCGATTAAACCGAAGGCAAGAATTATAAATCCTTTTTCTATTATTATCGGGATACCGAACAGAATTGCAACGCCGTATAAGACCATAGCACCGCGGTATGCCTGTTTGGGTGTGAGCAGACCTTCAACCAGAACACCGGAGCCGCCGAGAGAACCTTTGTAATCTACGCCGCGGTTGAAGTCGTCGTAATCGCTTACAACGTTTGAAGCTGCGTGAAGGCAAACAAGCGATATCATGATGAACGGTATCAGCCACCACGTTGACTGTTGGGGTAAATAAAGAATTGCAAACATTACGCCAAGCAGGCTGGGAATCAGCGAGGCAGGGAACGAGAACGCCCTCACTGTCTGAACCCAGATGCTGAATTTTGTTCGGTTTTTGTTATTTTCAGGCATAAATCCTTCCTTTTTGAATAATGGTATGCAAAATTATGAAATATTCAGGTTAAGAGGTAGGTATTGCTTTTACATAGCATTCTTAAAGAATAAATTTTCATTAAGTAACGAGAGGTTAATCCTAACAGGTTTTTATTATGTAAATAAAATAAACAAGTAACACCAGCATTACTACCCATTCAACCGCCAGCGCTGTAACTGCACAGCCAATATATCCGTAGAAATTTAACATTAATAAACAAAACACAAGATTAAAAATCCAAACCGGAAGCATTGTACCCAGAATTATTTTTTCCCTGTTAAACGTTATCAGGTATGACTGCAATACAGTATAGACTAAAACCGGGATTACCGAGAATGACAGTATTTTCAAAACCGCTTTTGCTTCCTCTATTTTAAAAGTAATATCGATTAATATTCCCGAGAGGAAAAACGGCAACACCGAGATTAACGCTCCTGCAAGCAAGCTGTAAATTAAAAGTTTACGTGCGATATTTCGGGCTTCTTCTTCCTTTTGCTGAAAGCTTGAAAGAAACGGATACAAAGCATTGTGAAGAGAACCGGAAAGCAGTCCCACTCCGCTTACAAACCGTGATGCAGACGAATAAATCCCGACCGAGGCAGTTCCGGTAATGTATTCAAGAAGTATTATGTGAATACGCGGTATAGAAAAAGCCAGCGAATTGTTAAGAAACAGAACAGACGCTTCTTTAAACAGTGCGAAAATCGAAACAGATAAAACAGGCTGCACAGTGGCCGCACTTTCTATCAAGAAGTTATTTTTTTGCCTGAATACAAACGCTGTTGTTATTTCCAGAAGCAGTATTATTAAAAAAATGTGAATTAAACCAAAACCGTACATTAGCAGGAATAAAGCACTAAAGACCTGAACCAGTGAATTAATACTTCGTATAATAGTCGGGTATTTCTGGTATCCAAATACACGGATGGAAGATTCGTAGCTTGTTTGAACCAAGCGGGGCAAAACAGCTAAAGCAGCTAACTTAAACGGCATATTAAATTGTTTTATGTTAAAAAACAGTCCGGCAGCAAATAAAATTAAAAGAACAGTTGTGCCAAGAAACAGCTTTGCCTTGTTTGCGTTTACAATCCATCCATGGGCAAGCGATTTGTTTTCACCGATTTTTCTGACCAGCAAAGTTGTCAGCCCGAAGTCGCTTATTACATACAAAAGCATAGACGAAGCAACGGCAAACGAGTAAACGCCAAGCTGAGTAATCCCAAGAAATCTTGTAATTAATACCGCAATAAGAAATGCGCTTGAGTAATTAAATACGTTAAGCACCATAACCCATCCGGTATCTTTAATTATTTTTTTGATATGAATGCTTGTCAAACGAGGGAATTATATAATTCTATAAATCGTTTAGCTGAATATTTCAGCCCGAATTTTTTTACTAAGCTGTTTCTGACAGCAAGGGATTTTTGCCTTTCAATTTCATAATTGTTAATTACATAAATTATTTTTTCAGCAAGCTCTTTTGCAATGCCGGGCTCAGTAAGGTGTCCGGTGATCTCGCGGGCAGCCCCGGCATTTGCCGATACAACGGGTAAGCCGCAAAAGGCAGCTTCAAGCATCGACATGTTCTGTGATTCATAAAGGGAACTAACTACAAAAACACCTGAGCCGGACAAAGCATCGGGGATTTTTTCATAATCAATAAATCCGCACAATACTACAGATTCTTCCAGCCCGTATTTTTGTATTAATCCGGTCAAAACGTTCCTATCGTCTCTGCCGTAACAAAAAAGCCGGATTTCGGGGAAGGATTCCTTCACAATTGCAAGTGCATTGAATAAAGTATCATGTGATTTTACGGGAACAGCATGTGCAATGCAGATTAAACAAGTGAAACCTCTGTTTGAATTTCCGGGCTTAAAAAGAGTGTCATCGACGCCAAACGGAATATTAACAACTTTTCTTTGTATGTTTTTATTATAGTACAGAGCAATTTTATTTGTAATAAACTCACTGCCGCTTATTATTTTATCAGCCCTGTTAAAACTTTTATTAACAAAATATTTTTGCCAGAAACGGGTTCTGCTTCCGTAATTAATTTTAGGCAGGTCGGCAAGCTCGCCTCCGCAGATGTTTATAATCAGCGGTATTTTCAATGTTTTAGAAAGAGATGAGGCAACATACCCCGATTCACCTGCCCACATAGAGTGTATGATACTGAAAGGCTTCTGTTTGTGTTCAGCAATAAAAGAATTTTTGCATTTTTTCCATATTCTCAGTTTTTCAGTATAGGATAAAACCCGTCCGCTGCCGAATGATTTTACATGGGCACCGTGAAAAGTATAGTCAGGTTTATTTGCCGGGTGATAAAGAGAGAAAACCGTAAGCTCAATTTCGCTGTTGTGCGAAAGTTCCCGGGCAAGGTTGTGCATCGCGGCGTTTCCGCTGTAATCGGTCTCATTTGCCGAAAATCCTGTTGTTATCCAAGCAATGCGTATCATTTAATTTTGTTAATCTTATAGATTGTATAATATGATATCCGGGTAATTACTTCGGGCTTATACGCCGTTACCAGTGAGTTAAACTTTTCTTCAACAGGAAGTCCTTTCCACTGTGTGCTGAGTTTTTCAGCCGGAAGAATAAAATATACACTGCAATTGCATGTATCGATTGATGATTTTATTTCATTAATACCGGCATTGAAAAATTCTGCAGCATGTATTTTTGTATAGTAGTTCACAGCTCCTGTTATCTCGAATGTATAAATTAACTGGGGAGTTATTGATACAGTAGAAATATTTGAATTTATCCATTCAACCACCTGGAGGTCTTTATATTTTTGCTCATTGAAGCGGATAATATGATTAGTGTTATAAACCACCATCAAACACAAGAGAAGCCCCAGCAATATGTTTTTAAAAAGTTTCGATATTCTTAAATTAACAAGCCCGTAAGAAGCAATAAACGAAAGTACCGGCAGGAATATATATGTATATCTTAAGGACTGAAAAGGTACTCCTGACAGATACACCCAGGCAGGTAAAATCCAGACACAGATAAACATAATTATTCTCACATCCCGTTTTTTTATTAACATAACCGAAGCAGCAACGATAAATATTCCCGACAAAGACATGTATAAAGGGTGAAAAACGGGGGTTAGACAGAACAAGGCATTCGGCAGACGGTAATGCATTGAACCATCTGCCGTAACAAAGCTGCTTTTAAAGAAGTTAAATATGCTCCAGCTTCCAGCCCATGTTCCTGCGCTGATATCATAATTCAGGTATGAAATACCTTTGCCGAGTATTGTTATGAGCTGAGGAGTAAAAACAAGTGCACCGGCAATAAGCGAAAATAAAGTAAGATATACTAATCGTTTTTTATTGCCTGCTCTGCTGAAAGCAATTACGAGCAAAAAAAGTATCATAGGCAGCATTAATACAGCAGCATACCTTATCATTACCGAATAAGAGAAGCAAACAAATGAAATAAATAAAAATACAGGCTTGTAAGAGTTAATAAATTTGAGCATAAACAGCACCGATAAGCAAATAAACAACAAACCCAAAGCATCACTCATAACCACAACACCGGACTTCATGTTAATGCCGGAAAAACAAACAATTAAGCCGGAAAAAAAAGCTATATTATTTGCCTGAATTTCATTAAATTTTTCTTTCAGTAAATAAAGAACCTCAAGGCTTATTAGGTAAGTGAGCCCCGGAATTGATGCACTGGAATTCAGGCTTATGAGCAGAAGGATGTTTTTAAGACTCAGAGGTGCAATAAAAGTTAGTAATGAACCGGTTAAAAAGTAACCAACTGGCCAATAGGTATCGGGATAAGAACCAATGCCCATAAATGCAGATATAAACGATTTTGTGTATTCATAATAAGCATATGAATCCTGTCCGTAAAACCCGTCGAAACCGAAATAAACATTATGCAGTATATTATATGTGAATGAAAGCATATATAGCATAACAAAATAATATATGCGTGAATGCGGCTTCATTACTGATTCTTCTTTTTGAACACTATAACAAAGTGGTCGCCAAGCCTGTTGAAGGGAAAACAGCCCATAAGTATTTTATCTGTGAGCATAAATAATTTCACTATTGGTTTCAGGTACCTGTAAAGGCCCGCAAGATAAGGCGGAGGCGTAAACAAACCAAGCGAGTAAACCCTCACAACCTCGAAATAATCTTGAAATTGTTTTTTGAACCCTGATGGCGAGAAATAAAAAGTTAAAACTTTTTCGCTGTTAATATTGGCATAGATTCCCTCTTTCCTGAACCGCCGTAAAGCATTTTTACGGTCAAACTTTAACAGGTAATAAAAAATTTCCCAGGGGCAAAATTTATTCATTACGACTGCAATAAAAAGCTTTTCTGGTTTCAGTTTATCGGATAAATCAGCCGATAGCTTATGGAAGTTATTAATGCAGTTCAGCCCGCCGAAGTTGGATATAATGCCATCAAAGCTGCTTTCAGGGACACCGGAAATTTCCGAAAACGAAAACGCGCCGGTCTTTAATAATGTATTTAGTTTAAAGGCAGTAATTTTTTTCTCTGCAATTTCCAGCATTCTGTCCGAGATATCAGTCAGAAAAACACTGATACCTTTTGAAGCAAGAAAAACGGCGTCATCGCCTGTTCCTGCATTCAGTTCAAGAAGCAGGTCACCGGCACCGAAATACTTTAGATAAATTCCGTGAACAAGCCCCCTCATCCATTGCAGAACAGGATTAGCATTATCATGTTCATCATAAGCCTGGGCCGATTTATTGAATGCTTCTTTTGTCCGGTTATCTGCCAATATTCTAATTTAAAATTTTAAACGCTGCACGTGATAATGCAGCCTTTATGAAGAGGGGCATTCTTGAAAAAAAGCTTTTACCCTCCGATTTCATTTTATGGAATTTTACCTCGTTAACAAGATAACGGTTAGCATACCTGTAAAAATTCTTTGAGTATCTGCCCGAAAATTCAAAATCGCGGTCAGTTCTTTTTTCCCACGAGAGCCTGCTTATCAGATTGCTTTCAACCTCCTGATAGAAAGGCGTACCTTTTATAGGATATGCAATAGTTGTGAGGAAAATGTCAGGGGCAGCCTCTTTAAGATGACGGATTGTTTCATCAATATCTTCTTTTGTTTCTCCGGGATAGCCGAGCATGATGAAAGTTCCGGTTTCAATGCCATGTTTTTTACAAAGTTGTATCATTTCACGAACCTGCCGGACGTCCACTCTTCTGTCCATGAGGTCAATAACCTTTTGGGAGCCGCTTTCTGCCCCTATCCACACCCTGTAACAACCCAACGACTTAAGTGTCTTTACAACCTCTGTATTCATACGGTCGCTTCGGGTTATACATTCAAACCGGATTTTAATGTTCCGCCAATTGAAAATATTTTCGAGCTCAAACAGCCATTTATGCGATATTGTAAATACATCATCAACAAACCACAGCATATCGGGATTGTATTTTTCAATTATTAACTCAATTTCATCTGCGGTTTTTTCGGGACTGCGCCGGCGGTATGTGGTTCCATATACACTGTGTGAGCACCAGCGGCATGTATAGGGACATCCGCGCATTGTGTTAACAGAAACCGAACTGTAATTGTGAGCGTTTTTCCATGCATTAAGATATAACTGCAGATTAATGCTTTCCCTGTCGGGCAGGGGAAGCTCATCGATGTTTTTTATCTGGCTTCTTGCAGGTGTTTGGACCAATGTTCCGTTTTCATCTTTGAAAATTATTCCGTTAATTTTTTTTAAATTGGGATCCGTTAAAGAAAGTTCTCCGCAAAGTTCTTTCATTGTTACCTCACCTTCACCGTCAACAATTATATCAGCACCGTAATTCAGGAATTCCTTTGCATAGAAAGGCGGCTCGGGTCCGCCGAGAATAATTTTAATTTGTGATAATTGGGGTTGCGATTTAATGAACTTAATTAAAGGCAGAACGTTAAGTTTTGTCATAAGGTTGCAATAGATTCCTATGACAGCGGGCTCATGTTTTAGCATAGCTTCCTTTTGTTCTCTGAACGTTTTAAATGTGCTGTCATAAACCACCACATCGAACCCCGCCTGCTTAAGGTACGAAGAAACGTACAGTATCCCAAGCGGAACGTAGGGCTTCATTATCTTAAGTTCCGTTTTGTCGGCGTTTAAATAATATGCGTGTGTAAGGAAGATTTTCACAGTTTAAACAATGTTTCCCGTTTTCATATTATAGCTTATTATATGCTTCCCGGTTAATTTTAAATTCTAAAGAATTAAAAATATTTTTATCAAGATGAAGATTACATGCCAGATTGCTACATTCACAGTTGCTTTAATTCTTGTTGCTTCATGCAGCGATGACAGTTCAACTTCGTCTGTATTGCCGCCTGGCAGCGTTCTTTATTCACTGGAGTCTTTAAACGTAATACTATCTGCACCAAATTCATATTCTTTCCAGCAAGTTATATTCGGACAAACCGTTTCAGCTAACAGGGTTAAAGTTGAATATCTTCTTCAAACAAATGCAGACAGCATAAACAGTATTGCACGTTTTCAGGATTCAACGAACGCTAGCCCGGAACGGTCCCGGGAGCAGTTTCTTTACTCACCAGTTGATAGTTCGTTAAGTTATATGCTGGATATACCGGCTCAGCCGTTTTATTTGAGCTTCAGGGCTAAATTAAATACATACCAAAGCGGAGGCACGGTTTATTTTATCAGGTTAAAGAATATTAAAGCAACAAAGGTTCAGTGAGAGAAATAAATTGCCCGGTAAACCTATAATTTTGTGAATTATTAGTTTATGCCAGGTATTTCTCCCAATCCTGCACAAGCGTTCTTTTTCCTTTCAGTATAAAACCATGTCCTTCCGCTTTCAGAAGCCTCATCTGGTTATTAATGCCGCCGGGAAACTTTTCGTTTAACTCACCGTTACTCTTCAGAGTCCGCCACCACGGTGTAATACGCTTTTTTCCATCTTTTCGCTCTTCTTCAGCTGCATAAGCCGATATATTAGCAGATATTCCTGTTACTATAGGACAGGAAATTGTTGCCCGGTGTTTTTTTGCCAGGACTTCACGGATAGTGTTTATTGTGGTGAGTTTACCTTTGGGTACTTTCTGCATTTCTTTATTAACTTCTATCGGAGCAGGAATAACAATGGTTCCTTCACCCCAGACCTTCTTTTGTTTGGGTGTAAGTTGTTCTATCCTGGGAAGTCCGTGAGAATTAAGCAATTTTTCTCTGTATGTTTTTCTTTTATACATTGTTATAACATCAAATATCTGAAAACATAAACTAAAATCACAGCTATTTCAACGCAATTCAGCTTAACCAAGCTTAACCGAAATAATACAGTTATTTACTTCTAATTGTAAATTTATTGTATTATTTTTGTGATACTTATGAGTATACTTTTAAATCTCCCGCCTCTTGTATCAATGATAATCCTTTCTGCGGTTGCCATTACGATATCAAATATTCTTCTGAGAAAAGTCCGTAAACGAATGCCGCACGATGTTCTGAAAGAAAATCACGAAGTAGCAGGATTTATATTTAATGCGTTCGGACTGATATACGGAGTGCTGGTTGCTTTTGTTGTTTTTGTATCGTGGACAGACTACAGTGGTTCAAAGAAAAATGTTGAAAGAGAAGTAAATCTAATAATGGATTTGTACTCGTATTCATACGGACTCCCAGATACATTGCAGATGAGTGTAAAAAACACTCTTAAAGAATATACAAGGCTTGTAGCAGAAGAAGAATGGAAACTAATGGGTGAAGGCAAAATAAGCAACGAGACAAAAGAACAGTTCGGTAAATTATGGAAATTATATTTTACGGTTGATGAAAAAATGCTTCCCAATCAAACAGCATACAACCATTCGCTTGACCAGCTGAACGAGCTCGGCGAATGCCGCCGTATAAGAATTTTCAACAGCAGAGATTTAATACCACCCGTTATATGGTTTGTGTTAATATTTTCTGCTGTATGTTTGGTAAGCTTTACATTCTTCTTTGGCGTGAGGAACGTGAAGGCGCAATCGGTAATGACTTCGGTTCTTACTTTGATAAATACTTTTTTGCTGTATATTATTTTTGTTCTCGACCATCCGTTCCGCGGTTATAGTAAAATATCGAATGCAGCCTTTATTGCTGTTTGGCAGTTAATGCAGCAGCTAAACTGAAATTAGATAACAGACCGAAGATTTACCGGTTAAACAACCAACTTGCCAGCTAAAAACAAAGAGTAAAACCCATTAAAACGTACACTATTTGTTATCCCTGTTAGTATTGATTATTTCTTTCCGTCTTCTCCAGCTTTCTTAGTTTAATTTCATACTGTATCCATCCCATAATATAGTAGGGCAGTTTCCATAACGATTTGAATCTTTTCAGGGGTTCATTAATCAATTGTCTTGCACGAAACTCTTTATGCACACGTTTATGCAGAATACGGTAAAATGCAGAGGTATATTCACCGTCGAACATCATTTCAAAATCGCCTGAATCGACCCAGTTTTGTTTTTCCTTCATTTGCGAAATAACCTTTTCATAAAACCTTGTACCGGGCAGGGGATAAGAAACCGAAATCCCTATA
>CAYWTS010000009.1:0-29107 GCA_964461265.1 uncultured Ignavibacteriales bacterium
TTCATATTTTTCTCCTTTTTTGATAATTTCCCAAATATAATAGTATTGTTTGGCAAAAGAAATGTCTGTAATAAGTTTTTTTCGATACTTTATTCGGGAAATAGAAATCAGTAATTTTGTGATATGAAGATAATAACAGGCGGAACGGGATTTATAGGCAGTGCAATATGCTGGAAATTAAATCTGCTGGGAATCAAAGATATTATCCTTGTTGATACTGACTTAAACGGAACAAAAAAAAATAATATCGAAAAGCTTGTATATTCTGATTTTATTGAAAAAGATGAGTTTTTAAAACTTTTAAACAACGATTATTTCGAAGAGGGTGTGGATACTATTTACCACATGGGTGCCTGCAGCTCAACCACCGAACAGGATATGGATTTCCTCATAAGAAATAATGTTGAGTATTCAAAAACTCTTACGCGGTGGTGTTTGGGGAATAATATTCGTTTTATTTATGCTTCAAGCGGTGCAACATATGGTGACGGCTCGTTAGGGTTTTCAGACAGCCTTGAACTATTACCTAAGCTGCAGCCTCTGAATAAATACGGACTATCAAAACAAATGTTTGATATATGGCTGTTTGAAAATTCTTTGTTCAATCAAGTTGTTGGATTGAAATATTTTAATGTTTTCGGGCCAAACGAAAACCATAAAGGCGAAATGCGTAGTATGGTTAATAAAGCCTTCGGAGAAATAGCAGGAACAGGTAAGTTAAAACTTTTTAAATCATATAAACAGGAATTTAAAGACGGAGAGCAGAAGCGGGATTTTATATATGTTAAGGATGCTGTTGAAATGACAGTATTTTTCGATAATTCAAATCAAGTCGGTTCAAAAGTTAACGGTTTATTTAATATTGGTTCAGGCAAGGCAAGCACATGGCTGGATATGGCTTATGCACTTTTTAAGGCAATTGGTAAAGAGCCGGAGATAGAATTTATTGAAATGCCTGATAACATAAAAAACCAGTATCAGTATTATACAAGAGCTGAAGTGAGCAAATTATATAATTCCGGGTATAATAAACCTGTAATGAGTCTCGATAATTCCGTGAGAGATTATGTTGTGAATTATTTGATGAAAAGTGAATATCTAAAAAGTAATAATTGAAAATTTGATAATTGTTCCCAAACAGAGTTTGGGAACGAGAGGTATTAAAGAATTAGTCAGAAATTATGCCATAAATTATTTTAAGAAGGATGGGTAATTAAATCCGAAGTGATGTACAATTAAAATTGTAATAATCATCTTATGTAACGCTTATTCTCCGAACGAGCAAATCAGTTTCAGGTTTTAGATCTCAAGTCTCAGAACTAATATCTCAAATCACCTTACCTGCTCCCATTCTTCACTAATAGCTTTATTCCTAAAAAAGACAGATACTGAATTTTTAGTCCAATCCCAGAAAACCTTAAGATAACCGTACTTACGGTAACGGCGGGGTGATTCATAAACAACAAGGTCATTCATAAATTTTATTTTTCCTAATTTTCTTATCCTTCTGTATAAATCATAATCTTCTCCGGCTGCTAGATTTTCGTTATAACCGTTAGCTTTAAAGAAAACATCGCGTTTAATAATGTGGCATTCACCTCTGCCCATCCCCATACCGAGAGGATTTATTATTCTTACGTATAAGTTGTAAAAGGTATGGTAAATAGTATCTTTCCAAACCTTCTCCTCAGGAAATACGTGAATGTTGCAGGTAAGTGCAGCTACCAATGGATTGCTTAATTCTTTTAATGTGGCTTCAAAAAATTTTTCAGGTTTTTCTATTCTGGTATCAGCGTTAAAAAAATAAAAATATTTTCCGCATGCTGCTTTTGCACCTTCGTTTCGTCCGATTGAAATTTTTTGTTTGATACCGGGCGGGTTTTCAATAACTTTATCTGCATATTTTTTTGCTGTTTCTAATGTCCGGTCTATGCTTCCGCCATCGGATACAATTAATTCGATACCGAATAAATTTTTAATACGTGTTGTAAACTGAGTGAGAGTACCGGGAAGAAGCTTTTCTTCGTTTAGGGTTGGAATTATAACACTGATTCGAGGATTGCCGTTGTTATCCAAGGCAGGGAAGTGTTAAGCACCTGCTTCTTTTCTTTTCTGTTCAGAAATCATCGCAGCGTATCCTTTTTTCTTTAATGTTCTGAGAGCTCGGGTAGATACTTTTAATTTTACAAAACGGTTTTCTTCGGGAATCCAAATCTTTTTAACCTTTAAATTAGGCAGCTGACGCATTTTAGTACGGTTTTTTGCGTGTGATACGTTATTTCCTGTTAATGGTTTTACACCTGTAAGTTCACATACTCTTGACATTTTTCTGCTCCTTTAGTTAAAGCTCATGATAACAGTTACCGCAAAGCTTAATATTCTTTTCAAGAAATTTCCATGATCCCTTCTCGGTTTTCACGGAATTAACCGATTTTGCACTTACTACCTTGGTAGGTTTATTGCAATGCGGACAGTTTATATCCGTAGCTTCTTTACGAGCCAGTTTAGCAGCTTTTTCGGCAAATGTTTGTGCTTTAGCCATTATATTGGTTAAAAATAAATAATTATTAAGTCATTACAATTCCCACCCCGCTACAGCGGTATAAACTTCAGTGGGTATCAATTCTATTAATGGGTTATTATTATTTCCTTATTAGTTGGAATATTTCTAAAAGAATTACAAAGATACTTTTTTTCAGGTTAAAAATAAAGACCGTACCAGATTCCGCTGGGTGAAAAACGAACTGCCGGTGCAGGGAAGTGGTAAAAATTTAAAAGTTTTTTCAGTTTTATTAAGAAATCCGATTTACCGGGTAGTTTCGTAATATCCCAATCAAGCGAAATAAACCATTCTCTGTATGCATTTGTTGAGCCCGAAACGTGACTGGCATTTTTTATGCTCAATCCTACTGCAATTGCAATAAAACTTGGGTAGTATTTTGCATTGATTAGTGATTTTGGAAGGATAATTTCAGGATTAATACTTAACCAGAATGTCATGTTAGTATAATCATCAAGAAGGTCATCTGTGTTCTCCACTTTACCTTTAAGCCACTTAGGTTTAAAGCTCCATTTGAAATTTATGTTTTGCATAAACGGAACTGCTCTTTGCAGGAAAGGATATAAAGCGCCTGCAAAATTACCCGCCATGTCCACCCAATCGAAGCCCCAGTTTGGTGCGAACCCGTCATTGATTTCAATATATGTCTCATAAACCATCGATGTAACAGCACCCCACACAAGTGCTTTATTCGGATTTACTCCTGCCCATTCATAAGCCATAGCCGTTGCTTCGGTAAATACATTTGCTGTATAGATATGCGAGGCTTTATCCATATCTCTTGCGTAATATCCGTCTTCGGCAAACTTAAAGTATTTACGCTGTTCCTTCCACCAGGTGTTTTTGTAATAAATGTGCATCCCCGTAAAAACTCCGGCTCCAACAACACCGAGTATAGTCATTTTCCATGGTACAATTTTATAGCTTTGGTGTTTCGTGTTCTTTTTAATATCGGTTTTTATAGAATCGTCTTTGAATGTTACATCAGGCGTGATTTCATTTATGAAATAATAATTGGCACTTAATTTATAAAACTGGCTCTTATCTTTTAGCTGCGGGTATGTGTTGCTGTTATATAAAAGTGTTAAAATAATGACGATAAAATATGAATATTTTTTTGTGTGGTGCATATTTTAATAATTTACAATCAATTCGGTTTTATGTTTGTTGAACCTTAAGCCTGGTGCAGGTAAAAACCTGAAATGATTCAGGACATTTTTTAACCAAAGCATAAATTTCGACTTACCGGGAATAATTTTTTTCCAGTCGAAATCAAGAGCTAAATAATAATTAGCATAACGGTTATCATAATCTTTATAATTTTTAACTCCATAACCTAAAGCTATATTTAAGAACTCAGGCCAGAATTTCTTGAGAGATTTTGGCAGAAATTTATGAACACCAATTGATAACCACATTGTTTGCCCGTCATAATCATCAAGAAAAGCTCCTTGTTTATTACCGCTTCGTAAATCTTCTGACGGATAGTAGCTCCATTTGAAGTTAAACTCCTGTAAGGGTTCCCAGGTCTGCTGAAGTACCGGGTACAATGCTCCGAGTATATTTGTAAGTTCATCACCAGGACTGAAACCCCAATCGGAAGCAAAGCCGTCTTCAATTTCGATGTCAGTCATATATGCTATGCTGAAAGCCGAGCCAAGCCACATCGCAGCTTTAGGTTTAAAACCGCTCCACTCAAATGCACCCTGGTATAAAGCCTGAATAAATGCCCCGTCAAAAAAATGACCGATTTTATCTGCACTCATTGCATAGTCCCAGTCGTTTTGGAAATGGAATTTACCGCGCTGACCTGACCACCAGGCGTTTTTTTGATAATTATGAAGCCATATACCTGCACCTATGGTTACACCGGTTATAAGACCTGTTTTCCATATACTGATTTTGTATTTATCTTTAACTTCCGTATTATCAGATGTTTTTAACTTAAATTTTTTGTAATGCGGTGTTAAAATTAATGTATCTTTTGGAGAATTAAGCGTATCATTATTTACCTGACTAAATGATGTTCGCGGTAATAAACTTAGGAAAAAGATTAAGAGAATTAATATTTCGACAATCTGTTTTAGCATTATTAACTGCCTAATTTTCATCATACTTTTATTAACTGCAATACAAAAATAGGAGATTTTCTTTTGATTTATTTTTCTTTATTGGTAATGCCTGTATAATCTGTAAAATGGAACAAAGTTTCATAATAAAATGTTTTTCTTTGATATGCAGATATTATAAAATTGAATTTACAATGATAAAAAAATATCTTTGAATAATGCGGGTACTTCCTATTTATACATATGGTTTTGATATATTAAGAAAGAAAACAAAACCGATAACTAAAATAGATGATAAGCTGATTGAACTTGTCGGTAATATGTTTAATACTATGCATAAGGCAAACGGAGTAGGGCTTGCCGCTCCCCAGGTTGGCATGGATATAGCTCTTACAGTAATTGATATAAGCAAAATAGAGGGTGAAGAAAAGAAGAAACCTCTGACACTTCTTAATCCAAAAATATTAGACACTCATGGCTCTATGGTTATGGAAGAAGGATGCCTGAGTATCCCTGCGGTCAGGGCAGAAGTGGAAAGACCTGAGATAGTATATATAGGATATAAAGACCTTGACCTCAACGAAAAAACAATCGAACTGCACGGTATGTTATCTCGTGTGGCGCAGCACGAAATCGATCATTTAAACGGGGTATTATTCATTGACCATCTGAATGGTGAAATTAAGAACCTGCTCAAATCGGATTTAAAGAAGATTAAAAAGGGTGAAGCGGAAACTACATACCTTCTTGCAGAATTGAAACCTAAACGCAAACTAACTTCGAAAGAACTATTCCTGTCAAGAATATAAATCTTTTCACTCTCTTTCTCATAACTTACAAGCTGTATGGAGTGATTAACTTATGAAGATAATATTCATGGGCACACCCTCATTCGCGCTGGCGCCGCTTCAGCAAATCCTAAATTCAAAACACGAAGTTACAGCAGTTGTTACAGCCAGCGATAAACCCGGCGGAAGGGGTTTGAAGGTTAGTGAAAGTGTTGTTAAAAAATTCGCACTAAAAAATAATTTAAAAATCCTGCAGCCCGGGAAGCTTAATGATCCTGCTTTTGCAGGTGCAATCAGGGAATTGAATCCTGACCTGATTGTTGTTGTAGCTTTTAAAATTCTACCAAAAGAAGTTTTTACTATCCCGCGTTTTGGTTCGGTTAACCTTCATGCTTCGTTGCTCCCTAAATACAGGGGGGCTGCACCTATTAACTGGGCTATTATTAACGGTGAGTCTAAAACCGGTGTAACCACTTTTTTCCTGAAAGAAAAAGTTGATACCGGTAATATTATCATGCAGCAGCCATGTGATATAAGCGTTGACGATAATGCCGGTACTTTACATGATAAGCTTTCTGAATTAGGAGCGGACGTATTAATTTCGACTATCAATAAGATTGAAATGACAAATGGTAATGTTCAGGTTTATTTGCAGGATAATAAGTCTGCGACAAATGCTCCAAAGATAACACCTGAACTTTGCCATATTGATTGGAACAAAAATTCTGTCGAAATACATAATCTCATACGGGGTTTATCACCTTATCCTGCAGCTTTCTCTATAATGAATAATAAGAGAATAAAAATACTTAAATCAAAAATAGAAAAAGAAATTTATTTTGAGAACGAAATTCCCGGCGTTGTGAAACGAATTAATAACAAATTATTTGTTAAAACAGGGGATTCATCGCTTGAAATTACTGAGATACAAATGGAAGGTAAAAAAAGACTGACAACCACGGATTTTTTGAAAGGTTACACAATCAAACCAAACTTACAATTCTGTTAAAACCTCTTTTTTTGACCTAAACTTAACTGATTTTAAAAATAACTATTTTAAGTATTACATAGCTATTGACAAAACCTTTTTGGTATATTATTTTTGCTGTAGTTTATAACTACAGCAATATTACAGTATTTGGCTCAAAATTTGATAGATAAGTTAAAAAGCATAGGCTTTAAAGAATACGAAGCGAAGGTTTTCCTGGTATTATTAAAAGGTAAACCAATGAGTGCGTCCGAAATAGCCAAAGAATCCGGGGTGATTCGCAATTCTATTTACGATGTCCTAAAAACATTCGTAGATAAGGGTTATTGTAATGAAATTGAAACAAATACAATTTTAAAATACCAGATTATTGATCCGCAAGTTATCCTTGATAAGTTAATAGGTGATTACAATACCCGGCATAAATCAACCGTAGCAGCTTTAAAAGATACATTTAGTGAACTGCAGGTATTATATAAAACAGATGTTGAAAGAGCTGAATTATATGAAACAAATATTCAATTATTACGCGGATTCAATAAACACAGAGCTGCAAAACATGTAGATATTTTTAAGAATTCTGATAGTGAAGTACTTGGAATGTTTAAATTAAAAGGTCTTGTAACCGAAGAAGTAAATGATATTTCCAGACGTTTTATTGAGAATGGTGGAGTTTTGAAGTCAATATATCATATTTCACTGGATTTTAAGATTATGAAAGAGGGCATTCCTCAGAAAGCTTCGAATGATGATTTAATAAGATTGTGCGAATTTTTCGAAAGCCAAGGAGAGCAAATACGTCTTTCTGAAATGAATATCCCAAATATAACGGTATTTGATAGAAATATTGTGTTTATAAATCTTGTGGATAAAAACATACCAAAAAATAAACAAGCTGACATAATAGTTCAGAATAAAGATTTTGCTGAAAATATGAGCGATCTTTTTGAGTATTATTGGCAAAATTCACTCTCAATTAACGATTTTAAGAATAAAATTAGGAAAAATTAATATGGATTATAGAATAAACTATACCTTAAAAGGCATTATAGGTTTATTTGTGGCATTTATTGTACTTTTACTAATACTTTAAAAAAAGTAACAAATTTATAGTACAGTTTTGCCCGTTCAAGTAGTAAAACAATTGATAATTCTGCTGTTTTTACTGTTACTTTTACTCTTATAAAATTCATTATTAGAGTTAGTGAATTGTATTAAAAATTTAGTTATATAGTGTTAAATAATATATTATATTTGTGAGAATATTTAAGGAGGATATAAAATGAATCAGGGGTCTTACAAAACCAGCCTTGTGCTGTTGCTCCTGATCTTCAGTATCTGCAGCACACAGGCACAAAACGGTTGGTATCAGCAGTATTCAGGTACCGGGGACAACCTGAATAGCGTTCACTTTTTGAATACCAATACCGGGTATATGCTGGGCAATAATCTTATTTTGAAAACTGTTAATGGAGGGAATAACTGGTACATCTCCACTAATTCATTGGGAGGGATGTTCATTTTCTTTCTCAACACAATGACAGGATTTATTGCCGGCGGAACAATTCACAGAACAGATGATGGCGGATATACCTGGATTGACTTAGGTTTATATAATATGAGAACAGTTTTTTTCAATGATGCATTGACAGGTTATGCTGCAGGTACTTATAGTGAAATCAGGAAAACCACGGATGGAGGATTTACCTGGAGAGAATTAATTGTTCCTGTACCATATGGTATTTTTAATCACATTTTCTTTATCAATTCAGAAACCGGTTTTGCCGTAGGCGGAAAAATGAATGCACCTCTTGAGGGTGTAGTTATTCGAACATCTAATTCGGGTGATGACTGGGAATATATACTTACATATACTAATGATGTCGAATTCCGTTCCATCGATTTCCCGAATGCTACTACCGGCTATCTTGTGGGTTCATTCGAGTATGGTTCATCTGGTGTGATTTTTAAATCAATGGATGCAGGTAAAACCTGGGTTCAGCAGGGCGTCACCAATAAAGACTTGATGGGGGTCGATTTCGTAACTCCCGATATTGGTTATGCTGTGGGCGAATCCGGAATGATTATCAAAACAATTAATGGTGGCGTAATCTGGAATTCACAAGCATCGGGTACTCAAAATGATTTAAAATCCGTAAGTTTTGTTAATTCCAACATCGGATATGTTGCCGGGGCATCGGGTTCTATTCATAAAACCGTTAACGGAGGTACATCGGGTCCTCCCTTTGCTGTTTCGGGCAGGGTAATATTTAATGATAACCAGCAGCCCGTACCAAAAGGGTGGGTGAAAGCGGTTAAATATGATTATAATACAGGCAGGATAATTAGAGTTGATACTGCTCGTATTGAATCGAACGGTACTTACATACTCCGGAACGTAACAGTCGATACTTTAGATTTTATGACATACCAGGATGACGAAGAACCGGATTATTTACTAACCGAAAGGTATGTTCCTACATACTATGGAAATACTATTTACTGGATGAATGCCAACAGGCTTTATGTAAATCAGAATTTCAACAATATTAACTTCAGTGTTCCGCGGATAGATTCTACTGAAAGTATTTTACATATTGGCGGAGGTGTATATAACGGACAAACCTTTGGCGGTTTGCCGGGCGGTTATGTTTATGCAAAGATCGGTGAGGTTTATAAGGGCTATTCAAGAACGAATACAAACGGACTCTACCAGATAAATTCACTGCCAGCAGCTACATATACAATGATAGCTGACAGAATGGGTTACTACCCGGGGACAAAAACAGTTATATTATCGAATTACAGTAAAGATACAATAAACTTTTACCTTGGTCCCAGATACCCCATTGGTATACAAAATTCAAATTCTGAAATACCAAAAGATTTTTCACTTCATCAGAATTATCCTAATCCGTTTAACCCGGTAACGAACATTGCTTTCAGCATACCGGAAGAAACAAACGTCAGGCTTACCGTTTACGATGTAATTGGCCGTGAGATTACAGTTTTAATAGACCAAAGGCTTAAGCCAGGAAGTTACCGGATTGACTGGAATGCAGAGCATTATACTAGCGGAATGTATTTTTACAGGATGCAAACTGATAAATATACAGATACAAAGAAGATGGTTTTAGTTAAGTAATTCTCCATCCTTATCCTCCTTAATTAATCCGCTGCTTGGCGGATACAGCTGCCGCTTAAGTTCTCAGAGCGGCAGTTTTTTTATAAAATTATTGCACAAGGAGATCTAAAATGAAATAATTATTTATCATTTTATCTTTTTAAACTGTTCTTTTTCTGAATCCGTTTGGTTCATTTGCAGAAAATAAACATAGAGGTAAAACTCAGACAATCTTTATCAGTTTCGTGTGTGCTGATTATACCTATGTTCGGGTACTGATAGACGGTGTATGGTGGATTATTGTATATGATGATGGCGGCAATATAATTGATAAATATATTGACCCTAATCAGTAACATTATTTACAGCAGATTAAAAAAACATAATTTATGAAATGAGGTGGCACATGACATAAATGAAAAAATAAATTTCTGTTGTATCTAAAACATTTAAAAAATTTAAACTTAGGAGAACTAAAATGAAAGCATTAAAAAAATTAGCATCTACAATCATATTAATAGTGATTGTGACAACACTTGCTGTTTACTTTTCTTATTTTTACAACATATGCTGGAAATAATAATGTAAACAGTACGTCTACAACTTGCTCGATGACATTCAGGGTAATCCCGGCACAGGTAACTAAAATACATCTTTATAGGGTTAGTGATAATTATTATTTAGGTTACTGCACAACTGATGGAACCGGTTATTGCCCTTCGAATTGTTGTACTTTTACTGAAGGTGTAGAATACAGGGCAGTACCTGAGTGCGGATTGTGGCCTGACGGATTCCACTTTATTGCATGTGTACAACCATATTTAACTGTATATTGTGATTAAACTAATAGGAAATAATTATTATTAATTATGAATTTGATGAAGGTATCTAACTGAAGTATATTTCTTAAAGTCAGTGCTGTCGTCTAAAAAATTTTGTAATTTAGCTAAATATTGAAAAACATATTTGTTTTTGATAAAATTTATTAGAAATTTTTAGAACTCTAAATACAACCCCCTGCACCCCCCTTTCACAAAGGGGGGTAAAAATATGGGGTATATCAGTGTTTATCCATTTTTTCTGTGTTATCAGTGTGCTATCATTCTTGGTTTTTGGACAGATGTGTCTTAAAGTTAATTTTCATTAGTGATTATACATTGACAGAAGGACAAAATTTTAGTAATATTTATAGTAAATACTTATTTAATTCCTTTTTAATAAAAATGTTTTAACTTAATTCATAATAAATAATTAAAATGAAAATATTATTATTAAGTATTTTTTATCTTTTTTTTATAATTCGCTTTTTTCACAGGTTACACAAAGTTGGGTAGCGAAGTTTAATGGACGCGGTAATACCGGTGATGTGATTAACGCAATGACATTAGACCGCTTTGGTTATATTTATGTCACAGGGGAATCTGAATGGGGCGGTAATAATGCACAGGATTACCTGACAATTAAATACAGCCCTGGAGGGGATTCTTTATGGGTTAATAGATATAATGGAAGTAACTATTATAATGGTAATCCCGATAGGGCTTTCGCAATTTGTACAGATTATAATGCAAATGTTTACGTTACGGGATACAGTCAAAATGATACAGTTAATTTTTATGCTTGTACAACAATAAAATACAGTTCTACAGGTGTACAGAATTGGGTTGTAAGATATAATGGTCATGCTAATTTTGGGGCAAGCGGTTTTTCAATAGCTGTCGATTCTTTAGGCTATATTTATATAAGCGGGATATCTTCAACTTCATCTTTATACGACTTTTATGCTTTGACATTTAAATTAAATGCATGGGGTGTTTTACAATGGGCAAAAATCTACAGTCCGCAACCTGGAATCGGTGCAAATTACGGGAAAGTACTAAAATTAGACAAGCAAGGGAACATATATATTGCCGGCTACAGTATGCCGCCAAATGGAAATTATGATATAATACTACTGAAATACTCAAATTCAGGAACGGAGTTATGGACACGAAGATATAATGTGTCTCCAAACCGTAACGCTTATGCCTATGATTTGGCAGTGGATGATTCAGGAAACTCGTATGTTGCAGGAACCACGAAAGATGAAAACGGTTTTTCTCATATCAGGACGTTAAAATATAATACTGACGGTGCATTGCAATGTCTGTGTCTTACATAGGACAAGCGAATCTAGTAGATATTGCAAGTGCAATAGTACTGGATACAAATGGGAATATTTATGTAGCCGGCTATACTATGCTTGCTGATACTACAACCGACCTTGTAGTTGTAAAATATAACAACAATGGTATTCAGCAGTGGGCATCAACATGTAACGGGAATTTAAATAAATGTGACAAGGCAAATGATATATCACTAGATAAATACGGCGATGTTTATGCTTCTGGCATATGCAATGGAAGTAAAATTACGTTAATGAATTCGGACTTTCTTACGGTAAAATTCAATAGTGCCGGAGTTTTACAATGGGCAAAAGAATTTGACGGTACAGCACATGAATCGGACGTAGCAAATACAATCGTTGTAGATACAAACCTGAATGTATATTCTGCAGGATATGGAATTTTTAATTCTATATCTGCTGCGGATTACCTAACAATAAAATACTCACAAACTATAGGTATAAAACCTATTAGTAATAGTTTTCCTCAAAAATTCGAACTTAATCAGAATTATCCTAATCCGTTTAACCCTGTTACAAATATAGAATTCACTATACCAAAGAAATCGAATGTTCAAATAGAAATATTTAATGTTCTTGGTATGAAGGTTGCAGTACTTGTAAATGAAACATTAAATCCGGGTACTTATAGAACAGTCTGGGATGCAGGTAATTTTGCTTCGGGTGTTTATTTTTATAAAATTATTGCGAATGAAGTTGCTGTGTTCGGAAGCGGCCATTATGTTAATACAAAGAAAATGGTGCTATTAAGATAATTTTTGATTAAAAGGGGTTGTCTCAAAAGGTAATTTTCTTGCCAAAAATCTGTAACCGCAACCTTTATGGTTGCGAAAATGCAAGAAAATTACAACGCAGACATAAAGTCTGCGGTTACAAAGACACTTTTGAGACAATCCCTTATATTTTAATTAACTAAAGGATGAAAAACAAATTAAAAAAGTAAATCAAAAGAATTCATAAATCAACTTGCTTATATTATAAAAATTAAGGAAACAATTTAATAAAATATTATCACGTGAAGAAAAGGGAATACATACATAAAAAGTAACAATCAGAAAGGTAAACCAAAATGGGCAGCAAGTTGTATACTATACTCTGATTACATAAATCCAGTCTGGGAAGTTCCAAGTTACAGAGTTAATGAATTAAAGAGAATTTGGAATAAACTTGAGGTTGTTTTTTATTCAACTTTTAACACCGGATTCAGGATATAGAGGTACAATTATAAAAGGAGAAAATGAACAATGGTATTGTTACAGAGGGATTGTTATTCGCAAAAAAATAGTATTTGTGAAATGAGAGAGGATAAATACGGGGAATTCGAATGTAAAATACTCAACACCGCACCTGCTGATGTATTAAAAGAGGTGTGTGAGTGGTTGAATGAAAGAAGCTGATATTTATTCTATATGCTTTATTTTTTGTTTCATTATATTTAGAAATTTCTGAAAACTTTTTTTAAACGTCAATATCTAATCCTTATTACTCCAAACAAGGGGTTACAACCCCTTGTTCAAAAGTTTTTACTCTGGGCACTCTGTAAATAATTCTTGAAATTAGTGTGTTTTATTTATCATTACTTTTCTTAATTTATACATCTTTCTGATTTCTGCACTTTTTCTCTTCTTTGAAACTCATATCATTAACAGGTATATTTGCCTAATTTATGACGGATTTACAATATTTTGAGGATAAAGATAAGTTTACTGAACAGGAGAAGTCACGAGCAGCTAAGAGCTTATGGTATTATTCATGGATACGGTTTAAACGTAACCGCCTTGCGATGGCTGGACTTTTTTTAATCGGATTCTTAATACTTGTTGCTTTGATTGCAGGTTTAATTTCACCTTATGACCCGATTGACCAGACACTTGAATATGCAACAAAACCAATAGGTTTTAGAGGTAATGTAATAGTTAAAAAAGCTGCAGATGGCGTCGATTTTATCCCGGTACAAAATATAGTTTTAGTCAGTAAAGATTCCGTTATATACACCGATTTCAACGGTCAAAAAGCCTCAGTGTTACGCAGTGAACTTGACGGCATAGATGAAAGTGACTGGCATAAGTATCCTAAGTATTTGCTTGGAACAGACCGTTACGGTAGAGATATATTAAGCAGACTGATTTATGGAAGCCGCATAAGTCTTTCGGTTGGAATGATATCTGAAAGTATTTCAATTTTCATCGGCGTATTGCTTGGAGCGTTAGCAGGATATTTCAGAGGTAAAGTAGATGCACCTATAATGTGGCTGATAAATGTGATTTGGGCATTTCCATCAATACTTTTTATTATTGCTTTATCGGTTGTTCTTGGTAAAGGTTTTTGGCAGTCATTTGTTGCGATAGGATTAACGGGATGGGTTGATATTGCAAGAATTGTACGCGGCCAGTTTTTTTCTTTAAGAGAAACTGAATACGTTGAAGCAACACGTGCTTTAGGTTATAAACCAACGAGGATTATTTTTAAACATATTTTACCAAATTCTATTGGACCTATAATTGTTACAGGAACAGCAGGTTTAGCAACAGCAATAATTTTTGAAGCGAGCTTAAGTTTTTTGGGATTAGGTGTCCAGCCACCCACACCAAGCTGGGGGCAAATGGTTTTTGACGGGTATAAATATATTGTTGCAGGAACTAATTGGGGATTGGCTGTTTTTCCCTCAATTGCTATAATGTTAACTGTATTTTCAGTAAATCTTGTGGGTGATGGTTTAAGAGATGCATTGGATCCTAAAATGAAACGATAAAATGGATAATTTTCGTTACTTATATTATCTGAATTGTATCGAAGGTCTGGGACCGGTAAGGATTCGCAAACTGCTTGATGCATTTAGCAATGCACAGAATGTTTTCGAATCAAGTTCATCTGAAATTGAACGTATAGACGGTTTCAGCAGGAAAACAGCTTCAGCAATATTAAGGTCAAAACATGATTTCCCCTTATTTGAGAAGAAATTATCTTTGTTGATTAAAAAGCTCGAAAAAATTAATGCCTATGTTCTTTTATTCAATCATGACGATTACCCCGAGTTGCTGAAACATATTTATGACCCCCCTTTGTTTATATTTTGTAAGGGCACTAATAAGTACGGGTCATTAAAAAATAGTATTGCTATAGTTGGGACAAGGCGTCCGACTGATTATGGCAAACATGTTGCAGAAAAATTCGCTTTTGAATTTGCACAGATGGGATTTAACATTGTAAGCGGTTTTGCAAGAGGTGTCGATACGATAGTTCATAATACGGTCATTTCCGGAAAGAATTCAGATGGAATAACAACAGCGGTTCTTGGCTGCGGGATAGATATTATTTATCCGCCTGAAAACAGAAAGCTTTACGAGAAAATAGTTTCCAGGGGCATATTACTGACCGAATATGAACCCGGTACAAAGCCGGATGCGGTTAATTTTCCGAAACGAAACAGGATTATAAGCGGTATGTCGCTCGGTGTTATTATCATCGAAAGCGGGATAGATGGCGGTGCGTTGATAACAGCGAGGTGTGCACTTGACCAGTCACGTGAAGTGTTTGCAGTTCCCGGTTTTGTTACTTCAAAGTTAAGTGCCGGGACTAACAGCCTTATCAAAAACGGACAGGCAAAGCTAGTTGAAAATGTCGGGGATATTCTTGATGAACTAAATAATAAGATCAGCGGCATAAGCATAAGCAGAGGAAAGTTAAAAAAGGATGAGGATTTAAAAAATAAAGCTGCTGATTTAAGGGGAAATGAAAGACTTATTTATGAATATCTTAATACAACAAATGATGCTGTCCATATCGATGATATATCCGAGAAAACAGGTTTAAATATATCGGATTGTCTTGTTACATTATTAAATCTTGAATTTAAAAATTATGTTAAACAGTTACCCGGCAAACGTTTTATTCCATTATAAAGATTGTTATGCTTAAAAATGCACAGATATTAGGATTACAGCAAAAACTTTCACCGCAAATGATTCAGCAGCAGCTTCTGCTTGCTGTTCCGACTCTTGCACTTGAACAGGAGATTAAGCTTCAGCTTGAAGCCAATCCTGTTTTGGAAGAAGTTCTTGAAGATGATACCGAGCAGTCTGAGCAATTAACAGATACAGATTTTAAAGATGAGACGAAAGATTCGGAAGATGAAGACGAATTAAGTGAATTTAAGGATGAGTCGTATGATATTGAAGATTGGTATGAGTATTCGCGGGCAAGCGATGAGGAAGGGTATAAGTCACCTGAGAAGTTTGACAGGGAAAAGCAAAAAGAGTTTGAAAGTAAAACTGAGTACGCAATAAACAGGAAATTTAGGGACCGGGAGTCACCTCTTGAACAGCTCCACCGCAGCGGACTGGATGAAATTCATATTATAATTGGTGAGGAAATACTCGGCTCGCTTGGAGAAGATGGATACCTGCACGATTCATTGGATGAAATCCGAATAGATATTAAAAAGCAAAGCGGACTGGAAGTAACAAACGAAGAAATCGAAAAAGTTTTAAAAGTTATACAAAGGTTTGATCCCTTGGGGCTTGGAGCCCGGAACCTGCAGGAATGCCTGACTATCCAGCTTGAAGAACTGAAAATAGATGATAAAACCAGACAGCTTGCAATTAGAATAATCAATGAATTATTCCCTGATTTCAAGGCAAGACATTACGAGAAACTCTCAAAACAGCTTGGAATTTCGCTCGAAGAAGTAAACAGAATTTATGAAGTAATTCATAAGCTTAATCCTATACCGGGAAATACAGAGTTTGACACAGAAAAGAATTACATTTACCCCGATTTTATTGTCACTAAGGCAGACGGTGAACTTCGGGTAGAATTAACCGATGATTTTATACCTGCATTAAGGGTTAACAGGCGTTATTTTGATATGTTCAAGACTAAGAAGACCCCTAAGAAAACACGTGAATTTTTAAAGGAAAAACTTGATGCTGCAAAGTGGTTCATTAATTCGATAATTTCACGCAGGGAAACAATGCTGAAGGTTATGAAGGCGATTGTTAAAAGACAAAGAGAATTTTTTATAACAAATGGCGAAAACCTTAAGCCAATGTACGAAAAGGATATTGCATCAGACATAAATATGGATCTTTCTACCGTTAGCAGAACAGTCAGAAATAAATATGTGCAAACCGATTCAGGTGTTTATGAACTGAAGTATTTCTTCAGTAATCCTATTCACACCGAAAGCGGTGAAGATGTTTCAAGTAAAATTATAAAACAAAAAATACGTGAATTAATAGATAATGAGGATAAAAGTAAACCTTTGAGTGATGACAGGATATCACTTATGCTTCAGGATGCAGGTTATCAGTTAGCAAGAAGGACTATAGCAAAATACCGTGAAGCAATTAAAATACCGAAAGCTTCTTTAAGAAGACAAATAATTATGAAATAATAAATTGAAAAACAAAGTAAAAAATACAACTGTTATCGGTCTTATCAGGAATGGTAAAGCGGCAATTGGCAGCGACGGGCAGGTAACATTTTCAAATACTGTTTTAAAACATAACACGAAAAAAGTACGTAAGCTTTATAACGATAAAGTTCTTGCAGGTTTTGCAGGCTCAACTGCGGATGCCCTTACACTTTTTGAAAAGTTTGAATCGAAGCTTGAACAATACAAGGGAAATTTACCGCGTGCTGCAGTTGAACTTGCTAAAGAATGGCGTACCGACCGTTACCTAAGAAGGCTTGAAGCATTACTGGCTGTTATGGATAAACAGAATGCTTTTATAATATCCGGTAACGGTGATGTTATTGAACCTGATGATGGCATAGCTGCCATCGGTTCCGGAGGTGCTTTTGCTACCGCTGCTGCACGTATGCTTATTAAATATACTAAGCTAGATGCACGTGAGATTGTGGAGGAGGCATTAAAAGTATCGGCAGAAATATGTATTTATACAAATAGTAATATAACAATTGAGGAATTGAGTTAAAAAATGAACGGTGATAATGAAAATAAAGGCGATGTTTCAGAACTTCTGGATTCTGATATCGTGATTAAAAGGAAACCGAGAAGGAATTCTGTAAAGGCAGTAAAAGAATTCACACCTTCAGAAATTGTAAGGGAACTCAATAAGTATATAATAGGACAGGATAATGCGAAGAAATCGGTGGCTATTGCTTTAAGAAACCGATGGCGGCGTAAGAATGTAAAAAGTGAAATCCGCGAAGAGATAATGCCAAATAATATTATTCTTATCGGACCCACAGGCGTTGGTAAGACTGAAATAGCCAGAAGGCTTGCCAGGCTTTCGAATGCACCATTTATTAAGGTAGAAGCTTCTAAATTTACTGAGGTGGGTTATGTTGGACGTGATGTTGAATCAATAGTCCGTGAAATTACTGACCTTAGTGTTACAATGGTGAAGTCGGAACGCAGCAAAGAAGTAAAAAAGAAAGCTGAAGAAATGGCAGAGGAAAAGATACTTGATATATTAGTACCGCCCTTAAAAGCAAAAACTGCTTCGGAATCATCAGGGCAATTAGGATTTGCATCGGCACCTGCAGGAACTGAATCTGAAATTGAGAGCAACCGCAGAACGCGTGAAAAATTCAGAGAAATGCTGAGAAACGGAGAGCTTGATAAAAGACATATCGAAATAGACGTTTCCCAGGATACACTTGCATCTATGCATGTACTGGGTCCAATAGGATTGGATGATATGGGTATTAACCTGCAGGAAATTTTCGGAAATATAATGCCAAAGAAACTGAAAAAAAGGAAAATGACGATTGCTGAAGCTAAAATAGTTCTTGCTCAGGAGGAAGCCAATAAACTGATTGATATGGATGCTGTAATAAAAGAAGCAATTGAAAAAGTTCAGGAGTATGGTATCGTTTTTCTTGATGAAATTGATAAAATTGCTGCCAGCAACGCCAAAGGTGCTGGTCCTGATGTTTCCCGTGAAGGAGTGCAGCGTGACCTTTTGCCTATTGTGGAAGGCTCGACTGTATCCACTAAATATGGTATGGTTAAAACCGACCATATCTTATTTATTGCATCGGGTGCTTTTCATATATCGAAACCAAGCGACCTTATACCGGAACTTCAGGGGAGATTTCCAATCCGGGTTGAATTGAACAGCCTTACCGAAGATGACTTTGTGAAAATTCTAACACAACCCGAAAATGCATTGCTAAAACAGTATACAGCACTTATGAAGTCAGATGGTATTGCATTGGAGTTTGACTCTGACAGTATCACTGAAATAGCCAGAGTAGCTGCGGAGGTAAATGATCAGGTTGAAAATATCGGTGCAAGAAGACTTCATACAATATTAACTACTTTGCTTGAAGATATATTATTCGATGCACCGGATAAGCTAACTTCCAAAAAAATTGTAGTCACAAAAGAAATGGTTAACGATAAATTAAAGAACATTGTAAAGAACAGAGATTTAAGCAGATATATTTTATAAAAAAATTCGGAGATTCATATAATGAAAAAAATTATTGTTCCAGTTATAGCATTTTTACTTATCAATGCAGTTCTTTTTGCTCAAACTTACCCGGAATTAAAGTTTTCGGAATCAGGATTAAACATTAATAATGAAATCTTTCAGCCGAAGAAGACAAAAAAAATGAATGCTTATTTCGGGGCAGGATATTCATTCGTCATTTTTACGGATGGTTTGCTCAGTTCACCCTACCCGGTTATTGATACCCGTACCGGTAACTTTTTAAGTGAAATTAATTTATTCTTTGGCTTCTCGATTGCAAAAGCTGTAACAATTGAAGCTGAACCGTCATTTTTATTTACAAACAGCAGCAAAGTATTAAGAACTGAACTTTCACAGCCGCACAATACAGGCGGCAATGATACTTTTGTAGTATCTTCTAATATAGGTATGTTTGCTATACCGCTTGCAGTAAATGTGAGATTTTTCCCGTTCTTCAAACAGGAGAAGAGTTTTATCAGGATGTTTTTTATTGGCGGCGGTGCCGGCATGATATGGGTTAAAGAGGATTATGATAATTTTTATACACCGGACCCTTATTATTACGGTAATTATTATTACGGTTATGGTGGTATAACTGAATCAACATCTCAATGGGCACCTATTTTCAGGGTAATGATTGGATTGACAGGTGCAGGAGGACAGTTTGGCGGAGGGGGAGAACTGCGTTATAATTTTATACCGTTAAAGAGTGTTAAGGATTCACCTTTTGCTACCCGCCAGGCAAAGAATATGAACAGCGTTGACTTGACCTTAAGGTTTTATTTTAGTTTATAATTTTTATTTTTATTGCTTTATTCGTGCCACGATTAGGATTCGTGGCACGAACAAATACTTTTCAACTTCTCAACAACTCTCTTGATATCACAAGTTTTTGTATTTCGGATGTTCCTTCATATATCTCTGTAATTTTAGCATCCCTTAAAAATCTTTCAACCAAATATTCCCTTACATAGCCATACCCGCCATGTATCTGTATTGCTTCGAGTGCATTTTGAACAGCAACTTTGCTTGCGTATAATTTTGCCATTGCAGCTTCTTTAATATACGGCAGATGGTTATCTTCACGCCAGGCTGCTTGCAGAGTAAGAAGTCTTGCAGCTTCAGTTTGTGTAGCCATATCCGAAAGCTTAAACTGGATTGCTTGTAAATTTGCAATAGGTGCATCAAATGCTTTCCTTTCTTTAGAATATCTTACGGCAGCTTCAAGAGAAGCCTGTGCAATGCCCAATGCCTGTGAAGCAATACCTATTCTGCCTCCGTTCAGAGTTTCCATTGCAATTTTAAACCCCAATCCTTCAGAACCTAAAAGCTGGTCTTTATGAATTCTGACATTGTTCAGCCCTACCGAACAGGTATCTGAACTTCTGATGCCAAGCTTATCTTCTTTTTTGCCAATTTCAAGACCGGGTGTACCTTTTTCTATTAAAAAAGTTGATATACCTTTGTATCCCTTCGATTTATCAGTCATTGCCTGCAAAAAATATACGTCTGCAGTTGTTCCGTTTGTAATCCAGTTTTTAATGCCGTTCAAAATGTAATAATCACCGTCTTTAACTGCTTCGGCTTTTTGATTAGTTGCGTCGCTTCCTGCTTCAGGTTCGGAAAGGCAGAAGCAGCCGAGTTTCTGTCCAGTCGCAAGCGGTCGGAGGAAACGCTCTTTTTGTTCCGGTGTACCCCATTTATTTATACCGAAACAAACTAATGAGTTATTAACCGATAATATCACACCAACCGAAGCATCGACTTTTGATATTTCTTCCATAACAAGGACATAGCTTACCGAATCAAAACCGGCACCGCCCCATTCAGTGGGGACCATCATACCCATAAAACCGTATTCGGCAAGTTTTTTAATTATCTCGTACGGGAATTCTGCTTTAATATCCCTTTCAACAGCTGTGGGAGCTATTTCATTTTGGGCAAAATCACGGGCAGTATCCCTGATTGCAATCTGTTCTTCAGTAAAATTAAAGTTCATCTTTTTTAATTTTTGATTTATAAATATCTTGTGACTTGATCCTATTTATTGATTTAATGGTGAAGCGTCAAATGTAAATTTAAATATTAACTCATTTGATGTTTCACTTTGCACGGAAATTACTTAGAGTAATCATAAAATCCTTTGCCGCTTTTTCTTCCAAGGTAACCTGCTGCAACCATTTTCTTAAGCAAAGGGCAAGGGCGATATTTGGAATCTCCTAGACCTTTATACAGAACTTCCATAATCGATAGGCAGACATCCAACCCGATAAAATCTGCAAGTGTTAACGGACCCATAGGATGATTCATTCCAAGTTTCAATACTGTATCTATGGCTTCAGGAGCCGCAACCCCTTCCATAACACAATACATCGCTTCGTTTAACATTGGCAGAAGTATCCTGTTCGAAATAAAACCGGGGTAATCCTGCACTTCGACCGGCACTTTTTCCAGCTTTTCGGAAGTTTCTTTAACAATATTATAAGTCTCATCGCTGGTTGCAAGCCCTCTGATTACTTCAATTAATTTCATCATAGGAACCGGATTCATGAAATGCATGCCTATAACCTTATCGGCTCGTTTTGTATTGGCTGCGATTTCCGTGATCGATATCGATGATGTATTTGAAGCAATTATGGTATCAGGTTTGCAGACTTCATCAAGAGTTTTGAAAATCTTTTGCTTGATTTCGTAATTTTCAGTGGCTGCTTCTATCACAAGGTCAGCATCTTTTGTATCGTTTAAGCTGAGAGAGGTTTTTATGTTATTTAAAGTTTTTTGTACAACGTCTTCTGTAATTGTTCCTTTAGCTAACTGGCGTTCAAGGTTTTTCTTTATAGTGTTTATTGCTTTTTGAATGAATTCGTCTTTAATATCTATCAGCATTACACTATAACCATGCTGGGCAAATACATGGGCAATCCCGTTGCCCATTGTTCCCGAACCGATAACTGATATGTTTTTTATCTCCATATTTAGTAGTTGTTAAAAGTTATATACACAATAGTAATATGTATTTATGTAATACTTACAGTTTTGTGTAATTTGGAATTGGTTAATTTTACAATCTTTCAATAATAACACCAACGGCTTCACCGCCGCCAATACAAAGGGTAACAAGTCCGTAACGTTTTCCTGTTCTGCGGAGGTTATAGAGCATAGATACCATAAGATTAGCTCCTGATGCCCCGATTGGATGTCCGAATGCAACAGCTCCGCCTGTTATATTAACTTTCGATTCATCGATACCGGTTATTTGATTTACTGCACAACTAACAACCGAAAATGCTTCATTTATTTCAAAAAGGTCGATTTCATCTTTACTTAAACCCGCTTTTTTACATACCTTATCTATTGCATAAGCAGGTGCTGTTGTAAACCAGTCGGGTTCCTGAGAATGTGTAGCATATGCTACAATTTTTGCCATTGGTTTCAAGCCAAGCTCATCGGCTTTCGTTTTAGATGTTAATACCACTGCTGCAGCCCCGTCATTTATTTTCGAAGCGTTAAATGCAGTTATTGTACCTTCTTTGTCGAATGCAGGTTTTAAGCCTAAACCTTTTTCAATGTTTAATTTCCCCGGTTCCTCGTCCTGGTCAATTAAAGTTACATTTCCTTTTTTATCTTTAATTTCTATAGGTACTATCTGGTCTTTCAACCAGCCATTTTTAATAGCTTCGTGGGCTTTCTCATAAGAACGTTTTGCGAACTGGTCTTGCTGCGCGCGTGGGATATTCAAATCTTTTGCACAGATTTCGCCAATATTACCCATGTGTTGGTTTGTGTAAGGGTCCCAAAGACCATCAAAGATCATTCCGTCTAATACTTTCTCGTGACCCATTCTGAAACCTGTTCTTGCTTTCATCAGGTAATAGGGAGTATTGGTCATCGATTCCATTCCGCCGGCTACTACAATACTGGAATCTCCTGTTTTAATTGCCTGAGCACCAAGCATTATTGATTTTAAGCCAGAACCGCAAACCTTATTAATGGTCATTGCACCAACATGGTTAGGTAATCCTGCCAGTTTCATAGCTTGTCTTGCAGGTGCCTGACCCATACCGCCCTGTAACACACAGCCCATGATTACTTCATCTATAGCTGCAGGATCTACACCTGCCCTCCTTACTGCTTCTTTAATTGCAAATGAGCCAAGCTGTGGTGCGCTAAAAGCATTAAGTGCACCGTGAAACGAACCTATCGGTGTCCTGGCTCCCGATATTATTATTGCTTCATTCATATAAGTGTTTATTTAAGTGTTGAATTTATTATTTCGATGAAACTTTTTTCATTCAGCGAAGCACCCCCGATAAGTCCTCCGTTTATTGAGACAGGTGAGAAGAGTTCTCTTGCGTTGGCTGGATTAATGCTTCCGCCGTAAATTATTTTTAAATGGTTTAAGATTTCATCATTATATTTTTTTCTTAGTTTCTTTCTGATAAAATTATGCACTCCCTCAACCTGATGTGAGGTTGCATTTTTACCTGTTCCGATTGCCCATACAGGTTCATATGCAATAACAACATTAGTAATTTCTTCTGTATCTACATGTTCAAGGCATTTATTTAATTGTTCTTCAATTACAGCTTCCGTAATATGATCCTGGTGCTCCTGTAAGGTTTCCCCTATACAAAGTATGGGTTTTAAACCTTCATCGAGGGATTTTAATACTTTCTTATTTATTAGCTCATTGGTTTCATTAAAATACTGTCTTCTCTCTGAGTGTCCGACTATTACAAACTCGCACCCGCACGATTTAAGCATTGAACATGATATTTCGCCTGTATAAGCGCCATTGGTTTCGAAATGGACATTTTGGGCTCCAAGCTTTATTACAGAACCGTTTAATTTTTTATGGACTGCATCGAGAGAGGTATAAGGAGGGCAAATAACAATTTCGCAGTTAATATTTTTGTTTTTTTCGGTGTAAGTTCTGATTTCTTCTGCAAACTTCTGAGATTCAACTATGCCTTTGTTCATCTTCCAGTTCGCAACAATAAGTTTTTTCTGCATTGTTAATCCGAATTGTTTGTTTTATTGTTTGTTGCCTGTTTGCAGGATTTGAGTAAATATCAAAGTAAACAGGTAAACAAATTTAATAAAGTAAAGTCTATTATTCCTATAGAAATAAAATGGTATTACAAAAATGTTAAAACAGGCGGTCTATTGATAAACTTAATTGAGTTTATTATTTAAAGCCTGAGTAACCTTTTGAGCTGCATCCTGAAATCCTGTAGCAGATATTAAATGCAACCCCGATTCATTGAGCATTTTTTGGGCAATATCTGCATTGGTTCCTTCAAGCCGTACAACTACAGGAATACTGATGTGCAGGTTTCTGGCGGCTTCAATAACACCTCCCGCAACTCTGTCACAACGGACTATTCCCCCGAAAATATTAATAAGAATAGCTTTTACATTCGGGTCAGAAAGTATTATTTTAAAGCCATTTTCAACTGTTTCCTGTGATGCTCCGCCGCCTACATCAAGAAAGTTCGCCGGTTCGCCACCCGCAAGTTTTATTATATCCATTGTTGCCATTGCTAAACCTGCTCCGTTTACCATACACCCCACATTACCATCAAGCTTAACGTAATTTAAATCGTATTTGGATGCCTCAACCTCGAGAGGGTCTTCTTCATTAATATCACGTAAAGCCAGATAGTCTTTATGCCGGTACATTGCATTATCGTCAAGTGTAATCTTGGCATCAAGTGCTATAACCCGGTTATCATTAGTGATTACAAAGGGGTTAATCTCTATTAGTGATGCATCTGTTTCTTCGTATGCTTTGTATAGAACCTGTATGAAGTTTACAAAGTTTTTAAATACTTCACCTTCAAGTCCGAGTGAAAATGCAATCCTGCGTGCCTGGTATGGCATAAAACCAACAGAAGGTTCTATCCATTCCTTTATTATTTTCTCCGGGGTTTCAGCAGCAACCTTTTCAATTTCTACACCGCCTTCGGTTGAAGCCATTATCACATCCTTGCCAACACTTCTATCGAGCAGAATGCCGAGATAATGTTCGCATACATAATCAAGTCCTTCGGCTATGAATAAAGTTTGAACAATTTTACCTTCCGGACCAGTCTGATGGGTAACAAGAAGATTGCCGAGTATCTTCCGGGCATATTCGCGGGCTTTTTCTACATCGGTAGTGAATTTCACACCGCCTTCAAGTAATAATTCATTCCGGTTATTTGGATTATAAATTTTACCCTTACCTCTGCCACCGGCATGAATCTGTGACTTTACAACATGCTGGTTGATACCTCTTGCATGTAACTGTCCTATTGCATTATCGAATTCGGAAATTTGTTTTATTGCAATACCATCTTGTATGGGAACGTTGTAACGTTTTAAAATTTCCTTTGCTTGGTATTCGTGTATCTTCATGTAAATTAAAATTAAAATATTTTAATCATTTAAGAAAATCGAACAAAGGCTATACCCGAACGCGGCTACTTTTGGAACAGCCTTAGTTCATAAAAATTATTTTATAATTATTCTCCAACCAGTTGTACTGCATCTATTTCGTTCCAGCCCGGGACAACATTTGATGCCAGTGTAATTCTGACTTTTTTGGTTTTGTAATCGGTTTTATCGAATTTTGCTGTGAACCATTGTATTGTGTTTGGGGTGTAAGCTGTTTTATCCACATCTTCCCAAACTACTTCACTGTTGCCTTTTTCGTCATAAAGAGTTACTTTTATTATTGCTCCGGGATTGTAGTTTTGCCTTACACGTATTTCAGTAGCCTTAACCGGTTTTGCATAAGTTAATTCGACCCATTCAATACCCTTATCCTGTTCTTTAGAAGCCCATGCATAGCCATTATCACCGTAAGTTTCAACATTGGGTTTGCCTGTTAACTGCAGAACGCCCCAGCTGCCATCGCGTGTGCTTGAATAAGATGAACTGGCTGTTGCATCTATTGCCCACTGTCCGTTAGGGTCGTCAAGAATTTTTTGGTCATCAAGTGCTTGTTTTAACTTTTGCTCTTTATCCATTTCGCCAGCAGATTTAATGGTTGAATCAACCTGTTTTTTAATATCTTCTGCAGTTTTTTCAACTTCTTTATTTACCTTTTCTTCTACCTTTTCTTTCAGCTTGCTGCAGCCGAAGATAAGTGATAACGAAAGAAATGCAATGATATACAGTTTTGTTTTCATAATTTATTTTTAATTGTTTAGTTTTTAGATATATATAGTGAAATTGTATCTCCAATCGATAAACAAGACGTAGCTGCTGGTGATGGTGCATTTAGTACATTAATAATTCTATTATTTCTATGTATTACAAAGTCATCGAGTAACTTTCCCTCATAACTTATAGCCTGTGCTCTGACACCTGCACCGCCTTTTTCAATATCGTTTTCAGTTATTTCGGGGACAAGTTTTTTTAATGCTTTTACAAATGCTCGTTTACTGTACGACCTATAGAATTCACCCAATCCTGTTTTAAAGTACTTCCCGGCAACTTTCCTGAATCCTTTCCACCCAAATATTCTAAATGTATCTTTAATATTGAAGTCAGTTTTCTTGTATCCCTCTTTTTTAAAGGCAAGCACTGCGTTCGGCCCGGCTTCCACTTCTCCGTCTGTCATACGTGTAAAATGCACACCCAGGAAGGGAAATTCAGGGTTAGGTACAGGATAAATCAGGTTTTTAACCAGATTTCGTTTATTTTTCTTAATTTTATAGTATTCACCTCTAAAAGGGATTATTCTTATATCAGTATTTTCACCTGACAGAGATGCAATTTCATCTGATTGCAGACCGCAGCAATTTATAAATAACTTTGCCGGGAAAGTTTCATGTTCGGATGTGATTTCAACAAAATCGGTTTTAAATTTAATAGAAGTAATTTTGTTTTTATATTTTATCACACCGGAGTATAAATTAATTAACTCAGCAAACTTACTGCATACGGTTTTAAAATCAATTATTCCTGTATACGGTACAAAAACTGCTTCCAGTCCATTAGCAAATGGTTCTATTTCTAGAAGTTCATCTTTATTAATCTTTTTTATCCTATCAAGACCGTTTGCTATTCCTCGTTTATAAATATCATTCAGAATCGGGATTTCGTAACTTTCTGTTGCAACAATTACTTTTCCGCATAATTCGTGTACAATGTCGTATTTCCGGCAGAATTCAATCAGCATCTTATAGCCTGTCACACAATTACTAGCTTTTAAGCTGCCCGGCTTATAATAAATACCTGAGTGTATAACTCCGCTGTTATGGCCTGACTGATGAACTGCCTCGTGCTCTTCTTTTTCGAGTATGAGCAGCTTAGTCTTAGGATTTTTCTCAATTATCTTTAAGGCTGTTGCAAGGCCAACTATCCCGGCACCCCCGATTATTACATCATATTTTGTATCTTGCATTAAAAATTTAACTACGTTGAACAAGGGGTTGCACCCCCTTGTTCAAAGGTGTGTGTCTATTTTACTTTTTCCGCAACAACTTTTGTTTGCTGGAACAGCAGCAGGTAATCGAACCCGCCCGCTTTTGAACATGTTCCGCTCATATTAAAACCCCCGAAAGGATGAACACCCACAAGAGCACCTGTGCATTTACGGTTTAAATACAGGTTACCTACGTGGAATTCATTTGCTGCTCTTTTAAGCTTCTTCTTATTTTTTGTGTACACAGCACCGGTTAAACCGTATTCGGTATTATTAGCAACTTCTATGGCTTCATCAAAATCTTTTACTTTAATAACCGCTAAAACAGGGCCGAATATTTCCTCAAGCGAGATAGTATCGTTTGGTTTTACGTTCGTAATTACAGTTGGTTCTATAAAATAGCCTTTATCGCTAGCCTTCTTGCCTCCGCAGACTATGGTTCCTCCTTCTTCTACACCTTTGCGGATATAATTAATAATACTTTCCTCTGAACGTTTGTTAATTACGGGACCCATATCCGGATTTTCATCTGCACTGCTTACCCTGATTTTTGATGTTTTATCTATTAATCTGTTCAGGAAATCATCATACACATCTTCGCAAACTATTACACGTGAGCAGGCTGAACATTTTTGTCCCTGGAAACCAAAAGCCGAAGAAACTACACCGGTTACTGCATCATCCATTGATTTCAATTCGTTATCAATTATAATAGAGTCTTTACCCCCCATTTCTGCAACCACTCTTTTTATCCAAATTTGACCGCGGTGGTGTTTTGCAGCCAATTCATTGATTCTTAAACCAACTTCTTTAGAGCCCGTGAAAGAAATAAATCTTGTCAAAGGATGTTCAACAAGCAAATCACCTATAGCACTGCCTGAACCTGTTACAAAATTTAGTACACCGGCAGGAATCTTAACCTCTTCCATAAGTTCTACAAATTTTGCGGCAATTGTAGGTGAGTCGCTTGATGGCTTTAACACAACCGTGTTACCGGCGACAATTGCTGCTGTTGTCATTCCCACAAGTATTGCAAGCGGGAAATTCCATGGCGGAATAACTACTCCCACACCCAATGGTATATACTCCTGTTTGTTTGCTTCACCTTTTATTTTGACAAGCTTTATTCCTTTTGAATACCTTATTGCTTCTCTTCCGTAAAATTCCATAAAATCGATTGCTTCAGCAACATCGCCATCAGCTTCAGCCCAGTTTTTACCTACCTCATAAACCATCCAAGCTGCAAACTCGAATTTCTTTTTACGCATTAACTTAGCGGCTTTGAAAAGGTAATCTGCCCGCTTTTTCACAGGGACTTCACGCCACTGCTTAAATTTTGCATATGCATCTCTTATTGCTTTATTTGCAAGTTCTTCAGTTGATTTTTGATGTATCCCAACTATCTCATCCGGGTTCGAGGGATTGTAAGAATTTAATTTCTCTTCGGTTTTAAACCTTTCTCCATTAATAATCAGGTCATACTCTGTATTAAAAGCTGACTTGACTTTTTCGAGAGCCTTCTTGAATTTTTT
>CAYWTS010000009.1:29207-65277 GCA_964461265.1 uncultured Ignavibacteriales bacterium
GGTCTTATGTTCTTTATTTCTTCATTTCCTCGTTTAGGATAAACTCTGTTAGTTAAAAAAATTATGATTAAGTCTTTATCTTTATCTGCCCAAACCGATGTTCCTGTATATCCCGTATGTCCAAAGCATTCATTCGAAAACCTGTAGCCGCACTGAGGCGGATAAGTTGTCGGCATGCCTTTTGTTTCCCATCCGTATGTACGCGAATTATTGTAACCAAGTCCGGTTGGTTTTGTAGTGAACAATTCGACTGTCAGAGCGGAAAACATTTCTTTAACGGAGTCTTTAGTTAATGTTCTTGAATCAGTAAATTTACCTTTGTTTAGCATCATCTTCATAAACTTATATAAATCTGGTGCGGTTGAAAAGAGACCTGCGTTCCCTGAAATACCTTCGAGAATCGCTGCAAGCTCATCGTGGACATAACCGATTAGTAATTGCATTCGCCAGTATTCATCATTTTCGGTAGGAGCTATACGGAAATCTTCTGACATAGGAATAAGAAAATCGGTGTCTGTCATTCCAAGCGGAATGAAAATATTTTCTTTGCAGAATTTATCCAATCTTTTCCCGCTGATGCGTTCAACAATCTCACCAAGAAGGAATGCATTATAATCGCTGTAAACGGTTTTTGAACCGGTTTCATATTCTTTTGTGCAGGTGAATACAGCACTCTTCACTTTATCCGGAGAGGTCATAGTAGAATCCTGGTAAAAAGGTGTCCATGCTGTTAAACCTGAGTTATGCAGTAAAAGATTTGTAACAGTAATATCAAGCTTGTCGTTATTACCGAACTCCGGGATATAAGAAGCTACAGGTGCGTTGAGGTCAATTTTACCGTCATCATATAATTTCATAATAGCAGATGTTGTAGCAATTACTTTTGTAACAGAAGCAAGGTCGTATATTGTGTTCATACCGGTAACGCGGGTATCTTCATCGTACGTAAGCCTGCCATAAGCATTCTGATAAATAATATCTTTAGAATTGCCAACAATTAATACTGCGGAGGGGAAAACATGGTTTTTTATAGCGGTCTCAATAATCTCATCGACTTTCGTAAAATCATATTTCTTTTGCGGGAATGACGTACCCGGATAAAGCTGAAAAATCAGTAATATTAGGATAAATCTTATCATAATCTGATTAGAAACATATGGAGTTTGCTTAGATTACAAAATTACCGAACAGGGGGTTAAGTCTCAATGAAGTTTGTAAGGTTAATAAGGTTTTTAAGGTTTATTCTCGCATAGCGGGATGTTCCAAAAGTAAAAAAAGAGGTAAAAGTTAATTGATGAAAATATAAAAAATGTCAAATTCTATCCACATAAGGCGGACAAATGACAAATAAAGTTCAAAGTTCAAATGCCATATACCCATTTATATTTGTCATTCCAGCGAATGCTGAAAAACCAATCAATTTAGTTTTTTAAATAGCTTTTTCTAATTCTTAGGATAATAAATAGTTGGCAGGAAATTTTAATTGTAGGCTTTAAAGATTTGTAACTTCTTATTTAATTTTTTTTTATAAAATCTACTTCAATAGTAGTTTCACTATCATTAGTTTTAATTATATTTCTCCTATTCAACCTCCCATCCAGTAATTTCCATGTAATTTTGTTCGTCCAAAGTGGGCAACTGCCTTCAAGGTTAAATTCATTATCAGCGGTAATTTTGCCTTTAACATACATCATACCGTTAAAACCATGATCATCAATATAAAATCCAGTAATTTCTTGTTTTTTTAAATCAACAGTTAAAAATAATTCCGTATAAAATTTAAATTCTAAAATTGTATCGTTAACATTACCGCCATTTATTTCCATTTTAATGAACGTTCTGTTATGCGTTTCTTTGATTAATAGATGTTCATAAATATTTTCCTCATTTAACTTATAATTAGTTTCCCATTCACCCACCCAATCTCCAAGCCAAATAGTTTGTGAAAATAAAATTTTAGATAACTGAAAAAGAATTATTAAAACTGTTAAACGAAACATTAAATATTTTTCTCTAAGGTTTTTTAGTATAAATGTGTTCTAACGTATCAGTTTTACCGCTTTCTTTACTTTTATAAATACTTTTAAGAAATAATTTCCCATTTTTTAGTTCCCATGTATCTTTACAACTAGACATCTGCGATTCAGATTTAAGTATAAGACGATTATCTTCGAACACACCTTTTATCGTTGACATTCCATCATAACCATTATCATCAATATAAAAACCAATTACTTTTAATTCGTTATCAAGTGTAAGAAAATAAGAGGAAGTCCATTTTAATTCTGGTTCACTAAAAACTGTCCCGGAATCTATAAAATGTACCCAACTGCCTGAATGGATTAATTCAATAATAAGAAATTCTTCTGTTTTTTCATTAAAATTATTAGTATATGTAGTTTTCCATTCACCTAACCAATCACGTATATTTTCAACCTGAGGAAAAGAAGTACTATAAAAAAACAAAAGAATAAGAAATATATTTATTTTGTTAACCATTTCATAAAATTATTATTTTAAAATAAGTAATAATAAAATAAATAAACATAAACTAATCTTAAATAGATTTAAAAATATTTCTTAAATTACAATTTTTTGGTAATTATTACAAATTTGGGGTATTCGTTAGATAAAATAGTAGAATCCCAATTACTGCAAACCTTTACAATTCGAAATCCAATTTTTCTTAATATTTCTTCAATCTCTTTAAGACTGTACATTGTTGTTACAATTTCGTAGGTTCTTTCTTCTACAAAAGCATTATCATAATTAGTTAATTTAGTATAACTATGAATTAAATACTCAAATTTTTTGCTTTCATTAAAAAAGAAATCACCTTCAGTCGCATTAACAATTTTAGGATGTTTTAAAAAATAATCCTTATTAGGAATATCAAAACAAAAAATTCCATCCTTTTTTAGGGTATAAAAAATATTATGTAATATATTATTATTTGTTGCATAGTCAAAGTAAGCATATAGCAGAATTATCCTATCAAATGCACTTTGCTGACAGAAATCATTAATATCACTTTTAAAGTATTTTACTTTTAAATGACTATACTCCGCTTTACTTCTTGCTTCATTTAATAAACAATCGTTAATATCTATACCAGTAACTTTATAACCTAATTTTGTTAATTCATTTGAATGTCTTCCGAAACCGCATGCTAAATCGAGAATTTTATGTTTTTTTGATAACTGTAATTCTTTTATAAGAAAGTTTCTTTCTTTTTTAGTTTGTCTTTTTGTCCATGTATTTTTATAGAATTGCAACTATCTTATTAAAATAATCTATAAAAATTTAACCTTGTGTGAGTATTTTAAATTCATTTCTTCAAATTAGATGTTAAGTAAAGAAATTTTATTAAATGCTAATGTTTATACTTATTGAATGTGTAAGTTCTCTTGTAGCATGTATAAAGAAATAAGTATGGATAAATTCAACTATAGGATTAGGTTTGTTATTTAATAAACCCTTTTTTTGCACTTTAATAGGGTAACCTTTATGCTCTGCAACCTTAAATGCTTTAGTGCATTTTAACCAGCAGCCTTCTGGTAATTTATTTAATAATTCAATTTGTTCTTTACTTAAATCTAGATTATTAGCAATAAAATTAACTGCATTATTTTTTAACATAATTTTTTTATTAAAACCATAGAGTACACTTTATTCCATAGTGATGCTCTTCATGACATCCACTGTGATGTGTAGTCCAATGGCCAATTTTACAATCTAATCTTGTAGTTCCCCAAGTCGGCGGTGTAGCCAGTGCATTTCCAGAGCCATCAAAGAATGCTTGTGAAAATTCATTTATTCGTACAGAAATGCTATAACTATTTGTAAGGGCATGTGCTAAGTTTTTCCCAATAATACTAAAAAGTTCATCAGGAATGTCATCAATGTAATCCGACTGATCTTGATTGAGGTTAAAATTGTCTTTGATAAACTGTCTTAAATCATTCTCTATATCATCTACAAAACCTGGACCTGTACTTCCATTTAAATAATCAGCATATAATTGGGCAATTCCTTGATCTGTGAAATTATAAGTTGGCATTTTAAATTCCTTTCTATAAAAATGTTTAATGCTTTGTTAGCTAAAATGCTGTTTTTTTTTGATGTCAAGGGCAAAATTTTTACCCCATAATTTTTAAATATTGCTTTAGTAACTAAAAATAGATGTAGTTGTTTCGTTCATTTCCTACAAAATAACTTTCCCTTGTTTCTATGTTCTTGTAGATAAGGCTTAGTATGGTTAATTATGTAATTTGGATTTTTGGCTTAGCTATCACTTCGGGAAAAATTGATTTGATATTTGCCTGCCTGCCGAACCTCGGTGCAGGCAGGGATTTTGACATTTGAATTAATTAAAGGAATTGTAAATAGCTTTACCCTTAACTAACTTTGAGTTTTTCAGAATAGATTTTTAGCAAATATCGACTATTTTTTAGGTTTTTAAGTGTATAAAGAACTCCCTGATAAATTAAATATTCCCGATTTAGAGAAAGAAATTCTCGATTACTGGGCAAAAAATAATACTTTCGAAAAAAGTATCACTTCACGCGACAAGAGTAAAAGTTTTACTTTTTACGAAGGTCCGCCAACAGCCAACGGTAAACCGGGGATACACCACGTGATATCACGCACGTTAAAGGATATGGTTTGCAGGTATAAAACTTTACAGGGTTATCAAATTCACCGCAAAGCGGGATGGGATACACAAGGGCTGCCTGTTGAAATCGAGATTGAAAAAGAACTTGGTTTCAAACATAAGGATGAGATAGAAAAATTCGGGATCGAAAATTTTAATAAAGCCTGTAAAGAATCTGTATTTAAATATCTGAAGGACTGGGAAGAATTTACACGAAGGCTTGGTTACTGGGTAAACCTTGATGATGCATATATCACGTTTACTAACGATTACATCGAGTCTGTCTGGTGGTCTTTAAAACAATTCTTCGATGCAGGATTAATTTACAAAGGCTACAAAATTCAACCTTATTGCCCGCGTTGCGAAACACCGCTTTCAACACACGAAGTTGCACAGGGTTATGAAGATGTTAAAGACCCTTCGGTTTATGTAGTATTTAAAATTTCAAAAGCTCCGAAAGAATTAGAAATAGATGATTACCAGTTCCTTGTATGGACAACCACACCATGGACACTTATATCGAACGTTGCTCTTGCCGTCGGTCCCGATATAACTTATGTAAAGCTGCAATTCAGCGATACCGGTGAGAAAATTATACTTGCCAAAGACAGACTTAGTGTTATTACCCAGCATTTTGATTTACTCGGAGAAATTAAAGGCAGCGATTTGGAAGGAATTGAATATGAACAGTTACTGAAGTATGTAAAAGTTGATACTAAAGCATTCTATGTTGTGCTTGGTGATTTTGTTACTACTGAAGATGGTTCCGGTATAGTTCACATAGCTCCTGCATTCGGTGAAGATGATTACCAGGTCTCGAGAAAGTATAATTTACCCGTTGTTCAGCCTGTTAACGGGAGGGGTGAATTTACTGAAGAAGTAACCGATTTTAAAGGATGTTTTGTAAAGGAAGCCGATGATGATATAATTCAGAAACTCCGTTCCGAAGCTAAACTGTATAGGAAAGAAAAATTTGTTCACTCTTATCCGCATTGCTGGAGATGTCATACACCGCTATTGTATTATGCCCGCGAAAGCTGGTATGTAAACACGTCATCTTATAAAGATAAGATGATAGAGCTTAACAATACTATCAACTGGTTCCCCCCAGAAACAGGTTCAGGCAGGTTCGGGAACTGGCTTGAGGAAAACCGCGACTGGGCACTTTCACGTGACAGGTACTGGGGAACACCGCTTCCTATATGGGTTTGTGATTGTAAAGAATGCAAAGATAAATATCAGGCAATCGGTTCAATAACGGAGCTTAAAGATAAAGCTGTAAATTTCAGGGAAATTTTTCCGGAGGATAAAGATATCGATCTCCATAAACCATTTATTGACAGGATAAAAATTAAATGCGATAATTGCAGGTGCGAAATGACACGAGTCGAGGAAGTTATTGATGCATGGTACGATTCCGGAGCGATGCCTTTTGCCCAGCATCACTTTCCATTTGAGAATAAAGATTACTTTGAAAAAAACTATCCATCCGATTTTATTTGTGAAGCAATCGACCAAACACGGGGCTGGTTTTATTCGCTCCATGCCATCGGTTCATTTTTGTTTAAAAAACCTGCTTATAAGAATATTCTTGTTCATGACCTGATACTTGATAAGGAGGGGATGAAGATGTCAAAACATAAAGGGAATGTAGTTGATCCTTTTATGATAATGGACAAATATGGTGCCGATGTTTTAAGATGGTATATAATCGGTTCTTCACCACCATGGAGGCCAAAGACTTTTATTGAGGATGATTTAGTTGAGATAAGAAATAAATTCTTTGATACGCTTGTAAATACATACAGGTTTTTTGTCCTTTATTCTAATTTACTTGATTACACTATTAATAAAGATTATAGACGGGTTCCGGTTAATAAACGACCGGAAATTGACAGATGGATAATATCTGCCTCTAACTCATTAAAACGAAAGTATATTGAGTTAATGGATAGTTACGAACCTACGCGAGCAGCACGGTTGATATTTGATTTTACGATAGATGACCTTTCGAACTGGTATGTAAGGAGGAACAGGCGGCGTTTCAGGAATCCTGTAAATAATGAAGACAGAGATTCAGCATATCAGACTCTTTACGAAGTACTTGTTGAACTGTCTAAAATGGTTTCTCCTTTTTCACCATATATCAGCGAAGAGATATATAAAAATTTAACAGGAGAAGAATCAGTTCATTTATCTTATATTGAGCATCCGGATGATAAAGAAATAGATGAAAAGCTGGAAACCGAAATGCATGTTGCACAGCAAATAGTTTACCTTGTAAGAATGATCAGGGTGAAGCATAACCTGAAAACCCGGCAGCCATTAAGACAAATTATTGTACCCGTGCTGAAAGAAGAAGATAAGCATGTTATTAAGAAAATGGAACGGATAATACTGGATGAAGTGAACGTTAAGGAACTGAATATAGTAGACGAAGAAAGCGGAATCATAAAGAAAAGTGCAAAGCCTAATTACAGGGTGCTTGGCCCTAAATTCGGTAAAGATATGAAAGCAGTTGCAGAAAAAATAAAGAGTTTTGACCATCACGATATTACTATATTGGAAAAAGACGGAAAAATTAATATCAGCTTAAATTGCAGAGAGTTCACAATAACAAAGGAAGATATCGAGATACAAACCGAGGATTTAGAAGGCTGGTTTATTGAAAGTGCCGGCAGTATTACCGTTGCTTTAGATACACATTTGGATAAAGAATTGGAAGCTGAAGGTATAGCAAGAGAATTTATAAGTAAAGTTCAAAATAAGCGTAAAGAATTGAATTTAGGAGTAAATGATAGAATTCACACTTTTTATGAAAGCGATATCGTATTTTTTAAAAACCAAGAACAGTTTATAAAATCGTCAACCGGTTCGATTGATTTAAAGATTGAAAAGCATATTGAATCAAAAGTAAAAGAAATCAGTAATTTTATGGATGTTATCATAAAAGATCATCCGTTTAAAATTTATATAGAAAAAGAATAAATTTTTTAATTAATTTTGTTTACCCAATGCCAACCAAAACGACAAAAAAGAAGAAAACAGTGAAATCCAGAAAATCATCCGGCACTAAAGCCGGGAAATTCTTAACTGTATCGAAATTAAAAGCTAAGAAGACCGGTTTGAAGCAAAACCCGGTAAAAACCGCTGCCGAAATAAAACCTGTAAGACGCAGGAAACCGAAAAGGGCAACAAGAACCTATTTAACACAGAAAGAGCTAAACCATTTCAAGAAGATTCTGCTTGAACAGAAAAAGGAAATCATGCAGAATGCGGAACGTTTACGGGAATCGCTTGTTGATGATAATACAGGCGATTACGTTGGAGAGAACCAGACATATTCACTGCATATGGCTGAACAGGGAACCGATGAAATGGAGAGGGAAAAGAATTATCTTTTTATGCAGCGTGATGAAAAATACCTGCGTTTAATTGACCTTGCCCTTAAGCGAATTGAGGATAAAACCTATGGAATATGTATAGAGTGCAAATATGAGCCAAAAGGACTCTGTAAAACTTGTCCTTTTATTCCCAAAGACAGGCTTGAAATTGTTCCTGTAACACAGCACTGTGTCGAATGTAAAAATCTGAGAACAAATCATACACCTTAATCGTTTGCGAGTACTTCTTATAACGTTATTTGTAATCATTGCAGACCAGGTTTCAAAGTTTCTGGTTAAAGGCTTGACTATTAGTTCGCTCGGGTTAAATATACCGGGTATGAATTATGGTACATCCAAACCTGTGCTGGGAGAGTTTTTCAAGATTACGTATATAGAAAATCCCGGAATGGCATTTGGTATCAATATCGGACCAAAACTTTTTCTTACGCTGTTTACAATTGGAGCTTCGATTCTTATATTTATTTATATTTACCGTCACCGTCACCACAGTCTTTTACTTCGCACCTCACTGGCTTTAATACTTGCCGGTGCAATTGGAAATTTAATAGATAGAACATTTTACGGCGTAATATATAATTATGCTCCTTTTTTCGAAGGAAGGGTAGTTGACTTCTTCCAGGTGGAATTCTGGGATTTTACTTTTCTCGGGAAAACATATACAACCTGGCCTATCTTTAATATTGCCGATGTTTCGGTTACGATTGGGTTTTTAATAATATTAATCTTTAATAAACGGGCTTTTCCCCACCATGAGTATGCTGAAGAACGGTATGCTGAAAATAATGAATCTTCCGATTCTGTTTCAAATAGCCAAGACGAAATTATTCCTCAACCCGGAATTGGACTGAATTCAAATCCGGATAATTTAAAATTTGAAAATCCAGAGGAAAATACAGTTAGCAGTACCGGCAGGTCAGAAGAAGCTTAGAATAGACAAATATCTAGCGCTTCACATCCAAAATTCCTCACGTACCAAGATTCGTAAAGCGATAGATGAGAAATGTGTTTTAGTTAACACAAAATCAGTCAAAGCAAACTATGAAGTAAATCCCGGCGATAAAATTGAAATTACACTTCCTCACCTCGAAGAAAAACCCGAAGTACTGCCCGAAAATATTCCTCTCGAAATAATATTTGAAGATAATAATCTGCTGGTTGTAAACAAACCGGCAGGAATGGTTACCCACCCGGCTTATAAAAATTATTCAGGTACACTGGTAAATGCATTACTATACTATATGCAGAATTCTTCTTCAACTTTATCATCGCTAAACGGTTTTGAGCGTGCAGGCATTGTTCACAGGCTCGATAAAAATACTTCGGGATTATTAGTAATTGCTAAAGATGAAGAAACCCACAGAAGACTCTCGAAATTGTTCATGTATCATAATATTGAGCGTGAATACTGGGCAATTGTGTGGGGGCATTTTCATAATAAGAAAGGAATTATAGAGAAATCACTTGGACGAAGCCAAAAAGACAGGAAAAAAGTGGTTGTTCGTTCAGATGGCAGGAATGCAGTTACAGAATATGAAGTATTAAGGGAATTTGAATTCCTTTCGCTGGTAAAATTAATACTTAGAACCGGCAGAACCCACCAGATTCGTGTTCATATGCACTCAATAGGACACCCTGTATTTGGTGACCCTGAATATGGAGGCAGAAAACCGCATAGCTTGAAACCTGCAGGGAACGCACATACACGTTCCCTGCGAGATGATACGATAAAACAACTTCTGAATTTGATGCCGCGCCAGTCATTGCATGCAAAGGTGCTTGGATTTATTCATCCTCTTACAGGTGAGCATAAACGGTTTGAAAGTGAGCTGCCCTGTGATATGAAAGAATTGATCGAGAAGTTGAATGGTGAATAATCGGATTAAGTATATTATATTATTTGCCGCCGTATTATTCTGTGTTAATTCTTATTCACAGGTAAGCCAACCCAATCCTTTAATTGAATGGACAACCTGGACTTTGCTTCAGGTAATACCTTCACCTACGTTTTACCAGGATAATAATGAGAACATTTCAAAACTGATTATCGGAATAAAATGGCAAATTACCCCATTAGCTTACAGTTTTAATATGAATAAATATGTTCGTAAAGTTCATTTTTTTAAAGTTAATCCGCTACACAGGCACAGTGGCTCAATTGAATTATTTTTTCAGCCGGAATTTGCATTAAAGCCATATTTATATTCAGGTCAAAGAAGATTTTCTTTAACAACAGGTTCGCGTGTGTTTTTACCTCTGATTGAGTACGGAGAATACCTTTCATTTTCAGCTGGCTTAAAATATTCAATCCGTAATAATATTGATGGGACCGATATGAACTCATTTGGAATAGAGGGTGGTGTTTATTCGATTTTTGGCATAGCTGGTTTGCAGTTTACTTATAATTTAACTGTTACGAACAGGTATAATTTAAGTGTATACATTAAATATTATTAAGCTCATTCAAAGTATTAGTGTTAAGCTTTACAATTAAATGAAAAAATTTTATTACATATTAATATTAACGGTATCTGTTTTTTTTATTTCGTGTTCAGCACTTGATATGCTCTGGGAAAATGCAAAGTTAAATTTTAGTAAGCCCGCACGTGTCAAGAATAAATTAATAAATCCAATTAATACCAGAGGCGGGCTAAGTGTAATATGGATAGGGCATGCAAGTGTGATGGTCCAGATGGATGATAAAGTGATGCTGTTTGATCCATTTCTTACGAATAATATCGGTTTAATCCAACGCCGTGTTCAGGAGCCGGGGCTTGACATCAATAATCTCGCGAAATGTGATTTTATATTCATATCACATACTCATTTTGACCATTTGAACCTGGGTAGCTTGGAAATATTAGAAAAGTATTTTCCTGGCTGCAGACTGGTTTTTCCGAGCGGTGCTGAAGAATTTATCCCTGATATGAATTTCAAATTTAAAAAGCTTAGAACAGCGAACATTAACAGAAAAAAATATAAAGGCGAATCGGTAATAATTGACAGTGTTAAAATTACTTCCGTTGCTGCTTACCACTGGGGAGGAAGATATGGTTTAGATGGATTAATATGGGGTTATTCAGGAGTTACCGGGTATATTGTTCAATATCACGGTTTGACAGTATATTTTTCAGGAGATACGGGTTATAACAGGAAATTTTTTAAATATCTCGGTAAAAAATACAAAATAGATGCTGCTATTATTCCAATTGGTCCATGCAAAGACTGCGGAAAGACCGATAAAACCAATCGTCACATTTATCCGCCCGGTGCTTTAAAAGTATTAGACGATACTAAAGCATCGGTGCTTATACCGGTTCACTTCGGGACCATACATGAACTTTCAGAACCGTATTATCCTTTAAAGGTTCTGACAAAAGTATTGAAAAAAAATCCGGAATATAAAGACAGAGTAAAAATATTAAAGATAGGGGAAATAGCGATTTTAAAATCTAAGTAATTTTTATAATTCAAAAATTTGAATTTTGGATTTTGTTATTGATTTGAATTTTACCTGCCCTGCCAAAGGCGGGGGAATTTGGTGTTTGATATTTGAAGCTTAATTAGTATAAAAGGTATTTATTGCTTAGATAGTAAGATTAGAATAGATATGATAAAAATACTCTTTGCTCGTTGCTTTTTCTGGTAATTGTTTTGTCAGGATATTTACCGATTCGTCCGTAAAGATAATATTCTATACCTAATCCAAGTCCTTTGTAAATTATCACACTAAGTCTTGGATTTAAAAATCCCGCCATTTCTTTTCCCTTTGCTCCCGAAAGTGTTTTGATACCGTAATACCTGCCTTCAATATACAGTACAATGATATCATTCCAGTTGACGACAGCTTCAAACAAACCCTTAATGCCGTAACCAAAGTTATATGTTCTATCACCTTCGCGGTAAATTGAATTAATAGCACCGAGTATGATAGGATTAATATGAAGTGTAGTATGGAAATTAAATTTCCAAAGGTCAGGGAATTTATAAACTAAACCGGGTCCTACACTTTGAGCTCCAATCTGGTATATTGCTCGGCTGAAAGTAAAATCATAATCCTGAAAAACACCGAGCAACAGATACTGGTTATTAGTGAATCGGAAATTTTGTCCCCATAAGGAACCGTATGCAAAAATATGGCTGCTAGGTTTGCTTTTACCTACAATGATTCCTGCGTTTAATTTAAAGAAATCGAAGGGTTTCAGTATTTTTTCTTTAAATTCAGTTCCATATGTGAGCTGGTAATTCATATATAATTGTTTTAGTTCTTTAAGATTCAGAGCGGAACCGGTTGCAAGGTTGCTTATACCTATAGCAAGCCGCTGATGATGTTCTTCTTTTTCGTAAACTTGTACGTTTGTTTTTCTGAATGTTTTACCCTGCCACAAACGGTTAATGCCGCGCGGTAAATTTATTAACCCTGCAAAAATTTCACGAATATAACGGTTAAATCCGGTTTTACGTTCATCAATTATAAGTGAACTGATACGGTGGGTCATTTCACCAAGCATAATGCCGCCCATAGTTGTTGATATTAAATCATTAACTGATGGGGGTTCGTTTTCCATAAATAATTCCCACATTAAGCTGCCGCCGAATGCGAACGGAGCGGATTCCCAGAAGTTGTATCCGTTAGAACGGGCTATGTTAAAATACAGATTACCGTGAAAAGGATGCGAGAACTGGTTGGTCATGAATGCATCATGGTCCCATACAAAACCTGTATCAAAGTTATGTGCAATTGTGCTGAAGCTTATTTGTGCGTAATGCTCTTTTGTTATATAAGCATTATTAGCCCCCACTCCGAGGTTCAGTAAAATTGTTTCTCCGATAGGTATTAACAAATTATATTTTGGATTTAAGGAATCAATGATTTTGTGATTTACTATTACGTGATTTGCTGTATCGGGATTAGTTTGCGAAAATGATGTGAGTGCAGAAATTGAAATGAATAGTGCAGTAATAATCTTTTTCATATCCAAAGTTAATAATAAAAGGTTACTTTAAATATGAAAATTTGACCGTTAGTGTAGAGTCAGATCATAGAGTAACACAGCTTGAATTCTAATAATTTAATTGCTAACCTTAGCGAATTTTACGAATTAACTGGTTAACTAAATAACCAGTTAACTGAATAACTAATTTATCAGTTAACTGATTAACTGACTTTCCAACTTTCAAACCTTTAACTATATTTGCTTTCTTATTGCCGGAGTAGCTCAGGCCTGCCTGGCGAATCCGTAGATAGAATAATATTTAGTTGATAAATTGAGATTATGTAATAATTTAAAATAAATAAGTAGATTTTTGCCGGAGTAGCTCAGGTGGTTAGAGCGTCGGAATCATAATCCGCAGGTCGTGGGTTCGAGTCCCTCCTCCGGTACTATACATATTGAAGGTTCAAAATTGAAAATTCAAAATTCGAATTTCGAAATTCGGGGTGAAAAACCCTTTTTTATTTAGCAATTGAATGAAAATGATTTAAATATTAAAGCAGACCTGCATTTACATACGAATTATTCGGACGGTATTTTTTCGCCTGAAGAACTTCTTCAAAAGGCAAAACAAGCCGGTATCAGCTTTCTATCAATTACCGATCATGATAATGTTGATGCAATAGAAGAAGCAATCGAAATTGGCACATCACTTGGAATTGAAGTAATACCCGGAGTTGAGCTGAGTGCAGAGATGAATGACCACGAAGTGCATATACTCGGATACTTTTTTGATTACCGCAACCAGGAATTTGAAGATTATTTGAAAAGATTCAGGCGTCACAGAATAGAGAGAGCTAAAAAGATAGTTAAAAAGCTAAATTGCCTGAATGTACCTTTATCATACGATGATGTAATGGATGTTGTAAAAGGGGATGTATCAGTCGGAAGACCTCATGTAGCATATGCTTTACAGAACAGGAAATTTGTTGAAAGTTATTACGAGGCATTTGCTAAGTACCTTGCTGATGAAAAACCTGCTTATGTAAAGAAAGAAAATATTACTCCCAAGCAGGCATTACAGCTGATAGCTAATGCAGGCGGGCTTTCATTTATTGCGCATCCGGGCAAGACCGTTAAAACGGATGAAATATTTGAAATGATACATATTGGGATCGATGGTATCGAGATAATTCATCCATCACATTCAGATAAAGATACAAGCTATTTACAGGCGATTGCCGGTCAGTATTTTTTGCTTGAAAGCGGAGGAAGCGATTTTCACGGGGCACGCATTAATGAAGAACGAAACCTCGGTAAGTATTACGTGAGTGAAAAGAATGTGGAAGCTATGAAGCGGAGGCTGTTTCATTAATTAAGTTGCATACAAACTCAAACACAGAGTAGTTTCGTAAAGGACTCATTATGAAGCTACCGCTTGTTCAATAATCAGTCAATGTAAAATGAAAAAAAGAAAACATAATATAAATATTGCAATAGTGGTAAGTAAGTTTAATGAAAACATAACCAAAGGTTTATTAAATGGTGCGTTAACAGAACTTAAAAAAAATGGAATAAAAGATAAATATATTAAAGTTGTCGAATGTCCCGGAGCGTTCGAAATTCCTTACTCTGCAAAATATATTTGCGAAACAAAAAAATATGATGCAGTGATTTGTCTTGGCGCTGTAATAAAAGGTGAAACTGCACATTTTGAATATATATCTCAATCGGTTTCGTATGGAATAATGCAGCTAACACTGAAATACAGGATTCCTGTTATATTCGGTGTTCTAACATGCTATAACGAAGAGCAGGCGATGGCACGGTCTTCGGATAATGAATATAATAAAGGTACAGAAGCTGCAAAAGCTGCTCTGGAAATGTTAAAGTTCACTCAGAAATAAAAAATGATTCCTACAAGAATAAATGAAATATTTGGCATAGAGCTGCCTATAGTACAAGCCGGCATGGTTTGGACTTCAGGCTGGAAACTTGCTGCTGCAGCTTCAGAAAATGGCTGTCTTGGACTCATAGGCGCCGGTTCAATGAAACCTGAACTGCTTTCGATACATATAAATAAACTCAGAAATTATTTTAAGGAAAATAATATCGATAAACCATTCGGGGTGAATGTTCCGCTTATCCGGGGTGATGTACGGGAACTAGTAAATACTGTTCTGAAAGAGAAGGTAAAGATAGTTTTTTCATCGGCGGGCAGTCCTAAAGTATTCGCAAAAGAATTTCAAGATAATGGTGTTAAATTGGTACATGTTTGTGCATCTGTTAAGCATGCACTTAAAGCAGAAGAAGCCGGGTGCGTTGCTGTTGTTGCGGAAGGATTCGAAGCAGGGGGGCATAATGGTTTGGATGAAATTACTACATTTTGCCTTATCCCGCAAGTTGCTGATGCTGTTAAGATACCGGTGATAGCTGCAGGGGGTATAGCTACCGGCAGACAAATTGCAGCAGCATTTATGCTGGGCGCTGAAGGTGTACAGATAGGGACCCGGTTTGCAGCAACATTCGAGGCATCATCTGCAGATGAATTTAAAAAGAAAATAGTCGAAGCTAAGGATGACTCAACGATTCTTACTTTAAAAAAATTAGCCCCCGTAAGAATGTATAAGAATAAGTTTGCATTCGAAGCTGACTCTTTGGAAAAAAGCGGTGCTTCGAAGGAGCAGCTTGCTGAACTGCTTGGCAGAAAACGGGAGATGAATGGCATATTTAATGGAGACATTGATGAAGGGGAGCTTGAAATGGGACAATCATCAGGACTAGTCAGGGAACTTAAGAGCGTAAAACAGGTAATTGATGATTTAAAAACAGAATATGATAATGGGATAAAAATATTTCAGTGTTAATGCTCAGTAATAAATGATCAATTTATAATCTTAAATCAAAAATCTGAAAACAGTAAAATTAGAATTATGAATTTAACAAACATCATTTTAAATGTGCATAAAAGCTTTGAAAAAATAATTGTTATAGTATTGCTTGTATTACTTATGATTGTTGTTGGATTTTCGGTTTATGAAATGATTGTAGTAATGATACAGAGCATCTGGACAAATGATAACGGAAGCATTGTTACACTGAACGAGCTTCATAATATATTCGGAACATTTTTAATGGTCCTGATTGGGATAAAACTTATGCAGACTATAAAAGTTTATCTTGATGATAAAGAGATTCATGTTGAGATAGTATTTATTGTTGCAATGATTGCCGTAGCACAGCACGTTATTGTGCTTAATTTTTCAAAAATCGAACTTCTTGAGGTTTTTGGTATATCTTCACTAATAATTTCTTTAACTGTAGGATTTTACTTTATCAAAAAGTCGCTCATATTAGACAACTTTTCTCTAAACCAGCACGGTTGTGCTGAAAAACAGGAAATGAAAAATGTTAAAAGTAATGGGTAACTTTAATTACAAACATTGGAAAGGTAAAAATTCCTTGGTCTTTCATATACCCTTTTAGGCTTCACTTTTCAACTATGGACTAACCCCATTTATCTATTGCAAAAGCTAAACGAAATCATTAGATTTCCGTAATTCTTATTGTACTCCTGTTTCTTTTTTGAATTGTTTATTCCTCTGAGTCTACCGTTTTAAGAACGGATTTAGTTCAGAAAACTTAAAAAAAATTAAGGGGGTAATATGAAAAAAATCCTTATAATTCTACCATTACTTTTCCTTTTTCTTCATTCCATGTATTTGACCGATGGAAATAACATTTGGACAACCACAACTATAGATGTAGGCCGAGTTATTATGCTTGCAAATCATCCGTCGAATCAAAATATTATATATTGTGCCAGTCTTGATTCGGGTATTATGAAATCCACAAATACAGGAGGTAGCTGGATAGGTGTTAATTCAGGTATAAGTTACCTGCATATGCAATCAATCTGTATAGCTCCCTCAAATGCCAGTATAATTTATGCAGGCACCGATTCACTTGGTGGTGCATCTGTAAGCGGAGTTTACAAAACAACTAATGCAGGTTTAAACTGGACATTTTGCCCTAACACTATTTTTGCTCAAAAGTCGATACAAACAATTGCTGTGCATCCTACCAATCCGAATATTGTTTTTGTGGGTGTATTTAATGCACAGGTAAATTCTACTGATGGCGTTTACAAAACTACCGATGGCGGTGCGACCTGGTCGGTTGCTAATACCGGTATAACACAAAAGAACATACTGGTTATTAAGTACAACCCGCTGAACGGGAATGTATTGTATGCAGGGTCATCATTTACACCGCCAAGTACGGGACCCAGTTTTATATTCAGAAGCAATGACGGAGGAACAACGTGGTTTAATTCCAGCACAGGTTTACCTACAGCAACCACTGATTTAAATCCGGTAAGAGATATGTTTGTAAACCCGGTAGATACTTCACAAGTGCTTGCAGTTCTGTTCTGTAATACAACTTCAGGCGGAGCATACTTATCTACAAACAGCGGTCAGTTATGGACCCGCAAGAGCACAGGGTTGCCTAATTCAGCGGGAAACGTTTACCGGGCTTGTATAATACGTCCGGGTTCTACGGCAGAGTTTTATGTCGGCAATGATAATTCTACTGCAGGTGGTGTTTACCGAACCACAAATGCCGGTGACTCCTGGGTTTCTTTTAACGGTGGTACTTTATTAACCAACTATGCAACCAGGACTTTTATTTTCAGGACAACAGGTGATACTACGCTTTATACCGGAGTAGGAAGTACCTCAGTAGCGAATCCGCCCGGGAAAGGTATTTATGAATATTCATGGGTACCGGTTGGTATTGCTGACCCGGGCACAAACATGCCAACCGAATTTGCACTGTATCAAAACTATCCGAACCCGTTTAATCCTGTAACTACTATAAAATATGATGTTGCAAAGACTGGAACGGTAACTCTGAACGTGTATGATATTACCGGCAAATTTATAACATCACTTGTGAACGGGCAAAAAGTTCCGGGACATTACAATGTTATATTTAACGGAAGGAATCTAACGAGTGGTATATATCTATACGACCTGATTGAAAACGGGAACAGAGTAGATACAAAACGAATGATTATTTTAAAGTAACGTATATTGAAGGGGCTGTCTCAAAAGGCAATTTTCTTGCCAAAAAACTGTAACCGCAACTTTCATATTTACGTTTAAGCAAGAAAATTGCTACGCACCATTAAGGCTGCGGATATAAAACACTTTTGATACAACCTCTGTAATCCCGCTTAGGCGGGACAAAAAAGATTTAAATAAAGGGGAGTGAGATTTTATGGAACCCGGGTGTCCGCCGGTAGTCCTGCCTGTGCAGGCAGGCGGATATCCGGGTTTTGTTATTTTCAGAATTTTTTTACATTTTACTGCAAATTGCCAAGCCGACCGTAAGTTTTTACACCCATAGTTTTGTATTTTCATAAAACTCTATATTGTAACATCATAGGCAATTTATTATTTTTGTTATTTAATTATCAACTTTTATTAAATTATTTCAATTATGGAAAATAACAAAGTTGGAATCGTAGGTTACGGTGCTTACATACCGCGTTACCGCATTAAAGTCGAAGAAATTGCAAAAGTGTGGGGTGCAGATGCTTCCAGTTATAAGAAAGGACTTGAAGTTCAGGAGAAATCGGTACCGGGACCTGACCAGGATACAATTTCAATGAGCGTAGAGGCAACAAAATATGCTCTTAAACGTGCAAAGATTAATCCGCAGGAAATTGGTGCTATTTACATTGGTTCCGAGAGCCATCCTTACGCAGTAAAGCCTTCAGGCACAATAGTTGCTGAAGCTATAATGGCAACTCCCGATATACATTGTGCCGATTATGAATTTGCCTGCAAAGCAGGTTCTGAGGCAATGTATGTATCAATGAGCTTAGTAAAAGCAGGGGAGATGCGTTATGCAATCGGTATAGGAGGCGATACATCGCAGGGTGCGCCTGGTGATGCATTAGAATATACAACTGCTGCAGGTTCAGCATCATTCATTTTCGGGAAAGAGGATTTGCTGGCAGAATGTTTATATACACATTCTTACATGACCGATACACCAGATTTTTGGCGGCGTGAATATATGCATTACCCGAGACATGGAGGCAGATTCACAGGTGAACCTGCATATTTTAAACATTCATACGGCTGCGGTAAAAAACTGCTTGAAAAATCGGGGATGAAACCGTCCGATTTCCAGTGGGCAGTGTTTCACCAGCCAAACGGAAAGTTCCCGAAACGTGTAGCTAAAATGCTGGGTTTTTCTTTTGAGCAAATCAAACAGGGTTGGCTTGTTCCGTTACTCGGTAATACTTATTCTGGCGCATCACCTATCGGTTTAACAGCCATTTTAGATGTTGCTCAACCGGGTGATTTGATATTTATGGTTTCGTATGGTTCAGGTTCGGGAAGTGATGGTTTTATTTTCAAAGCAACAGAACTTTTGCCAAAGGTTCAAAACATTGCCCCGCATACAAGATACCAGCTTGAAAATAACAGGATATATCTTGATTACGGAACTTATACGAAATACAGAGGGAAGATACTAAAGGCAGAATGATTTTTAGAAGTCAGAAATCAGAATAAAATATTAGTAAAGCACGTTCCCCGAACGAGCAAAAAAAATTTTTAAAAAACAAAATTAAAAAATTATGAGAGATGTAGCAATAATCGGTGTCGGCATGATGAAATGGGGTGAACTGTGGAAGAAATCGGTTCGTGATATTTTTGTAGAAGCCGCACTGAATTCAATAGATGATGCAGGTGTTGACCATCTGGACTCAATGTACATTGGATGTATGTCCGGCGGACTTTTTGTAGGGCAGGAGCATCTTGGTTCTATAATGGCAGATTATCTTGGACAGAAGAACATACCTGCTGCAAGAGTTGAATCGGCGTGTGCATCAGGCGGACTTGCTGTAAAAATGGCTTATCTTGAAGTTGCCTCAGGAATGAGCAATATTGTTCTGGCGGGCGGTGTTGAGAAAATGACCGATGTTGACGGCGGCGGAGCGACTGCAGCTCTGGCTACTGCTGCAGACCAGGAGTATGAAGTATACAATGGCGTAACATTCCCCGGGCTTTATGCTATGATAGCAAGGGCTCATATGCATAAATACGGAACAAAACGGGAACATCTGGCACAGGTTGCTGTGAAAAATCATAAGAACGGATTCATGAATAAGTATGCACAGTATCAATCGAGAATTACGGTAGATGATGTTCTGAATTCTGTTATGGTTGCTGATCCATTGAGAATTCTTGACTGTTCGCCAATTACGGATGGTGCGGCATCGGTAATTCTGTGTGATATTGAAACGGCAAAAAGAATTTCCAAAAAGCCGCTTGTTAAGATTTTAGGTGTTGGACACGCCACCGATACTATAGCTCTTCACAGCAGGAATGACCTTACAACGCTTAATTCAACTGTTAAGGCTGCCCAAGATGCTTATAAAATGTCTGGTGTGAAGCCAGCTGATATTAATGTTGCAGAAGTTCACGATTGTTTTACAATTGCAGAGATAGTTGTATCGGAAGACCTTGGATTTTTTGAAAAAGGTGAAGGAGGATGTGCCGTAAGTGACGGCAGAACCGAAATTGGCGGTGAAATTCCTATAAATCCGAGCGGAGGTTTAAAATCGAAAGGACATCCTGTAGGAGCTACCGGTGTTGCTCAGGTAATTGAAATAGTCAAGCAGTTAAGAGGTGAATCGGAAGAACGTCAGGTTGAGAAGGCAAGGGTAGGATTAACGCAGAATATGGGCGGCTCGGGAGGCAGTTCAATAATTCATATTTTGAAAGGAGAATTGTAAAATGTCGGTTGCAAGATACTGGAGAGAAATACCAAGGCGTTACAGGTTTGAAGCAGGTAAGTGCACTAAATGCGGTTTTATTGCTTTTCCGAACCGGCTCGTTTGTCCTGTGTGTGGAAACAGGTCATTTGAAGAATATAAACTAGCAGATACCGGTACAGTAGTTAGTTTTACGAACATTGAAGTAGGACCAACTGAATTTGCTGACCAAGTACCATACATTGTTGGAATAATAGAACTCGATGACGGAGTAAAGATTACCGCTCAGATTGCTGATGCAGAACCAGCTAATATTAATATCGGAAGCAAGGTAAGACTTGAATTCCGGAAGATTCAGGAAGACGGTAAAGCCGGTATTATTAAGTACGGATATAAAGCAGTTTTATTATAAACTCAGTAATTAGCCACAGAGTTCACAGAGGCTTTTATGAGTATTAATGATTTAACAGAAAAGATTATTGGCTGTGCAATAGAAGTTCATAAAAACCTTGGTCCAGGTTTACTGGAAAAATTATATGAGAATGCCTTGTGTTTTGAATTAAAAGCTAATGGAATAAAATTTGAGTCCCAAAAATTATTAAAAGCCATCTATAAAGGGATTGATTTAGGTGATTTTAAGATAGATATCTTAGTAGAAAATTAAGTTGTGGTTGAGATAAAGAGTGTTGAATGGAATGATCCGATTTTCGAATCACAATTATTAAGCTACATGAAGTTAGGCGGATTTAAAATCGGTTTACTTCTCAATTTTAATTCCCGTTTATTGAAAAATGGCATAAAAAGATTTGTTCTATGATTTAATTCTATATTTTTGTCTACTCAGTGTCCTCTGTGGCTATCTTTTATTATTATGATAAACCGAAAAAATTATTTATGGTTTTATGAAAAAAGAGTTAAGGTTAAAGCGAAGAAAACGGACCCACTGTTCGACGGGCACCCCGAAAAATCTATCAAAGATATGACACCCTCCGAGAGACTTGATTACCTGTGTGCAATTGTAGAGTTTAGACTTATTAATACAAATAAATTAAATCCTGAACCCCCAATCAACAAAAATAATGGATAAAATACTTATAATCGGGGCATCGGGTCAAATAGGATCCGAGCTTACCACCGCACTCAGGGAAGTATACGGTAATAATAATGTGTATGCAACCGATATAAGACAAGCTCCAAAAGACATTATTGAAAGCGGCCCATTCGAAATTCTGAACGTGATGGACGATAAGCAACTTGCCAATTTTATTGTTAGCCATAAGATTACACAGATATACCATCTTGCTGCAGTTCTTTCAGGTAATGCTGAAAAGCTTCCAATGCAGGCATGGGACTTGAACATGGGTGCATTAATGAACGTTTTGAATTTATCGAAGGAAGATTATGTAAAAAAGATATTTTGGCCAAGCTCAATTGCTGTATTTGGAACTTCCACACCAAAAGAAAATACTCCACAACTGACTATTATGGAACCAAGCACCGTTTATGGTATCAGCAAACTAGCCGGGGAGAGATGGTGCGAATATTATTTTAACAGATACGGTTTAGATGTACGGAGTTTAAGATATCCCGGGCTTATTAGTTATAAAACCCCTGCAGGAGGAGGGACTACCGATTATGCTGTGGAAATATTCTACGAAGCTATTAAAAGCAATCGTTATGAATGTTTTTTGAAAGAGAATACAACATTACCTATGATGTTTATGGAAGATGCTATTAGGGCTACGATTGACCTTATGGAGGCAGAAAGTTCAAAAATTAGTATTAGATCAAGTTATAATATTGCAGCAATCAGCTTTAACCCCAAAGAGCTAAGTGACGAAATAAAAAGACTTATACCGGAATTCCTCATATCCTATAAACCTGATTTCAGGCAGGCAATTGCAGATAGTTGGCCTAAAAGTATAGATGACAGTGTTGCCCGTAATGATTGGGGTTGGAAGCATAAATACGATTTAAAGGCTATGACAGAAATAATGTTAAGGGAAGTAAAGAAGAAACTCACCCTGAACGTTAATTAAGGGTAAAATGTATTTTTTGTGAATTTCCAAGTTCAAAATTCAAAATTTCAGCTAAGTTCTAACTCAAATTTTAGAAATATAAACTTTAAAAAATAGAAATCAGAATTTCTAAATTAGTGTTAACTATGAACTTTGGGTTTTGGAATTTGAACTGAAAAAGTTATATGGTTAGTCCTCATTATCCTATCGTCCCCAACTCCTGTTTGGGAACATAAAATATTATCTTCTTTCCTCTATATGGAGTCTTTTTTGACAACTCCAGTTTTAAAACAATAAGGATGTAATTAGTTCATATCAGAGTATTTATAAACTCTTCTATAACTTTATTAAATCTTTCTGGATTTTCAATATTTGGGAAATGACCGGAATCGGGTATAAGTTCTAGTTTGGAGTATTTAATATTTTTATGGAGTGAATGTGCTGTTTCGGGAGGTGTCAGCTTATCTTCTACACCTACAATAATCAAAGCAGGTATTTTGATGTTAGATAAAGATTCTGTTGTATCGGTTCTTGAAGCAAGAGTGAGGAGTGCTCCGGTTATGGAAAGCTCATTCTGTTTATTCATTATCTCCATTAATAAATTAACTGCTTCTTTGTTGTTTGTATATGTTGCATCGATTAAGGCATTTTTTAGGAAAGTTTCGAAGAATATCTTTTTCTTACCCGATTTAATTTGTTTTATTTGATTGAACCTGTTAATTTTCTGTACGTTTGTGTCAGCTTCAGATTTTGTACTTGAAAGTATTACCGCTTTAAAGATGTGCTGATACAATTCAAGAGCTCTTAATAAAATATAACCTCCCATAGATAGTCCGCAAACCACAGGCTGAACTATATTGAGACGTTTTATAATTTCATTCAGGTCATCTGCGTGTGTATCGATTGTGCACTGATTATCGCCTGAACTGCTGTTGCCAAACCCTCTTAAATCGTATGTAATAATCCTGAAAACCTTTTTAAAATACTCAACTTGATGCTTCCACATACGACTGCATAGCGGGAAGGCGTGAATAAAAATCAGAGACTGTTTGTTTGTTTCACCTTGTTCTGTTACTTCAAGGTTGTTGATAGAGTGTTTCGTCATATTTTATTATCCGTGTGAGTTCTCTTAAATAAACCAGATGTTTTGAGTCTATCCGTTCATTAAGTATGAAGTTTAAATTTTTTAAAGCGTAAGGAATGCTTTCAAGAAATTTAGGTTTCTTTTTTACTATTCCGAGAAAACTATAAGCTCCTAAAGCCTGAAGTATTCTGACTATTGCAAAATACCAGAATTTTGCTTTGAACTCTTCGATATCAACATTGGTGTATTTATTAACTGCAGATACATATTCATCAAGCAGCTCTTCCCTTAAGTTTTGCGGAATGTCCGCTTTTGCATCATAAAGAAGTGAGGCTATATCGTAATGTAAGGCACCTTTACGGCCTGACTGGTAATCGATAAAGTATAACTCATCGTTTTTTATCATAATATTTCTTGACTGGAAATCCCTGTAAAGGAAATATTCACATGGTTCCGAAAGGATTATACTTTTTAAATCATACAAATCATATTCAAATTTACTTTTATCGAATTCAGTAAAAAATTTATTTAAAAACATATCGTGAAAATACTTGAGATCATACTCTATATTATGTTTCCCGAACTCACCGAATTGGTAACACAGGCTAAAGTCTGCATTACGGCCCGCCTGGATTTGAAACCTTGGTAATTCGTTTACTGCCTGATAGTAACGGTTAATAATAATATTATCTTTCCAGGGTTCACGGTTTTTTTCTAGATGGCGGAAAAGTGTATCATCACCCAGGTCTTCTATTAGATAACATTCTTTATCATCAGATACACCAAATAGCGCAGGTACATTAAGATTATGTTCTAAAAAGTGTTTTGTGAAGCCCAGGAATGCAAGATTTTCGTTAATGTGTTTGTTAATTATACCAATAGCAGAGTCCAGATTGTGGGTCTTCAATCTGAGTATTATCCGGTCGGAACCGTGTGAGGAAAGTAGATCGCAGCTGTAAATTTTTTTACCAAATTTATTATAAAACAACTGCTCAAGATCAGGATCCCAAATGCTTCCTACAATCAATATAAAACTCCTTCTTCAATTATCATTTTTCCCGCCTAACGGGTTCTTCTTCCTAAATTTCTGGACTTCACAATAGTGAATAGACTAAGGTCAGTGTTAAATGGTTAATGGTCGATAGTCAATGTTCATCGGACCAAAATGAATATTAGGGTTTAATATTAGTTTTATATCTGTAATTTTATCTGTAATTATTAATATTTCCCCTTTGCAATCTTTTTTAGTATCCAACCATCTTTATCGATACGTATTTCTTTCGGATTAATATCGGTAGTTAAAACAAAAGATTGTTCTCTTTGGTCATTGAATACCGTAAATTCTTTATCTCCGTCAGCAGAAATAATGGTGACTTTTACCGGCATCTTGTAGACATCGCGGTCGGTTTGCACTTGTTTAAGCTGCAATCTGATCGTGTATGCACCGCTGGTGGGCTGTTCCATAAAATCCTCGAATTTCCATGAATATTCATATTTTGGTCTGCCGGTTCCGGTATAAACCCATTGATCAAAAAACCATTGCAAATCATGCCCGTAAATTTCTTCAAATACAGCCTGGAGCTGCTTTGTATCTGCATTCTGATATTTGTACCTGTTATAATATTCCCTAACTGCTTTAAAGAATACTTCATCTCCCAAAACACCTCTTAACATATGGAGCACCCAAGCTCCTTTCTGATATACTGTGGAATAAACTGCATAATTATCAATAAATCCTTCAGGTGCATATACAGTTCCGCTGAAATATCCAAAATCGATATTCTTCATATAACTAAGATAGGCTTCTTTTCCTCCCTTGTATTCTTCCCAAATAGCTTCGGAGTAGGTTGCAAATCCTTCATTAAGCCATATATCTTTCCAGGACGCGAGAGTTACTGCATCTCCGAACCATTGATGAGCAAGCTCATGTGCAACTACTGATTCATACCTGCCGTCTCCGGATAAGAGATGATATCCCATAGAAGTAAGTGTTTGATGTTCCATGGCACCGCTGACCCATCCGAACTGTACCATTCCGTATTTTTCATCTATGAACGGATACTCACCGTATGTTTCAGCAAATAATTTTATCATCTCCGGTGTTCGTTTCCAATCAGTAAGTGATTTCAATGAATCTTTTGGGAAAACATAATAAACAATAGGCATTTCTTTTGAACCTTCAAGCGAAACATATTTATCCTGCCAGAATGAGAATTTTGAAACTACAATACTTACAAGGTATGTTGCAATAGGATAGCTGTTCATCCAAGTGTATGTTAATGTGCCATCGTTATGGTTTACAGAATCGGTCATTAATCCGTTGGAAACCCCTTTAAATCCCTCTGGCACAGTAAGCCGTACGGTGGAGAGCGATTTGTCATCAGGCAGGTCTTTGCAGGGCCACCATACCGGTGCGTAATTAGGTTCACTGAGATTGTAAATACACATGTTCCCGTATATTTCTTTGAATGAGAACGAATCGAATCCCGCTTTCACAGGAGTCCCCGAGTAAAGTATTTTTACAATGAATTCCTGGTTACGGTTAATAATATACGGGCTTTTTATTATTATATAGTTATTATTTCGCTCGAAAGAAACGTCATCCATTTCAGAAATTTCATTAAGAGAGCTGATTTTTTCATTAGTTCTTTTTTTGATAGAAACCTGCGAAATATTCATATTGTCATAAAAATTAAGGAATATATAGTTCATTGTATCGGAAAGCGAATTTGCAAGCAAAACCAGCTTGCCGTTCAATGATTTTTTAGTAAAATCAAACGAAAGACTGAGATCATAATGATATACATCAAAACAGTTCTGACAGGCAATTATTGCCGGGTCTTCTTCCCTTAATTCCTTGTTATCGGTGTACTCTCCTTTTGTTAGTTTCTCTGCAAGCTGTATTGCATTTATTTTTATTAAGGCAGGGTATTCTTCAATATTATTAATAGTTCCTGACCAGAGTACCTTGACTCCTAAAAGCAGTGTCAATGAATATAACAGCGAAAATAAAATTGCTAAGATTAGTATAAAAGATTTTTTAAGATAAGTTTTATTATTGTGTAACATATTAAGATTATAACCTAAAATTAGGCTTTTTACTATGATAATGTAAATTAAGGACTATTTAAAGTCAGAGTTAGAAGACAAATATATAATTAATTTTTTGAAATGATTAATAAGGATTTATGAAACTAATTTAGAAATGAAATTTTAGTTGATAATTTAAGGTAATTAAAGTGTTTTTATTAACTCGTTTTTATATGCAGGATTTAATTCAATTGCCTTTAACCAGTCTTCTTTTGCAAGTGTATTAAAACCTTTTTGATGATATAACTTGCCTCTGTAATAATAAGTCATAGCAAAGTTTGGGTCAATTGAAAGTGACTTGTTGAAAAATTCTAATGCTTCATCAGTTTCTCCGAGTTCGAAATGAATTAATCCTATGTTAAAAATTGCTTCCGTGTAGTTCGGATTAACAGCAACAGCTTTTTCAAGTTCTTTTTTAGCTTGTTGTTTTTCTCCAAGCGAATAGTAAAGATATGCTTTGTTATTATAAGTGATTTCGTAAGCAGGATTTATTTTTTCAGCGATTAAGAGTTTATTTTTTGCTTCATCGTATTGTTTTAGCTGTATTAATATTTTCGCCAGATTGTTATATCCCAGGTAATGTTCAGGATTCAGCTCAATTGATTTTTCCTGGTCTTTAATAGCTTGGGAAATATTACCTAATTTTTCGTGAACTATACCGCGGTTACTATAAAACTCTGCAATATCATGTTCAAAAGTGATACACATATTAAAATATCTTAAGGCTTCGGAGTGTTTATTCAGTTTAAGGCATGCCAATCCTGCATTATTCATAGCAAAAGTGTGACGCGGTTTAAGTTCAATTACTTTCTTAAAGTCCTCGTATGCTTCAGTATACCGTTTTAATGATAGAAATGACCTCCCACGGTTATAATAAGCTTCAGCATCGTTTTTTATAGTATTAATGTACTCAGTGAACATATCAACAGCTAGCTTCAGTTGGTTATCTATAAACGCTGTATAAGCATTTATGTATAATTCCTCTGGAGTATATTTTTTATCACTATTTTCCTCAGAGCGGGAATTCACTATTTTAAAAAAATTATTAATTATAACTATAAAAAATATAAAATCATGATTTTATAAATAAAATGTTATATACCTATTAACATTTATATTAGTTAACCAACTAGTAATTATCTATCTGTGCTCTCTGTAGTTTTCCCGAATAATCAATATATACCGATTTCCATTCGGTGTAAAAATCATAAACTGTCCAGCCGCCTTCACGATGTCCGTTACCAGTCTCTTTTACTCCTCCAAAAGGCATGTGTGCTTCTGCTCCTATAGTTGCGCCGTTAATGTATGTTATTCCTGCTTTAATATCTCTTACAGCTTTAAATGCTGAGTTAACATCATTCGTAAATATCGATGAGGATAAACCGTATGGTGTATCGTTCAAGATATCTATTGCTTCATCCAGTGACTCTGAAGAAAGCACTGAAAGCACAGGCCCGAAGATTTCTTCGCGTGCTATTCTCATATTTCTTTCCACTTCTACAAATATAGTAGGACGGTAAAACCATCCTTTTGCAAGGTCTCCTTCATCTGCAATACTTCCGCCAAGAATACGTACTGCTTTATCTTCTTTTTCCCCAATTTGCACGTAGCGGTGAACTGTATTCCGCTGTTCTTCACTTACCAATGGGCCTACATCTGTGTCTTTATTATTTCCGTACCCCAGCTTAAGCTTAGCAACCCTTTGAATGAGCTTGTTAATAAAATCTTCATAAATATCCTTATGTAAGATTAACCTTGAAGTAGCCGTACATCTTTGACCGGTGGTTCCGAAAGCACCCCATAGGACAGCATCGATAGCAAGTTCCATATTGGCATCTGGCATTACTATCTGTGCATTTTTGCCTCCAAGCTCAAGTGAAACACGTTTAAGCATTGCACCTGCTGCTTCATTAATACGTTTACCGATTACAGATGAACCCGTGAATGAAATTAAGTCTATATCGGGGTGTGATATCATTCTTTCGCCAACAATCCTTCCTTTCCCGTGAATGATGTTTACCACACCGGGTATGTAATTATTGCCAAGAACTTCGTGCATTGCCTGTTCAATTATTTCTATTAGCGTGTGTGCTGTTTTTGGTGTTAGCTCGGCAGGTTTAAAGACCACGGTATTTCCGCAAACAAGAGCAGGAAATATTTTCCACGTGGGTATAGCCATAGGGAAATTCCAGGGTGTGATAATACCTGCAACACCTACAGGCATTCTGAAGCTAAGATTCATTTTGTTTGGTAATTCGCTTGGTGCGTTCATACCAAAAAGCCTTCTTCCTTCCGATGCAGCGTAATATGCGGTATCTATGCCTTCCTGGCAGTCACCTCTGGTTTCTGCAAATACTTTTCCCATTTCGCGTGTCATTTCAAAAGCAATTTCGTCCTTTTTGGAGAGCATAATATCACCGACACGTTTAAGCACATCACCTCTTTTTGGAGCGGGTATTAACCGCCATTTTTCGAATGCAGCTTTAGCTGATGAAACCGCTTCATCTACATCTGCTTCATCTGATGATGCAAAAAGTCCAATTACATCTTCATTCCAGTTTGCCGGATTGCGGTTTTCGGTATAATTACCTGAATGAGGTTCACGTAACTCACCATTTATTAAGTTTTTGTATGTGTTAATCATTTTTATTTTTTAATTTATTTAATGAACTAAATTAAATAACATCATTATTTTAAACTATATAAAAAATCAGAATAACTAACTGAAAGATTTTTGTAATTAAATTCAGCACAAATAAACCCAAATATACTTTTTAAAGTTAATAACAAGTTATTTAAATTAAATATTTAAGCTCATTAATATCAGTAAACAAAAATTATGACATTGAAAAACAATAAGTGTATGTATTATGTTTAAATAAATGACATCTAAAAAATGAAAAATAAAGTTTATAAATTTCATGTTATTTTGTTGATATTCTTTGGCTGTGCTTTTTCATTTTCGCAGCCAAAAGACAGACAAAACGAATTTTTCGTTGATGCACTTTCGTTTTTTTCTGTTAGCAAACAACAAACACGCCTCGATGTTTACATTGAGATACCATTCACTAAAGTAGAATTCAAAAAATCGAAGGAGAAGGATAAAGATTTTTACGCACAGGTCGATATAACCGTGGATTTAAAATCAAATGATGGTACTACTGTTTATAATAACGTAGATAAGGAATTAATAACTACGCAAAAAACTGATTTAGAATACCTTACAATCAATTCATTCATTAAAATAAAAAATATTTATTTGAATGCGGGTGAATATGAATTGAAAGTAACAATCTATGAACTAAGCACAAAAAAATATATGACTATCGAAAAGAAAGTCCTGGTTGAAGATTATTTAATAAAACGGGTAACTATTAGTGACGTTCTTATCATAAAACGAATCAGTGAATCGGGAGGTAAAAGGTACGTAACGCCATGCGTTACCAGGAATGTTAGTGACCTTGATACTTTCAACGTGCTATTTTATGTATACAGAGTTTCTGATACTCTCCCTTTATCAGTATCGGTTAAGCTGCTTGATAAAAACAAAGACATTTTGTATTCAGTAGAAAAATCCGCTGAAGATACTGATGAATTTGAAAACCAGTTCATATTACCCGTTCCCGCATCAAAGCTGACATCGGGGGATTATGATCTCGCAATAAATGTTACCGGGGCAGATTATACTAATTCTAAGACTGCACTGGTAATATTGCAAAGTTCAGACATTCCTCAGGGGCTGGGGAGTATAGATGACCTTATTTCACAAACCGTGTACATTGCCACAGGTGATGAAATCGATTACATGCGCAAAGGAAAAGACGATATAGAGAAAACAAAGCGTTTTATCGATTTCTGGAAGAAGAAAGATCCAAGTCCAGATACAAGAAAAAATGAGGTTCTGATTGAATATTACAAACGAATTAAGTATGCAATAGATAATTTTTCATCAGGATACTTAGCCGGATGGAAAACGGATATGGGTATGGTTTTTGTTTATTACGGGATGCCAAGCAGTATTGAACGTCATCCGTTTGAAAGCGATACGAAACCATACGAAATCTGGTATTACGACACATATAGCAGGTCATACGTTTTTGTTGATGAGACAGGCTTTGGTGATTACCGCCTTACAACACCTATTTGGGATACATTCCGTTACCGTTATTAATAAGATGATCGAAACATTCCTTTTAACATTTATCCCGATGTTTGTAGCAATTGACGCTATTGGTATAGTTCCGCTTTACCTTGGATTGACGGAAAGCTTTACAGATAAACATTTAAAGAAGAAACTTGTTATTAATGCCAGTATTACAGCCTTTTTTATTTGCATAACATTTTTGTTTGTAGGAGATAACATCTTTAATTTCCTTGGAATCACAATCAACGATTTCAAGATTGCAGGTGGTATTATATTGCTGATTATTTCTATAAATGACCTGCTTTTTTCTTCATCCCGTGTTCGTGATATTAAGCCTCAGGATGTTGGTGTGGTACCCATCGGTATACCCCTGATTGCCGGACCTGCCGTACTGACTACTATATTAATTGCTGTAAGAGAGTTCGGTTATATTTATACATTGATATCACTAATTATTAATCTATTGTTAACATTTTTAGCGTTGTTATTTGCTGAACAGATTAAGAAGTTACTTGGAGAGTCTGGTTCAAAAGCTTTTGCTAAGGTTGCCTCTTTATTCCTTGCAGCTATTGCTATAATGATGATAAGAATTGGAATCGAAAACTCTCTAAAATTATAGGATTTCGTAGTATTGCATTTTCTTTTTAATGTGTTAGTTACACCTGTCTCATCACAGATACGCATTAACTAACACTGAGAAATTTAATAATATTCTGCTCCTGCTAAGCTGTAATCAGTTTATTTTACTTGGTTAAAGGTATTTTGCTCCTTACTAAGCTATAATTTATTGTAAATAATAATTACAAATAAGATTAAATGTTAATTAAATTCACTTGCTTTATAATATGAGTTCTGAAAGGATGAAAAAATATTATTTATATTCTTATCTTTTAACAGCATTAGTTAGCTTTGCTGTATATTATAACTCTGTTAATAACAGTTTTGTTTTTGATGATGAAAGCGTTGTTTTAGGTGATAAATCATTATCAGAGATCTCGAACATCCCGAAATATTTTATTGCTTCTGAAGGCTTCCATAAGGTTATTGGACGCTATTACAGACCTGTAGTTTCAACTACTTACAATATTGATTTTGCAATTTGGGGTTTAAATCCCTTCGGATTTCACCTAACTAATGTAATAATCCACGTAATTAATTCAGTACTGTTCCTTTATTTCCTTTTTCTGTTGTTTAAACAAAAGAACGGTGATTATTCAAAGGACAAATTTATTGCTGTATTAGCAGGTGCATTATTATTTGCAGTTCATCCTGTTCGAACAGAGGCGGTTGCGTGGATTAGCGGCAGAACCGACAGCCTGTTTTTTACTTTCTTTATTACTGCCTTTATTTATTTCTTTAAATATGAAGCATCAGGAAAGCTAAAACATATTATATTAATGTTACTGTTTTACATTTTTTCCCTGCTATCAAAAGAAATGGCGATAACTTTTCCAGTGCTTGTGATTTTGTATGATATAATAGTTAACAAACGTTATGACAAGATGTCAATATTTAAAAACGTTAGGATTTATACTCTGTTAATTTGTATATCAATTTTATATCTTTTTCACAGATGGTTAATACTTCAGGATATCCCCCAGCGCGAGTCATATTTTTATTTTTACGGTAAAGATACTGTAACTTTAATTGCAACTATGCTGCAAACTGTTCCGCTTTATGTAAGACTTACACTGGTGCCGGTTGATCTGCTTTACCATTATAATGGGTATCTGCCTTACCTGTCATCATTAACTGAGTTGAATGCATTATTAGGTGCGGCATTAACGATTATTTTGATAGTATCGGGAGTTATAATATGTAAACGCTTTCCTTTGTTAGCATTCTCTATTTTACTGTTTCTGATTGCACTGATTCCGGTGATGAATATTGTCCCTACTATGAATTATATGGCAGAAAGATTTCTTTACTTGCCGGCAATATCCTTCAGCATAATTGTTTCAATGTTATTGCTTAATTATAGGACTGCAAAGTTCGGGAAAGTTCTTACAATACTATTTTTTCTAATTATTGTATTGTTCTCTTACATGACAATTAGCAGGAATGCAGATTGGAAAGATAACGATACCTTATTTATGAGTGCTGCCGGAAAACCGGGTACTGTTTTATTAACGAATATCGGTAATATCTTTGCAAATAAGCAGCAGTTCGATACTGCAGCTGTTTATTACCGTGAAGCACTGAAGCTGAAAAAAGAATCGGTTCTTGCCAATAACAATCTCGGTAAAATTTTTATGATACAGGGAAATTTCGATTCGGCATATTATTATATTGATTTAGCCCGGAAGAATGATACTTTATCGCCTGAACCGGTATTTTCGCTGGCACAGCTTTATACAAGGTTTAACAAGTATGACGATGCTATCTTTTGGCTTGAAAAACTTCAAATCATAAATCCAGATTATATGAATTCAGAAAAGATGCTTGAAGAAGTAAAGATGATGAAAACAAATGCAGGGATTCCCGGCATACATGGTATGAAGCAAAACGAAATAACGAATAAAATTATGCAAATGGACCACCAGGCATTTTCGTTTTTTCAGAATAAGCAATACGATAAAGCAATTGAGGTGTTGCTTGAAATGGTTAGGATAAATCCCCCAGATGCTTCAGGATATTATAATAATATTGCTATGTGTTATATTGAACAAAATAACCTTGCTGAAGCAGAAAAAAATTTATTGAAAGCAATTGAGTTGAAAGACAATTTCTCTACTGCGTTGAATAATCTCGGATCCGTTTATGAAAAGATGGGGAAAAAAGATGAAGCTGTTAATATGTATAAAAAAGCTCTTGAATCTGATCCCAATAATGAACAGGCAAAGCAGAATTATGAAAGGCTGAAGTAATTAAAACTTAAGTATTAATTCCAAATGTAAAGTCAATATCAAAATCTGAATATCAAATTATTGATTTGGGAATAATCATTTGAACTTATTTTGAAATTAATGCTTTGGAATTTTACAATCACATAGAAAAAGATATAATGATTCAGATTGCTGCAGTTCATCAGTCTCCCTTCAGGTCTGCAGCCTCGTAGAGGGGAGGGTGGGGTTTTACTCACAATAAATTGCTTGCAATCTGTGCCAGTTCCGAACGCTCGCCTTTTACCAGATTAATATGTGCATAGAGGGGCTGCCCTTTAAAATGCTCTATCAAATATGAAAGTCCGTTTGACTGTGAATCGAGGTAAGGATGATCTATCTGATAAATATCACCCGTAAAAACTACTTTAGTTCCTTCACCGCAGCGTGTGATAATTGTTTTTATTTCATGCGGGGTTAGATTCTGTGCTTCATCGACTATAAAATATATTCTCTGCAAACTTCTTCCGCGGATGTAACTTAAAGGTTCAACAACAAGTTTTTCTTCTTTCAGCATTTGATTTATCTGCTGGTGGTGTTTATCACTTTCGCCGAACTGGTCCTCTATCACTCTGAGGTTATCCCACAGTGGCTGCATATACGGAGCAAGCTTGCTTTCAACATCACCGGGAAGGTAGCCAATATCTTTATTACTTAACGGAACAACAGGGCGCGAAACATAGATTTGCCTGTAATTTCTCTTTACATGTAAAGCTGAAGCTAATGCCAGTAATGTTTTACCGGTTCCTGCTTTACCGGTCATTGTAACAAGAGGAATATTGCTGTTGATAAGCGCATCTATTGCAAAGGTTTGTTCAGCGTTGCGTGATTTAATGCCATAAACATCCTGTTTATCTATTTTAATTAGTTTTTCTGTGTTCGGGTCGGTAACAGCAAGCACTGAACGGCTGGAATTGCGAAGGATAAAATATTTATTTGGCAGTATCTCGATTTTCTTTTTTCTGAATGCTTCTTTTACTGCTACTTCGAATGGAGGTTTATAAAGTTTAAATACTATGTCATCGCTGAAGTTTTCAATAGTTTCTTTTCCGCTGTAAAGTTCTTCGATACTTGTAACACGGTCGGTAGTGTAATCATCTGCCGGTATTCCAATAGCTTTGGCTTTCATCCTCATGTTTACATCTTTTGTCACAAGAATAATACTTCTTTTTTTACCATATTTTTTCTTGATTTCGTAAGCAATGCTTAAAATGCGGTGGTCGTGGTTGTCTTCCCTGAAGATATCTTTTATATCATCGTTAAGTCCCCTTGAAATAGCGATGGAAACTTTTCCTTTTCCTTTGCCGAGCGAAATACCGCCGTCGAATAAGGCACTGCCTGTTAAATGGTCGAGAGTACGTGCAAACTCGCGAGCATTGAGGTTAATAACCTGGCTGCCGCGTTTAAAATGGTCGATTTCCTCAATTGCAGGCAGGGGAATAATAATGTCGTTATCTTCAAACTGATGAATACAGCTCGAATCGTGAAGTATTACATTTGTATCGAGTATAAATGTCTTGGGATTTTTATGTGAATTCATTTAGTTATGTAACAATTGGGAGTAATTTTTTAAAAGAAAATTACCTTCGCAAGTATGAATACAAATAACAGTACTGTAATTAAAATAACTATTTTTTGTTCCTGAGGCGACAATTACCGAATTAATGTGGTTATTTTATTGACACCGAATTAGATATTTATGCTAATATAACAAACAAACATGAAAACATTAATAGTTTTATTCTTTACAATATTGTTTGTTTTTCTTTCATATTCTGATACTGTTTTACCACCCGGTCTGCATGAGAAAATAATTTTAATAAGGAAATATTTTACTAATGATAACACTACTTTTTTACCTAAGTAATTGAAACTTTTTTCCTGCCCTGAACATTTTACTTATTAAACTTATTCATAAATGAAATATTATTATTTAATTATTTTATTAGCTTTATCTGTGCAGTCATGTACACGTTCGGTATCAAACGAACGGGTAGCCAATAGAATTAAACAAGATTCAATAAAAGCTTACAAGCAAAATAATAAGGAGGGAAAAATGGAATCA
>CAYWTS010000010.1:0-20922 GCA_964461265.1 uncultured Ignavibacteriales bacterium
ATGCAAGAATTATTAAGTACGATTCTTCAGGTAATATAAAATGGGAGAAAAGAGTACCAAATAGTTATAGAAGGTTAAATTCAATTATTGAGGCTTATGATAATAATTACATTGCCGTTGGCTCATTCCAAACCGACGTTGATTTATATATTATCAAAGTAAATACTTCAGGTAATACAATTTGGGAGAAATTTTACCCTGGAAATTTAGGTTATAAAATAAGCAAATTTGATAAGAATTATCACATACTAGGGTATGGTATTTTTATAGTTGATGAAAATGGTAATAAAATTGATTCAAATAGATTTCAGCAATTAGATTCAATCGGAAAGCCCGTTGACTTCACTATTTTAAATTCGAATAGATATTCTATATTATCTTATATATTTCCTAATTTTCAATACATCCACACAAAAATTTTAATAATTGATTCCAGTGGTATTATTATTAGGCAAAAATTATTTAACCATTCCGATTTTGTATATCCAAGTTCTATAATCAAAACAAGTGATAATTATCTTATGTCTTTAGGTTATTCTGAAACAGATACTAATAGATATAATGTTTATTACCATGCCATTAGAACAGACACACTTTTAAATGTACCGCCTTTAGGAATCTTAAAAAATAATAATATTTTACCTTTAGATTTTGAGTTATATCAAAACTATCCAAATCCATTCAACCCCGTTACAACAATAAAATATGATTTACCAAATGCTGGTATTGTTAAAATTACAGTTTATGATATAATTGGCAGAATTGTTTATTCGAATTATGAATTCAAGACAGCAGGTTCTTATTCATTTTTGTTTGATGGGATAAATCTCTCTAGTGGTGTATATTTCTATAAATTAGAAGCAGGGCAATTTAATGATGTAAAGGGATGATTCTTATCAAATAGCAGGAAAGAAAAACAAAAAAATAAATAATTAACTCAATTTGACCATTTAGTTTCCTACAATTAGTATTAGCATAGCCTCGTACCAAAAAGATGGTTTGAGTAATATGATTTACTATTTAAATTTTATCAAGATTGTATTTATTAATTCTGATAATTAACTTTACGAAATTTAACACCAAAAGTTTTAAACATTAAACAATTAAATTATGGGTATAGCATTAGAAATAGTTCAATTTTTTGACGAATCGGGCAGAGAGCTTGTTCATCGTGAACCGCAGGGAGGTTCAACCGATATAAAAATGGGCGCTCAGCTAATTGTGCAGGATGCACAAAATGCCGTGTTTTACCGTGACGGAAAAGCTCTTGACGTATTTGGCCCAGGCAGACATACACTTACAACTGCCAATATTCCAATATTAACAAAGCTGCTCTCATTACCGTTTGGCTTTAACTCACCGTTTCAGGCACAGGTATATTTTGTTTCGATGAAGAAATTCATCGACCTGAAATGGGGAACAAAATCACCTATTAACTTCAGGGATGCGGAGCTTAACTATGTTCAGCTTCGTGCATCGGGAAAGTTCTCAATCAGGGTAAAAGACCCGCAGATGTTTATTAATGAAATTGTAGGCACACAGGGTAAATACACCACTATGGAAATAGAAGATTACCTGCGTGACTCCATAGTTTCTAAACTAAACGTAGTGCTTGGTAAAAACCTAAAAACGGTATTCGAGCTTGGACAGTTTTATGCACAAATAGAAACCGCAACCAAGGCAGAAGTAACCGACTTCTTCAACGCAATGGGAATAGAGCTTACAGATATGATAATAGTAGGCATTGTCCCACCCGATGAAGTGCAGGAAAAGATAAACGAACGCAGTTCTATGGCTGCAATTGGAAACCTTGACGCATACATGAAATTCAAAACTGCACAGGCAATGGAAAAAGCAGCTGAAAATCCCGGCGGAGGCGGAACAGCAGGGTTAGGTGTGGGGCTTGGTGCCGGAATGACTATGGCAAATATGATGATGGGTTCTATGCAGCAGGGTCAGCAGCAGCAACAACAGGGCGGGCAGCAAAAAGAATCATCTGAAGATGTTCTTGCAACAATCGAAAAGCTTGCTAAACTTAAGGACGCAGGAGCACTCTCGGCTGAGGAATTCGAAGCAAAGAAAAAGGAACTTCTCGCCAAATTATAAAATTCTTCCAAACCTGACCCCTAGTTCCCTGGGGTCAGGTTTTTAGCTTAACAAACAATTATGCAAATAAAATGTACACAATGCGGTGCTGATGTAACTATTCAGCAGGATGAAACATTTATAGAATGTCCATACTGCGCATCGGCGCTATTCCTCGATAAGAGGAAAGTCGTATTCCACTATGTTATTAACTCAAACTTCAAGCCGAACGAAGCTGAGGGCAACCTTAAACGCTGGATGGCAGGTAACCATACAGTTAAAGACCTGGATATAAAATCAACTATCACCAGCACATCCTTCTATTATTTCCCTGTATGGTATTTCAAAACCAAAGACAGCTCAGGAGATAAGATTTATATTCAGCCCGCCGCAGCCACATCGGTATCTGAAATTAAAAAGATACCTATACCTGCAGGAGCCTTAAAATTTTACGATAAAACACAATTTGCCGACGACCAGCTTGTTAAACCGGATGTTATGTATGATTCGGCTCTGGCATGGCTGCAAAGTTCGGGCGTTGACCTTAACACAGTACACGAAGCTGCATTAGTCCATATCCCCTTCTACCAGTTTCATTACTCTTTCAATAGCCAGAGTTATACCGCATTGGTCGAAGCTTCTTCGGGACAGGTTTATGCTAATATTTTCCCGGCTAAAAGCGAAGCCCCGTTCAGGGTGCTGTTTGCTATGAGTATCGCTGCATTTATTGTTACCTCAATTATATGCTTTGCTCTTGGATTCGTAATAGAAGAGGCAGGAAGCGATGCCCTGCTTCTTGGTGAGGTTTTAAAAGTGTTCGCATACGGACTTGTATCGATTCCACTAATTGTAATGGCTTATTTTATAGCAAAAAAAGTTTAATTTTATTACCATGGCTGAAAAAGTATTAAAAGGAGTTACATGCCCTGCCTGCAGCGGTGAACTTGACCTCAGGGAGGGAATAAAAAGCTTTAACTGCAAATACTGCGGTACCTTACTGATTGTAAAAGGTATAGGCGGTGTTGTAAAATATTACGTTCCTGTAAAAATTCAGAGAAATATTGCCATACAAAATACGTTTAACTGGCTTGGTAAAGGATTATCAAAGGCAAGAGGATTAAAAACCGGATCTAAAATAGAAGACGCCTTCCTTGTTTTTATTCCGTATTGGCGTGTAAGAGCCGATGTAATTGGGTGGGTTTTTGGGCAGGAACGGAGAACTCAAACCGTTAACGGCAGAACCACTACATATTACGTTGATGTAGAGAAGAAAATCCAAAAAACATTCGACAGAACATTCGCTGCATGTGACGTTGCAGAGCTTGGTGTCCGCAAAGTTAACCTTGCAGGTGACGAGATGAAACCAGTTAATTTCGAGGAACTGCAAGCCCAGGGTATGTTATTCAACATCATTTCATCGGAAAAGGAAGTAACCGATGAGGCAAAATCACAGTTTGTAGAAGAAGCTGTTAACAGCGTAAATGTAGACAGAATCACTTTTCAGCATAACGACCTCGTCAGACCTAACACGAGTATTGTTTACTACCCTCTTTGGATTGTAAGATACGTTTTCAAAAACAGGACATACCAGGTTGTTGTTGACGGTGAAGACGGAACTATTTGCTACGGTAAAGCACCGGGTAATAATCTATACAGGGCAGTTGCAGGTATTTTCGGTACTGCACTTGGAACTTTCCTGCTCACATTTTTTGGTATTTTTGCTATAGTAGGTGATGGTGATAGTGCTAAGGGTGCAATAATAGCGTATATTTTCGCAATCATTTTCGGGATTATACTCATTGGCTGGGGGTATAAAAAATTCAGATACGGCGGGGAGGTAGAGCAAGGTACGGGCATAGTAATACAACCAAAGAAATCATTCTTCAAAAAGAACAGTATAAATATTGGCTCGGTTGCAAGCAATGTCGATGTTGTTAATATTGCATCTAATTTATTCAGGAGATAAATAATGGAAGATTTTAAACTAATTGCTTTAAAATGCCCATCTTGTGATAGCGGCTTAATAGTTGAAGTGAATGATAGTGTTGTGTATTGCTCCAGCTGCGGCAACGGCTACGAAATCATAAACGATGAATTAATACCAATAGAAGTCAATTTTGCAAAGCCAATTGTTCAGGGGCAGGGTGAAATTGTATATAAACCCTTCTGGCTTTTAAATACAAAAGTCGATATTCATAACCGTGAAGCTTCGGGCGGATGGGTCTCTAATTTGTTCGGGGGGAATAAATCATCTGACGGCAGTATATTATTCTATGTTCCCGGCTTCTGGACAGATATTGAAAGCGTGAAACAGCTTGGCGTAAATTTCACAATAAAAAATCCCGTAGCATCACCCCAAAAATTTAACGTTCCTCTTACAGGAAGTACCTTCTCAAAAGAAGATGCAAGAAAAATATGCGATTTTATACTGTTATCAATAGAAGGTGAGAAATCTGATACATTAAAAAATATCAGCTATACTATAACAGTAAATTCTATACAGGTTCTTGGTATCCCATTCTATAAGCAGCCGAACGGAAAGCTGAAAGACGCTGTGTTAGGTATAGAGATTAAATAAAATTACTAAGCGTTATTTACCTGATACAAAATCTTTTGTTAATTGTTAATACCCCTTTGCCAACCCATTGCCGCGTCTATCTGAATACCCGTAGTATTGATGACTTCCCCAGTCGATAACTATTCCCTCTACCCTTCCGAAATCGTAAACCTGTTTCAATTGGTGTCCGCGTTTTAAAAGGTTATTCTTAATTTCAGCGGAGAAACAGCCCTTTTCATATTGGATTTCATCCGGAAGCCATTGATGATGAAAGCGGGGTTTATCTATTGCTGCATCTATAGGTAATTTGAAATCGATAACATTAATGATTGTTTGAAAAACCGATGTAATAATCCGTCCCCCACCGGGAGAACCAACAATCATAAATGGATAACCATTTTTCAAAATAATAGTTGGCGTCATAGAGCTTAACATACGTTTATCCGGTTGTATTGAATTAGCTTCGCTCCCTATTAATCCGAACATATTAGGTTCGCCGGGCTTTGAAGCAAAATCATCCATCTCATCGTTTAGAAAAAATCCCGCACCATCAACAATAACGTATGAACCGTAAGTGTTGTTCAAGGTTGTTGTAAAACTTACCATATTTCCATCGTTATCTATAATCGAAACATGTGTTGTCTGGTCGCTTTCTTTATAAAACACACTTAAACCCGGTTTTATTTCATCTGAAGGGGTAGCAGTATCGGTAATTTGCCTCATTCTCTCCCTGTTATAGGCAATACCGGTAAGGTCGTCCAGAGGCACGTCATAAAAATCAGGATCCCCAAGGTATTCGCTTCTATCGGCATAAACCCTTTTCATGCATTCTGCAAGATAATGGATATATGCAGCGTAGGTTGAGCTGTTATTAGTATCAGGAACAGGATAATAGTCAGCCAGCCTAAGAAGCTGAATCAAAGCCACACCTCCGCTGCTGGGCGGAGCCATCGAATATATATCAAAGCCTTTATACCTAACCGATATAACATTCCTTTCAACAGGCCGATAATTCTTTAAATCCTGTTTTGTAATAATACCTCCCCCTCTTTTCATCTCTTTTTCGATTAAATCAGCTGTTATACCGTCATAAAAGCCATCACGGCCGTGAATCATAATGAGCTTTAGAGTGTTAGCGAGATCACTTTGTATGAACTTTTCACCTTTTTGATACTTTGAAGCGGTTTTTGTAAAAATTTTTTTAGTCGATGGAAATCTACTGAAAAGTTCACGATTTGCATTCAGCGATTCTGCGAAACTATCTTCAATCTCGAATCCGTTCTCAGCAAACTCTATTGCATGTTTCATCACTTCATCTCTTTCCATAGTCCCGTATTCTTCAAGAGCATACAGTAATCCGGCAACAGAGCCGGGTACACCTGCAGATAAATGTCCAATCTGACTTTTATCGGGAAGAAAATTACCGTCTTTGTCAAGAAACATATTTTTATCAGCAGATGAGGGTGCTTTTTCGCGAAAATCGATTGATGTTACTATATTATCCTGGGTTCGTATAATCATAAATCCGCCACCGCCAATATTACCTGCCTGCGGATAAGTAACAGCCAGAACAAATGCTACTGCAACTGCAGCGTCAATTGCATTTCCGCCTTCTTTAAGAATTTCTACACCCGTATTTGTGGCGTACCTGCTTGCCGAAACAACAATCCCGTTACTGCCATTAACCCCTGAACTGAATATAGATGAATCAATTTCTGAGGTATTGCTGTAATAATAAGAATGAGAGGTTTGTAGTTTAAAATTAAGTGTTAATGCTGCCGCAAGTGAGGTAAGAATTAACAGCAGGTAAATATTTTTCCTTGAATGTGCGGATGGATTTATTATGTATTTAAACAAATTACAACTCTTGTAATCCCTGCTAAAGCAGAAAGCCTGTTAGAATAGATAAATTTTTTGATGTTGTGTCGGGTCCAGCATAATAAATAAAATATAATTTAAAATATTTTTATCAATCCTTCTTTTTGCAATTTCTTTACTAATTTATCTATATCAAGCAGGGTTTTATTCAGATTCTTGTATAATTCATCCTGTGTAAGCAGCTTGCCGACAGTTGAATTTGGGTCTTTGATACCAAGAACAAAATTGTTCAGGTTGGTACCGAGCGAATCGAGCTTGACCGTTAACTCTTTTATGTTGCCAAGTGTTGTTTTAAGCTCAGGCCTGGTTTCAGTGACTGTGGCATCTAAATTATTTGCTAAAGAATTAAGCTTCGAAGTTATTGAAGATAAATTCTTGCGGTTTTCTTCTATAAGTATGCTGAAGTTTTTTGATGCAGCGTTGAAATTAGACGCAGTGCTTCTAACGTTACTTTTAAAGTTTTCATCACCTACTATATCATTCACGTTTTTAATGGTATTATCGAGGTCATTTGTTACTTTTTCTATTCTTGACATAATTTCTTTTACCTGATCACCCATTTCATTCATCGAAGTAATCATTGTAACAACATCCTGGGTTCTGCTACCAATCAGGGGCTTACTAATGTCCGCAAGCTCGGAAGACGTTCCGGGACTAATGGCTATCTGTTTGCCACTCATAAGTTCTATCATTGCAACGTTGATAATGTAATCTTTTTTTATAATAACATCTTTTTCCACAAAAAATTCAACCCTTACCGAATCACCGTCAAGTTCAATGCTCTTAACTTTTCCTTTAGGAACACCATTTACACTGACCTGGTCACCAACTTTCAACCCATTCACATCTTTAAAGTAAACCGTTATATCGTTGGTACTAATTCCTACTCTGAAGTCTTTTAAAAAGGATATACCGTAAATCAATATAAAAATTGATACAGCTACCGTAATACCAACTTTAAATCTAACCCTGGTCCGGTCTTCCATTGATTATTTAAATTGTTTATTTAAAAATATCTACAATTTTATATTTAATTATACCCGCAGGCACATCAATTTCAACGATATCGCCTTTATTTTTACCAAGCAGTGCTTTCCCTATAGGTGAAGTTACTGAAATCTTATCCTGTTCCAGATCGGCTTCTTCAGGCGATACAAGCTTATAAGAAAACTCTTCTTTGGTATCAAGGTCTAAAAGCTTTACATTATGAAGAATGTATATTTTGTCATTAGGCATATCGTTTTCTGAAATAATTTTTACTCTTGCCAGTATTTCGGATAATTTCGAGATACGCAATTCAAGATGTTCCTGCTCGGTCTTTGCAGCATCATACTCGGCGTTTTCGGTTAAATCGCCATGGGAACGGGCTTCGGCAATCTTTTCTGCCACATTTTTCCTCCCGTTGGTTTTAAGAGTGTTAAGTTCTGTTTCCAGTTCGTGAAGCCTGTCTTTTGTTAAATATACATAGCTCCTGTTTTCCATATTATTTCTCCATAAAGACAGGCAAAGCCTGTTCTTTTTGTTTTTTTACTAATAAAAGATGACCCATTTTATCCCGTTTGGTCTTTAAATATTTCACATTGTGTTTATTAAAAGGAATTTCAATCGGCATGCGTTTTATTATCTCAAGTCCGTATCCTTTTAAGCCAACCACTTTTTTGGGATTATTAGTTAAAAGAATAATCTTCTTTACGTTAAGCGACCTCAGAATCTGGGCGCCGATTCCATAATCTCTCAGGTCTGCTTTAAATCCAAGCATTTCATTAGCTTCAACAGTATCTCTGCCTTCATCCTGAAGTTTATAAGCAAGAAGTTTATTAGTTAAGCCTATTCCACGTCCTTCCTGACGCATATACAGAACTATTCCATTGCCCAACTCGCTGACGATTTTAAGAGACTTATGTAACTGATCCTGACAATCACACCTCAGGGAACCAAGCAAATCACCGGTTAAGCATTCGGAATGGACCCTTACAAGTACCGGGTTTTTGGGATCTATTTTACCTTTTACCAGTGCGATATGCTCCTTGTTATCTAGAATACTTCTGAAAAGGTGAAGCCTGAATGCACCAAACTTAGTCGGCAGATTCACGTCAACTATTTTCTTAATTAAATTTTCCCTTTGCAGTCTGTAGTTAATAAGGTCTTTAATCGTAATTAGTTTCATTTTGTGCGTACGTGCTATACGGAATAATTCAGGCAGCCTAGCCATCTTACCGTCTTTACGGATAACTTCGCAAAGTACGCCTGCCGGGAAAAGCCCTGCCATACGTGCAAGGTCAACAGAAGCCTCTGTGTGGCCAGCACGCCTTAGTACTCCGCCTTTCATCGATTTTAACGGGAATATATGCCCCGGTTTGGCAAGATCCTTTGGCTTAGTATCATGTTTTATTAATGCATGTATGGTTCTATCCCTGTCGTAAGCAGATATCCCTGTTGTCGTACCATGAACAAAATCAACACTCACTGTAAAAGCTGTCTCATGGAGGGCTGTATTTTCTTTCGTCATCATCGCAAGATTAAGCTCATCAAGCCTTTCTTCTTCCATCGGGACGCAAACGAGTCCGCCTGCATTTTTAATTAAAAAATTGACTTTTGCTGGTGTACACTTTTCAGCTGCAAATATCATATCACCTTCATTTTCGCGGTCCTCATCATCTACAACTATTATAATCTTTCCGCGTTTAATATCAGAAACAGCCGATTCGATTGTATTGAACCTGTATTTTTTGCTTTCTTTTTTCATAAAATAAAATGTGGTGATCTAATGGTATCACCACGTTCCCGAAAATCTTTATATCGATGCATTAACGGGATTTGTTATATAAATTTATTATTCTCCGATACTAAGTATAGTCGAAATTGCCCCGCGTTCCATTTTTACTTTTACGTTATCGGCAATTTTTACAAGCACCGTTTTATCTTCAAGCCCTTCGATGGTTCCATAAATACCGCTTGATGTAACAACTCTGTCACCCTTTTTAAGGGTTTCAAGCAATTTTGCACGTTCCTTCTGCCGTTTTTGCTGCGGTCTGAGAATCAGGAAATAAAATACAACAATTATCAGTAAGAACGGAACCAGCGCACCAAGCATTCCAGATGCTCCGCCATCCTGCTGAAAAAATAATATTACAGCGTTATTCACTTTTAATTACCTTTCTGTTTTTTCCTATGGATTTGATTTCTTAAATCTTCTAATTATAAACTTATTTATTGAAGCTGCACAAGCACCCCCACCTGCCTGCTCCATCAGTTAACGGATTCAGCGAAGGCAGGAAAAAGCGGGAATTTATAAAATTATGGCTCATCTACTGAGCTAAAATGCTGTTTATTAATCATTGTTTCCGATATTTCGCTCCTAATGGAGCCCGGAGATATGATAATTTCATTATTTTGCGTAACATCAGATATTTATTAAAACTAAATGGCTTTAGCCCCACAGTGAATTGCAGAGATTTTCTTCCTGCTGCAGGCAGGGATTTATTAAATCCTAAACTGCTTCAATGAATTATAACCCTACATATTTTGAGAAAATTTATCAAGAAATTCCTTTTTAAATTCAATAAATCTGCCCTCAATAATAGCATTTCTTATATTTTCCATCAATTTTATATAAAATCTTAAATTATGTATAGTAGCAAGCTGTGCAGCTAAAATTTCATCACACATAAATAAATGCCTTAGGTAAGCTACCGAAAAATTCTTTGCAGTAAAACTATCTGATTCATCATCAGGTGATGAAAAATTATATTTATTCTCAAGATTACGAAGCCTCAGCTTTCCGCAGGAAGTAAAAAGCATTCCGTTACGTGCATTTCGTGTCGGTAAAACACAATCAAACATATCGATACCTCTATCAACTGCATTTAAAAGATCACCGGGAGTGCCGACCCCCATCAGGTATCGCGGCTTATCTTCAGGCAGCAAGCTGGTAACATAATCGGTAATATCATACATCACTTCGTTATCTTCACCAACTGCAAGTCCGCCAATAGCATAACCGTCAAATCCTTTTGCCAGTAATCCATCGACCGATTTTCTACGTAACTCTTTATATGTAGAACCCTGCACAATGCCGAATAAAAATTGTTTATTCTCACCAATATCTGACGTTGCAAGGAATTCATCTTTACATCTTTTAGCCCACCTGTCAGTTAACTCAACCGATTTTGAGACCTCATGGTACGAAGCCGGATTTTCCAGGCATTCATCAAGAACCATAATAATATCAGAGCCAAACGTACGCTGGAGCCTGATAACCTTTTCAGGTGTAAAAAAATGTGTGCTGCCGTCAACATGTGAACGGAATTCGACTCCTTCCTCACTTACCTTTCTCAAATCAGCCAGGCTAAAAACCTGAAAGCCGCCGCTATCGGTCAGAATTGGTTTTTTCCAGCTCATAAATTTATGCAGCCCTCCTGCACATTTAATAACATCATCACCAGGCCGAAGGTAAATATGGTAAGTATTAGCAAGAATCATCCCGGTGCCAATCTCTTCAAGTTCTCTTGGCCCTATTGCCTTTACAGCTGCCTGTGTACCTACGGGCATAAAAATAGGAGTTCGGAAAATCCCATGCGGGGTTGTTATTTCACAAACTCTTGCTTTAGATTTATCGTCTTTGTAAAGAACTTTTAACAACTACAAAAATATTGAAATTTCACAATTTAATCAATTTTTAAGAAATTTTTCCTGATGCTGTTTTCTGAATAATGAATATCGTTTAGCAAGGATAAATTTAATAATAACAAGAGTTAAAACAACGCCCACGACATCAGCTATCCAATCGTAAAAATTTGCATCTCTGTTTGGAACAAAATATTGATGAAATTCGTCTGAAAAACCATAAAATGTACATATAATCATAGTAACTAATAATGGTGATGAACCTAGTAATCTGAATTTATTCTGGTGTATTATGGAAATAAAACAAAGTATTGCCAATAAGCCATATACTAAAATATGAATAATATTATCAGCATTAATAAACTCGACCTCCGGATACGTAATAGCAGGAAAGCTTGATTGCACAAATATAACAATCAGCCATAAAAAAAAAGGAAGGTGATACTTAATAAAATTAAACCTCAAATTAAGAAATTATTTCATTTACAGCCACAGGAATCAGTTTAATAATATTTCTTAACAATGCTGATTGTTTACTTTTTGACTTGTTAAAATACAAATCTGCACAATATCCATGAATAAAATTACCGCAAACCATAGCTGTCATAGGATTTCGGGATTGAGCCAAAAGAGAAGATATCAAGCCTGAGAGCACGTCTCCGGAACCAGCTGTTGCAAGATTTTCGTTCCCTGTTGTATTAATATAAATTTTTCCGTCATTTATACAGCTGAAGGAACTCTCACATTTAAAGACCACATTAACATTAAATTCTTTAACGAAATTCCTTACACATGTAAATCTATCCGATATTATTTTAGTATCTTCTAATTTACTCAATTTCGAAAATTCTCCGGGATGCGGTGTAAGTATAATATTTTTAGTATTAGTGCCGGTTTTAAGCACTGAAAGGTTTTCGGAAAGTATAGTTAATGCATCGGCATCTATGACAAGATTTTTTTCACATTTACTTATTAAATCAAAGGTAAATGACTTTGTCTGCTTGTTTAAAGACAAACCGGGTCCTATAAGAACTACATCAGCCCAATCGAGTCTTTTTCTCAGCTTATCCAGCTGACCATCTGCAATAGTGCCTTCATCGGTTTCATCCAAAGGAACTGTCATAACTTCAGGAGCTTTGTAGTTTATAATTTGTGTTACACTATGCGGTGCAGCTACAACTACCGCTCCGACACCTGACTTTAATGCAGAGCTTAAAGCCATTATCACAGCACCGGTCAGATTCCGCGAACCGCCAACAATTAACAGCTTACCATTCGAATATTTATGCGAAGTCTTTTTGCGTCTTGGAAACAGCTTTGCAGCATCATCTTTATAAACAAAATACTTTTCAAAACTATTATATTTTTCAAGCAATGTATCGGGGATACCTATATCAACTACAATTTTCTCACCGCTGTGTTCTTTGCCTTCTCCATAAAGTAATTCGGTTTTCAGTGTTCCCATCGTAATGGTAACATCCGCATTAATAACAGGATTCACCTGTTCACCCTGCATTAATCCGGAGGGCACATCTACAGATATTACCTTTGTTTTCTTAAATTTCGATATTCTGTTTAAACATTCAATCATATACAGCATGTTATCATCAAGTTTTCCCCTAATTCCAGTTCCAAGCAAAGCATCAATAACAATATTTTTCTTGTTTCTGTTTAATATTTTTTCAAATTCATTAAATTTAATAAATTCAATAATGCCGGGAGGGAATTTGCCTGCAGCATAAAAATTTATCAAAGCATCACCTTTTAAAGCTGATTCTTCACCGCCCATTACAATAATAGAATCATAACCGTTCAAAGCAAGATGACGTGCAATCGTGAAGCCGTCACCTGCATTATTACCCTTCCCGCAAATTATGTAAATATTGAAATCCGTGAGGTTAGGAATAAATTCAATAAGATACTCAGCAAAATTCCTTCCGGCATTTTCCATCAAAATAATTGAAGGAGTATTCTCGGTTTCGATAATTTGTTTCTCTACAAGGCGTGTTTCTTCGAATGTAAATGCAGGTTTCATAAAAAATGCAACGTTGATAATTTCAGGAAAGTAATGTCTTCATTTTCTTAACAGTACCTGTTATATCATCAGCACCAAATACTGAGTTGCCTGCGACAAAAACATTAACACCACATTCTTTCAATAATTTCATATTATCCAACCCGATACCGCCATCAACTTCAATAAAAACGTTCAGTTTTTCAAAGTCAATTTTCTTCTTTAGCTTTTTAACTTTTTCAACAGAAGCATCTATAAACTTCTGTCCCCCAAAACCCGGGTTTACAGACATAATCAAAATAAAATCGGTATATTTTAATATATCATCCAGCAGCTTTACCGGACTTGAAGGATTCAAAACGACGCCTGCTTTACACCCGAGTTCCTTTATCCTGTTAACAAGCCTGTTTAGGTGCACAGAGGCTTCATAATGTACTGAAATCCAATCGGCACCGGATTTTGCAAAATTCTCAATATACTTCTCCGGTTCCGAAATCATAAGGTGAACATCAAGAGGAAGTTCAGTTATTCGATTGATATCTTTAACCATTTTGGGTCCAAACGTAATGTTGGGTACAAAATGCCCGTCCATCACGTCAAGGTGTATAATATCTGCTCCGGCTTTTTCTACAAGCTCAATTTGATTTTTTAAATCCGCAAAATCTGCTGAAAGTATTGAAGGCGCAAGTAAATTCAAATTTCAAAAATATAAATTAAAAATTAAAAAAATTAAAACTTAGTACCCTCATCATCTTTCTTATCGTTTTCTTTTTTATCTTTAGGTGTTATGGGTTCTGTTTTCTTTTTATCATCTTTCTTTTCCGGCTGGTTTTTATCACCCTTTCTAGGCTCGGTTTTCTTCTCAGTATCTTTCTGCTTTTCTATCTCGGTATCTTTTTTCTTTTCTATGTCTTTTTCTTCTTTCTCTAACACGTTCATCTCTTCATCGGCAGGTTTTACAGTCTTTTTAATTTCCCTGTTAACGAACAAGTCAATTTTTTGATTCTCCTTTGCCAAAGTGTTGGCTTTCGGATACTGGTCAACAACAGCATTCAGAGGAACTGTTGTAGTAGGCTGGTAATTAATTTTGCCGATAGCAAACTTATTGGCAATCAGTATCTTTTTTGCTTCTTCAAGATTTTTACCTATCAAATCGGGAATTTTCAGGTCACCTGCTTCCATACCTGTGGAAACTACTACACCAATCTTTGTCCCCTTTTTTACCTTAGAGCCTGGTGATTCTATCTGTGAAACAATAATACCTGCCGGATATTGAGCAGAGGGCTTGGTTTCTACTTCTAATAATTCCAGATTACGCTGTGCAAGTGTAAATTTACCCTCCCTTAAAGTTCTTCCTACAAGGTTAGGGACATCATATAATTGCTCCCCCCCGCTGACAATTAAATATATTCTCCTGCCGTCTTTAACGGTTCTTTCAGCAGGCGGGTTCTGGTCTATTACAGTTCCTATAGGTTTAGTTGCATCATATCTTATATCCCCCTGTACACCTTCAAGTCCTGCATCATCAAGTATTTTAACTGCTTCATCGTAATTTAAACCGACTACTGAAGGAACCTGAACAAGAGTATCGTGCCTCACATACCATGGCATAATTATACTATTAAGTAATATAATTACAAGAAGAATCCCTAATAGTATAAGCCCGGTTTTTTTCCACCATACCATAGACAAATATAAACCTTTAAAATTTTACAAAAAACTGAAAAAAAATTACTGTTTAGAAAACCATAATAATCTGATAGTCAAAAAAACAACTTTTAGCTATTATGAAAATAAATTAAATTTGAAAAATGTTAAGAATATGACAAAAATCGAAAAGTTCATGAAACTTGCCATTGCAAAGGCAAGAGAAGGTGTTGAATCAGGCCAAAGTCCGTTTGGCGCATGCATAGTTAAAAATAATACCGTGATAAGCTTATCACATAATACAGTTTTTCATAACACAGATATAACTGCACACGCAGAGATTCAGGCAATCCGTGAAGCATGCAGAAAGCTTGATACAATCGATCTCACAGGCTGTGAGATATATTCCACCTGCGAACCATGCCCAATGTGTTTTTCAGCAATACACTGGGCTAAAATAGATAAAGTCTACTTTGGTGCTGAAATAAAGGATGCTAAAAGCTTCGGCTTTAATGAAATTAATTTATCGAACGAAAATATTAAAGCATTAGGCGGCAGTAAAGTGGAAATAATTGGTAAAATACTGAAAAATGAGTGTATTAAGTTATTTGAATATTGGAATTCACGAGAAGACAAGAGGGTTTACTGATTTAACAGAAATAACTGCCCGGTTATTAACGTGATACCTGACTGCTGTAAGCAAAAATCTCAGCACAAAGATGCAATTATAATTGTTTTTACCGTTTGATTTTTTTTATCTAACAACCGCATTTTCAGTACTTTATTAATTTTTTATAATACCGATAAACGACTTTATCTGTTAGTTCCTAAGGCGAGCAAGAATGTTAATGAAAATAATTGATTTTGAATAGAACTCACCTTAATTTTGTGGAAACTCAATTATAAATGACTACTAAATATTTTCTCGTTCTGTTATTTTCTTTAACAACTTTATCCCCTTTATATTCACAGACATTCACTTTTGTAAGAACCTCACCCGAATATGTACACATAGAACCGGATTCATTTGAAGTTCATTCTTATGCTCAGATTAATAATCTTTTAAGCAATCATGATACACTAAGGCTGGTTAGAATATCGAATAACCTGCCAGCACAGTTCGAAGCAGGTATTTGCGATATACTTTTTTGTTATTCAACAACAGAGGATACAGCCATTGCACCATACCCGCCGGGAGTTAGTACTATTTACATATATTTTTATAAACCTGTAGGTTTAACGGGAACCGGCACAACAACGTGGCGGGCAGAACGAAAATCGAACCCTTCCCAATTCATTACACAAGTTTTCGGAGTAACAACCGAACCGATTGGAATTAAACAGATTAGTTCTGTAGTTAAAGATTTCAGCTTGAGTCAGAATTATCCTAATCCCTTCAATCCAATAACAAAGATTGAATTTTCTATTCCTAAAACAGAATATGTAACTTTAAAAATATACGACATAGTCGGACGGGAGGTAAAAATCCTTGTAAACCAATATCTGAACCAGGGAGAATACGAGTATGAGTTTAATGCAAAAAATCTTTCTTCAGGGATGTATTATTACAGCTTGAGCACCGCAGAAAACGTAGCTGTAAAGAAAATGGTACTTGTAAAATAAAATCACCGGTAAAAAATACAAAAGTTTATTAGACTTCTGTATTTTGACCGGACTAAGAGATAAGATGGAACACAACGGAAAAAATATTTATCAGGTACGGAGCAAAGACTTAACGCTATTTGAAAAGACATATTTACCTCAGATACTCAAGGGACTTGCCCTGACATTTAAGCAAATGTTCAGACCCAAATTCACACGCCAGTATCCGGAGGAAAAATGGACACCGCCTCCGTCATTCAGAGGGAGACCGGTGCTTGTACAAAAAGAAGATGGAACTGAACGCTGTGTAGCTTGCGGACTTTGTTCAAGAGTATGTCCATCGCTTGCTATACAAGTGCAGGCTGATGAAACTAACCTTGAAAAAGAAAGGTATCCCGTTCTTTTTGAAATAAACATGCTTAGATGTATATTTTGCGGATTTTGTGAGGAAGTTTGCCCGGAAGAAGCTATAGTTATGAGCGATGAGTATATATTAACATTTCATTCACAGGAGGAAGCTATTTTTGGCAAGGAAAAGCTGCTAATGAGTACACACAGGCTTGCCAAAAGGCTGGAATTCCTGCATCAAAACGTTTAAATTATGAAACGATATTTACTGTTTTTACTTACATTATTATTTATAACATCTCTTGAAGCCGAAATTAAGCCTGTCAATGAACCCGCTGATTCATCGGATGTGCTTATTGCTTTCACTGCACGCATAAAGGAAGGTAAAATTATTCTAAACTGGAAAATCTTTAATCCTAAAAATACATGGGCATTTGAACTGCACAGGCTTGACCCGAAAAACAAGCAATATTCAATTATAAATAAGGGTAAGAGAATAAAAAAAGCAGATTACTTCGATAAGACACAGGATGAAAATCAAAAAGAACTTTACCATTACAGTTTTGAAGATGAACCTGAGCGTGATGGAGTTTACTTTTATAAACTAAGGGTAATAAACTCGATCAACGAATTGATGTATGAATCGGATGAGATGAAAATAGGCATAAGCGGGTTAAAAGATTTTAAACTCGGACAAAATCATCCTAATCCATTTAATCCTGTGACCTATATAACTTATGAACTATTCAGTGATACTCAGGTTAAGTTAAGCGTATTTGATCTGGTTGGCAAGGAGCTTGCTGTTCTGGTTGACCAGTTCCAGACTGAAGGTGAATACACAGTAACATTTGATGCTTCTAAAATATCGAACCTGCCGAGCGGTATTTACTTTTATAAGCTGGATACCGAGAAATTTACCGATGTTAAAAAGATGATACTCACAAAATAGTGAGTTTGTGAGAGCTGAATTTTAAAATCTCATAGGGATTTGATTTATCAAATCCCTATTTTTATTGGGATTTCTCGGAACAATATAACAGGACATGAATTAATAAAATTCCTTTAATATATAATTTTCTGCAACGCTGCTTTTCTTATTAATCGACAGGGTTATTTGATAAGTATCATTCTCTTCGTATCTATAAATCCGTCTGCATTCAATATATAAAAGTATACTCCGCTTGGATATTCAGATGCATTCCATTCAACTTCATAGGTTCCGGGTTTTAGGTGTTCATTAACAAGTGTTGTTATTTCGCAGCCAAGAATATCGTAAATGGAGAGTATAACCCTCCTACCCCCCTTAAGGGGGGACACTGTGTTTGGAACAGAAAATCGAATCTTTGTTACCGGATTAAAGGGATTCGGATAGTTTTGAAACAATTCAAATTCACCGGGAATTTGATTACTAACCGGTTTAATTCCCACAATGGTTCCATCGCCTCCTGAGAAACATTTTATTCTTCCGTCTCTGCAGCCGGCAACAAATTCATTGGTTTGGTTAGCATCTATACTATTCAATTTTGCAACTTTATCGGCACGGTATGAAATTGACTGACCGAATTCATACATAAAAAACACATCACCATTCTGTCCGTTTAATACATACACCCTGCCGGGCTGCTGTGTTGCAACAAGTACTTCGGCAAGGGTATCACTGCTTACATCGCCGAGCATATCAACATCTCTTAAATAGGAACTGCCCGTAGGATAAGTCCATATCATCTGCCCTGTCTTAGAATCCAGTCTGAAAGCAGCTTGCGGACCTGAACATATTAAATCAGCAAATCCGTTCTTATCTTTATCATCCAGAATTTCAACAGTTCCGTTATTGCCGGAACCCAAAGAAGTTGCCCAAACCTGCGAGCCATCAGCTCCTGATATTGCAAATACACCGCTCGAAAATCCCCAGAAACCTATTACATCCCTCACACCATCACCATTTATATCTGAAAAGTCTCTTAAGCTCCAAATAGTGCTGGTTAATGAATAAGTCCACGTAAGGTTTCCGCTGTTATTAAATCCCCTTACCCCGTAAGGAGTACCGTTATTGGAAAAATCTATTGCTCCGCCATAGGTACCCAGGTTAACAACATCGTGAGTAAAATTTGAAGTGAGTTGCGTAAAAAACAACACCTGACCGTTCAGTCCGTTAACACAAACCAGTGCATGTCTGCCACTCATATTGGCTTCACCGCTCGCAGCAATTACTACATCATTTATACCGTCACTGTTATAATCTTTGTTTGTTCTAAGCCCGTTGATATCTCCGTCACTCGTCCCAATTGAATCACCATAAGCCCAAATTCTTCTCCCGGTTCTGCCTGAAAGTGCATAAACCATTTCATTACCGCCTCCGCAACCTATTATAACATCAGGGACTAAATCATTATCTATATCCTGAATAATCTGTACAGCGTCTTTGTAAGTCACGGACCCTGTGTTTATAGAACCAAAATGAGTATTGAACTTCCATAATGTATCTGCTGTTACCGATGAATTTCCGTTATAGCAAATTGTCCAATAATTTCCAGTAGCAATAATAACATCATTTATACCATCGTTATTCACATCAGGGATTTGTTTAATGCTTTTCGGCTGATAGTCCTGGTTTGTAGTGTTAGGATTTGGCGGAATATTTCCTTCCCAGAAAATATCACCAAGTTCTGTAAGCAAATTTACGCCTGTACCAGCTAAATCTATGTTTAAATTCGGTGAATTTACTGCATTCGAAGTAATTAATGCTTTGTCTGAATAAGTTAGTGCTGCAGTTGGACAGAACCAAATCCGTAAAGTCCGTTCTTCACCGGGTTTGATTAATACAGGAAAAGCTGAATTGATGGTATCAAATTTAAAATATGATGTTTGAAAGGCAACCGAATAAATTGCCAAATCACTGCTGCCTGTATTAGTTACCAAAAATGTAAATCCCGACAATGAATTTACCCGGCGGTTCGAATAATTAAATTTATTGGAGGAAATATTTATTAAAGGAGCGGTTTGCTCCTCTTTCGATTTATTCTTAATATATTTAGCTGAATATAGCTTTTCCGGAAATATATGCAATAATAAAGCTGTTGCAATAACACTGCTTAAAATTACTTTTAAACTGGTATTTTTCATATTTAAGTGTAATTTAAAAAACAAACTTAATACTTTTTGAAGAATTTTCATATTCATTATTATAAAATTGTTTTGTTTTTACAAACTTCATTTATTATTTTGTAAAAACTGTAATTTAAATATTCGTTTATGAACTCTCGTAAATATATCATCGATTCAGGGGATGACAAAACCTACATCCTGTATATAATGGAGACCAAAGAATATCAAAAAGGCAGTTTTATAGGTCTATTCCTTTATTATGATGAAGACAAGGCAATCAGTTCACCCGAAAAACTATGGTTAAAACTGAGGCACAGGGTTCTTTTCGAGAATTCAATAGATGCAATTCTTGAAAAAGTCAGGGAATACGGTTACGGCCGAAACGAAAATTACACATTTACTGAAGTTCAGGAACCGATAATACAATAAGAACCGATTAAGCATTTACAATTAAAAAGCCCCGATTGAATCGGGGCTTTTCTGTTCAAGAAATAAAACAATTACTGCTCGCCTTCTTTCTTAGGTTCTTTTCGTATCTCTTTCTGTGGTGCAATTTCTTCGATGTTCTGGTTATTATTAGCATCATTATTTCTTTTGTAATTCCTGTATTCTACATTGTTGCTGTTCGTTGGCGGTGTATAGCTTTTTCTCTTATACGTTCTTCTGCTTCTTTTCTTTCGAGACTTCTTCTTACTGTATTTTTTCTTACTGTACCGCTTTTTGCTTTTATACTTTTTCTTTTTCTTTGAGTATTTCTTACTGCTTTTCTTTTTTTTCGAGACTTTTTTTCTTGTCTTCTTCTTCGTAACTTTCTTTTTGGGCTTCCGCTTCGAGAGTTCGGTTTTTCCGGCTTGCTTGCTCTCTGTACTTGAACCTATCTCAGGCAGGCTGGTAAAACCAAAAAGCAAAATAACAACCCAAACCAGCAAAGTTCTTTTAGTCATTTTTACCTCCTTGGTTTGTTAAGAGTTATTTAAAACATTGCAATTTAATGTTTTTATTTGTTTTTAACAACCCATTTAATTATCTTTTTTAATTAACGAATTCGGGGTAATATTGA
>CAYWTS010000010.1:21022-60660 GCA_964461265.1 uncultured Ignavibacteriales bacterium
TTAGTTGCTATGAGCGGCGGTGTTGATTCATCGGTTGCTGCATATTTATTAAAACAGCAAGGATATGACTTGATTGGTGTCACGATGAAGACCTGGGGCTTCGAATACATTCCCGAAAGAAATTCAGGCTGCTGCTCGCTTGAGACAATCTTTAATGCAAGAAATGTTGCTGAACAGCTTGGGTTTCATCATTATACACTCGATTTCACCGAAATATTCGATAGGATTGTCGTTTCTGATTTCGTCAATGAATACCTGCACGGCAGAACTCCTAACCCGTGTGTGCTATGCAATAAGACAATTAAATGGGGCGCATTGCTTGAAAAAGCTATATCACTTGGAGCAGATTATATAGCTACCGGACATTATGCCAAAATAATTTTTAATTCTGAGACAAATCGATACAATGTGTCTGCTTCTGAATATTCCGATAAAGACCAGTCGTATGCTCTGTGGAGTATATCGCAGCATGCACTAAGCAAAACATTATTTCCTGTCGGTGATTATCCCAAACCGGAAATCAGGGAAATTGCATTCAAACTTGGACTAAAGCCTGCCTCCACACCCGACTCTCAGGAAATATGCTTTGTCCCGAACAATAATTACCGTGAGTTGCTTGAAATTCGCTTGCCAAATCTGGCAAAATTGTATAATGACGGTGATATCATATATAAAAATAAAGTAGTTGGAAAACACAGCGGTTACACAAATTATACAATTGGTCAAAGACGCGGATTAAAGATTGCTCTCGGAAAACCCGTATACGTTTCAAAAATAGATCCAACAAACAACATAATTTATGTTGATGATGAGGAAGGAATTATGAATACTGTTTTCACCTGCAAACAGATTAACCTGCAAAAATATGAAAAGCTTACAAATCCCATATATGCCGATGTAAAAATAAGGTATAAAGATACTGCCTCACCAGCACTTGTTGAACTTCTCAATTCAGACACAATACAGGTAACATTAAAAGAACCGAAAAAAGCTATTACACCGGGGCAATCGGCTGTATTTTATGAAGGAAAGGATGTAATTGGAGGTGGTGTGATTGAGGAGGTAATAAGGTAATCTTTACGGTAGTGTCAAGAGTAAAAGCTAAAACCAACGAATACGCATCGTCCAACAACAAAAAGTCCAGGCCGCAGCATGCAGGCGTAAGAGGATAATACTTACTAAACTTTTTCAGCATAAACACTTACACTTAACACCTTAACACCGGAAGCCCTGAACTTTTTAATATCATCTTTTCCTAAATATCCGGATATTACATCGTCCGGCAGTGAAACCTCGCTTTCCTTCTGAACCTGCACATTTGTAAAACCGGTTTTTGCAATAATTTCAAGGTATTCCTGTTTTTTTAATGCGCCGGCAATGCACCCAACGTACATTTCAGCAGCATTGCGTATTGCTTCCGGCAAATCACCTGTTGTAACCAGATCGGAAACTGAAAAATGCCCACCCGTCTTAAGTATTCTGTGTATCTCGCTGAATGCTTTGGTTTTATCAGGGACTAAATTCAAAACACAATTGCTTATAACTACATCAGTACTGTTATTTTCAACAGGCAGATTTTCAATATCACCAAGCCTGAACTCAACGTTCTTATAGCCGTGCTTAGCATTATTCTCATTAGCTTTTTTTATCATCTCTTCTGTCATATCAATACCGATTACTTTTCCGTTTTCACCTGAAACAGCACGGGCTATAAATACATCATTACCAGCACCTGAGCCGAGATCAACAACTGTGTCGCCGGGTTTTATTTTAGCATACTCGGTAGGTAATCCGCATCCAAGCCCAAGGTCAGCATCAGGGTTGTAACCTTTTAACTTGGAATAATCCTCCGCTATTACCAGATAATCGGGCGTATCACAGCAGCTTGTAGCCGAACCGCAGCATGAAGACTGACTTTCGGTCTTGCTTTGTCTTGCAATCGCACCGTATTTTTCTTTTACGATTGTTTTGATTTCTTCATTTGATTTTCCCGGTGTTAATAAGGATTCTGTTTCGTTTGACATTTTTATTTCTCCTTTAACAGCATTTTTTATTTTTAATGACTAAACTTTTTACAGCTTTTTCGAAAGTATCGATATGTTTGTTAAGTATTTGCCAATCGATGCAGTAACAGGAACGCGGTCCGTTGATAGTCCCTTTAATAATTCCGATTTTCTTAAGCTCAGCCAGGTGCTGTGAAACTGTTGACTGTGACAGGGGCAGAACATCGACCAGTTCACCGCATATACACTCATTTCTTTTAGCCAGCGTTGTAAGAATTGATATACGTGCCGGGTGCGAAAGTGCTTTCGCAAAAGCGGCAGCTTTCTGCTCAATTTCCTTAAATTCTTCCTTTTTGTTAAGTGCCATAAAAAGTCTCAATCCTATATCGTAAATATACGATAATAAGATTAATTTATCAAGTAAATTATTTTATGAAATAAGTTCAGAAAATGGCTGATAACCAAAGACTTACGGAATTCTTCGTATAATTAAAGTAGGAGTCATTTGAATTATTAGAATTGTAATGATATGAAAGCCCGATGTTCATCAACCCGAAATTTTTTAATGCAGATATTCCTGCACTAAAGAATTTATCTGTCCGGTTTGACGAAGTAATATTCATATTTATGTCATATGCAGGCCTGCCGGGGAAATAATCATAAATATAGGTGAAATCTGACTTCAGTGAAAATCCTGCAGGCAGCAATTGTGTGATAGTAACTTCACCAAGAAATTCATTGGTACTGAATTCGTCTTCGAAAATACTGCTTTGATTAATGTATTCGTTTACATATAAATTTTCTGACACAAAGGTCTTATGTCCTGAAATTCTGAACCTAATACCTGTTGTTTTTAAAAATGTCTGAGTATAAACTAAACCCCCGTATCCAATCATCAGGTTTTCCGGGCTTGTACCGGCACTTATACTGCTTCCTCCGCGTCTCACTCTGTCTTCTCCGCTGCCAGACTGATTAGAGAAATACATCTTATACCCGAATCCGCCGCTTACTACAAGCGAATTTTTCCAGGGTAAATAACCGGCGAGCTTGAACATAATGTTATGTTCAAGATTGTTCATTATTTTGTATTCCTTCAAATTTACATAGTCTATTGTATATATTGTGCTAAGATTCCATCTTTTCGATAATGATACGTCAAGTCCTGTGATACCTGATAGGGCGTAATAATCGAGGTAGCTGTATTCATCCCTGTTGAGCGAAACTGTGAAATTACCATTAAATCCGATTCCTGTACTACGTTTTTTATTTAACTTGTTATAAACAGATGCTCCCACACTATGTTCATTTTTAAATTTATCAGAATACTTTTTATATATATTAAATGTCCCGTTATAATAAACATCGAAATCAGTTCTGTTTAAAGCAGCATTATAACCCACTGTTGCATCAAAAGTGCTGTATATATCCTCAAGCTTTTCATAATTGTCGTTTATATTGTTATCATATACAGCATTAGCGTTAAAATCAAAATAAACCTGCGGATAAGCAGAATGACATGTTAGGAATAACATTAATATGAAAAATGTTTTAAATAGAAAATCTATGCTTAAGTTATTTAATCGGGAATATAAATTATTTACTTTCATTTTTTGCCTCTTTTATGTTTATGTTTTTTACCAATACCCCAGTCTCTGTCATCGTTAATACCGTCACCGTCTTTATCGGTAAATTTATCACACTTTTTCGCTTCCGAACATGTTCCGTATCCGCTTTCTTCCCTGTCATCAATTCCATTCCGGTTTTCGTCTACAAATTCTTTATCCGGTTTAAGATTAAGAGAATCCTGTTTCTCCTGGGCAAATATTCTTATGTAACTAATAAAAATTAACATGATTATTAATAAAAATTTCATTACCCCGCCTCCAAAACAGATACCCCGATATGAATCGGGGTATCTTAAGTTTAATTTTTAATTATTTATTTCTGTAAGGACAGTTACCACGGTTACCTTTTCCATATCCTTTACCTTTACCGTATCCTTTGCCTTTGCCGCCACTCCAGTAAGGAACTCCGTCATCATTCGCAAATTTCATTGTTTTACCATTTTGCTCTATCTCCCAAGGATAAAACTCATATCTGCCCTGGTTTTGTTTAACTTCACCTTTTATTCTTGCTCTTACATTGTGCTGCAACTGGTATTGATTCTGATCCCAGTACCAGAACGGGCCCATGTGAACCTGGTATTCAGTTCCGTCATCACTTTTAAAAACAGCAATCGGATGATTGACGCTGTTTACCGTTCCTTCTATATTCTGAACATTATCGCTATCCCACGCTTCATTTTTATTATCGGATCTCTGGGCAAAAATTATGCTCGTTGTAAGCATTAAAACAACTAATGTTATTATTGATTTTAAAGTTTTCATTTTTGTATTCTCCTTTTTAATGATTTCACTTGCTCTCTTATATACACAATCATCGTGCCAAAAAAAGAACTTGTTTCCCATTAAAATTCGAAGACATTTGAAATCGTTAAACCAAAAATGACGAATCCAATCGTCATTTTGGTCGAAAAAAAGGCTGTCTCAAAAGGCACTTTTCTTACAGAATATCCTTATCCGTACCGCTATATCGGGACGAAAATGTAAGGAAATTGCAACGCAGACCTGCCTGCAGCTCCACGAGTCAATTACTCGTATGAAACGTGAATAAGCAGGTATCAGGTATAAAGTCTGTGGTTACAAAAACACTTTTGAGACAGCTTCTTATTTATATAAGAAATATAAGTATAATTTACTTCAAACCGTATTTCTCCAGTTTATACCTTAAATTTCTTTCTGAAATACCTAGCAACTTAGCAGCCTGTGTCTGATTTCCGGATGTTTCTGAAAGTGCTTTGAATATCATTTCTTTTTCAAGCTGTTCTACCCGCTCATTCAAACCCATATCAGATAAATCAGAATCAATATATTTCGATTTATCCGAAATTAATATATCATCGGTCGTTATAAAACCGTCGCGGGATAATACAATGGCTCGGTGAATAATATTTTCAAGTTCCCTAACATTTCCCGGGTAATCGTATCTCATAAGCAGGTTTTGCGCCTCACGTGATATTTCAATTTCTTTCGACTGACTTTCAAAAGAGTATTTTTTAACAAAATGATTTATCAGCTCCGAAACATCTTCCTTACGTTCGCGTAAAGGCGGTATATATATGTTAACAACATTTAACCTGTAATAAAGATCTTCCCTGAATTTATTACCGGCAATTTCTGTCATTAATACTTTATTAGTTGCTGCAATTACCCTTACATCTACCTCAATGGATTTAGATGAGCCGACACGTTCAAACCTGCCTTCCTGTAAAACTCTAAGCAGTTTAACCTGTGTCGATTGAGGCAGGTCACCCACCTCATCAAGAAAAATAGTACCACCGTCTGCAGTTTCGAAACGTCCGATCCTCTGTTTATCGGCACCAGTGAATGAACCTTTTTCGTGACCAAATAATTCGCTTTCTATTAAATTTTCATTCAATGCAGCACAATTTACTGTTACAAAAGGTTTATTTGCCCGTTTACTTGAGTAGTGAATAGCCTGTGAAATAATCTCTTTTCCTGTTCCGCTTTCACCCTGTATCAGCACGCTGGCATGACTTTTTGCAACCCTTGAAGCAATACTAAGCACTTCCTGCATTTTAGGTGATGAAGCAATAATGCCCGAAAATCCGAATTTTTCTTTTATCCTGCTGCGTAAACTTGTAACTTCTGAAATCAGTTCCTGACGCTCCAATATTTTCCCTATCATTAATTCAAGTTCATCCAGGTCGATCGGTTTTGTCAGGTAGTCGTATGCACCTTCCTGTATAGCTTTGACTGCATCCCCGATTGTTCCATACGCTGTCATTATCACAACCGAAATTTCCGGATTAATTTTCCTTGCTTCCTTTAAAAGCCATAAACCGTCTTTTCCCGGCATCTTGAAATCAGTTAATACTATATCGACAATTTTCTCATTTACAAACTGCACGGCATCCGGGGCATTGGATGCTTCCAATATCATGAATCCTTTTTTAGATAAATAACCGGAGAGAATCGCTCTTTGAGAAGATTCATCATCTACAATCAAGATAGTTTTATTCTTCATCTTAATGGAATTTCTATGGTGAATTTTGAACCCTTACCCTCAATGCTTTCAACCTGTATAACACCATCATGCTGTGAAACAATTTGCTGAACTACTGCTAAGCCAAGTCCTGTTCCTTCAGGCTTAGTTGTGAAATATATATTAAATATTTTATTAATAATATCCTGTGATATTCCGCAGCCTGTATCTTCGACAATAAAAACGGCTTTATTAGCTTGTTGTTTTAAGCTTAGTTTTATCTCACCGCCCGATTTTATCGAATCTGAAGCATTCTGCAGCAAATTCAGCAATACTTGTTTCATAAGGTCTTTATCGATATATAAAGTAATATTATCCGATGATACCACAGAGAATCTGTTTCCTTTAGCTTCAATCTGAGGCCGAACCAGCAATCCGATATCATCGATGAATGCATCCGAAGATACTTTTTCTCTTTTTAATTCAGGTGGCTTTGAAAACTTAAGGAATTGCTCAATTATCTTATTAACACGCTGGGTTTCATCAAGCAGAAGGTTAGTGATATTTGTAAACTCTTCTGCTTTATCCCGTGCAGGCATGAATTCTTTTTTCAATCTCTGTGCTACCATACCTATTGCATTCAGCGGGTTTCTTATCTCATGAGCAACACCCGATGCAAGCTCACCCATCGCCGTGACTTTCTCCTGACGTTTAATATTTTCTTCAAGCTTTCTTTGTTCTGTTATATCTCTTAACACTATGGTAAACGCATCAATAGTTCCTTCACTTTTATATGTAAACATCGTATCGGCAATTAAACTTTTTAAGTTATATTGATATTCGAAATTCTCCAGCCTGATATTATTTCTGAAGCTGTCAATAATACGGTGATGATTCAGGAATTCAAACGATTTAAAATTTTTGCCAATCACATCTTCTTCTTTTAATCCAAACATTCCGGCAGCTTTCATATTGAATATTGTAATTATACCGTCCGGTCTGCAGGTAATAACTGCATCGGTCATATTTTCCAGAATATTACCCGTATACGTCTGAATACTCTTATATTGTGTACTAATAACCTTTAAACTTTGTTTTACAAAAATTATGCTCAGAACAATCATACTCAAAAGAAATAATACAATGGTAATAATAACCGCTCTTCTGGATGTCCTGCTTTCGACTGCCCTTAGCTCATCGGTGGAAAGTCCTATTCTGAACAATCCGATTTTTTCACTGTCAACTTTGAAAGTTTTTACTACTTCATAAACATCCATTCCTGAATATGTAAATTCCCTCGAAAAAGGTTCTTCCAGTCTGTATGCATTAACCAGGAAACTATCGCTCCCGATTGGGTTAATATCAATTACATCTTTAGATGCAGATATTATACCCTTATCGTCCTGCAGAATAATGTATTCGATGCCTTCGGAAGTACCAAGGTCCTGAATCATTTTACCGAAACCTATTTTTTTCCTGAATTCAAGGAGGTAAGATGCATCTACATTCAATACAATTACACCCGGTGTTATTCTGCGTTTAACTGCTACAGCAAACCTGCTTCCTTCCTCGTGACGGGCTTCTTTCAGTCCGATAATAATTTCCTCTTCCTTTCCCTCAAGTATCGGACTGAAAAAATCTGCTGGGGAATGTTTTGAAGGTAGATTTAAATGTGATGAGTCAGGGATAAAACTGCTAATGACTTTTTCACCGTTGCTATCGAAAATATTTATCCTGTATATCCCGTTTTCAGCAGCTATTTGTTCAAGCTCCGGCTGAGTAAGAGTATGTGCAGTTTCAAGCCTTGCAATCATTCTTCCGGCGCTTAAAAGCCGCATTGATATTAATTCTTCTATCTCTTCATTTGAGAGTACAGCATTTTTACTGCTCATAATTACCGTTTCAACTATTGAAACTGCATTTTCTCTCATAACATGCCGGATTTCTTCTTTGCTTTGTGACAGCTCGAACATCACCGATACAATCATAATTATAGCTATAACAACGGCAGCTAAAATAATGTAACCCGATTTAAGTTGTGTAAAAATGTGGGCTATTTTATTTTCCTGTTTCAACTTATAGGAATCTCGTTAATATTTATTTCTTCTTCAATCCGAAATACACAGCATCGAACACACACTCATTTATGCACGTTCCGCACAGGTGGCAGTCGGCACGGAATTTCTTTTCATCAATCTTATCATTAAATGATGGGCATGGTGCTTCGACCTCACATATACCGCAAGAAGTGCATTTAGACTTATCTATCCTTACCCTCATGAATGAGAATTGTTCAATTAACCATGTTAATAAACCCATCGGACAAATAAAATAACAAAACGGCCTGAAAAGAACTAAGCTTGCCGCAAGTATTACAATGAGGAAAACGATAAGTCCAAGCAACTCCCATGGCGGCATTTCAAAATTCCAGTGAATCAAATCGAATAAATTTATATAAGCATAAATCGAAAATCCAAGCGTAAACACTATGACAAAAAATAACACTGCAATACCGGTTCTGATGCTGTTGCTTATCTTAAAGGGTACTTTCCAATTCTTCTTTAGTTTTTTAAGGAAAGGAATCTTATATAATAATTCCTGTAAAGCACCAACAGGACATGCTGTTCCGCAAAATCCTTTTGTAGCGATTAACGAAAGTATACTTATTGCAATCAAAGTTGCAAGAAAATGATTTTTTAAACCAAACAGGAACGGTTTTGTTGTCGAACAAACCGGCGTAGGCGTAATAAAGAGCTGATGGATAAAATAACTTATTGTACCAAAAATCAAAAATGAGGCGGACATTAGGATTATTCGAGTTTTTGTATCTAACTTCTTTGCCCAAATTAAATATATTCCTATAGCAGCAATAAAATATACAATAATGTATTTAGTTTGTGTTATTAACTGCCAGAAGCTCATTTTCCCTCTCATCTCGCCTTCCTGGGCAAAAAGAAAAATAGGAATAAAAACGATAATTAGTGTAAATATTATTTTCTTAATACGCATAGTTACTCATTATTACAAAAATAAAACAAGTAACGAATGAAATACTATGATTTTTATCAGGGATTAAAATAATGGATACTATTAAGATTGGTTTGAGTGTTAAAAATAATTTGATTATACGGGAGCTATTTTTTTCTCTCTTTTTCTATCATTTATAATAATCTCTTTTGCCGAGCAGAAATGTTCGGTGTATCAGAGCTATACACTTTATCTCCCTGTCCGGCTGCTACTATAGCACCGGTAATTAAACCAACTCCAACACCTAAAGATGCACCAAAAAGAAATCCTATCCAAACATTTGGACCCCACTTACTGGTACCTTTATCTAGATCATAAATAAGACCTATTAAAGTAAATCAATAGTAGACGTAAATTGTGAAAGTGATTCAGACGATAGAATTATCAGAAATAAAAAAAGAAGAGATATTTTGTAAAATATCTTTTCGCATTTTTATGTGTTTGCATAACCGCCTCCCCTCAATATTAAAGGTAAGATAATATTAATTAAAGGGGAATATTAAAATGTTTTGTTATGATAACATATATTTTCAAAGTAAATTTTTATTTTGAATCGTCCCTGATTCCTGAACTTTTTTCCTCCGCTTTGTTGGGTTTGTATGAAATAAAGTTGCAAGCCCTGATAAAGAAACCAGTAAAACCGTTAAAGGTTCATAATCTAAATCCCTTATAAACCAAAGAGTTGCTATTACTACCAGCAATAAATCAAAAACCACCAACGTTCTGTGAAATTTTTTATGCCACATTGCTTATTTATGTTAATTGTTTCGTTTCTTCCTGAAATAAAAGTAAAACGGAACGCCAATAACAACTAATATCAGTCCGAAAACTGCATTACGTATGTTTTCCTTAAGGCTGAAAATTACAAAAAAAGCTGAAAACAATACGAATACAATCGGCAGTACGGGGTAACCGATAACTTTATAGGGACGTTCTGCATCTGGCATTTTTTTACGCAGTACAATAACACCGTAAGCACCAAGCCCGTAAAATATCCATGAAACAAAAATCAGCATATCGGTAATCTGGTCGAATGTTCCCGTCATTACAATCAGAGATGCCCAAACCCCCTGTATTATAATCGAGACTCCCGGCGTGTGGTATTTACTGTGAACATCTTCCAGTTTCCTGAAAAACAGCCTGTCTTTAGCCATAGCATAATACACACGTGCCGAGGCAAGTATAGTTCCGTTAGTTGTTCCGAAAGTCGATACCATTACTGCAATGGCAATGAATGCACCCCCCCAGTCACCTACAACAGCTCTCATTACATCGGATGCAACGAGTGAGGATTGACCCATTTTTTCAACGGGCAGAATATATACATATGCAAAATTAATTAATGTGTAAACAACAATTACAAAACCAACCCCTATCATTAATGCTCTCGGTATATTACGCTGAGGTTGTTTAATTTCAGCTCCAAGATAAGTAATATTATTCCACCCGTCATACGCCCAAAATGCACCGCTTAAAGCAAGAACAATTGCACCAAGCAATGTTCCTGACGGGTATTGAAAAGCTTGATTAACAAACGGGGTAAAGTTAGAAACCGCACCGCTGCCAATAATAAATGCGAGCAATATGATAACCGCAATCGCTATGTTTTTTAAAACATTGAAAATATTATTCACCACACCGCCGAACACAACACCAAAATAATTTACCAGTGATAAAAACATAATTAAAATTATTGTGGCTATTTTTAAACCTATGTCTTTTAGCGGGTAACAGTCGAGTACACTCACACCAGCAACAGGTATAGAAAATCCCCACGATTCCCATACTGACGAAAGATGAGGTGACGGAAAGAAATATTCGAGATAGCCTGAAAAAACGTAAGCTATTGCAGCTATTGAACCGGTTTGTATTACAGCAAAGATCGACCAGCCGTAAATGTAAGCAGTAAATTCACCATACATTTCTCTGAAATAAACGTACTGTCCGCCTGCACGCGGAATCATTCCCGTTACTTCAGCATTTATTAAAGCACCTATCAATGTAACCACACCGGCAATTACCCATATAGCTATCATAATTCCCGGTGCACCAAGCTCAGCCGACATTGTTGCTGATTTCTTAAAAATACCAGAGCCTATCATAGCACTGATTACAATAGATACTGAGGTGAATAAACCGAGCTTTTGAAGGAGTGTTGGCTTTGTTTCCATCATGTGTTGAATAATAGAATTAAATATCCAAACATAGTGATGAAAGTTTAAAATTACAAAGTGAATAAATAATAATGGGTTATGGATATTATAAGCCTCGGCTTAAACGGGGTTTTTAGTAGCGGGGGGTGGGTTTTCCCGAAGGGATTCCTTTGGAAGAACCACCGTCCGCTGATTGGCGGATATGAACCTATTTACTACTATGGCTTCTTATAAATTCCCAGCCTTTATAGCTCTTTAACTCTCTTTCTCTTTTCATTGCTTCTGCTTTCGTTTTAAATTCCTCTGTATATATTATATTACAGGGTCTGTATTTTACAGTCCACCCTTTCTTGGATAATTCATTATGTGATTTAAATCGATTTTTTAGGTTTGATGTATAGCCAATGTATATTTTATTGTACTTTTTTGAATATAATGAATAGACTGTAAACATAATGTAAAAACCCCGCTTTACGGGGTTTATCTAGTAGCGGGGGGTGGGTTTGAACCACCGACCTTCGGGTTATGAGCCCGACGAGCTACCACTGCTCCACCCCGCGATATTAATTTGCAAATATAGTTTTATTCTCAGCAGTTATCAAGATACTGTTTTATACACTCTTTTTACACTCATTCAATACATAATTATGTTTGTGAACGGTACGGCCGTTCACTATTATTCCTGCAAACTATTTAATGACAGATTTAGCTTCTCAAGTTTAACAACATTATCATTATACTTCTTCCTTTCATTCTCAACAACTGAAGGTGCTGCTTTATCAATGAATTTTTTATTTTGCAGCTTTTTCTCTAAATTGTTAACGAAAGATTCTACCCTTGAAATCTCCTTCTGCAAACGCTGTTTCTCCTGTTCAATATCTATTAATCCTTCTACTTTAATATACACCTGAAATTGGCCGACCACGGATGTAACCGATTTTATCTTTGGTCTTTTAGAAAAATCATCTGCCAGAATAACGTCAAGGTGATTTATCCTTGCAAATACCTTTAAATAATGTTCAACTTCCGCAACATGCTGCACATCTTCATAAGAATGACAGGCAATAATAACATCACATTTTACAGAGGGGCTTAAGTTAATCTCTGATCTCAGGTTCCTGATTGCCGTTGTTAAATCCTGTAACTCTTCAAATTCCTTTTCAATTTCTGCCTGCACCCTGGTTTCATCCAAGACAGGGAATTTCGAAACTGAAATGCTCTCATCCGCTTTCCTCGCTTCAAGCGACTGCCACAATTCCTCGGTAATAAAAGGCATTACAGGGTGAAGCATTTTTAAAATATTTTCAAACAAATTTAAAGCATCCTTATACAACCGGTTTGCCGAATCGGTATTTTCACCCGCTTTAATTTTCAATGCTTCAATATACCAATCACAGAAATCACGCCACACAAAATCGTACAATGCTTTAGAAGCTTCGTTAATCCTGTAGTTCTCCAGTGCCTGAACGAATGTTTTCAATGTTGAGTTAAACCGGCTATGTATCCATACATCAAAAATATCTTTTTCGTAATTTATATCAGTTTTTGTTTTTTCAACAGGGCGGTTCATCAATAAAAACCTGTATGCATTCCAGATCTTATTAGCGAAGTTTCGCCCTATTTCGCACTTCTCCTCGGAGAAGTAAACATCTATACCCATTGGAGCAAGATAAATGAGAGTAAATCTTAATGCATCTGTGCCGTATTTATCCATTAATTCAATTACATCGGGAGAGTTACCAAGACTTTTGCTTAGTTTTCTTCCCGTAACCTCACGTATAATGCTATGAAAATAAACATCACTAAACGGAATCTTTCCTGTAAATTCAAGCGAAGCCATTATCATTCTGGCAACCCAGAAGAAAATAATTTCAGGAGCAGTTGAAAGCATATCGGTAGGGAAAAATTTCCTCAAGTCTTCGGTTTCATCGGGCCAGCCCATTGTAGAAAACGGCCAGAGCCATGACGAAAACCAAGTGTCAAGCACATCGGGATCCTGTTCCCAGTTCTCTATGTCCTTCGGAGGTTCTGTTTCACAATAAAGCTCACCGTTATTTTTATTATACCAAACCGGAATCTGATGACCCCACCAAAGCTGACGCGAAATACACCAGTCCTTAATATTGGTCATCCAGTGTTCATAAACTTTTGTCCACCTTTCAGGATAAAATTTAACCTTGCCCGAAAGCACTGCCTCAAGTGCAGGTTTTGCAAGTGTTTCCGTTTTTACAAACCATTGGTTTGAGAGATACGGTTCAACAATTGTATCACCCCTTTCACTGTAACCGATATTGTGAACATAATCCTCTACCTTAACAAGTAAATTAAGTTCTTTAAGTTTGTCAACGATCTTTTTACGTGCATCAAACCTGTCCAGACCACTGTAAATTCCTGTCTTTTCATTCATCTTTCCTTTGTCGTCAATTACCTGCACTGTATCTAATTTATACTTCATACCTATTTCAAAGTCATTCTGGTCGTGAGCAGGTGTTATTTTCAATGCACCCGTGCCGAATTCCATATCAACATATTCATCGGCAATAATAGGAATAACCCGTTCTGCTATAGGCAATAATACTTTTTTACCGAGAAATTTCTTAAATCTCTTATCATTCGGATTCACTGCAACAGCTGTATCACCCAGCATTGTTTCGGGTCTTGTGGTTGCAATTGTTATTGATACGCTTTTATCATCCAATAATGGATAATTTATGTAATACAGCTTATCTTTTTTTTCTTTGTAAACCACCTCTTCATCCGAGAGAGCTGTGCGTGCATCGGGATCCCAGTTAATAATACGCTTGCCTTTGTAAATTAAACCCTTCTTATATAATTCTACAAACACTTTCCTAACTGCTTTTGAAAGACCTTCATCCATAGTAAAACGTTCCCTGTTCCAGTCAACCGAGGCTCCCATCCTCATAAGCTGTGACTTAATATTTGCATGGTACACCTTTTTCCACTCCCAGACTTTTTCGACAAACTTTTCACGTCCGAGGTCATAGCGTGTAAGACCTTCCTCCCTCAATTTTTTTTCAACTGCTGTTTGTGTAGCAATACCTGCGTGGTCGGTCCCAGGCAGCCAAAGAACACTGTAACCCGTCATTCTTTTCCATCGGGAATAAATATCCTGAATAGTATTATTAAGCATATGGCCGACATGTAAATTACCTGTAACATTCGGAGGAGGAATGACAATAGAATATTTGGGTTTATCTTCTTTGTTATCAGGTGCAAAGAAATTACCTTCGGACCAGAATCCTATAATTTTATACTCAACTTCCGAAGGTTTATATATCTTTGGAATATGACTCATGCTGCCTGTTCTTTCTCATATTTGTTTATGATTTCATATGCAAGCTCCAGATACGACATCGATACATTTGAATTAACGTTAAAAAGTATCACTGGTTTGCCATAAAATGTCGATTCGGTCACAATATGATTTCTTGGAATATAAGTTTTAAACAAATACTTATTGTATCTTAATTTTAGCTCTCTTTCCGATATTTCGGTTACTTTGGTATTTGATTCATACATAGTTAGCAATATTCCCTCTATGCAAAGCGAGGGATTAGCAACCTCTTTGATATGGTCTACGTATTTTAACAGTTTGCTGATAGCTTCAAGCGAAAACTGCCCGCATCTGACAGGCAGCAAAACCGAGGTGGCAGCTGTTAGGGCATTCGATACAATCCCCCGCATGGTTGGCGGACAGTCGATAATAATATATTCATAAAGATGTATTACACTACGCAATGCATTTTTCAAAACAACGCGGTTTTCGGCAATCTTCGAAAATCTTTCATCTCTCTGAATCGAATTCACATTAGACGGAACAAAATCCAGGTATTCCAGTTCTGTTTTATGAATTGCATGGTCTAATGAATGTGTGAAGTTGAAAACTTCAGATATCCCTGCTTTTATTTTTTCGGGAGTAAACCCAAGAGACATAGCCGAAGCACCGAAAGCATCTACATCAACCAGCAGAGTTCTCTTTTCAGCCACAGCGAACGAAGCTGCAAGATTTACAGCAGTTGTGGTTTTACCCACACCTCCTTTTGGCAAACAAATCGATATAACTTTTCCGCTCATTTAACTGTATCCTTTTGCGAATCCAGTTGATTTTTTAAATTAACAGCATATGCGAAATCGGGTTTTATTTCCAAAGATTTATTGATAAACCTGATGGCTGCAGGCCTGTTACCGTTATTTGAGTGATACAATGCATTATCATAAAAAATACCTGCTGTTACAGTTTTCATTTTTTCTGCCTCTTTTGACAATGGCAGATACTCTCTGAAATTCTGTAATAAACTTGTAATACCTGAGCTGCTGTCGTAAACAGAGTTTTTAGTACGGATTTTATATAATAATCCATCACCCTGAAAAGCAAATCCGGTGAACAGAGGTTTAAGCTCATTGCTGTATGCAAAATCATAACTTGCGAATAAGCTATGTCTTGATATATTTTTCTCGATAAAGGCTTTAACAAAATTCATCAATGCCTGGCTCCTTAAATTCTTTTCGCTTGTGTAATTTAATTTATAAAATTCGGCTTCATTTTCAACATTTTTATATACATCGGGATAATATCTTTTTATCGTCTCAATATACCACGGTACCGAAAGAAATTTTATGTTAAATATCTTTATATCCTGCCTGAAATGTTCTACCTGCTGGTAATACAAAGCTGCTGGATAAAGATAGCCCCAGTCATAAGTTATTACTATTGAGTTTGGTTCCAGATCTTTCAATGCATTTTTTGTGTAATCATCTATAATATAATTTCTGCTGTTATCGTTGCTATTAAAATTATAATTTATCGAAAATCCTATTACAATTATACTTACAACAATCAGAACCAAGAACGAGGATTTCATGTTAAGTTTAAATTGAGTATGAATAATGTTTATAAGCCATACCAATCCCAACGATGAACAAATTGCAATAAAGTAATAAGCAGTTAGAAAATAAGATTGTATATCCCTTATGCCGTAATACACCGAATAAAATAAACAAAATATAATAGAAAATAGGAATATAGTAAATATTTTCTTTTCTAATTTAAACAGATTGATTAGCCCTAGTAAACCAAGAATTCCTCCAATTACAGCAAATTCAGTAAAAAATTCAGAGTAAAGTATTTTAAACTGTTTGGAAAATGAACCTGATGAAAACATCATCTGGCTGTAATCACCGCCGGTAATATGATACAACAAATTCGAAAAATCTGAAGGTGCTGACCAGTTCATAAACGGCTCCGTAGCCGAACGAGACATCAATACAAAATAGAGCAACAGCGGAATTAAAAAAAACGGGATCCTTTTAATCAGACTCTTTGTAAATATACGGTCCTTCTTATATTCAAGATAAAATAAATATAATATAGCAGGTAATATGAAAATTGTTGTCATATGATTTGTAAAACCAAATCCGGCAAGTAAAAACAAAATTGTCCATAACTTTTTATTTTTCGAACCAATTTGTGAATATACTTTTAAACAGTAAAGAATAATTAATGATAATATCAAGACATGCAGCGGGTATACTTCAACCGAAAGTGCATTTTGCCAGAAGGTTTTCGTTAATCCCAAAAGTACTGCAGCAGTTAAGGCAATTACCGGTTTAAAATAAGCTGTATCCGAAAACAACCGTTCAGGAATTATTTCAGACTTCTTTTCATTTATTTTCTTTTTTTTATCTTCCCTTGTTGCTGTTCTTGCCGGAATTTTAGAACCAATAAGATTAAGGAATTCGTAAGAAGCAAAAAATGTCACATAAACTGCTAATGCGCTTAAAAGAGCACTTAAAATATTCAGTTTGTAAATTACTGAACCGCCGAGAGGTAAATTTGCAAATATATATCCTATTATCAGGAACAGCGGATACCCTGTTGGATGCGGAATTCCAAATGTTGCAACTGCAGCAGCAAGCTCGCCGCTATCCATAAAAGTAACCGTAGGGTTTAATGTCATTAAATAAATTATTAAACAGATTAAACCTGCTGCAAACGCAAAAATATGTAATTTGATTTTAGACAATTTTTATTTTTAACTTTCCAATACTTTCTATTTCAGCGTCAATAAAATCACCCGGGTTCAGTTTTGTTACCCCAGCGGGTGTACCTGAAAATATTAGGTCACCTTCCTGAACACCAAAGATTGATGAAATATAATGAATTAAGTAACTTACATTAAACAACATACTCGAAGTTGTATCGTTTTGTTTTACTACATTATTCACTGATAACGTTATTTTCAATGAATCGGGATTTATTGTCTCTTTTTTGTAAACAACCTCGGATACCGGAGCAGAACCGATGAAACCTTTAGATAGTGTCCATGGCAAACCCTTCTTCTTTAGTTCCATTTGAATATCCCGCAAAGTAAAATCAATTCCTACAGCATATCCTAAAATATAATCACCTGCATTTTCCGGCTGGATGTCTCTTCCATTTTTGCCAATCACAATTACAAGTTCCACCTCGTTCTGCAGATTACCGGATATCTTTTCACCTCTTAATTTTGGTATAGTAACTTCACAATCGCCGCAGGTTACAGCGCTGTTAGGTTTTAAAAAAACAACAGGTTCGCCAGGTGCTGAAAATTTATCTGTATTTTCAAATTCCTTAATATGTTCAGGGTAATTCTTCCCGATGCAATAAACATTTTGGACATTTATAAAATCACCCGAGTTTTTTACCCTTAACCTATACATAAATTAAATGCTTTTGATTATTCACAATACCAACTGCTTTACATGTTAATTGCCATCCGTTAAACGGCGAATTTTTACTTTTAGAATGGAATTTATTAACATCGACTTTCCATTCTTTATCTATATCAAGTATACTCAGATTAGCGCGCTCTCCTTCCTGTATTTTTATTTGCTTCAAGCCAAGCAGATGTCTGGGATTATCGCTCATCTTCTGTATCATCTGCTCAAAAGTAATAATACCTTTCTTGACAAGGTAAGTATAGCATAAACCCGCAGCAGTTTCCAAACCAACTATCCCAAACGGAGCTATTTCTAAACCGAGAGCTTTTTCTTCTGCTGTATGCGGGGCATGGTCGGTGCAAATTATATCAATCGAACCGTCAGCTAAACCTTTTTGTATCTCTTCAACATCAGCTTCTTTTCTTAACGGGGGATTCATTTTAGCATTCGTCCCGTATTCTAAAACGGCTTTTTCGGTTAAAATAAAGTGATGCGGACAAACTTCTGTTGTCACATTTAATCCTTCTTTTTTAGCTTCTCTTACAAGCTTCACCGCCTCTTTTGTACTGATATGCTGGACATGATAATGACAATTCTTTATCTTTCTGACAAGTTCTATATCCCGTTTAATAATCTCAAACTCGGAGGCATTTGGTATCCCCTTCACGCCAAGCGAACGTGAAATCTCCCCTTCATTAATTATCCCGCCTGCTGTGAGTTCCATAACTTCGCAGTGCTGTATTACAGGCTTACCGCATTTACCGGCTTCCCTAAGAGATTTCATCATCAACTCTTCATCGGCAATGGGACTCCCGTCATCAGTAACAGCCAATGCACCGGAAGTTATTAAGCCAGTTATGTCTGTTAACTCCCTTCCTTCACGTTTCCGCGTTGCACAAGAAGTGCTGTAAATATCGATAATATTATCTTTAGCTTTCTCAGAATTTTCCTTTAATATCTCAATATTATCAATCGGAGGTATTGTATTAGGCATACATAAAACACCTGTAAACCCGCCATAAGCAGCGGCAAGCGAGCCTGATTGAATATCCTCTTTGTGAGTTTGCCCCGGTTCACGGAAATGAACGTGCATATCGAATAATCCTGGCACAACAATTTTACCGTCTAAATCATACTCCTCAACTTCACGTACGTGCTGCCAAATAACACCCATTTTATTAATAACACCGTTAACGATAAGAATATCAAATCTTCCGTTAATGTTTTGTGATGGCGATATAACCTGGCAGTTTCTTAGAAGTAAATGCAAGTATTATTAAAATTTAAGTGGACCCGGCGGGATTCGAACCTGCGACCTCCCGGATGTGAACCGGACGCTCTAACCAGCTGAGCTACGGGTCCAAAATTCACTAAATTTTACAAATATAAGAATTTAAAAGGTGGTAAGAAATTGATTATAATGTGCTCTTCAAATACAGAAATATATACACCGCAGGTACAGCAAATAAAAGGCTGTCGAATCTATCAAGGAAGCCGCCGTGACCGGGTATGAGGCGTGATGAGTCTTTAATATCAACTGTGCGTTTCAGGTGCGATTCAAATAAATCACCAAGTTGTGCAAACACAGCAACAATAACCGATATTATTATCATATTCAGCATAGGCAGTTTCTCAGGAAACAACACTGATAACATTATTCCTGTAATTATGGTAAATATAAATCCTGTAACAGAACCCTCCCATGTTTTTTTCGGACTGATTTTTTCAGCCAATACATGCTTACCGTATGTTTTACCGCCCCAGAATGCAAATGTATCGGATACCCAAACCAATCCCATGCAGATTACGGCATAATCCGCTCCGAACAGCAATATAAAATTATCAGAGTTCATTAAGCTTAGTAAGCCAAAAGGTGAAGATATGTATAATATAGAAAGAAGCCATGTTCCTATAGCTTCAAAATGACGCTCCGCTTTGAAAAGCTCATCTATAATCAAATACAAAAACATAACAAAGTATAAAATAACTACATAGTTAAACTTTGTAAAATAAAAACACACAACTATAAGCGAGTTAACAAGCAGGAAAATACTTTTCTTTAAGTTAATTCCCCCTGCCCAGCGTAAAAACCATGATGGCTTATGTAAAGGTGTTTCGAAAAGATTAAAGAATTCGTTCATACAAAGAAATGAAACTACAACACAAAAAACTAAAAATACATACCCTCCCGCTAATGCAATTGTTATGATTAAAGGTATTCCTATTATACCAACTATTACTCTTACTGCTGTGTTACTCATAAAATATAAAAATAAAAAATCAGGTTTTATTACTAAAAATAATAAGCATTTTCATACAATATTTCCTAAATTTAAGAAAACATTCTTACTTTTTTAATTTTGATCACTACTAAATTTCCCCACCATAGGTCTTTGGCTCGCTCGGTCGTAAACCTGGCGGGGGGGAGAATAAGAGAGGATATTTATTAAATTTCCTCTGTCTTATCTTCACTATTCATAAAATACCGTTTTGAATACCTGTGGTATAAATAAATAAAAAATGCAAAAATTATTAATGATAAAATCCCGAATATTGCGTTATCTAATATATTTTGGTTAGTAAATCCGGGTGTTTCGATTTCATCTTTACCAAATTTAAACATGTAATAAGCCGATAAGAAATTTTGTAAAAAATGCGCTGAGAAAGCTGTAAAAATACTATTCGAATAATATGTAATAAATCCAAGATACCATCCAAGTATTATCAACGGTATTAACTCTATTGGATTCATGTGGTATATGGCAAAAATAAATCCCGAAAGGAATATTGCTATCGATGGACGTGATACTTTTATAAAGTTTGTGAGAACAAAACCGCGGAAAAGCATTTCTTCACAAATACCTGGCGTTACTGCAATAACAACAACCACAACTATAAACTCGGGGAGTGAATACGCCTGTATTAAACGGATTGTATTTTCTTCGAGTAAATGTATAATATCTTTTAACTGTTGATAAAAACCGCTGATAAGAGGTAAGTTTTCAAGCAAACGATCCTGGAAATACAATACTCCCTGAAGAAAAGGCTGAATAGCAATTATTCCGCATAAAGAAAGCAGCAGAAATATAGGTCTCGGTGCATACAGCTTAAACGCCTTTTTTAAATCTTTCGTCTGGAATCTGGCAAAAAAAATAACGGGTATTAAAATAAAAAAATATTGTGCTGCAGCCTGTACTATTCTTAATAATGGAATGTTTTCATCAATTCCAACACCTCCCACTGCAATTGCCATTACTCCCCCAATAACCTGATATAATATAAAAATTAAAACGAGGACTACGGTAGTATAGCCCACAGGTCCGAAACTGGAGAAAAAACTTCCCTGCGGAGGCAGCTGATTATGTTGTTGGTTAAAGTTTTGCAATTAAATTTCTGTTCACTTCAATTATTGCGGATTCCCATTTAAGCAGGAAAAAGCATCGTTATATAACTAATTTCGCTAATTATGGTAAAAATTAAAAGTTGAATTTTCATAACAAATCAATTAATTTACAAATAGATACACATTATTAAATTGCAGTACTTTACACGGACCATTTTCATTTTTTTCATTTTATGTATTATCCGCAATCTCTCGAATGCTGATGACAGGTCAAATGCACGCGGTGTGGGCATGGCAAACTCATCATTGCTTTCTTCACTTGGCATAAATGCTTATGGACTGAATCCGGCAAACTACGATTATCATCCTTGTGTAAATAAAACAATTTCGAAATCCCAAATAAAACCAACCTGGGAATTATCCATAATGTCGGTTGGTGGCGGTTATGGTTCCGATTCATCAATAGAATTTTATAATAAATATCTGAATTACCTGACAATCGACAGAAATAAATTTGCAGGACTATTCACAGACCTGAGCAAAATTCTTCAGTTCAGAGACAGTATTCTGCCGGGAACAGAAACCGAGGTTAACTATGATTTCGAGCTAAAATGGCTTTCTGTAAACTTTTCTTATCCAAAATACGGGGCAGTAAATTTTACAATAAGTGACAGAGTCGGTTTAAATACAAATGTTAATAGCCGGGACGAGTATCTTCCCCTGGATTTTTTGAAAACAACTTATTATGATACATCGGGACTTAATATAGTTGGTGTAAACATGGCGCAATCAGAAGCAATAGCATGGTGGATACGCAAATACAGCATTGGTATTGCAAAACAATTCGATTTTAACAGAAATAAAAGCATCAGCAGTATCTCAATCGGTGTTTCCGCATCGCTGGTGCATGGTTTCGGCAACGTATCAACTTATGAATCAAAACTTAACATCAGTACATACGGAATTAAAAACATCAATGGCCTAAACCATGTCGATTCTATTAAAGGAAAACAGGATTTCCACACACAATCGGCTTTAACCGATTTTTTCCGGGATTACAAAGACGGTTCGGAATCGAAATTTAATCCGTTTCCGAAGCCGGCAGGTATCGGTTACAGTTTCGATTTTGGAATTACAATTTCATTGGGAAATCGATGGAGAATTGCAGCAAGCGTTACTGACTTGGGTAAAATTAAATGGAATTACAACACAATTACAAACGATGACACGAACGCTTTTAATTATACGGATTTTTATGTAACAGGCACCGACCCAACCTACAACAGACTGGTAGATGATTTGGGAGGTTACCAAACACAGGACACTAACAAAACGTTCTATTCCGATATGCCCACAAAATACCGTGCCGGTATAATGTACCAGCCATCGGATAAGTTAATAATAGAATTTAACTGGTGCAAAGGCATCAATAACCTGCCCGGAAATACAAATAAAAATATATTCGCACTCGGCTCTGAATATTACGTATTGCCTTATCTGCCGGTCAGGGCAGGAGTATCGGTTGGTGGTCCCGGGAATTTCTACATATCCATTGGTGCGGGTGTAAAATTTAAAAATTTCACAATAGATATAGGCACACACGGTGTTAATCAATTGATTGCTGATAAAAGGTTCTCTGTAGCCTTTTCAGGGAAGGTTTTATTTTAAATTTTTCCAATTCTGCTGTAATGATAATAATTAGAGTAAATGCAGGAAATTATTTGTATATTTTTAGCAATTTTTCTTCTACAGGAAATATTAGTTGAATAAAATCTTAATATGATATTTTGATTCCTGCTTCCGCAGGAATGGGAAGTAAATTACATTATAAAAATTAATAAAAACTATTATGAGAAAAATAAAAAATATCTCAGCATTTGCAACCGCTCTTTTTACAGCTTTATTATTTTTAAGCTGCAGTGATGACGGTACAACACCCGGAGGAAGCACCCCAACCGGTGGAGGATGGCATCCAAATCTAACATTTTCACCAGGACAAAACTTTGTTTACACAACCGATTCCCTAACTCCTACAGGAACTCCTATAAGAAAAAGAACACGTACTTCAGATACTATTAAAGCACAAATCACTTACCAGGGTCAGTTATGTTATCCCGTATCAGGTTCAACATACGACTCAGTTACACAACAAATTACTCCCGAAATTTACTGGATTAGATATGACCAGAGTTCAGGAAAATACTATCAATACGGTATACAACAGCTTATTAATCCGGGACTGCCCGGCTCATGGGATGTAGTTGGTAACTTTGATGCAGCAAGAGGTTCTTCGTATGATATTGCAACTGTGAATTATACCATTCCTCTTCCACAACCATATGGCAGTATAAATTTTACCGGACCGTTGAAAGGTAAAGTTGCAGACAGCACAACTATTCAAACAACTGGAACTCCAACCCAAAGTATTAAATGCTACCGGATTGAATTAACAGCCGAAATTACGGGAATGTATGGTTCTATTCCAATCACAGCAACAATTATTGTAGATTATTATTTAGGATTCGACGTTCCAACAGGTATAGTTGAAATTAAGTCCAGACCTTTTGCCTTTAAAATATATGGAATACCGATACAAGGTTTAGAACAGCCGGGTTTTGACAGAAAGCTGTTCAGTCATAATCCTTGATAACAAATTGATATAACAAGTATTACACTTAGTTAATGTCATCAGTATTTCACCCGTGTAAAGTTCCGTTTTCTGATTTCAGGAACTAATTTAAATTCAGGTAAGTTTGTTATTTTAAATGTATAAGATTCTGAATTACGATGCAATGGTGATGTAAGATTCAATTAACTTTTTCATCTATCTCCTAAAGGGGCTGTCTCAAAAGTATTTCCGTATCCGCAGCCTTTATGGCTGCGTAGCAATTTTCTTGTAAAAACGCAACTATGAAAGTTGCGGTTACAGTTTTTTGGCAAGAAAATTGCCTTTTGAGACAGCCCCTTTTTTTATTACCATTTCATGACAATAGTCGTGCCACGAATATAATGAATAAAGAGCCGCGGCGCGGGTCAATTCTGCTTATTACTTTAATGTATGTTACTAAATGATTAAATTTGCTATTAAAATATTTTGAAAATTGCATAAATTAAGCACTGAAAATCCTCTGCAAGAATTCGATGAGTTCATGACCATCGTAAAAAGACTGAGGAATGAATGCCCCTGGGACAGGGAGCAGACTCATGAATCGGTACGCCATGCATTGCTTGAAGAAACATACGAGGTACTTGAGGCTATCGATGAAAAGAACTGGGAAAATCTGAAAAAAGAGCTCGGTGACCTGCTTTTGCACGTTGCTTTTAACTCTGTAATAGCCGAAGGTGAAGGAATTTTCGACTTAAAAGAAGTAATTAATGAAATTAACCAAAAGCTTATTTCCCGTCACCCGCATGTTTTCGGAGATACCGTAGTCAGCGGAACCAAAGAAGTTTTAAAGAACTGGGAACATATTAAGCTCAGGGAAGGCAGAAAATCGATACTTGACGGTGTTCCTAAAGAACTGCCTTCTCTCACACGCGCATACCGATTACAGGAAAAATCATCAAAGGTTGGCTTCGACTGGGATACCAGCGAAGATGCCTTTAAGAAGCTGGAGGAAGAACTTCACGAGTTCAAGGAGGCTGCGGAAAAGATGAAAAATCACAAAGGAGAAATTGAACCTCAGCACCTGCAGAATTTAGAAATGGAACTTGGGGACATTCTTTTTGCAATTGTTAATTATGCACGATTTCTGACAATTAATCCTGATAATGCATTACGCAGGACAATATCAAAATACATCAAAAGATTTAATTATATTGAAGATACACTGAAAACACGCGGGAAAAAAATTACTGAATCAAACCTTGCTGAAATGGATGCGATCTGGAATGAATCAAAAAAACTAATACCATAAGTACCTTATGAGAATAAAGAATTTCAAAATTTTTACTCTTCTGATTCTCACCCTTTTCTGCAGAAATGTTTATTCACAGCAATTCTCAGAGTCGCGTATCAGAGAGCTTCAGCAAAACATAGATACGGTACTCCAGAGCGTAATTTCGAATGGTATTACCGTATCTGTGAAAATTATGCACGCCGATTATAATAAGATACTTTATGAATTAAATCCGGAAATCAAGGTAATTCCCGCATCCATAACAAAGATAGTAACAACAGCTTGCGCCTTTAGCAAACTTGGGCAAAGTTATAATTTCAAAACTGTAATTTATACAGATGATAATAATATAAACGATGGTGTAGTAAACGGGAATATTTACCTGAAAGGTTTCGGTGACCCCGATTTGAACAGCTCCGATATAGAACATCTGGCTGGGATATTGGTAAACAAGAATATTAAAGAAATAACAGGTAACGTTGTAGCCGATGAATCTTATTTTGATACCGATTACTATACATTAGCAAATTATTACAAAGGTGATACAGGACCCTCATACTGGCCCTATATAAATGCACTCCCGTTAAACAAGAATGAAGGATATTCGAACCCGGCGCTAAGTGCTGCTGAGCTGCTTTCAACAATATTAACTTCTTCGGGTGTTACTGTTTCAGGGACATCGATAGTTGGAGTAACACCAAAAGCATCAAAGGAAATTGCACAGATCTCCCACACAATATACGACGTTATTGCTAATACAAATAAAGAAAGCAACAACCATTCTGCTATTACAATATTCAAATTACTTGGCGCAAAAATAAAATCAAATCCCGGGACCATTGAAAAGGGACAGGAAGCAATCGAACAATTCCTGACAGATATCGGTATCGATAGATATTCTTACGATATTCTGGAAGGTTCCGGATTAACAAGATATAATAAAGTCACAGCTGAAATGTATATGAAAGTCCTGAAATATATGTATGACGACCGGTTCCTGTTCGATTATTTTCTTAACTCGCTTTCAATAGCAGGCAAAGATGGCACTTTGAGAAACAGAATGACCGGTACTTCCGCCGAGGGGAACGTTTATGGTAAAACCGGAACTTTGAACGGAGTAAGCTCGCTAACGGGCTACGTAATCGATAAAGACAGCGAGGTTATTATGTTTTATATAGTTATGAACGGATTTGGAGGAAATTCAAAAAAAATGCGTGACATCCAGGATGAAATTTGTATATTACTTGCAGAGTTTTTTCGTAAATGATATTTAAGTTAAAAAAATATTCTTATTCCCGGGAAAAGACAGAAGTATCTCTTTCCCCTCCCTACTTGGAAGGAGGCAAGCGGTAAGTATGAACTTTAAGCTAAAAGCTGATTTTAAACCTGCAGGCGACCAGCCCAAAGCAATTAAAGAGCTTACCGAGGGATTGCTGAGAGGTGATAAATACCAAACATTACTTGGTGTTACGGGTTCGGGTAAAACATTCACTATTTCGCACGTAATACAAAATGTGAATAAACCTACCCTGATAATGTCACATAACAAGACCCTTGCTGCACAGCTTTACGGAGAATTTAAAAGCTTCTTCCCCGAAAATGCAGTGGAATTTTTTATCAGTTATTACGATTACTACCAGCCCGAATCTTATATACCCTCTACAGATACATACATTGCAAAAGATTTATCCATAAATGAAGAAATAGACAGGTTAAGGCTTCGGGCAACAACAGCACTTTTATCCGGCAGAAAAGATGTTATAATAGTCGCTTCTGTTTCATGCATATACGGAATAGGCGCACCTGAAGATTATGCAGAACAAATTGTTAAATTTTATAAAGACGAAAAGATAACACGCAAGGAGCTCTTAAATAAACTGGTTAGTATACATTATGTCCGCAGTGATGCCGATTTTAAAAGGGGTACTTTCCGCGTGAGGGGTGATACAATAGACCTTGTTCCTGCTTATGAAGATGAGAATGCTATAAGAATCGAACTATTCGATAACCGGATAGAAAGCATTTTCCACTTCGATAAAAGAACGGGTGAAATTCTTTCAGCAGAAGAATTTGTACTTATTTATCCCGCCAGATATTTTGTAACTTCAGAAGAAAAGCTTGATAAAGCGATGAAGGATATACGAAAAGAATTAAACGTAAGAGTTGCAGAATTAACCGCCGAGAATAAGCTGGTGGAAGCTCAAAGACTTGAGCAAAGAACTAATTTTGACCTCGAAATGATAAAAGAGGTCGGGTATTGTACAGGTATCGAAAATTATTCACGGCATATGGATCAAAGGGCACCGGGTTCAAGGCCTTCCTGCCTGTTCGATTATTTACCTGAAGACTTTCTGCTGATAGTTGATGAATCACACGTAACAGTTCCGCAGATAAACGGAATGTATAACGGTGACAGGCAGCGTAAGCAAACACTGATAGACTATGGTTTCCGTCTTCCGTCGGCTCTTGACAACCGCCCGATGAAATTCAAAGAATGGGAAGAAGCACTTAACAAAGTCATATTTGTAAGTGCCACACCTTCCGAATATGAGCTGAAAAAGTCAGGCGGAATTATTGTAGAGCAAATTATCAGACCTACCGGATTACTCGACCCGGCAATAGAAGTAAGACCCGTTAAAAATCAGGTAGACGACCTGATAAAAGAGATACGGGATAGAGCTGCCAGAAAAGAAAGAGTCCTTGTCACAACCTTAACCAAGCGAATGAGCGAAGACCTTACCGATTACCTGCTCGGAATTGGAATAAAAGTCAGGTATATCCACTCCGAAATAGATGCCATAGACCGGGTAGATATACTCAGGGATTTAAGATTAGGGAACTTCGATGTATTAGTCGGAGTAAACCTTTTAAGAGAAGGGCTTGACTTACCTGAAGTCTCGATGGTCGCAATAATAGATGCCGATAAGGAGGGATTCCTCCGTTCGGAAAAATCGCTTATGCAAACCGCAGGCAGAACCGCCAGAAATGAAAACGGGATGGTAATTCTATATGCCGATAAAATTACTTCATCTATGGATAAGGTGATTAAGGAAACCATACGCCGCAGAAAGCTGCAAATGGAGTATAACAAAAAGAATAACATAAATCCAAAGACTATTTATAAAACGCTGGAAGAAATATTAAGCACAACTATCGTTGCGGATGCAATAAATAAACAGAAATCGTTTAAGTCGAAGCGAAAGGCTGAAAGAACAAGCTTATCTATACTGACTGACCCGGTTCAGTCGAAACTTGACAAAGCAGAACGCAAAGAATTAATCAACCAGCTTCGCAAGCAAATGATAGAATCTGCAAAAGACCTTGAATTTGAACGGGCAGCAGAAATAAGGGATGAAATAAATCGGTTAGAATCAATTTGAATACTTATGTTTAAAAAACTTATAATAATATCTTTAGCTTTTATCTCATCATTCAACCTTGTATGCAAAAAGGACGACGGCGAACTAAAGAATGGAAACAAGCTGCAGTTCCAGAATATGCAGTTTACAAAACAGGGGGAGGTCTATTTCCAGGATAAAGCTATAAACCTGAAAACAAAGATCGATGTTGAAATTGCCGAGACTGAAGAAACCCGGCGTTTAGGCTTAATGTTTCGTGAAAAACTTGAAGAAATGCAGGGGATGTTGTTTATTTTCCAGGATGAGGAAGAACAGGGATTTTACATGAAAAATACGATGATACCGCTTGATATTATTTTTGTGAACTCAAAAAAAGAGATAGTAAAAATCCATAAAAATACAACCCCCTATTCCGAAAAAACACTGAATTCTGTAAAACCCGTATTATTTGTTGTGGAAGTTAATGCCGGATTCACAGATAAGTTTGGTATAAAAGAAGGAGATTATATAGACTGGAAAAGGTTTTAATCCAGTTTATATAGTCCGGGTTTCCTATCTGAAAGAACATTATTATATTTATTCACATATTTATCTAAAGCAAAAGCCGGATCAATTTGCACCACCTTTATTTCTTCTTTATCATTGCTTGCTCTAGCAAAATAATTTCCCTTAGGGTCAACAATCACGCTTTCACCTGTAAATGTAAGTGAATTGCCGTTTGAGCTTTCGGTACCGATGCGGTTTGTTGTAATAATGAATACGTGATTTTCCAACGCACGAGTAAACATTGCATTCTGGCAATAAGGAAGTACCAGGTTTGAAGGATGGCAAATTATCTGTGCCCCTTTTAGAGCAAGTGTTCTTGCAGTTTCCGGAAATATCCAGTCAAAACATATCATTAATCCTATCTTAACTTTACCGAATTTTTCAGATTCTATTTCTACTACTGGCGGCTCTTCATTCCCCGGTTCAAACCATCTTGGCTCTTCATAAAAAAGATGAATCTTCCTGTATGCATGTATCATACCATCAGGTTTCACCAAAATGGCAGTGTTGAAGAAACGGTCATTTGATTTCTCGCAAACACCTGATGTAATAAAACAATTTTTATCCCTGCAAAGCTCTGTCAGCATTCTGCAGTAATCACCGCCGGGTATCTTTTCTGAACATTGTTCAACTTCGGATTTAGAAGAAAAAAAATAACCCGAACTGGCAAGTTCGGGTAAAACCATCAAATCGAAATCAACATCGGTTAAGTTTTTATATATCTTAGCAATGTTTTCGTTTATTCTTCCAAATTCCGGCTTGAATTGATAAAAGCCAATATTCATTTACGGGCTGATTATATTGCATGAAAAAGATATTGTTTTTCTGGGGTTCTTTAAATCATTCGATTCTATGGTAATAGATTTTTCGTTTTTTCCCATCCTGCCTTCGGTGTTAAATGAAAATTTAATCCTTCCTTTCTCTCCCGGCTGGAATTCACGTTTCTCATCGACCATTGCTCCTGTACATCCACAGGAAGTTGTAATATTTTTAATAACAAGCGGCAGCTTTCCGGTATTAGTGAATTCAAAATATCCTTCAAGAACCGGACCCTGTTTTACATCACCGAAGTCCTTTTTTTCTTCCGTAAACTTTAACGATGGGCCGAATAGCTTGGGGTCATGCAAGTTTTTATTAACTAAAAACGCTGAGACTGCAAATACTATCACCAATCCAAAGGAAAGGAAAACTGCTTTTTTTATCGTCACTGACATAAATGTTCTAAAAAAGATTTATTAATAATTAAATATAACAAAATATTATTTAAAGTTGTTTCAGGCAGATTTTTCGGAAATATCAGTTGCTGCTGAACCTTTATTTAACATTGACCGATATAAATTTACGCTAAAGAAAAATAAAATAAGGTCTTGTAAAATTTGCAACCAGATTTCTGATGTAGCGGACGATTTTACGCTAAAGCAGCCGCACGATATATCGAGTCCACGTAAAAGTGCCTGTCCTAACGCTATAACGAAAATAACAAGTAATGAAGAATAAATCAGTAATGCGCCTCGTGTAAATTTTCCAAATATAAGACACAATCCCGTAATTAATTCCAACCAGGGTAAAAAAATTGCCGGCAAATTCTCAACTCCTGCTGGCAGCATCCTGTAATAATAAATTATTTTAGCAAAATCTGCAGTATTTGCAAGTTTATCGAGGCTTGCATAAATGAGAATAGCTCCAAGAGAAATTCGGATTAATTTTGATGTTATTTTATGAGTAAATATCTTTTTCATATGTTAGCCGGCGGATGGATACCCTGCATTTTTCCATTCATCCCAACCGCCATGGAAAATATAAACTTTTTTAAATCCCATTTTAACCATTGCATATGCGAGGTCTATGCTCACATCACAGGATAAACTGCAATAGCATATGTATACATTTTCTTTGTTAAGTGATTCCAGTTTATTTTTATGCTCGTCAAAATTGTGAAATGGTATGCTTATAGCTCCGAGAATGTGTCCTGCCCGATAGTCATGCACATCTCTTGCGTCTAAGAATGTATATTTCCTGTCATATAAAGCTTTAGCAAAGTCCAGCTTAATATCTATTGGTTTTATATTCTCCTTAACTTTTTTTAAAGTATCCTCTTTCGAATCCTGAACAAGTGTTAAAGAGTCGTTTACTCTTTTTAATGAATCTTCCCTAACTATTCTAAGCGAATCTTTCGTTCTTTTTTCTTTTATAAGTTTAAGTGAGTCTTCACGCCATAATGAGATATTACTGATAGAATCGGCATATTTCTGAAGTGAATCATGCAGATGCAAAGCATTAAGCAGACTGTCACTTTGAGAAAAATCAATTTTCTTTTCCTCACCTATAAAAGGCAGTTTTGAAGGATTTGAATAATTATAAAAGAATCCTATAAGCAGTGAAGTTAAAACTATTATTCCGGCTTCTAATGCAGTTTTTTTACCAATCATGTGCTTACCTTGCAGTGACGTCCACAGTAATCGGTACCTGGAATTCACCTGCGGAAGTTTTAATTATAACAGCTGCATTCACAGGTGAATCTTCATATATTTTAATAGTAACTTTAATTATCTCATTCTCGCCATTGTTCAAGCTTTTAAGTTCACCCTCAACTTTTACAGCAGGTGAGTTTGAAGTAAGTTCATCTATAGTTATGGGAAGTTCGTCGTTATTCTGTATAGAAATCGATTGGAAAACCTCCTCCCCTACCTTGCCGCTCGAAATAATGAAAGCAGGGTTTATAGCTACCGGGTCAATCATATTCATTGTTATATTAATCCTGTGAACATTATCGGTTGGTTCGTTGGTTACAACATCTATACTTTTAGTTACAATACCCATGCTCATACCGTTAAAGGTAAATTTAATGATTCCTGTTTCACCGGGTTTTAATACATCCGAAGAAACCAATGCACTTGAACATCCGCATGTGGTTGTAACCTGGTTGATTTTAAGATCCGATTTGCCGGTATTTTTAAATTCAACATTATATACAACTTCTTTACCCCGTTGATACTTTCCAAGGTCAATGTTAAACCCGCCGTCAACCATGAATTTCGGAGCATCCTGTGTATATGCCAGAACCGGCAAAAATAAATAAATAAATAAATATCTTAGCTTCATTTTAGAGTAGTTTATTAACCCAAATTACTAATCAATCATTCTAAATACAATTTAACACACAAGACATTTAATGAATGTAAATTTATCGTTAATTTAGTATTTTATGAAAATAAAACTTGATGTAATATTCTTTGCAACACATCCGGACGATGCAGAATTATGTTGCGGCGGGACAATTGCAAAACTAGTAAAAAACGGTAAAAAAACGGGTATTATCGACTTAACACGCGGTGAACTAAGCACAAGAGGCAATTTAAAAACACGAATTTTAGAAACTGAAAAAGCTTCAAAAGTACTTAGTATTCATTACCGTGAAAATATGGAATTTAATGATGGAAATATAGAAAATAACTTTAAAAACCGTTTGGAGATAATAAAGAGGCTAAGACATCTGAAACCAAAAATCATTTTTCTCCCTTTCCCTTATGACAGGCACCCTGACCATATTAATGCATCCATTCTTATTAAGGAAGCTGCATTTTATTCGGGTTTAGAGAAAATATTAACCTCATACAATGGAAAACAGCAAAAAGCTTACAGACCCTGCAAAAACATCTATTATCTGCAAACCTATACATCCGAACCAACATTTATTATAGATATAAGCAAAGAATTTAATACTAAAATGAAAGCTGTTGCATGTTACAGCAGCCAGTTTCATAATCCTAAGAGCACAGAATCTGAAACATTCATCAGCGATAAAAAATTCATTGACTTTGTTGAAGCCAGAGCTAAATTCTGGGGATTTAAAATAGGTACTGAATACGGCGAACCTTTCTTTACTGAAGAAACCATTAAACTTAATGCAAATACCCTCTTCGATTTATAAAATTAATGGAAAAATTAATTAAATCACTTAAGCTTCATACCAAGCATATCCCGATTCTGATGCTGCTTGCAATCCTCATACTTGTTTCCGTTGTAGCGGTTTCTTATATGAATACTTCAGACTTAATTGGAAATGATAAACATGTTTATGTTACACTTCAAAATTTGGAGTCAATAGAAAATATTCACAACAATATGAATGAAGCGCAATATGGATATCATTTATACTATGTTACAGGAGATAAGAACTTTCTTAAACCATTCGAAGAGGCAGCAAAATCGATTGACTCATTATATAATAAACTGAGAAATCTTAATACCGAAAATCCTGCTGCAAAAAGATATCTTGACACACTTTCAGAGCTTATCAAGAAACGATTTAGCATTTTTAACACTTCCATTTCACTCCAGGAACGCAGCCTCAGAAGACATGAATCGCAGATAAAAAACCTTTCAAGCGAGGGAAAAGAAGTTCATGTTAAAATTATGGATGTAATTGTCCGCTTTAAACAGGAACAAAAGAACATAATGGGTTTAAAAATGGAGATGATTAACACAAAAGCAAGGTTCACAAATGTGATACTTATAGGAGGGGCTTTTTTCAGCATAATAATTTTTCTCCTGGTATATTTTGCAGGTAAATACACAAACCAGCATTTGCATGATCCAAACTCACCATACCTTTCACGTGAAGAGCTCGATAAAATTGTCCGTGACCGCACTGCCGAGATTGCAAAGATAAACCAGCGGCTTTATAATGAAATAGAAGAACATAATAAAGATGAAGAAGCTGTAAAAACAATTGCCCAGGAATACCGCATGTTATTTGAACAGGCTCATGATGCCATCCTGATATTCGATCCTGAATCTCATAAAGTACTTGACGTGAATAATAGAGCTTGTGAAGTTTACAGGATAAAGAGAGAAGAGTTTATTGGTTTGTCAATGCAGGCACTTTCCAAAAACGAACCCGAATTACAGGCTAATATTAAAATTACGCTCGAAACGGGATTTTATCATAATTTCGAGACTGTTCATTACAGGAATGACTGCACCGAAATGCTGATGGAAATTAACGCATCAGTTATTAACTACCGCGGTAAAAAAGCAATACTCTCTATAAACCGTGATATAACGGAACGGATTTTAAGTTTAATCCCGTTACCGGGTTCATGAAATACTTTCGTATCCCCGGGTTACGGAATCAAATATTTGATATTTATTGTTACTTACTATACAGAAGTATATATTTGCTAATAATTTAATTAATGGAGAATTTAATGAAATTTAACCAGATGCAGGGTATGTTAAAACAGGTTCAGAAGCTGCAGGAAAAAATGAATCAGGTTCAGGAAACTCTCGAACAGAAAACCATAACCGAAGAAGCAGGCGGAGGAATGGTAAAAGTAACTATCAACGGCAAGCTTCAGATGACCAGAATCCAGATAGAAAAAGAAGTAATTAACCCTGAAGAATCAGAAATGCTGGAGGATCTTCTTGTTGCAGCAGTTAATAAAGCAGTAGAAAATGCACAGAAAATGGCACAGGAAGAAATGAACAAAGCAACAGAAGGTATGTTGCCTAATATTCCAGGTCTTAACCTGCCCGGTTTATAATTAAAGAATGATAAATACATCCGAAAGTCTGGAAAGGCTCGCACAGGAACTTTCGAAACTGCCCAGTATAGGACGTAAAACAGCCCACAGAATTGCTATGTATCTGGCAAAATGTCCCGATGAAGAAGTAAACTGCCTGGCTGAATCACTGCTTAACCTGAAAAAGAATGTAAAATTATGCTCTGTCTGCTGTAACATTACCGAAAGTGACCCGTGCAGTATATGCTCCTCTCCGAAAAGAGATAACAGCACAATATGTGTTGTGGAAGAAGCCGGGGATGTTTATGCAATAGAAAAAACAGCCGAGTATAAAGGATTGTATCATGTGTTATATGGCATAATCTCACCACTCGATGGAATCGGGCCGGAAGATATTAAAGTCAAGGAATTAATTAGCAGGCTCGGTACCGATATTAAAGAAGTTATACTGGCATTAAATCCAAGCGTGGAAGGTGAATATACAATTACGTATCTTACAAAGCTTATTAAACCACTGGGAATTAAAATAACACGTATTGCCAGGGGAATTCCCGTTGGCACCGACCTAGAATTTGCAGATGAAATAACACTTGCAAAAGCAATAGAAGGAAGAATCACTTTATAAAAACACATGTCTAAGAAACATCCCTGGTATAAGACCTGGTTTAACAGGCAGGACTATCTTGATCTCTACAAACACCGCGATAATCGTGACGCAAAAAAAATCCTGAAGCTTTTATTCAACCATATTTCGCTTCCAAAAAATTCAAAAATTCTTGATGTTGCCTGCGGCAACGGGAGACATAGCCTGCTGTTCGCTATGAAGGGATACTCTGTTACAGGAATTGACCTCTCTCCCTACCTGATAAGGATTGCTAAAAGTTACGTAACAGGTGATATTAAACACAAGCTTAGGTTCGAAGTAAAAGACATGCGTCGCATTAATCACCGAAATGAATTTACGCTTGCTGTGAATATTTTTACAAGCTTCGGTTATTTTGATAACGATAAGGATAATTTTAAGGTTATTTATAGCATAGCAGATTCATTGAAGCGTAACGGTTACTTCTTATTTGATTTTATCAACAAACACTATATTGCAAAAAACATTATTCCCTATGATATTAATAAAACAAACAGAAAGGTCGTTATTCAGCTAAGAAACCTGACTCATAACACCCTAACAAAAGAAATATTTATCGTAAAAGTTCCTTCAGGCAAATTAAATCAGGTAACCGAACATTTTACCGAAAAAATTAAACTATACGATTTATCAACATTAAGGATTATTTTTACACGTGCAGGATTGAAAATTATAAACCTATTCGGTGATTATGAAGGAAATAAATATAAAGCTAATAATTCACCAAGACTTATAATACTTGCAAAAAAAGTTTAAAATAAATTTATTTAAGTTTTTTTAATTAATATTGTTCAAGATATTTATTAGCCCCTGACTTTAGTCAGGGGAATAAAGAAAAATTTACTTTTGTGAACCGTTTCAACGGTTTTGATAAATTGATTTTTAAAATAATTAAAAGTATTTGTAATATTACACAGAAAGTCATAACCACTCAGGTTCTGAGAGATATCACTACAATACGACAGACAATATTGTCTGTCCTGCAAATATGGATAGTTGTGGCTACAACATTTACTTTGTTATTAAGCTCATGCGGGTTATTTGAGACACGCAATGCACAGGAACCTGAAACAAGAAGGTCTACGTTTATACCGCCTACAACACCTGATGCAACTATTCAGAACCTGACTTATTCAATACTTGAAAAAAACTCCACAAATTACAAGAATTGCCTTGTCCAGTCAGGGTATATTTACATTCCGGACTCTAAATCACTAAATCAATACGGACAGATATTCCAGAACTGGGACGTGAATTCGGAAAAATTATATTACGATAACCTGATTGCACAGACCGATGAAAATGCTTCATCAACTTTATTCCTTTCAAACCAGGTAATAACGCAGATAACATCCGACTCTGCAGTAGCAACTGCCGATTATATTGTTGTTTTTCAGCACAATAAGAACAACGTCCCAACAACAGCAACAGGCAACTTAAGATTTAATATCACAGCAGACGCTGAAAATCTGTTTTATATCAAAAAATGGGAAGATTTCCGGAAAAATGACACCGATTTTACCTGGAGCGAATTAAAAGCAAATTTTTCGAATTAATCAGATATATAAAATTTTTTATTTGAAAAATAATTGTGTAGGGTCTGACCGCCGAACAGACCGTTTTATACACATAATAATTATTTCTGTTTTAATGCTATTCTCCAGCTGTTTCAATCCTTTTTCACCGCGTATCGACTATTCAGGTACTAATGAAAACATAATAAGCGACCAGAAAACGGTGGAAGGTGTGTTCCAGAATTTTAAATACTCCTATACATTCAAAGATACAACCATATACGGACAGCTTTTAGCCGATGATTTCGTTTTCACTTATTTTGATTATGATTTAGGGCAGGAGGTCTCATGGGACAGGGCAACCGATATGAAAACAACTAACGGGCTTTTTATTAATACACAATCGCTTAACCTGATATGGAACAACATTGTTTATGAATCCGGTGACTCGCTTGCAACCGAAGTAAAACGCAGCTTTAACCTTACTATTACATTCAATCCATCCGATATACTGAACTTTTACGGTTTTGTTGACCTCTCGCTTGAACGTGCTTCAACCGGTGAGAAATGGAAGATTACACGATGGAAAGATTTAACTAATCCGTAGTTTTATTGCCCGCTGAGGCGTAAAGACGCTAAGAAATATCACACACCAATTACGCGAATTATCCCGAAAAAAATATAATAAAATCAAAACAATTAAAATAAAATATTAATATCCCGCAAAACCGTAAAGGTCCCGAAGTTCAAACAAAGTATTGCAAAATGAATATCAATATTATTTACAATACGTATAACAGATTTATTTATCCGGAGCTTAAATTTCTTTGCGTGCTTTGCTATTCTTTGCTGGCTTTGCGGTTAAGATTTATTTTAAAAGTATCATTTTCCTGGAAATTTTAATATCTCCGGTTTCTAAGGTATATATATAAATCCCTGACGGGTAATTACTTGCATCCCACCAACTTGCACTAGTTTTTTTATCAGTAGCAATTACTTGATTTAAATATACAGGCGCACTGGCTTTAGCCCAGTAATTAGCATCAGGCCCCGGGTCGTTAGGAAATTGCACAAAAACAAATAACACAGGGAAAAATGCCTGAGGGTCTGAAGTATATACATCTATGCTTTCAGGTTTATACAGCCCGCCAATTAGTAAATTATCAGGTTCAGGCGGATTTTGAACGTTCATAGAGCATTGAAAACCATATGGATTATAATCCTGTGAAAAGACAGCATTAAAGCTACATAGCAAAAGAAATAATGTTAGAAATGTTTTTAAGCATGCCATTGTTTTATGTTTTTAGTTTTAATGAAAAAGATTAATTAAATTTGTATATAGCAGAGAAGGGGTTAACCCTGTTATGCAGGATTAACATTTCCAAATAGCTTGCCAGCAAAATGGACCCTTGCTCTGCTTTTTTAATTTTTCCCATAATGATAATAATGAAAAAAATTAAATTAATTGGATGTAATGTTTACGGGGGCATTTTAAATATTCTCCTTTCTATTTCAATAACGTAAATTTTCTAGTTAAGCTTTTTCCATTAGAGCTTAATACATAAAAATATGTTCCGGAACTCAATATATCTGTATTGTAAGTTATTCTGTAGCACCCGCGTGTTAAAAAATTATCAAAAACTATTTCTATCAATTTCCCGGTTATATCATATATATCAAGTTTATATTTATTATTTTCACAAATTTCAAAGTCTATAACCGTTTTATAATTAAACGGGTTAGGAAAATTTTGATGAAGTATATATCTATCTGGAACCGAATTGCTGATTTTGGTTATACTAAGGTATGTTCCACCATTTGTTGTTTGCAAAATATACCCACCTCCGCCTACAACCCAACCTATGCTATCATTATAAAACCAAAAACTATTTCTAAACCCATCAATAGGTGTAAATTGTTGTATCCAATTCAATCCGCCATTTGTTGACTTAAAAACGTATCCATATGTTCCTCCGCTCCAGCCTGTGTTTATGCTTGAGAAAAATACAGAGTAATTCTCAGTCCCAGCCGGATACGGAACTGTTGCAATCGAATCCCAAGTAATTCCAAAATTTATGGTTTTATAGACCCTTTTATTCCCTCTCCCAATTACCCATCCGAATAAGTTATTCACAACACTTATTCTGAAAAAATCTGATAGTACCCCACCATGAGGTACTGTAACTTCATTCCATACCAATCCACCATCAGTAGACCTAATAATTAATGCTCCATCACCACAAATAATACCAGTTAATGCATCTTTAAAATATACATCTCTCAAATAGCTGTAGATAACATAAGTAGAATCAAAAGTCGTTCCGCCATTTGTTGTTCTTAGAATATAATTATTCCTAAGAAGCCATCCTGTATTTTCGTTTAAGAAAAATAAATTAAAGAAACTTGGACTCTGACCCCATAGCCCATTTCTTATAACTATCCAGTTAATGCCTCCATTGGTAGATTTAAGAAACGTTTGAAACCAGCCTACACAAAATACTACATTAGCATTAATAGCATCTATCCCATATAAATACTTATCCGTTATACCGCTTGTTTGTTGTATCCAGTTAGTCCCGGCATTTGTTGTCTTTAAAATAACGCCACCATCACCGCAAGCCCAACCTGTTTGGCTGTTAATAAAATCTACGTCCAGTAAAGCACTGCTAACCCCGCTGTTTTGCAATACCCACTGGGGATAACAATCAGTGATTAGTAATGTGTAATTAATAATTATGATAAAAAATATAATTTTCATATTTTATATATATTTATAAAAATCTTTTAATATCCATACAAAAAAACGGGAAATCATTTCCTAAACTGCCTGCCTTTTACAGG
>CAYWTS010000011.1:0-51126 GCA_964461265.1 uncultured Ignavibacteriales bacterium
TTGGCATTCCTAAAATTACAGGTGAAGTTCCGGTTAGATTTACTCTTTTTCAAAACTATCCTAATCCGTTTAATTTGTCAACAATTATCAGTTTTCAGTTATCAGTTTTCAGTCATGTAAAATTAAAAGTGTATAACACCATCGGTCAGGAAATAGCAACACTTGTGAACGAGCCATTAAAACCAGGCACATATGAAGTTGAATGTAACGGAACAAATTTTCCATCCGGGATTTATTATTATGTTCTAACAACAATTGGTTACTCTGAAAGCAGAAAGATGGTATTAATAAAATAATTATGTGTTAATCATTAAACCTTCTTTTATTAATAATGTCTAATTATAGTATGGTCTAAGGAGTATGAAAAAAATAAATCTACTACTTATTTTAATTGTTTTTTTTGAAAATACTCCATTGCCCGGGCAACAGTTTGTAATTCAGGATACTATAGTTTCAGATACAACGTCTTCATTAGAAGATCCGGAATTTGACTGGCTCGGTCACCATATTTGCTGGGCAAATGAAGAAGGAATATGGGTGGCGAGTGTTGATTTTATAACGGGTAATTTCATCCCCTCAAATGGAAAAGGTGTAATGATAGACCCGACACCCTCGTATTATGGAATGACAAGAGTGGCAAATGGACCCGAGTGGGCATTCAGTCAAAATAGTTCTGTATTAATTTACCCCGATTCGATAAATGCAAATACCATAGCTGTTGGGACTTCGAAAAAAGTGAATAATGTCTGGGTTACTCAAATTCTTCCGAACAGTAACTACAGAATTCCATATTTTGGCTCAATTGATATTAACTATACGCTTGACGGAATAACTTGTGCATCCTACAATCCAAGTAATTGGCAGAGCACAGGAATGAAATTACGCAACAGTTCAAATCAGACAGAAATTAGTTTACCTCAGTCGCTTAACTCATACCAGGGAGGCCGCTGGATTAATGGGCTATATGGTATATCCCTTGGCAAGGAAAATAATCCACCATACGAAGTTGGTTATTTTGATGTTAACACAAACACATTTAATTCGGTAGCAATACTTCCGAATCCGATTGACCAGACATGGATGTTATATTCTGCTGAGTTAGGAAGCTTTGTATTATGGTGTGTAGAGAAAAAGCAAGAGAGAGATGAAATTGCATTTTTCAGACAAATTGGAACAAATTGGGTAAAATATGATTCGGTATCGTTGCCTACAAACCGTTTAGGAATTTACTCGCCCGAGCACTTTACATGGAATGATAAAGATTACATTTTTATGCTTGCTCAAAAAAGACAGAATCAACCCGGTACAGGGCTTTACGAACAGGTTTGGTTAATTAGTATTTCTAAACAAAACAGGCTTATTAGAATGGTATCAGATACTACTAATATAAAAAGGTCTGATCCTGAAGTATTTTTTACGGTAAGCGAACCGGTAATTTATTACACGGAAAACAGAGCGGGTAAAAAGATTATTCATAAATGTAATACCGGCTTAGGTTCGATAATGAATGTAAATCCTGTCTCAAATAATATCCCTGATAAATTTGAATTATTTCAAAATTTTCCGAATCCTTTTAATCCTGTTACAAAAATAAAATTTGATATACCTGAATCAGGATTCATAGAATTGAAGATTTTTGATATAACTGGCAGGGAAGTAAGAACACTTGTAAATACGAACCTGCAACCCGGTAGTTATGAAGTATTATTCGATGGAAGCGGATTACCAAGCGGAGTGTATTTTTACCTTTTTAAAGCAGGCGGCTATTTTAAATCAAAAAAAATGTTGATGATTAAATAATTACTATTACTTATTCAGCCTGCCCCGTTATGTCAGAGAAATCACGATTCTTTTTTATCTGGAATTATTTTAAAACAATATAAAATTATTTTTATGACATACTTTATATATTTTGTTTTTATTCTCGCTGCTTTCAATAATATATATAGCCAGTATAAAGTTGACAGTATGTTATACAACAAAAATTATTTTCCCGGCACGTATGATATAAACGGCAGGTATCTGGGGTCAACCGAAACGATGTCAATTGTAGTACATAAGGGAAAATTATTTGCAGGAATGGGCAACTGGATGGATTATCCTATTACATCTGAAAGTGAAGGGACACAGGTATTACGGAAAGACACTTACAATTCTCCCTGGGTTGTTGATACTTCACTCGGGCCAGGGTCATTGCGGAGCGAAGCAATTCTTTCTGTGATTTTTTCAAAAGACTATCAGGGTAATATACTTAATCCGCCCGTTAGTTTACTTGTCGGAGGTTTCAGCGATATTCAACCACCGCGTATTGTTAACATCTGGGTAAGAAATGACACCACAGGGAAATGGATTGCAAATGCGGCCTATGTGCTTCCGACGGGTAGTGCGGCTATCCGATGCTTTAAAATCCATACCGATAAAGTAACTTTGAAACAATGGCTTTTCTGCGGTGTGGCAGAAGGAAATATTATAAAAGCGGGATTTAATCCGAATTCACCCGGTTTTTTATACATTGATACTGCTAAGGAATTGAGAAATTTAGGAAGGGTTATGGCGATGACGGTTTGCAATAATGATTTATATGCAGCGGCAGGATTGGATATAATAGGAACAGATACTATTGGCGGCTTATACAGAAGAATAGATGGCGTCAATCCTATCTGGCAATTGGTTTACAGGTGGCCATACATACCTTCAGCACATGGCGATGAAAATAATATTATGAGAGGCATTACTACCATTCCAGACCCTTTGGCAAGCAACAATGAAGTAATCATAGGAACAAGGTCAAATCCGGGGATTATACAGATAATACAACCGTTTAACAACCATAATGTTTATACTGAATTAAATGTGAAATCTTTTTTAGGAATGGTATGGGGTGTTAATTATACAGGTCCTTCATTAACAGCTTATAATTATTTCGAACCTGATACAATAAATAACCAGAAAGTATGGTGGGTAAGTCTCGGAGCAATACATCCAAACGGAAATGTACATCCATATAACGGCTCATATTTTTTATTAAGATACCAAAACGGGACATACAAATACGGACATATATATGACAATAATTATCCTGTACCGAACGGTCAGAGTTTAAGAGCTACCAGAACTATTTGTAAATCTCCTTTTCAGCAGGATTCAAATAAGGTTTATTATTTCGGCGGTTATGATTGTGCAAATGATACTTCAAACAATACAAGCTGGATATATAAGGGACGTTTTGTTAATACATTGAGTATTATTATTAAAACAAATACAATACCGGGGAAGTATTCTCTTGAACAGAATTACCCGAATCCGTTTAATCCTATCACAAAGATTAAGTTCGGCATACCTGAAAATATTTATACAAAAATAACATTATACGATTTACTTGGAAGAGAATTGCAAACTTTACTTGACGGAAATATCGATGCAGGAAGTTATGAAATTGTATTCGACGGCAGCAAATATCCAAGCGGTATTTATTATTATACTATGAAGTGTTCAAAATATCATTCAACAAAGAAGATGATTTTAATAAAATAAATTGTGCTTAATTCGAAAAAATCAAGTATGATATCGAATTATGGAAAACTATTTTTTAATCTAACTTAAAAAGTATAATGAAAAAATTCTCTTTACTTTTGTTCTCGTTAATTATTTTGAGCAACATATTTTTTTTAAAACATAATTCTTATGATTCCAATTCATACGGGGTTTCCAGTGTGGTGCCGCCGCCGAATTTAGAAATAAAGCATTATAGATTTTTTACAGATTATACTGCTGGTAGGTATGACGAAAACGGGTTTTTTATGGGCGGGACAGAGGCGATGTCTCTTGCAGGTTTTTTTAATAAATTATATGTAGGTATTGGATTCGCAAATGATGTGCCCGGCAGTGACCCAAAGCCGGGTGCTCAAATTTTAGTTAAAGAAATTCATAATGGTAACTGGAAAGTTGAAAAACAATTTGATACTTCATATTTAAGGGTTGAGTGCTTAAAAAAAATTGTAATTGAAAAAGATATAAATGGGAATCCGGTTATTCCCCCTAAAAATTTATTACTTGCCGCTCCATCAGGATTGTATTCACCCGATATTCCATGGACAAATCTTTGGTTTAAAGAGGAAAACAGTAATAACTGGATTGAAAATAAAATAGTATTAAGATATTTAGGTGTGAGAGCTGCAATAATTTATACTGACAAAGTTACCGGTATGCAGCACTTATTTGCAGGATTAAACGTAGGAGCAATATACCGTGGCACTTATGACCCTCAAAAACCTGATTATTTTGTCTGGGGACCAACATCCGAAATATATAATGTAGGCAGAGTTCTTAGTTTTACTGAGTGTAATGGTAATCTTTATGTTTCTACAGAGTTAAAAGATACCTTATTACCACTTAAAGGGGGTGTTTATAAACGCATTGACGGATTGAATCCGATATGGCAAAAAGTATATGAAGTACCTCATTTTGTTCCCTCTATTCCACAATCAGGATATATTAGAGGTCTTACAACAATTATCGATCCGTTAAATAATTTGAAACAATTAATAATTCTTGGGCTTGAATATAAAGGGTTGTTCGTAACTTTAGATCCGGGCAACAATCATAAAGCAAAAACAGATATTGATTTAATGCAATATTTTAATAACCAGTGGAACGATAGTTTATTGAATACACAGGGTGTAGGTGCAGTATATAACAGATTTACCCCGTATTTTGACCATGCCACACAATCACAGGTTTGGCTTGCAGGAGTATGGGCGCAAAAGAAAGGATTCCCCAACAACAATTTGAATGGTTCATATTTCGTACAACGTGATTTATATGGTAATTATAAATGGTGTTATATTTATGATTATAATAATCCGTTACCTCCAAATAAATTTTTAACTGCAACGCGTGATATCGAGATTTCACCGTTTACGCAGGACAGCAACAAAGTATTGTATTTTTGCGGTTTTGATGCCGGGATTGGTCCAAGTCATAACACTGCATGGGTATACAAAGGAGTTTACTTTAATCCTCCAATAGGTATTAAAGAAAATAATCAATCCGTTAAATTTCAATTATTTCAAAATAATCCTAATCCGTTCAATCCTTTCACAAAAATAAAATTTGATATACCTAAATCAGGATTCACAGAATTGAAGGTTTTTGATATAACGGGCAGGGAAGTAAAAACACTTGTAAATACGAACCTGCAACCCGGAAGTTATGAAGTTCAATTTGATGGAAGCATTTTATCAAGCGGTGTGTATTTTTACAGATTAACAGCGAGAAAGTTTACAGAAACGAAGGTAATGGTTTTAATAAAATAACTGAAGTTACGCAAACCATTCCCGCGAAAGCGGGAATCTACAAAATTATATCGCTCCTACGGAGCTAAATTGTTGATTATTAATGTTTACTATAAATATTCCGCTCCTAACGGAGCTAAAAGAAATGACATATTTATCATTTTGCGTAACTTCAGTAAAATAAATAAAAAAAATATGAGGATTCTTTTTATTAATATATTATTATTTTTCGCTTTAATAATTCCTGATTCAATATATTCCCAAAATCAGGTTGATTATTTCAAGTTTTATAAAAATTATTTTCCGGGTACTTATGATGTAAATAATAAATATATGGGCGGGACAGATATTATGTACATCACATCTCATAAAGGAAAATTATATGCAGGAAACAGTTACTGGAACGACAACCCGGGTCCGGACCCTTCCCCGGGACCTCAAATACTAATTAAAGAATCTTCTTCATCAAATTGGAAAGTTGACACAAGTACAGGGACCGGTTATCTAAGAACGGATGCATTATACTCATTTATATTTAAAGTTGACAAAAATGGCGTTCTGCTTCCAAGACCCGATACATTATTAATAGCGAGTTTTAGTGATATCAGTTCACCGTATCAGATTTCTGTATGGAGCAGAAATGACAGCACCTGCAAATGGACAAAAATGACGCTTTATAATAACAGCGGTACGGAGACAAGTTACATTAGACACATAGCTTTTTACAAGGACAAAATTACAGGAATAGAGCATCTTTTTGCTGCGAGTCCCACTGCTGTTTTTCGTGGTGCATATAATGTTTTAGTCCCGGGAAAAATTGAATGGCAGGCAATAGAAATTCATGGTCCGCAGAGAATGCTTTCACATTCTGTTTTTAATGGCGATTTATATATTGCTTTTGCATCTGACGGGAATCCTACCAATAATTGGGGGGGAATTTTTAAAAGGATAGACGGCTATACACCTTCATGGCAGTTTATTTATGAATGGCCTGATACCGGCGCAACAGGACTCGGGAAAAATCTTAGGGGTATGACAACAGTGTTAACTCCTAATAATTTAAATCAAAAAATACTCTGGGGTATTGCAGAAAACCTGAGAAGTGCAATATTGATTGACCCTGCTACAGCAAGCGCTGTTATAGAGAATAATTTTGAAAATTATTTTGATAATGTATGGGGCATCAACTCGTCATTTTATTATGGAGCTTATAATAATACACTATTATTTTTAGATCCTCAAAACGGTGATACTGCATTATTATACGGTATCTGGGCTCGGCACTCTTCAGGCTTTGGGACACCTCTCAGAAATAATTCCTGGTATATGATAAGATACAAGAACAGCGTCTATAAATATGGACAGGTAATTGATTCGGCATATTTAATTCCTGCTACCCCAGGTTTACAGGCAACAAGAACAATTTGTAAATCTCCGTTTCCGGATGAACCTACGGTATATTACTTTGGAGGATTTGATGCCGGGGGTCAAAATCCAATATATCATAACACAGCATGGTTGTATAAGGGTGTTTTAAGAACCTACTTAATTTCAATTAAACCTGTAAATAATATTATTCCTGAAAAATTTGAATTATTTCAGAATTACCCGAATCCGTTTAACTCAGTTACAAGTATAAAGTTTAAAGTTGCAAGTCAAAAGTTTGTAAAGTTAGTTGTATTTGATTTGCTTGGAAGGGAAGTGAAAACCCTTGTAAATGAGGAGTTACAGCCGGGAGAGTACAGCGTCAGATTCGATGAGGCGAGTTTACAGAGCGGAGTGTATTTTTGCAAGTTAGTCTCAGTAAATTTCACTGATGTAAAAAAACTTATTTTAATAAAATAATCTTTTGACTTATGAAAAAATTTTTAATTATTTATTTATTATTATTTTGTTCAGTCAATTTGAAATCACAATTCATTATTGATGATGTTCAGGTTGGAACTTCACAATACCGTTATCTTGACCCTGAATTTGTCGACGGGTTCAGCAAGGTATGCTGGATTGATCTTAATAATAAAATATGGGCAGGAAATTTAGATCCGTTAACGGGATTGTTTTTTTCGGTGCACGGACTTGACTTGCTTATTGACAGCAATGTAGTCCCGATTGACAGTGCCTTTATAAATGGACCTGAATGGGGAGCGGATTTCGAAGGACCTGCTGTTTTTTACACAAAAAGAGACAGTCTGGGTATAAGGCACGTATGGAGGGCAATTACAACTCCAATTCTTTATAAAACTAAACTTACTTCAGGTAATCAGCATCATATTCACTGGCAGGGTACAATTTCTTCCTTAAGTTCGTTTATTAATATATTTTTACTTCGGTATGACCCTCAACCGTCACTTTATTGGTGCAACGAAAACAATATAGTTTATACTAATCCAATAACAAATCATTACTGGGGTTCGGGTAATATGGGAAACGGGGGACCGAGGTTTATATTGGGAACAGATTATTTTGTTTACTCAAGGTCTGTAAATTCGAACAAGATTGAAATTGTGAGGGTAAACACTCTTAATAACACATTCAGATATATCACAAACGATAATATACCAAAGGTTGATGTTTTCGGATTCATTTCCGCCGAATATAACAATCAAATCTGTTATGCAGCAAGGATTTCCGATACAACCATAGGAGTTTACAGATTTGTACAGCCCACCGATACTTTTGCCACAAGGTTTGCAACATTAAGAATACCAGTAAATGACCCGCACAAATATCTCTTCTCAATGGAAGCGGTTCAGCCAAGCATTCAGGGAACTACATATTTTGCGGTTCTCGGAAATCTAACGAACAATCCTCAAAGCCCGATTGACGGTTCAATGTGGATACTTGGGTTGGGACTTGATTCGAATAACAGGTTTGCAAGGAGAGTTGATGAAGGGGCTGTCAGTGGATTATACAGATTAAGAAATGAACCAGAACCAATGATAGGTCAAAATGAATTGTTCCTTTATTATAATGTGCAAATCAGCGGTGTTGGCCAGCTCAGAAGATGTAGAACGGGGATTTTCTTAAATCCTGTTAAAATAACAACAATATCAAATGATACACCTGATAAATATTTACTTTATCAAAACTATCCCAATCCGTTTAATCCTTCAACAAACATAAAATATCAATTAACAAGTAGCAATATTGTAACACTAAAAGTGTTTGATATTAATGGAAAGGAAATTGTAACACTTGTAAACGAAAAACAATCACCGGGTACTTACAGCGTCGACTGGGATGCTTCACAATATCCGAGCGGAGTTTATTTTTATACACTTATTACAAACACTTTTACCGAGACTCGGAAAATGACACTTATTAAATAATAATAGATGATGAAACGAATCTGCATAATTATAGTATTTATTACAGGTGCTTCTTATGCTGATATTATTATACAGCCCTATCTGCAGGCAGTGACGAACAATTCTGTATACGTATTGGTTGAATGCAATACGCGTGATACTGTGACAGTTCATTATGGATTATCTACAAATTACGGCAGCACTTTCAGAACCGAAAGCATCGATTCAACAACAGCATCTCCCGTCACTTATATACATAATGTTAAGCTAAGTGGATTACAGGAAAATACCATATACTATTATAAAGCACTTCAGGGTTCTACCCAAAGCAGCGGATATTCATTTATTACAGCATTGCCCCCTGGATTGCCGTTCACTTTCTCATGGATGTGTGACCAGCATGTAGGCACAGCAGTTCACGGACAGATCGCACAGCTTATCAGAAATTACAATACAAGATTTTCATTATACGGCGGCGACCTGTGCGATAATACCACTTACCAATCATGGAAAACTGAATTTTTTATTCCGAATGAATTGCAATTGATTTCACAGGTTCCGTTCTTCAACGCAACAGGCAATCACGAGGGATGGAATCAGAATACAATGGCATTTACACAAGCACCGCAGTCAGCTTCAGGAACACAAGCTTACTACTCATTTGATTATGCTGATATGCATGTTCTGGTATTAAACACGGAATTGCCTTTAACCGTAGGTTCGCAGCAATACATTTTTGCACAGAGCGACCTTTCCGCTTCAAACAGGATTTGGAAAATAGTTACAGCGCATAAACCGGGTTACTGCGGCGGGGGGGCTGGTGAATATAATGAGATGAAAGTAATTTCGCAAAATGTTTTCGTACCGAATCATGTTGATATGGTTATTTCAGGGCATTCTCATTTCTACCAGCATAATTATGTTAGTGGAATTCACCATATGATAATTGCATCCTCAGGTGCACCGCTAGCAAATCCAGTGAATGCTTCATATACAATAAAATCTGTTAAAGATTATTCATTCGGTATTTTCAGTATTACAGAATCAAGGTTAAACCTGAAAGTATATAACAATCTGAATGTTTTACTCGATTCATTCAGCATAAACAAAACCGTTGGAATAAAGAAAATAAGTTCTGAGGTTCCTTCAGGATTTAAGTTGTATCAGAATTACCCAAATCCGTTTAATCCAAAAACAAAAATAAAGTTTGATATACCTGTTCCCCCCTCCATTTTTGGAGAGGGGCAGGGGGTATGGTTAATCATTTACAACACCCTGGGTCAGGAAGTTACAACACTTGTCAATGAACAGCTTAAACCAGGCACATATGAAGTTGAGTTTGACGGTTCTAACTTTGCTTCAGGTGTTTACTTTTACCGAGTTCAGTCAGGATATTTTAATGCGATAAAGAAATTAGTATTAGTTAAATAAAGTTTTCTGAAACACTACGAACTGGATTTTCTTTTATTTTGTAACCGCAGAGTTTCAGCATGCGATATTTATATATTTTTGTCCCGTTTTAGCGGGACGCCTACAGCTTTTTGAGATAGCCCCTATTACCTGTGAGTTTTATTATTTCAATTGATTGAGTTTGTTATACTGTGTAAATTTGCCTTCCAATTAAAAATTATGACACGTTTAGAAAAAGTTAAATCGCTTCTGGATGAACTTAATCTGGATGCATTTTTAATAACACACGTTCCGAATGTCCGTTATTTAACAGGATTTTCAGGTTCCGCTGCTTCATTACTCATTACTAAGGAGAAGAATTATTTTTTCAGTGATTTCAGGTATAAGGAGCAATCATTTCAGCAGGTAAAGGGATTTGAAATTATTATTAATTACAACGGTACATCTGAATTTAAGACCATTGTTCAGGATGCAGGTTTTAAAAAGATAGGTTTTGAATCATCAAGAATGACCATAGCAGCTTTAGACAGGTACAAAAAAGCTAATGAAACCGTAGATTACCAGCCGGTTAACGAGAGAATTGAAGCCATAAACATGGAAAAAACGGATGAAGAACTTGCAATACTCAGAAAAGCAGCAGAAATATCGGATAAAACATTCGAAAAAATCCTTGGTTTTATTAAACCCGGCATAACAGAGCTTGAAGTATCGGCAGAAATAACTTACATACAAAAAAAGCTCGGAGCTTTAAAAGATTCATTCGATCCCATTGTAGCAAGCGGGTCCAGAGGGGCAATGCCGCACGGTATTGCTTCCGATAAAATTATTAAAAACGGTGAAATGATAACACTTGATTTCGGATGTGTTTATAACGGCTTTTGTTCTGACCTGACCAGGACAATAGCTGTAGGTGAGCCCTCCGAAGAAATGAAAAAGATTTACTGCATAGTTTATGATGCACAAAAGCTTGCAATAGATAATGCTAAAGCGGGTATGAGTTCAAAATCGCTTGATTCGGTAGCAAGAGACTTTATAACTTCGAAAGGTTACGGTGAAAATTTTGGTCACGGGCTTGGCCACGGACTCGGTATAGAAGTGCATGAGTTACCGGGAATTAATCAAAGGCAGGATTTTGTAACCGCCAATAACAGCGTAGTCACAATTGAGCCGGGGATATACCTGGAAAATACTGGCGGTGTGAGGATTGAAGATGATGTTGTTTTAAAAACCGGCGGATGTGAGATACTTAATAAAGCACCCAAAGAATTAATTATTATCTGAAGACTATTTGAAGAAAGTACTGTTCATTTCGTATTACTTTCCTCCCTTAGGTTCCGGAAGTGTTTTGCGTGCAGTTAAGATTTCCAAGTACCTGCCTGAATTCGGCTGGCAGCCGGTGATATTAACATACACTCCTAAAAGTTACTATGCTAAAGATGATTTTCTTCTCTCTGAAATTACTTCGCCCGGTATCAAAATCTCCAGAACAACAGGACCGCGCAGGAATCTTCTGAACGAAAATTTAATTGACCGTCTGCCGAATGAAGGTAAACGGAGGTTCTTCCGCAATATCTGCAAATTTATGAAAATTCCGGACAAAGAAATTAAGTGGAAGAAGAAAGCATTAAAGCTTGCTTCACAGATAATTGAGACCGAAAAAATTGACCTGATTTTTGCCACAGCACCGCCCTTTACCAGCCTGCTTTTAGGATATGAACTAAAACAAAGGTACGGAATTAAGCTTGTAATTGATTACCGCTCCTCATGGCTGCACGCTTCAACAAGTTTTTTCCCTACGCCATATCATCGTTTCAAGAACAGGAAGATGGAACAGGAAGTTCTGCGTGTTGCCGATGAAGTTATAACAATCAACCGCCGCATAAAGGAGTATCTGATACAGGAATATCCGAATGTTAGGCATGATGATATTTTAATAGTACCTCACGGTTTCGACCAGGCCGATTTTGATGCTGCAAATGTTCAGCTTCCCCGAACCAGCAAGATGCGTTTTACTTATGCGGGTTATTTTTTTGACCTCTGTTCACCAAAAAAATTTCTTGAGGCACTATCGGTAGTATTCAAAAAACACGCTGAACTGAAACGCAAAATTGAAGCATGTTTTTTGGGAGTGCTGTCTAAAGAAATCCTGACGCTTATACAAAAGTTACAGCTTGGTGAAGCTGTTTACAATCCGGGCTATGTTAATCATTTTGAATGTATCAAATACCTTTCTGCATCAGATGTTTTGTGGCTTGGTATAAATAACGATGACGGTGCAGATATTGTTTCCACCGTTAAGCTTTCCGAATATTTCGGAGCAAGGAAACCCATATTAGCATATATCCCCGATGGAGTAGCAAAGCAATCATTACGCCACTACGAAGCTGTTAAAATCTGCGAGCCGGATAATCTCCAGCAAATAGCAGACCTGATTATTGAATATTATGATTTATTCCGCACAAACAGAATGCCCTTACCTAATGATGAGATAATAAAGAAATATGATATAAAAATGTTAGCAAACCAGCTTGCAAGGGAATTTGAATTTTTACTTGATATTACAACCCAGGCAACTGTTACCGGAAGAAAATTTTCGGTTATTGAGGAATAATGGAGTTAGATTCTGTAGCGTTCGCTCTCTGAGCGAACATTCGTATTAGGTACTGAAGTTACGCAAAATGATAAATATGTCATTTCTTTTAGCTCCGTTAGGAGCGGAATATTTATAGTAAACATTAATAATCAACAATTTAGCTCCGTAGGAGCGATATAATTTTGTAGATTCCCGCTTTCGCGGGAATGGTTTGCGTAACTTCAGTTAGGTAATAAATAATTATAATTTCCCGGCATCGTATATCTTCTGAATTATCTCAACCGTTTTCATTCCTTCATAAGCACTTGCTGCTATTACACCGTTATTTTCAAGAACATCAATTACGTTTTTATACACTTCTTCATGGTTCGACATCGATCCCTGGTAGAAACCGTAATCATTGGCAGGACGCGATTCGGGCAGTCCTTCTATCTTATAATTTTCAATGTTCTGGTATTCAAGAACGTTCAGGTATTGGCCGCCTATCTTTACAGTGCCTTTTTCTGCAAAAATAGTAATTGAACCTTCCATATTTTTTCCGAAGCTGTTAACTGTGTAGTTAATAGTTCCTATTGCTCCGCTTGAGAATTCAAGTATTGCGGCACCTGTGTCCTCAAACTCAATTGTGCTCTTGTGCGAGAAGTTTTTTCTGAGAGCATGTACTTTCTTAACATCGCCTATGAGCCAATAGAGTATATCGATAAAATGGCTGAATTGCGTGAATAAAGTTCCCCCGTCAAGGTTTGCTTTTCCTTTCCAGTCTGAAGAAAGGTAATAAGCTTCGTTACGGTTCCAGAAACAGTTAACCTCAGCGTTATAAATTTTACCGAGACGGTTTTCATCAATAACTTTCTTTAATGCTGTTACCGGCGGATTGAACCTGTTTTGCTTTACAATGAATAATTTCTTTCCTGTTTTATCCGAAGCTTGAATCATTTCATTGCAGTCATTAATGTTTAGTGCCATAGGTTTTTCGCATATAACATGCTTACCCGATAATAGGGCATCAACGGATTGAATGTGATGCAATGAATTTGGTGTACAAACGCTTACAATATCGATTTCACTTTGGGATAACATTTTCTTATAATCAGTAAATGCTTTACATCCGTAAAGCTTTGCGAATTCCTCGGCTCGTTCCGGTTTAATATCCGAAACAGCTGAAAGGTTTCCGAGTTTATTTATTATTCCGGCGTGTCTTGAGGCAATTCTTCCGCACCCGATTATTGCAAAATTGTATTTTTTCAACAAATATGTGATAAGTTTTTCTGCAAGATTAAAGTAAATAATTTAAAATGAAATTCATTTTTGAGGAGTAATTTTTACCGCAAATTTCACGAATTTATTTAGAAAAATTTATTAGTATCAGGGCGAAAAATTTAGCTAATAAAACTTTTTGATAATATAAACAGTTATTACCTCTTAACCTAAACTTCATTAAGTTAATTTTTTAGCGAAATCCCCCAATTCTTAATTGTTTCACTTCTGTATTTTAAGTAAGTTTGTTTTTTGCAATCAATTAATATCTATAAGTCAAAGTTTTACAGTACCTATTGAAGAAAGTTCTTGTTATATCATATTATTTTCCTCCTATGGGTATGGGTGGTGTGCAAAGGACTGCGAAGTTTGTTAAATATCTTCCTCATTACGGGTGGGAACCGCACATTCTGACTATTTCACCCAAAGCCTACCTTGCACATGATGATTGCCTGCTACATGAGCTTGAAAAAGAGAACGTGGTTATTCACAGGACAGCCGGAAACGGAAATGAAAATGGTACAAACGGAACAAAAGTAGTACAGTTTAAAAATGACAGCACGAGGAAATTCCTCAGCAACCTGAGCCAGTCGTTTTTAATACCGGATTCAAAAATTTTCTGGAAATCAAAAGCTGTCAAATTAGGCTCCGAAATAATAGAAAAGGAAAACATTAACCTTATCTATGCAACTGCACCGCCTTATACAGATTTTTTAATAGCTTACGAGCTTAAGAAGTTATCAGGTTTACCAATGGTGCTCGATTACCGCGATTCGTGGCTCGATTGTCCGAATAACTTTTATCTTACACCTTATCACAGGCATCTGCATTTTGTCAGGGAAAGCAAGGTACTTCGTTCGGCTGATAAAATTGTTACTATTAATCAGCGAATAAAAGAGCTTATAACAGAAAGATACACTTTTAAAAAACCTGAGGAGATTAAAGTAATTCCGCAGGGATTTGACGGTGATGATTTCAAAAATGTATCTGTAAATCAAGATTACAGCCCGAAGCTGCGGTTTACTTATGCAGGCAGTTTTTTAAACTATTACACTCCCGAATATTTTCTTAATGCACTTGCACGTTTTTTTGAACAAACACCTGAAGCAAGAAATAATATTGAAGCTTACTTTATCGGGACCATAGATAAATCACAGGAAAAGTTAATTTCGAAATATAAACTTAATGATGTTGTCAGAGTATTGGGCTATGTTTCTCATTCAGAATGCATAGGTTATCTGCTGAAGTCCGATATTCTCTGGATGATGATAAACCGCACTCACCGTAGCGACCTGCATTCAACCGGCAAGCTGTATGAGTATCTCGGTTCAAGGAAACCGATTCTTGCATGTGTGCCTGAAGGTGTTGCAAGAAATTCGCTGAAAGATTACGGTGCAGTGAAGATTTGCGAACCTGATGATGTGAATTGTATATCCAAATCGATCGAAGAATTTTATATTTTATATAAAAACAATTCTTTACCTGAAGGTAATGAAGAGATGATAAATAAATATGAAAGGAAGTACTTAACGGGACTTCTTGCAGATTTATTCAGTGATGTCCGAAACATTGTAAAACAAAATGCAGCTCCGTCAGGGGCGAAATAATTTTCAGATTCCCGCGTTGCGGGAATAGTAACAGTAATATGAAAGTATTAGTTATTGGCAGCGGAGGAAGAGAACACGCTCTTGTATGGAAAATAAAACAGAGCCCGAAAATCGGTAAAATTTACTGTGCTCCCGGTAATGCCGGAATTAACAGTATTGCTGAAGCTGTAAATATTAAAGCTGATGATGTTAAACGTTTGTTAAATTTTGCTAAGGATAACAAAATCGATTTTACTGTCGTGGGTCCCGAGCAGCCGCTTGCATTGGGTATAGTTGATGAGTTTGTTAAAGAGGGATTGAAAATCTTTGGACCCTCGCAAAATGCTGCTAAGCTTGAAACGAGCAAGAACTTTGCCAAAGATTTTATGAAAAAGTATGGTATTCCTACGGCAAAGTATGAGTCTTTCACGGCTGAGACGAAAAGTAACGCTGTGTTATTTGCTGAAAAAGTAAATTATCCTGTAGTTGTAAAAGCCGATGGGCTTGCTGCCGGCAAGGGTGTAGTAATTTGTAATAACCTAAGTGAGCTTAACGAAACGTTTTCTGAGTTCTTTGAAAAAAGAATATTTGGTAAATCGGGTGATTCGGCAGTGCTTGAAGAATACCTTACCGGGAAGGAAGCTTCGGTTTTTGTTATATGTGACGGAACCGACTATGTTGTTTTGCCTCCTGCACAGGATCATAAAAAGATTTCAGACGGCGAGCAGGGTAAAAATACCGGTGGTATGGGCAGCTATGCTCCTGCTGAAAATATTGTAACCGGTGAAATTTTAGAGAAAGTTAAATATAGAATAATTGAACCTGTCTTAAGATATATGAAGCAGGAAGGCAATCCGTACAATGGTTGTTTATACTGCGGACTTATGATTGACAGCAATAATGATCCCTTTGTAATAGAATTCAATGCCCGATTCGGTGACCCCGAAACACAGGTTGTTATTCCTTTAATCAATTCAGATTTTCTGGAAATGCTTCTAGCTTCCGCAGAGGGAACAATTTCGCAGTATAAACTGGAAATATCTAAGTCATATTATTGTTCAGTAGTTCTTGCTTCTAAAGGATATCCTGATAAGTATGAAACAGGCAAAGAAATCAAAGGATTAAACAAAGTTACCGGTAATTGCATAGTATTTCATGCCGGGACAAAAACAGAAGGTGATAGAGTGTTATCTTCAGGCGGGCGTGTGCTGAATGTTGTGGGATTTTCGGATAACAGCTTGAAAGATGCCATTGATACAGCATACATAAATGCTGAATTGATTGATTTTGAAAATAAATATTACAGAAAAGATATAGGTTTAAAAGGAATGTAAATTTTATAAACGTTATATCTGTAGTGAACGGCCGGGACCGTTTACGGCTTTTGTTTTTAATTAACATAGGAATAGTATATGAACATATTAGTTACAGGCGGTGCAGGATTTATTGGTTCAAGCATAGCTGATGCATACATTAATGCAGGACATAGCGTGATAATAATAGATAATATGTCAACGGGCGTAAGGGATTTCATAAATAAAAAAGCTGTGTTTTACGAAATGGATATCCGCAGCCCTGAGATATCGGAAGTGTTTAAAAAACACAGTATCGAAATTGTAAACCACCACGCAGCACAGATAGATTTACGAAAATCGGTTGAGAACCCCTTCCTTGATATTGAGACAAACGTAATAGGTTCGGTGAACCTTATAGAAAATGCCTTACGAAATGGTGTAAAGAAAGTTATATTTGCTTCAACAGGCGGTGCAATTTACGGAGAGCATGATTATTTTCCAGCTGATGAAGAACATCCTGCAAGACCTTATGCACCTTACGGTATCAATAAGCTTACTATAGAAAAATATTTATTCTATTATAACCATGTTTTCGGATTAGATTATGTTGTTTTCCGTTATGCAAATATTTACGGTCCTAGACAAAACCCCCATGGTGAATGCGGTGTAATTGCTATTTTTACTGAAAAGATTTTAAAGAAAGTTGAACCTCTTATTAACGGTGACGGGGAACAGACAAGAGACTATGTATATATAGATGATGTTGTAAATGCCAATGTTCTTGCTTTGCAAACTCTCAAACCCTCACTCTATAATATAGGTACATCGGTCGAGACATCGGTTAATTATATATTCAGGAAGCTTAATGAATATGCAGGAACAAACTTTAGTGAAAAGCACGGGCCTCCGAAAAAAGGCGAACAGCTAAGGAGTGTATTAAGCTATAAAAAAATAGAACAGGAACTTGGCTGGAAGCCTGCTGTAAATATGGAGGAAGGTCTGAAGAAAACAGTAGATTATTTTAAAAATAACAGAAGATAGATGCTTAACCTGCTTATTGAGAAAATCAAGAAATCGGATAAAGCTTCTATAGCGCGTGGAATTTCACTGGTTGAAAATGAAAGTGACCTTGCAAACGAGTTACTTAAACAGCTTTATAAAAGCACGGGCAAAGCGTTTGTAATCGGGATGACCGGTCCGCCCGGTGCAGGAAAAAGCACTATTACAAATTATCTGACCAAAATTCTCCGCAGCAGGGGATTTACTGTTGGTATTATTGCAGTTGACCCGACAAGTCCTTTTACAGGCGGTGCTTTGCTTGGTGATAGAATCAGGATGGCTGAAACCGGTATGGATGAAGGCGTTTTTATCCGTTCTATGGCTACAAGGGGTAGCCTCGGAGGATTATCTAAAAAAGCTAAAGAAGCATGTGAGATACTTGATGCTGCAGGTAAGGATTTTATTATTTTGGAAACCGTAGGTGTCGGACAATCGGAACTTGACATTGCCCAGACGGCAGATACTACTATAGTAGTACTTGTTCCCGAGTCTGGTGATTCGATTCAGACTATGAAAGCAGGTCTAATGGAGATTGGCGACATATTTGTGATAAATAAATCTGACAGGGAAGGGGCAGATGCGCTGAAAACAGCTTTGAGAACAATGCTCCACCTGAAGCTTAAGAGCAAGGATGATAAAGAACCGAATGTTCTGAAAACTATCGGTTCGCAGAATAAGGGAATTGAGGAATTACTTACTGAAATATTAAGCTTTAAAAATTACCTTGAACTAAATGGGAGACTGTATGAGAAAAGAAAGAGTAATTTGCTTAAACAGGTGAATGAGCTTGTTAATGGCAAGCTTGAGGTTAAATTCTGGAATGAAGAAAGGAAGTTGTTTTTGAATTCCCAAATCGATGAAATATTATCACGAAAAACTACACCATATGAAATTGTGGATCAACTTTTTAAAAGTATCTAAATATAAACAAATTAATTTTAAACCAACATGGACTTACACCTAACCGACAACCAGCTTGAAATACAAAAATTGGCAAGAGACTTTGCCCGAAACAGGATAGCGCCTGAAGTGATGAAGTATGATGAATCACAGGAATTTCCGCATGAGATTGCCAGGGAACTGGGTGATATGGGATTTATGGGAATTATGTTTCCTGAAGAATATGGCGGTTCCGCTTTTACAGCTATGGAATATGTTATCATAGTAGAGGAGATCTCAAAAGTTGACCCTTCACTAGGATTAACCGTGGCTGCACATAATGGTTTATGCACAAACCACATATACATGTTTGCAAATGAAGAATTGAAGAAAAAATACCTGCCCGATTTAACAACCGGCAAGACAATGGGTGTGTGGGCATTAACTGAAAATGTTTCCGGGAGTGATGCAGCAGCTATGCAAACAGTTGCAGTAAAAGAAAACGGGTATTATATTTTGAATGGCAGCAAGCAATTCATTACTCATGCTGGAGTTGGGAATACCTGCGTTGTTATGGCAGTTACCGATAAATCGAAAGGTTCAAAAGGTATTTCAGCTTTTATAGTAGAGCGTGGTTTCGAAGGATATATAGTTGCCAAAAAAGAAAATAAGCTTGGTATGAGGTCTTGCGATACACGCGGGCTTATTTTTGAGAATTGCAAAGTACCTGCAGGCAATTTAATTGGCAACGAAGGCGAGGGATTTAAGCAGGCAATGACTATACTCGATGGCGGCAGGGTATCAATTGCAGCCCTTTCGGTAGGCATTGCACAGGCAGCCCTTGAACACTCTATTAAATATGCAAAAGAAAGAAAACAGTTCGGGAAGTTTCTTGCCGAGTTTCAGGGAATCCAGTTCAAGCTTTCGGATATGGCAACGGAGGTTGAAGCTGCAAGGTTGTTAACCTATAAAGCAGCAAAGCTTAAGGATGAAGGTAAAGATTTTAAACTGCCGGCGTGTATTGCTAAATACTATGCCAGTGAAATTGCAATAAAGGCTACAAACGAAGCAATTCAGATACACGGGGGATATGGTTTCACAAAAGATTTTCCAGTTGAAAAATTATACAGGGATGTGAAACTGCTTACAATAGGTGAAGGCACAAGCGAGGTACAGAAAATCGTAATGAGCCGTTTATTAATGAATATGTATTAAAACTGTAAAAATCGAATTAGTAAAAATTTTGTATTTGATTTTTATTATAAATTTATTAGTTTAAAGTAAATAAATTCACCCATTTTCAATTAAATATAATTCAGCTATGAAACAAACATTACTGCTTACATTAATAGTATTCTCCGTTGTGCTTATCTCGAGCTGCGAGAAAGAAGATTTGGTTTTAACACCTCCGGGATATGCTTATTTAACAACTGATGCTTTTTCTATTGATACATCTACTTGGGGACCGAACAATATATGGTTTACTTATACGCTGCGTTTAAGAAATATTGGTTCTAAAGAAGCCAAGTTTATTATGACACAGCTTGAAATGAAAGATACGTCAGGTACAAGATTTACCCGTTTATTCAGATGGTGGAATATTGATACTGTTGCAGGAGATACCACATGGGATGTAATACAACCCGGTGGTACCGGTGAAAGAACATTTACAGACTCTTTAACTTTCAGAGGTCCATCGATTCCGCCAGTTAACTGGAGACCAAGCTATCTTGCTAATCCATATAACAATGAGTATTGATACTATAAGCTAATGTTTTAAAAAGGCTGTCAAAATTTGGCAGCCTTTTTTATTTAATGAGGTTAAGCTATTAAATAATACGATTATTTATGATATTAAAATTAACCATTGGTGATACGACTTCTTATATCAGGTATCAATTTTGTTAACCGAATAAAGTTGTCCACAGAACATAATCTAAAACAAGTGTCATAGCTGCAGCCAGAACGAATGCTTTAATAGTGGAGTTACCTACACCCTCTGCACCACCTTCAGTCTGTAAACCGACATAACAGCCGAGCAACGAAGTTGAAGCGCCAAAGAAAACAGATTTTACAAGACCGCCCAGAATATCTTTCATCTCGAATACTTTTTTGGCACTGCCAAAAAACACCTGAAATGAAACATCGTGGAAGAAATATGAAACCCCGTAAGCTCCCAATATAGCAATAAAGTTTGCAAGTACGGTGAGAACGGGAAGCATCGCAATGCATGCAATGAATCTTGGCATAACAAGATAGCGAACCGGATTTATTGCCAGCGATTCAAGTGCATCTATTTGTTCGGTTACTTTCATTGTTCCAAGCTCAGCCGACATTGAAGCACCAACTCTTCCGGCAAGTACAATTGCAGTAAGCACAGGACCCAATTCGATAAAAATTGCCTTTGTTACTGCTGAACCAAGATAAGACAGGGAAATAAACCCCTGAAACTGATAGGCTGCCTGCCAGGCAGATACTGCACCGGTAAAAAAACCAATTATGAAGACTAGGGGTATTGAATTTACACCAACATGCTCCATCTGTTCGAGGATAAGATTTCTGTCTCTGACAATTCTTTTGAAATTTTTTACCATTTCCCAAATCATCATAGAAAAGCCCCCGATTTCAACAAAAACAAATCTTGTACTGTTTCGGATTATATACCAGATTTTTCCCATAATATGCATAAAATTAGGAACTGTTATTAAGTGTAACAATGTATAATTGTGTAAATATTTTAAGTATTGCAAGAGTTGTAATTTATTTATAGTTTAATATAAATTTCCAACCAAAACTAAATAAAACTAAAATGAAGAAGTATATACTTTTATTGTTAATCATTTCATTTACAGCGTTTCTTAGTTTTCGCGATAATCCAATTCCAAAATACAAACCTTACAATTCACGTGTTATTGAAAGATACGATGGGGCTTTATACCAGAAAGGTATGTTTAATATTAAATTTAAAGAGCAAATATACAATTTTTCTTCACAGTCTTTTGGAATTACGCAGCTGGATAACTTTTTACAACAATATAATGTTACGAAAGTATATCAGCAATTTCCCCTAAAAAAAGATGTATCAAAGAGAATAGCGGGTGATGAAGACCTGGCAAAAATGTACAGGGTTGAGTATAATTCTAATATTGACCCTACCGAGATATCCGAATTAGTTAAGACGCAATTTCCTGACTTATTAGAGTGGGTTGAACCTGAGTTCGTTTATAAGGCTGATTTCATACCAAATGACCCGCAGATTTCAGCACAATATCACATTAATAAAATTAACAGCTATCAGGCTTGGGACCTTTCGCAGGGAGATACAAACGTTGTCATAGGCATTTGCGATTCGGGGAGTGACCTTGATCATCCGGATCTTGCAGCTAACATCAAAAAAAATTATGCTGACCCGATAAATAATATAGATGATGATAACAACGGTTTCATAGACGACTTTTGGGGCTGGGATTTCTATTATAACGATTACGATCCTAATATACAGGGTTCTGGAAATCCCCATGGTTCTTATGTTTCAGGTGATGCTTCACAGGTTACCAATAACGGTATTCACGGTGCAGGTATTGGATTTAAAGTAAAACTGAGAATTTCGAAACATACCGATGATGTAACCCCTGATGGCTTGTTGTATAACACAAGCGACGGTTTAATTTATTTGTATCAGAATGGATGCAAAGTTATAAATTGTTCATGGGGTTCCGGTTCTCCCAGTTCGCAAGTACAGAATATTGTGAACAATGCCTGGGATGCTGGCTGCATTATCGTAGCTTCATCAGGCAATAATGGTGGTGAAATAATCAGATATCCAGCAGCTTATAATCATGTTATTTGTGTAGCAGCAACAAATTCCGCAGATCTGAAAGCAGGTTTCTCAAACTATCATGATACAGTTGATGTAAGCGCTCCCGGCGATGCTATCCTTAGTACGGCTTATAATAACAGTTATGCAACTGTTAGCGGGACATCCATGTCAGCGCCGATTACTTCCGGAACTATTGGTCTAATGAGGTCGTTTTTTCCTTCACTTACCCCTGCTGAGATAGAAACAAGATTGGAGCTTGGTGTTGACAGCATTTACCATCTAAATCCAGGCTATATTGGTAAGCTTGGCTCGGGCAGAGTAAATGCATTCAAGTGCCTTGCTAACAAGCCGATTATTTCCATTTTATCAAACTACCATAATGATTCTATTTACGGTAATAATGACAAGATATATGATATTGATGAAAAAGTATCGATTTTACTTACTTACAAAAACATACACCAGGCTGGAAATAATGTTTCCTTAAGATTAACAACAACTGACCCTGCTGTAACCATTACCAAAGATTCTGTTTTTGTTGGAAACCTTGCAGCCTATGGAACTTATACTACTACCTATGCAAATACTTTCGAAGTAAAAGCCAACTCCACATGTCCATTCGATAGGACCGTGACATTTAAGCTTACCTCGTCGCAGAGTGCTTATGCAAACGACCCTACAGGCAGCTTTACAATAACATTCAGACAAGGTTGGGCAACACATACAGTAAACCGGTTGAGATTATCTCTTACCAGGGACGGAGCGGTTGGTAAAAAAACGCAAGCCTACGGCGGCGGATTAATACTTACATATAATTCTATGAATAACATACTTGAAGGCGGATTGATGATTGGAGTTAGTAATACGAAAGTTTCGGATGTATGCAGGAGAGGTTCATCTCCCACGAACCAGTCGGATACCGATTTTACATCTCTGCAATTATATAATCTTTTTACTCCGGGAACTGCAAGCAGCCAGGATGGACGAGGAAGATTTAACGATGACGGTGCAGGAACCGATAAAATAGGTGTTACCGTAAATGCTACAAGCTACGCATGGAACTCAGTTCAGGATACGAGTTACATTATTTTAAAGTATATGATAAGAAATACAAGCGGTGCAGCCATAAACAATATGTATGCTGCAATATATATGTATTATACACCATCAGGGAATACTTCAAATAATATCACTGCGTTGGATACTGTAAATAAGCTTGGCTATACTTACAATAACAGTAATCCAAATCCTTATCTTGGTGTTGCAATACTTTCTTCTCAAAATCTGAACTTCAAGCCTTATAATGCATCAGAAGTATTAAATGGTTTCACAACACAGGAAAAATGGGACGGTATGAGCAATGGTATTGTAGCCGGTTCAATCGGCCCCGGTTTGAATTGCTTTGTTGTATCCGCTGGTCCAATTAATCTTAATAACGGTGATTCTACAGCTGTAGGATTTGTTGTTGTAAAAGGCACCGATTTAGCTGAGCTTAAAAACAATACTATAACAGCAAGGAACAGGTATAGCATTATCGGGATAGAGAAAATTTCATCTGAAATTCCACTTGTATATAATTTGCATCAGAATTACCCGAATCCCTTTAATCCTTACACAAGCATAAAATTTGATATTCCCAAAAACGATTATGTAAACATAAAGGTCTATAATATTACAGGGCAGTTGGTTGCAACACTTACCGACCAGTATATTCAGGCAGGTAAATATGAAATTAAGTTCGATGCTTCTAATTATGCAAGCGGTGCATATTTTTACAGGATGGTAACTGCTAATTTCTCAGATGTTAAAAAAATGATTATCTTGAAGTAATTTTATAGCAGAAGTTAAACACACAATGAGATAAAAGTCAAGTGTTTTTTAACAAATATTTTATTTTCTTTTAATCTTAATTTAAAATGCTTGACAAGTTTTTTTAGAAATCTTATATTTATATAACTTAATATTAAAATTTACTTAATATTTTATAAAGGAGAACAATATGAAGTCATTTCACAAATTTACCTTTTTTGTGGTGTTTGCTTTGATAGTTTCCTTCTTAATCGGAGGCGGATATCTTACTAAACACAAATCGATTGCTGATAAAAAAGTAGTTGGTCTTGCAGTTTACGAAGACGGTTCAAGCACGCCATTTGCTCCAAAAATAGGTGGGAATTTTGTTCCATCGGTTACACCTCCAGCTTCAAGAATAGTAGGTTTAGACGGTTATATGGATTATGTTACAAATGGTAACAGTTTAAACCAGCTAATCGTAAAAGGCGACACTGTAGCTGTTGCTACTAATTATTGCGATTCACTTGAAGCAACTAATGCAAATGGAGGTTCTACTCTAAGAATCAGATATAATGTGAGTTATGATAAAGGAACAACGTGGTCAAGCACAACCGGGCTTGATATGACATCTGACCAGAAATCGAGATATCCCGATGCTTACGTTATGACAATTGGCGGAGTTCGTACATTAAATACTTCCGGAAGGTATTGGAATCCTCCAGCCAACAGCACTACCCGCAAAGCCGGAACTTCACATGACGTGCTTCTTGGCATTGGTAATCCTACGACAACACTTATGACTACTACCGGAACTGACCTGTTTTCAACATGGAAACCGGATAATAAAATTGGATGCTTATTGCAGAGGCCATCATCTACCACTCAGGTTAACGATACTATATGGTATGTTGAATTCAATCCTGAAACACATACATTCGGCACTCCGTATATATTGGATACGAGGACACTTGCCAATACAGTTATGTCATATACAATAAAAGCAGCGGCAACAGGAAATCACATGACAGCCGGCTGGATTTATATTAATGAACCGGGCAATGGAGGCGATAACTGGCGTTCATTCAGAGTTCGGCAGTCCACCGATAATGGTGCAACATGGTCAGCTGTTACAAAATGGGGCTTTGTTGCTGCAACTCCTAATATACTTGGCGGTGACAGCTGCCAGATGTACTGGCATGATGATATTGAATATAAACCTGGAACACAAACACCTTACTTAGTATTTTCAACATTGCCTTATGTATGGAATGGCTCTGCAACCGTATTTTCATATGAATCATGGAAGGGCTGGAAAATAATGATTCAGTCACCCTCTCTAAACGGTAATATCCCTGTTACTATTGCCGATTATCACAATATACCCATTCTGGGTGATACTGTTATGTACAATGATATTACCGATTATCAGGTAAACTCAGCATTACTCTCGCATCCGTCACTTGGATTTTCCGAAGATGGAAACATAATGTACGTTGCTTATTCGGTTATTCAAAAAGAGTTAGTTCCTCCACCTGCAGTTCCTTTTAACTATTTTGATGTTTATTATTCCATTTCTACAAATGGGGGTGCAAACTGGGGAACACCGGTTAATGTTACACAAACAGATAGTGCTGATGAAATGTATCCGATCGTTGCTTCGCAGAATAATCCTAACAATCCGGCAAATGGACCTTATATCACATATAACTGGAATGCAATACCGGGATGTCATGCGTTTACCGATAACCAGATAGTGAGTATAGTATATTATTGTCTGTATAAACCACCTGTAGGTATCAAGTCGATTTCCGGTGAAGTACCGAACAGGTATGAGCTGATGCAGAATTATCCTAACCCGTTCAATCCGTTAACCAAAATCAGGTTTGCATTACCTAATTCTTCAAATGTTACTTTGAAGGTTTATGACATTACCGGACGGGAAGTTGCCACTTTAATAAACAACGAACTTATTGGTGCCGGTACAAGTGAAGTGGAATTCAGCGCTCTTAACATATCAAGCGGCGTATATTTCTACAATATTAAAGCAGGCGATTTTAACGAAACTAAAAAAATGATAGTGACTAAATAAAAGAAGATACTTAAATTATATTTAAAATCATTATGATTAGGGGGCTTTTACAGTACTTTAAATAATACACTGTGAGAGCCCTTTTGTTTTTTGTAAATTAAATAAACTTTTTCGGAGGTAAAAAATGAGGGTACTTACGCCTTTAAAATACTTATCTATTATAGTTGTACTCTTACTTAGTTCTACCCTGATATTTTCTCAAACAACCGGAAGCATTCAAGGTGTTGTAATAGATGCTGGTGATAAATCACCTTTAATAGGTGCAATTATCAGAATCGACAATACTAGGATTGCGGTTGAAACTGATGTTAACGGAGAATTCATTATTCAAAATCTTGAAGTAGGTGTTTACACCGTCAGTGCTTCATATACCGGTTACAATACTGAGAAAAAAACGGGAATTAAAGTATCTGTAGGTGAGAGGACTAAAATAACGTTTGAAATGTCAAGCGCAGGAATTACAACAGATACGATCGTAATCCCGGGAGAACGAAAAATTGACATTAATGTCAGCAGTAAAGAAATCGATGAAAAAACAATTAAGCATACGGGCATAAGAGGTATTGACAAAATTGTCGGAAGGACAGTAGGTGTTATAACCGATGAACGTGAAAGTGAACTGCACTTCAGGGGTGGCAGGAATAATGAGAATGTGATAATTGTTGATGGAGTACCAACCAATAATCCATTCACAGGTTCATCGAGTGCATTCGTGCCAAACAGCTTATTAAAGGAAATCGCTGTATTAACCGGTGGTTTCGGGGCTGAATTCGGTAATGCACTAAGCGGTGTTGTTAACGTATCTACAAAAGGCGGAACGGATGTTTACAGCGGTTCGCTTGAAGTTATTTCGGATATCGTTGCAGGTGACTGGATAAAAACAGTTTCACAGGGTTATAACCTTTATAACATTACTATTGGCGGTCCGTTAATACCTGTCAAAGGATTTAACAAAGCACTCAATTTTTATGGCGCTGTTGAACGGCAGTTCCTCGGTGTTTCAAACCCAAGCTGGATTGCAGACGAGCTTTTCGAAGATGGCTATATACCTGACTACCATGAACAAATATGGTCTTTCAATGGAAGGCTGTCTGTTGATATGAGGGAAATAAATAAAAGTATTCCCATAAGATTAAGGTTCGGATTTCTGCACACTATAGATAATGCACGCCGTTTTATTCAGCTTTATTATAAAAACAACTCGTTTAGAAACCCGCTGCAGGAAATTAAAGATTATACAGTTTATGGAAGGCTAAGCCATGATGTTACTCAGAATTTCTTCTACGAATTGCAGGTTAACTATTTCAGGTCAATTGATGAACTTGGTGACGTATTTTTCAGGGATGACCTGTTTGCTTACGGCGATACAAACAGGGTACCCACACTTACTTCATATTTCTCACCAGGTCAGGCACAGGGTAATTTTATTCCTAGAGACAATTCGACCGAAGGTATCTTTTCAGGTCACTGGCAGGTTTATAACCTTTACCAAAAATTCGATATAAAGTACTGGGGATTTAAGGTCGATGCAACTTATTCACCTTTATCGAAGAAATACGGTGACCATGAAATCAAATTCGGCGGTGAATATCGTTATCATACACTTAGGAAGCTTGAATTAAGTCCCAGGTTCACTGCTCATAACCCGATAGACACTATTATTAACGGCGTAATTCAAACAAGATATAATCCTCAGAACCTATGGTTTGGAAGAGACGTGTTGTTAAATTCATTCGGTTATGATGTAAAAGACCAATACGGAAGGTCAGTTGTTTCGCAGGAAGATTTAGACCCCAAACACCCAATTATTGGTGCTTTTTATTTACGTGATAAAATTGACTTCGATTACTTTAGCGTTAACCTTGGTTTAAGATTTGATTACCTGGATGTTAACAGTTCGGTTCTGAAAGATCCTTACGTGTTAATTGACCAGAATGGCGTATTGCTTTCAGAAAATGTATATGAAAAAAGTAAGCCAAGTATTACATTTAGCCCAAGGCTGGGATTTTCATTCCCTGTAACCGATAATACCGTTTTTGTTGCTAATTATGGCAAGTTTATTCAAATGCCCCAATTAACTTATTTATACATTAATAAGCTTGCGTTCCAGTACTTCTTTACTAATTCGGTACAAAATGTTGCAGAAAATTCTTCCTTAAAACCTGAGAAGCTTACTTCCTATGAAATTGGTATTAAACAGCGTGTTGGCGATAATATGAGCTTTGGTATTACAGCTTATTATAAAGAAACCAAAGACCAGATTGGTATCACAAGGATAGCTGGTTCCTCTACAGTTCCCAATGGTTATGCATTATATACAAATTCCGATTTCAGCTTATCTAAAGGTATCGATTTCTATTTAAGTTTACGAAGGCTTGGCAGCGAAAGGATAGCAGTTGATATTGCTTACACTCTGCTTTATGCTTCGGGTATTGGTGCAAATGCAAGTGCTAAATTCAGTCTTGCCAATAATCCGCAGGGTGTACTTCCTAAATTCGCTTTTCCGCTCGATTATGACCAAAGGCATACGGGAACAATAAACGTCGATTACCGTTTCGGCGGTGATGAAGATGTTCCAAAAGGATTTTTCGGGCAGATATTGAAATATATGGGATTAAATGTTCTGTTTAGCTTTAACAGCGGAAGACCTTATACACAGAGAGAATTACCCCCGGATGATGACCCGTTCGGCAATGGTGGTGACGCTTTATCGAATAAGAACGAAGCATACTGGGATTGGAATTTCAGGTTCGATGTAAAGCTCGATAAATCATTTACTATCTGGAAAACGACATGGACAGCTTACATTTATATTCTGAATCTTTTCAATACCGAGTTAATTAACAATGTATATGGCAGTACTGGCCGCCCTGATGATAACGGATTTTTAAATACACCATTAGGAAGCACAAGAAACGAAAATTACAAGAAGAACTGGCGAGATGCTATCAGGGTTATCTCGAACTGGGGAACACCCAGGCAGGTTAGGTTTGGTTTATCAATGTCATTTTAAAGAATTTAAATTAACGTAAAAGTAAAATGAAAAAAAAGTATTTAATAATAATTAGCTTAATTTGGCTGTTGTTTTACTCAGGCGGAGCTTTTGCTAACCGCGCACCAAATTTGGGAGGTGGTGACATCGTACCCAGAAACCCACTGCCTTTTGCAGTTATTAAAGCACAAGTGCCTTTGGAATGTAATGAAATTCGCGCGTTTATATGGAATACAGGTGTTTTCAATCAGGATTTGAGAACAAACAATACTGCGGGTTTTGAGTGGCCTATTAATACCGGCAAAACAGCTATTTTTACTACCGGTCTATCGATTGGTGTTATGTATCAGGGAAATTTACGCATGGCAAATGCTTCTTATAATGGTGAATACGGACCAGGGTATGTTGAAAATGGTATTTTCAAAACCGATAGCAGGTTTAAAATTTACAGTGTAAAAGCAGGTGATAATGCCAACACAAATCCTGACTGGGCTAACTGGGGTTTGATGATACCTTTTGGAGCACCATGGCAGGATATTAATGCAGATGGTTCTTATGACCCGAATGTTGATATCCCCGGGATTAAAGATGCAGGGCAAACAATTTTCGTGTGTCTTACTGATGCTGATCCCAATACTCATACGAGCAGCGAGGGTTTTTCAGGAGGGACACTTCCCATTTTTGCTGAAGTCCATTTGACTGCATGGGCTTATAACACGCCGGGTCTTACAGCCTTACAGTTTATTCAATGGGTAGTTATCAATAAATCAAATGTTGCATGGAATTCCACTCATTTTGGAATTGTATGTGATCCCGACTTAGGTTGGGCAAATGATGATTATATAGGCTGTGATGCACCTGAGAATTTTGCATTTTGTTATAATGCAGATAATATGGACGGAACAGGTGCAACAGGACAATACGGACTTAATCCTCCTGCTTCAGGAATGGACTATTTTAAAAGTCCTTTGGTTTACACTGGCAACCCTAATGATATAGATACAATATATCCTACCCCGGGATTACCCAGAATGATTATCAGAACAGGTTACAAGCAAATTGGTATGACTTCGTTTGTTTATTTTACGAATACAGGCAGCGGTGGTCCGGTTTGTGAAAATGACCCAAGCTCAATTGACCATGCTTATAATTACCTGCAGGGTAAAAAAAGAGATGGGACGCCCTGGATTAACTATGTAACACGTCAAACTACAGTATTGTGTTATCCCGGAGACCCTGAAACAGATACAAGAACGGATACAAATTGGACAGAATTTGACGGCAGAATCGAAAATTGCGGTCTAAGTTTAACAGGTCCTGAAGTTTCACCAGTTCCCGCTGGTGACCGAAGGTTTATATTCAATTCAGGTTCTACTTCATTTACTGTTAATCCTAACGATACACAGTACATTGTGTTAGGGCAAATGGTGGCACAAGGCTCTGACCACAAAAATTCGGTTACTGCTCTTAAAAATCTTGACCCGATTGCCCAGAAGGTATATAACTTGAATTTTAAAGTTATACCTCCTCCGCCTCAGCCGGTTGTTAAATCAAGCTTTACACCGAATAGTGATGTAGGAACATTCGATATTACCTTTACATGGGGCGATACATCAGAATCTTATCTTTTTGATGATGTATTATTCGGCACCGGCTTTTACAGGTTCCAGGGTTATGAGGTGTATGAGATTAAGCGCAGCGCAACTGTGATGCCGGATTTCAATAACCTGTCATCTATTAACCAGGATGTGAAATTACTGGCTATTTATGATTTAAATGACCCTGTTCCCGATAGCTTGAAAATAGGATTTATTTATGACAGTTTACAGGTAGGATTTTCAGGAAATCCGCCGAAACCTACCTATGCCTGGGTACCTGTTGTTCCGCATTACGGTGCCACAGCACCATCAGGTTTTCCAAATTCAGGTATAACCAGAAGCATTACTATTAACCAGACTTATTTTCAGAGTGAAAATGGCAACAGGAGTAAATTTATTTACGGGAATACTTATAAGTTTGCAATAATAGCTTATGGTTATAATCCGAATGGATTAAAAGGAGGTAAAGTTGTAAGAAATTCTCTTACTTCTTCTATAATCACGGTTACACCTGAAGCACCTCTGATGGGAACGAAATATTTCTACACAAACGGCGATACGTTATATACCAACAGAAGGGATCTTGGACTAATTCCTATTGTGAAAAACCAGGATTTACTAAAAGATGCAAAATACCGTGTAATATTTAATTCACCTGATACTACATATAATATATACAGGTCACAGGATAATTGGACAACAAGCCAGTTAATGAAAGCCAACTTGAAATATACTAACAGATCTTTGAGCGGATTATCAACTGCAGATGATTCGGCAAGGATTGTAGATGGTATTTTGTTTAAAGTTATGAGAATTATTTACAATACGGTATCACAACCACAAGGTGAATACAAATACAATTATGGTGTGATATCAGATTTGAACCTTTCAGTAAGTTATGCCAGAGATTCACTTCAGACAAGGTTTAATACGGGAGGATGGGAATACATACCGGAAAGCAACCGCAACCTTGAGGGCAGCAAATTCAAACCCACCAATAAAACGTGGCAGTCCGTTTCGATGGCATTATCTTATCCTAATAAGAACACATTTACAGGATTCAGGAGTTTACTTAATCCTGAAAACCTGAAGCGGGTAATGATTCATTTTACAGGATATGGTAACGGACAGCAGGCGTATTTGTTTAGGGCAATTTCTTCTGCAAATTATCAATATCAGAACCAGATGGTTGAAGTGCCCTTCAGAATATACGAAATTGATCCATTTGACAGTTCAGGCAGCCAGAGACAATTGAACTGCGCACTGCTTGAATTTTCCGACACGCTTAATAACCCTTATGGCAGATGGGAACCGATAATGGATTCTCTTGCCAGTAAGGATATTATATATATTTTCAATAGTAATTATGACCCGAATCCAAATACGTTCTATACAACAAAGAACCTGCTTGTTCAGCAGCCTCAAATAGACGTTATGTATGCATGGTGTGCAAAGCTGCGCGGTCCGGGTGCTGCTTTCCAGAATGGTGACCAGATGATAATTTATCCGTACACTGTTACAAGACCCGAAGTAGTACCGGGTTATGCGTTATATTACGAGGTTGAGTCAAAAGCCCCGTTGTTCGGCAATACTACAAATGCTATAGAGAATAATGAACTGGATAAAATCAGGGTTGTGCCTAATCCATATTATGGTTTTAATAATCTGGAAACTTCTACATCGGGACGTTTTGTAACATTCAGAAGGCTGCCTAAACAGTGCACCATTAAAATATTCACACTTAATGGCGATATGATTAAGAAACTGGAGAAGAATGATAATAATTCAACAATGAGGTGGGATTTGGAGAATCAGGATGATGTACCTGTTGCCTCAGGTATTTATATTGCACTTATCGATGCACCGGGTATTGGAAGCAAGGTAATTAAAATTGCAGTATTTACACCTCAAGAAAGAATTGATTTCTAAAGGAGTAACAATCACGCTCTTCCCCTTTTAAAAAAGGGGAAGAGCAATTAAAAATGAAAATTTAAAAGGAGTTATATTAAAAATGAGATATACAAAATTTAAAATAATTCTCACTGTTGTACTTATAGCAATTACAGGTCTGACTGGCAATGATGCTGTATCGGGACCCAGGACAAAGCTTGGTACTATGGCAGCACCTGAATTATTGATTCCTTTAGGGTCAATTGGTACATCTTTGCAAGGCTCGAACCTATCGAGTGTGACCGGCATAGATGCTATGTACTGGAATCCTGCAGGACTGGCAGGTATAAACAGTAAAACCGGTGAAGCACTGTTTTCATATATGACATATATCGCAGATATGAAGATGCAGTATGTTGCCGGAGCTATTAAAGTTGGGAACCTGGGAATTATCGGTGCCTCTCTGCGTAATCTTAGTTTCGGTGAACCGATTCTGGTTACTACCGAATATGAGCCTGAAGGTACAGGTCAGCAGATTACACCTATTTATCTTACAGCAAACCTTAGTTTTGCAAGAGCAATGACCGATAAAGTATACTTCGGTACTAATTTTAAGCTTATAACCGAGAAAATAGCCGATGTTAGCGCTATGGGTTTCGCTTTTGATTTCGGTCTGCAATACGTTGCTGGCAAAAGCGGTATCAGGTTTGGGATTGCTCTGAAAAACCTGGGACCGAGCATGAAATTTACCGGTTCCGGACTCGACAGGCAATATACTGAAAACGGGATTCAAACTATCAGAAGAGTAAACCTGCAGGAATTTGAACTTCCGACTTCTCTTGAAATCGGTGCTTCCTACACTGCTACATTTGCAAAAACAAACTTTGTAACTTTGTCTTCAACGTTCCAGAACAACGGTTTCACCAGTGATGAATACAGGTTTGGATTGGAATATAATTACAACAATTATGTATTCATTAGAGGTGCTTATACTTACTATCCAGATAAAGAATCAGCAGATGAAAGGTTGTGGGGTCCATCATTTGGTGCCGGAGTTAAGTACCCCTTCGGCTCGCTTACATTAGGTTTTGACTATGCTTATCGTATAATCAACAAGACCGGCGAAGGTTTTAACACCCATAACCAGTTCTTTACACTCTTTGTCGGATTTTAATTACTGATACTATTTATTTCAAAAGACAACCTCCCGATAGGTTGTCTTTTTTATTTTGCATTTAGTCATGATTACATACAAAAAATTTTGTTTACTTTTATGCTTGATTTCATTTTTTTTATTGACGCAAGCATTTTCTCAAAATAAAGGCTTTTTTACACACGATTACTGTTTATTTAAAAACAGTGACGGCAAAGTTATCCTGGAATTATATTATTCTTTTGAGGAGGACCATCTTACTTATATAGATGAGCCTGAATCCGGTTTCACAGGTGCAGGATTGATATTACTTGAGATATTCGATATAACTACTCAGAACCTGATACATGCGAAAAATTATAAGGTTCCGCTTGTTATTTATGATACGTCCAGGCAATATAAAACAGGAAGGCTTGTCGGGCAAATCAATCTCCTGCTCGATAGCGGACAGTATAAAATTAATATCGGGGCAACCGATTTCTATAATCCCTTAGATACATCCAAACATGAAGAAACCTTTACCCTTGCCCGGTTTCCCGAGAACAGGCTTTGCTGCAGCAGTATACAGCTATCGGGCAATATTTCTAAATCTACCGATGTTGGTAGTATATTCTATAAAAATACACTTGAGATTGAACCGAACCCGCTCAGACTCTTTGGTAATAATAAACCTAAGGTTTATTATTACAGCGAATTATACAACTTAAAACCTCCTTATGTTACTAACCAGTATTCTGTAGTATTTACATTTACCGATTTGAATGATGTTGTCTTAAAATCTAATTCAAAAAATTATACTATTAAGAGCGAATCGAAAATAGAATACGGAGTATTTGATGTTAGTGATGTGCCTACAGGTAAGTACAAGGTAAAGATGAAGATTGAAGACAGCACTTATAATAAGCTGCTCGAAGTTGAAAAAATTCTGTATGTTCTCAATACCGGTGACTCTGTTATTAATAAACAAACCGATGATGCCGATTACCTGGCAAGCGAATATATTAATTATAGTGCTGAGAAAGTAGATGAAGAGTTTAACATATCCTCCTATCTAATGACAGAAACTGCAAAGAAAAACTATACGAAGCTGAATATACTTGACCAGAAGAGAAGATTCTTGTTCAACTTCTGGAAAATGCTTGACCCTAATCCTATTACTTCGCTGAATGAGTTTAAGAAGGAATATAAGGAACGTATTGAATATGCAAATAAAAATTATCAAAGCGAATTTAGAGAGGGGTGGAAATCGGACAGGGGCAGGATTTATTGTGTTTACGGCAAACCGGATGAACTGGAAAAATATCCTTTTGAATCCGAAACAAGAGCATACGAAATATGGCACTACTACTCAATTGAAGGCGGTGTGGAGTTTGTATTTATTGACCTTAGCAGCGATGCGGGCGATTTTACTCTTGTACACTCTACAAAAGTCGGTGAAATTAACGACCCCAACTGGAAGCGGCGGTTAAGAGCAGGGAATTTTTAATATAGTTAAATAACTGATTTAGCCAACCTTTGTTTTAAGGTTGGCTTTTTTTATTTACTAAAAAGGATTTCAAAAGATATATAAAATACTGATATTTGTATTATATTATAGAATTTATTGATAATAACTAAAAATATTAACTTATTATTATCCCTTTTTTAAAGGAGATAAGGGGTTTGTGTGCCATTTAGAAATGTATACATATTGATACCAGCATTTCTTCTTTCTTGCCTGCTGTGGCTTTCCCTGAGCCTTGACCAGACCTACGAAATTGAAAAGCGTATTAGAATCAAGGTTAACGTAACAAAACCTTTTGCTATATCATCATATTTACCGGTACACGTAGACGCAAAGCTTAAAAGCAAAGGTTGGCTGCTTTTAAAATATCTGGCATCTTTCGATAAAGAAATAGTTTATGAATTTAATCCTTTACTTGAAAGAAAACAAAAACTATCGGTTATTGATTTTCTTAACGATAATTTAGAACCGGGCAGCATAATAGTATCAGGATGCATGCCCGAAACGCTGAGCTTGAAAATAGGCAGGTACGAAGAGAAATATATAAAAATATTGCCCCGCTTTAGTATAGAATGCAAAGAAGGTTATCAGGTAGTAGGCAAACCAAACGTTGAACCCGATAGTGTGTTGGTTGGCGGTGCAGCAGAATTCCTGGATGGCCTTGCTTTCATTCCGACAGAAATTGTAAATTACACAAATGTAAATGCTGATATTAACAAGCTTATCCGGTTATCGGATAGCCTTCAAAACATTATCACATTGAAACAGGATGAAGCAAGACTTTATATTAAAGTGGAACCCTCCGCTGAAAAGGTATTCCAGATGGTTGAGATTAATGTCAACAATGTTCCCCATGAGAGGGAAGTTTTATTATTACCCCAATTTGTAGAACTTCAGCTTAAAGGTGGAGTTAATCAGCTTGCTTCACTCGATATAAATAAAATCGAAGGTTCTCTTGAATTTCTGAATATTTTAAAAGATACTACAGGCTCTGTTTCTCCACAGTTTACACTGCCTTCAGGGATAAGTATCATCTCTGTTAATCCTCCGAAGATACAGTATGTAATTAAAAAGAGGCTGCCTTTATAGATGAAAAACTGGTTAGTAAAAGAATTCAGGGATATGGTTGCTTTTTTTAAAAGCTTTGACCGTAAGGTTGCTTTTATATTTATCTCGGTTGCTTTAATTACTTTTATTTCCATGTATTATTCTTCACCCTATTTTTTCAGGAGGTACTTCGATACAGAGGATGACAAGTTTTACTCTACTATTTATTGGTTTTCAGCAGATGGATTTTTAATGCTGATTATACCGTTGTTGCTGATTAAGCTTTTCCTTAAAGATAAGATTGTAAATTACGGATTTAAATGGGGTGATATCAGATTTGGATTAAATTCCTCTCTGTTATTCATAATTGTAATGCTTCCGGTTGTATGGTTTATTTCAGGTTCGGAAACTTTTGCCAAAGCATATCCACAGGCAGGCTTAAGAGTTAAAGAAAACTTTTTAGTATTGATTTATTACGAACTTTTCGTTGGATTTTATATGCTTGGCTGGGAGTTTTTCTGGCGGGGCTATATGCTTTTTGGCTTAAAAGAAAAATTCGGGATTTATGCTGTTTTCATACAGATGATACCGTTCTTTATCCTTCACCGCGGCAAGCCCGAGCTTGAGACATTTGCCTCCATATTTGCTGCATTGATACTTGGATACCAGGCATTTCGTTCAGGTTCTTTTATATACTGCTTTGGTGTTCACTGGATTGTCATGTTATTTGTAGATATTATTTCTGTTTTAAGATATAAATCTCAGTCTTATGGTATTGGATTTGACTCATTCATAAAACTTTTTACAAATTAGGAGAAAAAAATGAGACTTTGCATAAACATTGACCATATAGCAACTATACGCCAAGCAAGGCGTGAAGCCGAACCTGATCCTTTAATAGCAGCAGGAATCTGTGAGCTTGCAGGAGCCGATGGTATCGTTTGCCACCTCCGTGAGGACAGGCGTCATATTAATGACAGGGATGTCCGGCTTCTAAAAGAGGTCGTCAAAACGAAGTACGACCTTGAAATGGCTGCTACCGATGAAATGCTGAATATAGCCTGTAGTTTGAAACCCGATATGGTTACACTTGTTCCCGAAAAAAGAGAGGAAGTAACTACCGAAGGAGGGCTTGATATTGCTTCAGCTAAACAAAAATTAAGTACTGCAATCGACAAGATACACGATGCAGGTATCAGGGTGAGTGTTTTCGTTGAACCGCAGCCGGTAAATGTGGATCTTTCGCTCGAAATCGGAGCAGATATGATAGAAATACATACCGGGCAATATGCTTTAAAGAGACATGAAAAAGATATAATTAACGAGCTTGAGAAAATTCGAATTGTTGCACAGATGGCAAAAGAACTCGGGCTTGGTGTGAATGCAGGGCATGGACTGAATTATATCAATATTGTGCCTATTGCGAATATTACCGATATTGACGAAGTGAGTATTGGGCATTGCATAATTTCGCGTGCTGTTTTTACAGGTCTACACAAAGCAGTAGCAGATATGATTTCCATAATTAGACGTGTCAGAACTTAAATGGAATTTTCGGATAACTTAATAAATAAGCTCAAAAAAGCAAAGGTTGTCTCTGCCCTGACCGGAGCTGGCGTCTCGGCAGAAAGCGGAGTTCCGACATTCCGTGACCCGGGCGGATTGTGGGAGAAGTTCAGACCCGAGCAGCTTGCAAATTTCGATGCTTTCCTGAATGACCCTGACCTGGTTTGGAACTGGTATCAGCACAGACGGGAAATCATCAGAGATGTAAAACCAAATCCGGGACACTATGCCCTTGCAGAAATGGAAAAGTATTTTAATGAATTTAATTTAATTACACAGAACATCGATAACCTGCATAAAAGAGCCGGGAGTTCCGTTGTAACCGAGCTTCATGGGAATATCGAGAGGAATTACTGTATTAATTGCAGAAGGTTTTACAACAATATAACATTGGAGGAAAAAAAAGTGTTAAAATGTGAATGCGGCGGATTAATACGTCCCGATGTTGTCTGGTTCGGAGAAATGCTGCCGTTCGAATCCCTGAAGTATGCTGAAGATTGTGCCGGACGTTCGGATGTGTTTTTTTCGATAGGTACTTCTGCAGAGGTGTATCCAGCCGCCATGCTCCCTTTAATTGCAAAACGTGCAGGTGCTTACGCTGTTGAAATTAATCCCAAACCCACTGCTATCTCTTATGATATGGATGAAGTGCTGCAGGGAAAAAGCGGTGAAGTGCTGAGTGAACTTGCTGAAGTAATAAAAAAATTTAAATGAGCAAATCAATTGGCTGTAATAATATTATGAAGAGATTAGAAAAATGAATCTTAAATATTTCAGAGCAAAGCAAAAAAATGCAAAAGTTTTTAACCCTGTAAGAAGTGATATATCGGTATATAATATAATAAAAAACATCTTAGCTCCGTTAGTAGCAGCATAATTTTGAGATTCCCGCAGAGTTTATTCCGCAAAGTGTGATAGCAGAGGTTTTAAATAACATCAATTATTAATAAGAATTTTAAATGAAAACAATTTTTGAACCTTTTAAAATAAAATCAGTTGAACAGATAAAATTTACAACCCGTGAGGAAAGGGAAAATATTCTTAAGCGTGCATTTTACAATCCATTTTTAATTCCTGCTGAAGATGTTCTTATTGATTTGCTTACGGATAGCGGAACTTCAGCAATGAGTGCTAAACAATGGTGCGGTATAATGGATGGAGATGAATCGTATGCAGGCTCAAGGAGCTATTACAGACTTCGGGAAGTGACGAGCCGCATTTTTGGATTTAAGTATATAATACCGGTTCACCAGGGCAGAGCTGCTGAAAGGATACTTTTTACAAATCTGCTTTCAGAGATGGATGAGGATGGCAGGCTGAAAAACACAGGTAAAGGTAAGTTTATACCTAATAATAACCATTTTGATACTACACGTGCAAATATTGAATTTAACGGTGCAGAAGCTGTTGACCTTGTAATTGAAGAAGGCAAACAACCTTCACTAATCCATCCCTTTAAAGGAAACATAGACCTGGCAAAGCTTGAGAAATTCATCAAAGAGAAGCACAGAGAAAATATACCCGCTGTTTTACTAACCATAACCAATAATACTAATGGCGGGCAGCCTGTTTCGATGGAGAATATCAGAGAAACGGGAAAAATCTGCAAATACTACGATATTCCTTTTTTTATAGACGCATGCCGGTTTGCTGAAAATGCTTACTTTATTAAACAACGTGAGAATGGTTATTTGCAGAAGTCGATTCTGGAAATTTCGAAAGAAATATTTAGTTATGCAAGCGGCTGCACTATGAGTGCCAAAAAAGATGCTTTTGCTAATATTGGCGGATTTCTTGCAATGAATGATGAGGATTTATATAACCGATGCAGAAATTTGCTTATTATCACCGAAGGATTTGAAACCTACGGCGGGCTTGCCGGCAGAGATATGGAGGCAATTGCACAGGGTCTTGAGGAAGTTCTTGATGAAAATTACCTTAATTACAGAATGCGTTCAACTCAATACCTTGGTGAACGATTAACCGGATGTGGTATCCCTATAATACAGCCGGTCGGCGGACACGCAATATATGTTGATGCAAAATCCCTGCTCCCGCACATTCCGCCACATCGGTTTCCGGGACAGGCTCTGGTTTGCGAATTGTTTAGAATGGGTGGAATCCGCTCTGTAGAAATTGGCAGTGTAATGTTCGGTAAATATGATAGGGATTCTAAAATGATCCCTGCTGATATGGAGCTTGTTAGACTTGCAATTCCAAGAAGGGTATATACGCAGAGTCATATTGATTATGTAACCGAAGTTTTTGAGGCAATTTATAAAAATAAAGATAAATTAAAAGGTTATATAATAATTGAAGAACCTAAATTTCTCAGGCATTTCACGTCGAAGTTTAGACCTGATAATTAAATGACACATTTAAAAGCACGTAATCTTGTTAAAAAATACAGCAAGCGCACGGTAGTCGACGAAGTTTCGCTTGACCTTCAACAGGGTGAAATAGTAGGGTTATTGGGTCCAAATGGTGCAGGTAAAACAACAACATTCTATATGATTACGGGAATGATTAGGGCTGACGGCGGGGAAATCTATCTGGACGATGAGGATATCTCTGGTAAGCCTATGTATCAGCGGGCTAGGCTTGGTATAGGCTACCTTCCGCAGGAAGCTTCGATATTCAGGAAAATGACTGTTTACAGGAATATTTACTCGGTACTTGAGTTTACACATCTTGACCACATCGAACGTGACGATAAAACTCGTAAGCTTATGAAGGAATTTGGTATCTCCCAGATTCAGGATAGTTACGGGTACTCGCTTTCAGGCGGTGAACGCAGAAGAACTGAAATAGCAAGGGCAATTGCAACCGATCCTAAGTTTATTTTACTTGATGAACCTTTTGCAGGTATTGACCCTATAGCTGTGGAAGAAATTATGAAAATGGTTGCAAATCTCAAAGAGCGCGGCATTGGTGTTTTAATTACAGACCATAACGTCCACGAAACATTATCGATTGTTGACAGAGCATACATACTAATAGAAGGCAAAATATTTCGTCAGGGCGGTTCAGCCGAGCTTGCAAACGATGAAAAAGTGAGAAAGCTGTATCTTGGTGAGAGTTTCAGGTTAGACAGGTATAAATAACATGTATTCGGTTACCGAAATAGAATTCAATCGGCTTGTAGATGAATCATTAGAAACGATACCGGAATTATTTAAATCGAAGCTCGATAATATTGTGTTTATTATTGAAGATTATCCCGGTGTTGATGATATGAGAAGATTGAAATTAAATGACAGAACAAGTCTGCTTGGCTTATATTCCGGTGTGCCTTATACACACAGAACCACATGGTATGGCGGCACTGTTCCCGATAGGATTTTATTGTTTAAAAAGAACATAGAAGTATTATGCAGAACCGAAGCAGAGCTGAGGTCGAAAATACGTGAGGTTATAATACACGAAATTGCACATTATTTTGGAATGGGGGAAAAAGAGATTAGGGAAGCGGGGTATTAGTTCAAATTTTCAAGGTTTAAAATGAAAGCCTATTTAATAAATTATCAATACCAAAAAAATTTTTTCTTTAATCTACCTTTAAAATATACATAACGTAGTCTATATTTGGGAAAATAAAGCAATGGCGAAAATATTATTCGAAATAAAGTACGATATTAAACCTGAATACAGAGAAGAATATCTCGAAACCATAAAGAAATTACGTTCTCACTTGGTAAATGGTTCAAATAAAAATTACCTTGTCGTTGAAAACAAGCAAAAACCAAATAATTTCACGGAAATATACATCTGTGAGAACGAGGAAGAATACGAAAACCTTGAAGATGAAGCCGATAGCATTACAAATGAGCTTACTTCACGGATTGCTTCAAAATATGTTTCAGGCGGTAAAACAAAATATTCTACCTTCTACGAAGTAGAGTAAAGTTTTTAAACTCAAAAAATATGAAGGCAGGGCATTATTAAATGTCCTGCCTTTCATTTAATGTTCAATTAGCTTGGGTTTATTTTTAAGCACCATCTTTACCTGATTTGGGTAAATCATATTTTATTGTTGTAGCAGGATTAAATGGATTGGGATAATTTTGGAGTAATTCAAATTTATCAGGAATAAAGTTGCTTAAATTTTTAACACCAATTATACCATATTGATTAAAAATCACAAGACCTCCGCCAGTTGTGAGCCATTTGTTATTTAAACTATCAATGGAGATATAACTAACTGAATTACTTAGTAAGGTGAGTTTGTATCATTTTACATAACCCATGTTATGTCGTAAAAATTTTTAATAATAATTACCCATAGCTAACTCTTAAAACATAATATATTAGAAATGTAAAAACAAGTTTGGGAATTGGGTAATAATAACGTAAAAATAATTATAAGTTTATCATTCTTTCAAACTTTGCTTCGTCAATTATTTTTACCCCAAGCTCTTTTGCTTTAACAAGCTTTGAACCTGCTTGGGCACCTGCGAGCACATAGCTGGTTTTTTTACTTACTGATGAGGATACTTTTCCGCCGAGCGACTCGATTATTTCAGCAGCTTCTTCACGCTTGTATTTTTCCAGTGTTCCGGTTAATACAAATGTAAGGTTATTAAATTTATTAGTAGAAGTTTGTTTCTTATCTGTTTCAAATTTTAATCCGGCTTTACGCAATCGGGTTATCAGGGCTAGGTTGGTTTTATCTTTAAAGAAAGAATAGATACTTTCTGCAATCTTGGGACCTATTTCCTGTATATTTTCTAATTCATCCTTAGTTGTTTTAATCAGATTATCTATACATCCAAATCTATTAGCAAGTATCTTTGCGGTCCTCTCGCCAACATGCCGGATACCGATGGCAAACAACACTTTATCAAATTGTCTTTCCTTTGATTTTTCGATTGACGATAAAAGATTATCTATGCTTTTTTCACCGAATCTTTCAATTTCTTTCAATTCTTTTTCGTGTTTATATAAACTATATATGTCAGAAACATCTTTAATAAAACCCAGCTTAATAAATCTGTCAATTATTTGATATCCCAGCCCAACTATATCCATTGCATTTCTTGCTGCAAAATGTTCAATCCTGCCCTGAACCTGTGCCGGACAAAAATAATTAACACAATAATGGTTCGCTTCACCTTCGGGACGAACAAGTTTTGAACCGCAAACAGGACATTTATCGGGCATGCTGAAAACTGGTAAATTCTTTGATTTGTCGTCGCTGATAACTTCAACAACTTTGGGAATTACATCACCACCCTTTTCTATTTTTACATATGCACCTAACTTTATACCTTTGCGGTCAATTTCATCCTGGTTATGAAGTGTTGCTCTAGAAATAGTAGAGCCGGCAAGGAAAACAGGTTCTAACTCTGCAACCGGAGTGATTGTCCCGATTCTTCCTACCTGAAGGGTTATTTTTTTAAGTTTGGTTACTGCCTGTTTAGCTTTAAATTTATAAGCGATTGCCCAACGCGGGCTTTTGGCTATACTGCCCAGCTTGTTCTGCTGGCGGATTGAATCAACTTTCACAACCACCCCGTCTATTTCATAAGGTAAACTGTCTCTTTCTGTCTCGATTTTATCACAATATTCAAGAACTTCATTAACATTTTCCTTAATTACAGTCTTCTCATTCACGGAAAATCTCAACCCTTTGAGAATATTAAGATTTGAATAATGAGATACCAGCTTTGAATCCTCAGCTTCATCAATATGACGCAGGCTATAACAAAACATATTTAGTTTCCTTAATGCAACCTCTTTGGGGTCTTTTAACTTTAACGAGCCTGCAGCGGTATTACGGGGGTTTGCATAACGTTTTTCGCCTTTTGCTTCCTGATTTTCATTTATTCTAATAAATTCATCTTTTGATAGATATACTTCACCCCTTACTTCGATATTATAACTGTTGAATATACCACTTCTTGTATCAATTCTTAAAGGTATTGAACGGATAGTTTTGAGATTATTTGTAATATCGTCACCCGTAGTACCATCGCCTCTTGTTGCTCCCTGAACAAAGACACCGTCCCGGTAGATGAGTGAAACTGCAATACCGTCAAATTTCAGTTCGCAGACATATCTGAATTTTTCATAACCAAGCAGATTCCTGATGCGTTTATCAAATTCATACATATCTTCCCTGTCATAAGAATTTGAAAGCGAAAGCATTGGTGTCAGATGTGTTACAGGAGGGAATTCATTTGTAGTACTTCCTCCAACTCTCTGTGTAGGCGAATCCGGAGTCTGTAGCTCCGGATACTTTTCTTCAAGTCTGAGGAGTTCCTTCATCATCATATCGTATGTATAATCATCTATATCAGGTTCAGCAAGAACATAATACTTATAGTCTGCATCAAGAATCTTTTCCCGAAGCTCTTTTGCTCTTTCATGTAACTTTTTATCTAGCATTTATGTAATTTTGTGTTCACTCAGGTCGCGGGTGTTATTGGTAAATTAGAAATGAAAATAGACTTTTAATTATTGATAACCGACCAATATTTATTGCACTATTCCGTTTTTATTAATAATAAGATTTTTTATAGAAGTACCCGTTATCGAAGATGGTTTTCTCAGGTATTTACCGTTAAGATACAAATCTACCGAAGCATTGCTGTTCGCACTAAAGCGGAATTGTTCTTTTGCATATATAGTTATGCTGTCTTTTGGCTGCAGAACTTCGTCCACTAATCGTTTTTCATCTATATGGACTTTTATACGGGTTTCTTTAGCTACTACAACCATTAGCTTCAGTGAGTCTGAGATTACAGTTTGTAGGGTGTCCTGTTTTGTGATTGAAGTGTCTTCGGTTTTACCTTTGATTTTACTTTCGTAATCGCTTGAAATTTCGCTGAATGATTTCGGCTTAATGTTCTGGCTTTTGTCTTCAGAAGACGTATTTAAGTAATCTACGAGATAAATAATGCCCAGTACAATAATTATTATCAATAATCCCAGCAGGACTTTCCTAATCCAGCCCTTGTTGGAATATTCCTGTTTATCTAATGAAGAAACCGGTTTGGTATAACTTATTACTTTCGGTATTTCGGTTCCGGCGGGCACAGGTTTAAGTTCTTCATTGCTGCCGGCAATAGTTTTAACATCTGATTCACTGGCTATCGTTGCAGATTTATCTTTTAAAATATTTTTTGGCTGGTAAAAACCTGCTTTCGCTTTATCGTATTCTGTTAAAAGCTGACCCTCGCTTACATCCATACATCTGGCGTATGCTTTTATGAATGCTCTTATATATGTTTCAGGCTGGAAGTCAAAGATACCTGCTTCGAGGTTAGTGAGGAACTTAGGATTGATACGCGTTTGTGCTGCAATTTCGGCAATGGTAATACCTTTCGTTTCACGAAGATGTTTTAAATCGTTACCAAAAGCTTTAAGCATTAATTAATTTTACCCCCTAATATTAGCGAAAATAATTTTATATGCTATGATTTGCAATGGAGATAAGTCTTCAAAACGACCTTAAATTGTATATCTTATTAATAATCCTTCATTTTTTCTAAAGGTGCCTCGATAATTTCCCTTCATATAGATGAAAATAAAATTTTCCTTTAATAACTCACCATTATAAAATATATTTGTAATATTTATGATAAAATTTTACAATTTAAAGCAGGATTTCCTGAAATTTACAGGTAATGACCGTCTTGACTTCCTTAACCGGATGTCAACAAACAGGGTTGATAATCTTGCTAAAAACAAGAGGTTAAAAACTATTCTTACAACTTATAAAGGCAGGTTCATAGATCTTTTAATATTATATAATTTCGGCGATTTTATTTTTGCCTCCTGTTCATTTGGAAAATCAGGGTATATATTGACACATCTTGATAAATACACTATTATGGATGACTTTAAGATTCATAATATGGCAGGAACGCATGCTACAATTCATCTTATGGGTTCAGAATCAGACAAATTGATAAATGAAATATTAGGTATAGACCCGGCAAGTTTGAAAAACAACGATTTTTCTGTTTTTGTAAGTGATGGCAGGCATTCTATAATTACTCATAATGATGACAGTTTCGGCGGTTATTATTTTATCTGTAATATTAAAGATACCGATTATTTTATGCAGGTGTTCTTTAAATCAGGCTTACTTTTTGAAGAACTCAGCGATTCAGCTTACAATGTGATGAGAATAAGACTTGGTATTCCCAAATCAGGAGATGAAATAACAGAAGATACTAATCCGCTTGAATGCGGGCTCAACAAATACGTCAGCTTCACTAAAGGATGTTACATAGGTCAGGAAGTAATAGCACGTCTTGATTCTTATGACAGGGTAAGTAAACATTTGATTGGAATTAAATCGGAATCGGGATTTTCCAAAGGCGATAAGATAACTCTTGATAATTATGAATGCGGGTATGTAACAAGTTATGCAAAATCGGATAAGTACGGATATATCGGGCTTGGATTTGTTAAGACACCATTTATTGATTTCGACAAAAATTACGGAATATTAACATCTAATAATTATATAGAATGTAAAATAATTAATTTACCATTTTCATAAACTTTAAATTTATAGTAAAAATGACACTCAATATCAAAGAATTACTTGGAGCAGATGCTTCGTTGCTCGAACATGAATGTAAAACCATTCCCAAAAATATGCTTCACCTTCCAGGACCGGATTTTATTGACCGGGTATGGAAAGATTCAGATCGTTCACCCAACGTACTCAGGAATATGCATTCAATTTTCTTTTCAGGAAGGCTAGCCGGTACGGGTTATTTATCAATACTCCCGGTCGACCAGGGAATCGAACACTCGGCTGGAGCTTCTTTTGCACCCAATCCCGCTTACTTCGACCCGGAAAATATAGTTAAGCTTGCAATAGAAGGCGGATGCAATGCTGTAGCTTCCACACTTGGCGTACTGAGTGCTGTTGCACGTAAATACGCTCATAAAATTCCGTTCATACTGAAATTTAACCATAACGAATTTCTCAGTTATCCCAATAAGTATGACCAGATTATATTTGCCAGTATCGACCAAGCATTCAATATAGGTTGTGCTGCAGTGGGAGCCACAATTTATTTCGGTTCCGATGAATCATCACGCCAAATACAGGAAATTACACAGGCTTTTGAATATGCACATTCGCTAGGTATGGTATGTATTTTGTGGTGTTACCTGCGTAACTCTGCATTTAAGGTTAAGGGCGATAAAGATTACCATGTTTCAGCCGATTTAACCGGACAAGCAAACCATCTTGGAGCAACAATCCAGGCAGATATAATAAAGCAAAAGCTTCCTGAAAACAATGGAGGTTATAATGCTTTAAATTTCGGTAAAACACATAAAAAGGTTTATGATGAGTTGACTACTGATAACCCGATTGACCTTTGCCGATACCAGGTTGCGAACTGTTACATGGGCAGGGTCGGGCTAATAAATTCCGGAGGTGCTTCAACAGGTAAAAAAGAATCGGATATTGTAGAGGCAGTCAGAACCGCAGTAATAAATAAACGGGCTGGAGGCACAGGTTTAATCTCGGGCAGGAAGGCTTTCCAGAAAGATATGAGTGAGGGTGTGAAACTGCTGAACGCAATCCAGGACGTCTATATGGATAAATCAATAACAATAGCTTAAAAGTTAACTAATTAAATTCATTTTGCGGGTAAAGATGCAGGATGAACAAATCTTAAATTATTTTTATCTATGAATAAAAAACTAAAAAAGGTAACCTACAAACACAGGAAAAAACAAAAAAAGACAAAGGCAAAATTAAAAGAGCTCAAAGCTAAGGTTACAGAAAAAATACCGGAACAAAAGACTGAATGAAAAATCTGATGCTGCTGGTGTTTATTACTCTGGCAGCGTGCTTCACTCCGATATTCGCGAAGATCACTGTTGCTGAAGTATCACCAATATCACTGGGCTTTTTAAGATTTGGCGTTGCTGCTGTTTTATTTTATGTAACTTTAAAAATCAGGAAAGTTAAGCTGAGTTTCGATAAAAAAGATTACCCAATGCTTATGCTGCTGGGGATTTTATGCATACCTCTAAACCAGTTTTCATTCCTTACAGGCGTCAAAATGTCTTATGCCTCACATTCTGGTATAATATATTCTCTGAATCCCGTTTTCGCTTACATAGTTGCAGTTTACAGAAAAACAGAAACATTTTACCCGAAAAAGCTTGCTGCAATTTTACTTACAGTATTAGGTATTTTCTTTGTTTTTTACGAAGGATTAACAGAAACCGGGATGGGTTTAAAAGTCCTCGTCGGTGATGCATTGCTAGTGGGAGCAGTTTTAACTTTTTCACTGTATCTTTCTCTTGGTAAAGAGTTAATAGATAAATACGGGGCATTAAAAGTGAATACGTTTGTTTTTCTCTTCGGCACTTTGTGCTTTGTTCCAATGTTCATTTTTGATGTTCACAATCTTGATCTCAGCTTGATAACTTACAAGGGAATCATAGGATACCTTTATCTAACCGTGTTTGTTGCTTACTTAACCTACTTTATCTGGTATTATGCATTAAAAACAATAGCAATAAGCAGATTAACAACATTAGGTAACTTATCTCCACTGCTTACAGTATTATTTTCAATTATATTTCTGTCCGAACATATTTCGGTTTACTTTGCGATTGGCGGCGCACTTACTGTATTGGGTGTGTTCATAATGCACAGGGTAAGCATTGATTTAAGATAAATTATGACAAACAAAAAATTAAATATCGGTTTAGCCGGGTGCGGACATCTGGGAAAAATACATTGCCGCTTATTAAATGAAATCGTACGCGAAAACAGCAGTGTATTTTTTTCCGGTGTATATGATATTGACATTTCTAAATCCGAAAAACTAAGCAGGGAGAACAATGTTAAATGTTATGCGTCGTTGGAAGAAATGTTTGATAAAATCAACACCCTGATAATTGTCAGTTCAACGTCCGCTCATTTCCCGATAGCACAGATGGCACTTCGGAAAGACATTAATCTTTTTATCGAAAAGCCTGTTACAGAATCTCATACAGAAGCTGTTAAATTACTCGGACTTGCACAAGACAAAAATATAAAAATTCAGATAGGGCATGTAGAACGGTTTAATCCTGCGCTCGCCTCGCTTGCCGGTTATAGAATTGAGCCAATGTTTATAGAATCTCACCGCCTGGCACAGTTCAATCCGAGGGGAACCGATGTATCGGTAATACAAGACCTCATGATACACGACCTTGACATAATTTTACATTTTGTAAAATCACCAATAAGGGATATTCAGGCGAACGGAGTAAAAGTAATCTCCGGTTCAACCGATATCGCAAATGCAAGAATTAGCTTTGAAAACGGATGCGTAGCTAACATTACATCGAGCCGGATTTCACTGAAAAAAATGAGGAAAATGAGGATTTTCCAGCCCGATACATATATTTCTATAGATTTTCTTAATAATAAATCAGAGGTGTTTACTCTTATAGATTCCAAAACCGAACATTCTGCATCGATGTCTTTTCCGCTGAATGAAAACAAAAAAATAATTTACCTTCAGCCTGAAACACAAATGAACGAGGAAATAAACCCGATTAAGGAAGAACTGAAAGTATTTTTCGATTGCATATTGAACAATACAGAACCAGCTGTAACACTTGAAGAAGGCATTGCAGCCCTTGAAGTAGCTGATAAAATCAACAATTTAATCATTCATTCATAAACTTGCCTGATTTTTTTAAATACAAAGAATTAAATAAGATCCGTGCAATAGCTGAAGCAAATAATGCGGAAGCATATCTTGTTGGCGGCTTTGTAAGAGATATGATTCTGGTGAAGCCATGTATGGACATTGACATAACAGTCGTAGGTGACGGTGCAGCTTTTGCCGAGCTTATTGCTCATGAATTCGGAACCAAGCTAAGTGCGGTTTATAAAAGATTCGGTACAGCACTGCTGGAACTTGATGATTTGAAAATCGAGTTTGCCTCGGCACGGAAAGAAAGTTATAGTAAAGACTCACGTAAACCTGTTGTAACATTTACCGGACTTGATGATGATTTATCAAGGCGTGATTTTACAATAAATACACTGGCGGTTCCTTTAACCAGCATTTCTAATGAGATTATTGACAGATTCGGCGGATTACAAGACATTGAAAACAAAATAATCAGAACACCGCTTGAACCGTTAAAAACCTTCGATGACGACCCGCTTAGAATAATGCGTGCTGCAAGGTTTGCTTCACAGCTTCAATTTACCGTTCATCCCCGTACACTTGATGCCATGAAAGAGATGAGATACAGACTTAGAATAACAGAAAGCAAACAGGTCGTTTCACAGGAAAGAATTACCGATGAATTTCTGAAAATACTTGCCTCACCTAAACCCTCAACAGGATTAAACATCCTTCAGGAAACAGGTGTTATGGAAGTGATATTCCCGGAAGTCGCGAACCTGGAGGGAGTTGAGCAGCGTAAGGATTTTCATCACAAAGACGTTTTTCACCACACATTGCAGGTATTAGATAACGTTGCCATGAAATCAGATAACTTATGGCTGCGTTTTGCAGCATTAATGCATGATATTGCCAAGCCGCCCACAAAAAAGTTTGTTGAAGGCATCGGCTGGACTTTCCACGGACACGAGGAGCTTGGTGCACGTTGGCAAAGGAAAATTTTCAGGAAGCTTAGGCTTCCGCTTGATAAAGAGCCTTACCTTAAAAAGCTTATACGCCTGCATTTAAGACCCATAGCCCTTGCTGAAAAAGGCGTAACCGACTCTGCCATCCGCAGGCTGATATTTGAAGCGGGTGATGATATTGAAGACCTTATGCTTCTGTGCCGTGCCGATATTACGTCAAAAGACCTGAATAAAATTAAAAAATTCCTTTCGAACTTCGACAGGGTCGAAAAGCGTATTAATGAAGTTGAAGAACGCGACCGAATCCGTAATTTCCAGCCGCCTGTAAGGGGTGATGAAATTATGCGTATCTGTAACCTCCAGCCGGGCAAAAAAGTCGGTATTATAAAACAAAAAATTACAGATGCAATTCTTG
>CAYWTS010000012.1:0-19519 GCA_964461265.1 uncultured Ignavibacteriales bacterium
TGTTTATTTAAGCGGAAAGGGTATTAATAGAATGTGTACAGTAAAGTATTCGCAGCTTGTTGGAATTAAAAAATTAAGTGAAAATATTCCTTTGAATTTCGAATTACTGCAAAACTATCCAAACCCTTTCAATTCAAATTCAAAAATAAGATTTCAAATTACAAAACCTGCTGATGTTAAGCTTACTGTGTATGACGTTTTAGGTAGGTTAATAACAACTATTGTTAATCAGAAATTGCTGTCCGGAACTTATGAAGTTGATTTTAACGGATTAGATTATCCAAGCGGGGTTTATTTATACCAACTTGTTAGTGATAAATTTATACAATCAAAATGTATGATTTTAATTAAATAGCTTTAAAAAGTATATAAGGCAGGCCCACTGCTTTTACAGATAAAAGGAAATTATAATATGCTGGATGCTAAATTATAATTAATAATTTCGTATAGTAAATTATTGAACCCTTTTTGTGCCTGCCTTTATATTTTAAGTATATTTTACTAAATACAATTACACAAATATAATATTTATTATGAAATTTCGTTAAACCTTTAATTTAGAAATGGAGAATAAAAATGAAAACTTCATTCTTACAGTGATCTTTTTCTTTTTTACTTATTATAACTTATTCTCACAAATAGACCCGCTTTGGACTGCTTATTATAATGATGAATATGATGGTAATAGCGACGTAATGTCAATAGCATTAGATAACCAAAATAATGTATATGTAACGGGAATGAGTGACCATGCATATCAATTTACACCTATCCAAACAGTGAAGTATTATTCGAATGGCGAGCGGCATTGGGTAAGGATGTATCCAAATGAAGGTCATCCAAATTATGATGATGAAAGCCAAGGGTATTCAATTGCTACATATTTTGACGGAGAAAACACTTACATTTATGTCACAGGAAGAATTTTCACTACTAATCATGGAAGCGATTTTGTAACATTAAAATATAAAGATGATGGGGAATTTGAATGGGCAAATACTTACGATGGCCCTGGACATGGCAATGATAATGCCTTAAAGATAGCTATAGATGCCAATGGAAATGCTTATGTAACAGGAGTGAGTACCGGTAATGGAACTAACCAAGATTATGCTACTATAAAGTATCGTGCAAGCGATGGCTATGAATTATGGTCTTCCCGATATAATTGCTCAACAAATGGTAATGACTTTGCAAGTTCTATTAAAATAGGAAGTAATGGGACAGTTTTTGTAACAGGTACAAGTGATAGCACAGGAACGGGGAACGATATTGTTACGATAGCTTATGACCCGGATGACGGTTCCAGATTATGGCTGGCAAGATATGACAGAAATAACACAACTGAAAATGGAAACGATTTGGCTGTTTATATAGGTCAAGGTGTCTATGTCGCCGGTATAAGCGGAGATTATATTACTGTATTACGTTATAACACATTAGGCGGGCTGACTTGGGTAAATTATGCTCAAAGTGGGACTAGTAATGCAATCGAAATATATAGAAGAAATATAGGAGAAGGACCTAACTCTTACACTATTGATATTTTCGTAACCGGTTCAAGTGATGAAGGATATGGTAAAACAATTAGATATGATAATAGCGGAAATGTAGTTAATGGCTGGCCTAATACATTCGATTATTATAGTAATCTTATGTCAATAGCAGTTGATCAATCAGAAAATGTATTTGTCACTGGCTCTGTATTCTTAGACGCTGAAAGCCTTTGTAAAGATTATCTTACAATTAAGTATAATAAAGATGGTAGCCAGATATGGTATGCATCCTTTGATGGCGATAATGATGATTATTCTATAGATGTAGCAGTTGATAGTTACGGAAATTCTTATGTTACTGGAAATAGTTATCCGTATTCTTGCTCTAGTCCAGGAGATGCATCTTATGTAACGTTAAAATATTCATCGAGCTGTGGTGATTCTTTTGGTCCGGAATCTTAAAATAATAACGGAAATAAAAACAATCAAGAAATTCCTAATACTTATTTACTGAAGCAAAATTACCCAAATCCTTTTAATCCAGTTACAACAATTAAATACACAATACCTCAATCCGTTTTTGTAAAAATTTCTGTTTTCAATATTTTAGGGCAGGAAGAGGCGATACTTGTTAATGAGTATAAAGAAGCAGGTTATTACAATGTACAGTTCGACGGTTCAAAACTTGCAAGCGGTATTTATGTTTATAAGATTTTTACAGATAATTACACTGATACAAAGAAGATGCTATTAATTAAGTAGTTTTATATCGTCCTACGACTTCAAGTCGTCAGACGAATATACTTAAAAAACCTGACCCCGAGTCCTCGGGGTCAGGTTTGAATATTGTTACAATTATTTCTTTTTATCGTTGCTTTTTTTCTCGGTTTCTTCAGTCTGTTCCATTGGAATACCGAGCTGAGTTTTTACTTCTTTCTCAAGCTGTTTAAGAAGCTTCGGATTTTCAATAATAACCTGCTTAACCCCGTCTCTGCCCTGCATACGGTTGCCCTGGTATGAGAACCATGCACCGGATTTTTGAATTATTTCAAGATTAACCGCTGTATCAACAAGGTCACCTATTTTTGATATTCCTTCGTTGTAAATTATGTCAAATTCGGTTTCTTTAAATGGCGGTGCAACTTTATTTTTTACAACCTTAACTTTTGTTCTGTTACCGATTATATTCGAACCATCTTTAATAGTGGCAACCTTGCGTATATCCATTCTGATAGAAGCATAAAACTTTAATGCTTTTCCGCCTGTAGTAGTTTCGGGATTACCGAACATAATGCCTATTTTTTCCCTGAGCTGGTTTGTAAATACTAGTGCAAGATTCGATTTTGCTACTGCTGCAGTAAGCTTACGCAATGCCTGTGACATGAGTCTTGCCTGCAAACCCATGTGTGAGTCGCCCATTTCACCCTCAATTTCCGCTCTCGGTGTTAATGCTGCAACCGAATCGACTATAATAATATCGAGCGCATTACTGCGGACAAGTGTTTCTACTATCTCCAAAGCTTGCTCGCCGTATTCCGGCTGTGAAATGAGAAGATTGGCAATATCAACACCAAGCTTTTTTGCATAGGCAGTATCCATTGCATGTTCTGTGTCGATAAATGCAGCAAGCCCACCTTTTCTTTGTGCTTCTGCTATTGCATGAAGGCAAATTGTGGTTTTCCCTGACGATTCGGGTCCGTATATCTCCGATATTCTTCCTCTTGGAATACCCCCTACGCCGAGGGCTGCATCAAGCGAAATTGAACCCGTTGAAATAGAATCTATCTTTGTTACCACGCCGTTTCCAAGACGCATAATTGAGCCCTTCCCGTGTGATTTCTCGATCTGGTCAATAGCTATTTGAAGCGATTTTAACTTTTGTTCCTGCTCAGGCATTATAAATCCTTTTTTTATAGTTTTTAAAATATCAACCTAATGGTTAAAATTATCAATTGAAAAAATTAAAGTGTTTTACAATAATAATTAGTCTATAAAATATGATAGTATCATAAAGTGATACTTTATGTAAAAAAGGCATTTAATAAATTAACATTTACATATTCAATTTCTTTTTGCTGGCTAATATAGAAGCATAGCAGTAAATCACTAATACAGTATGATTGGTTTCCAGCTTTCGCTTGAAAAACATGAATACATGAATGTTTCAATCGAAAAATATTACATATTTACTGGTAATAAATATCAAATATAAAATAAATAATATAGAGAATTTAATAATTCTATTTCAGTTTATTCAATACTTTAATATAATCCGGAGTTGTTCCGCAGCAGCCGCCTATCATTTTTACACCTATTTCTTTCCATCGTTTTGCGTATCTGTAATACTCATCCACAGAAACATTTCTTTCAAATTCACCTGAATCGAATTTCGCAGGGTCACCTATATTAGCATACACGCCCAATGGGAGTGATGTAAGCTGTTTTAATCGATTAACTATTGGTTCAACCAATGTAGGATGAATACAATTTATTGAAAGCACCTTAGGGGAATATTTCTCGATAATCTTTACGGCATCTTCAAGTTTCTCACCTGAATATAAAGCATTCTCGTTTTTAGGAAGTATGCTTATAATATACTCTTTATCAAACTTATGTATCTGGTTAAGTACAGCAGAAATTTCACGGATGTTATTCAGTGTTTCTGCTATTAGAATATCAACCTCAGCCTCTACAAGATTTTTTATATGTTCATACTGTTCTGTGCAAATTGTATCGGTATCGAGCTGAGTTTGCGTATCATACGAATCCTCCAGCGGTGCAATACAGCCGGCTATTAAGGTATTTTCATTCGAAAGCATTACTGCATCTTTTGCAATATCTACAGCAAGCTGGGTTAATTCTTTTGCTGTTTCGTGAAAACTTAAGTCATTAAAATGGTATTTTGCCTTTTCAAATATCCGTTTTTGTGTACGAAAGGTGTTGGTTGTAATAATATTGGCACCGTTATCGATATTCTTTATATGAATCATTCTTATTGTATCAGGACTGTTTATAAGTGCTCTCGCACTCCATAACGGCAGTGTTATATCCTCACCAAGTCTTTCAAGCTCGGTTCCCATTGCAGAATCGAGTACAACAATGCTTTTTGTTTTTAATAATTCGGATAGTGAAGTCATTATTTACGTGTAAAAAAATTTATTAACCAGAAGATAAATGTTAAAATAATGCTAATTACAATGGAGGTAACAATAGGGAAATAAAATGTAAAATTTTGTTTCCTAATTTCTATATCCCCGGGCAGCTTTCCAAAAAAGTTAAGTTTCGGTAAAAACATCAGCACAATACCGGCAAATAAAAAAATAGCACCAATGAGTATTAATATCTTACCAAAACTATGCATAGATTTTACACAGTTTTAAATCTCAAGATAATATAATACAAAATATATTTATTATCTTCTTAAGACGGTTCTTCCTTCTTTATTTTACATGTGTTAAAACCAAAAGGTGAATAAAGAGGACAAAAACTAATAACACTGGTTAATAATAACATTATTGCAAGTATAAGCAGTATTATGCCCAAGGTTCCTGCTGCTACATTTGTAAAATAGAGAATGGCAAAAATTACTGCCAGTATTAACCTGATAATCTTATCTGCAGCACCTACATTTTTTTTCATAATATTAATCCTTTCAGTTTATATTATTTATTTAATTTCAATGAAAAATTAACAAACTCAATATTATAATATTCCAACAATCTTTGGTAATATTTTTCCAAATTCTTTTTCTGCTTTCAGCCTGTTCCTGTTTTTTTCCTCTTCTGAAATTTCTACTAATCTGTCAGCAACAAGTTCTCTGGTAATCATTCCAAATGCAATTACTTTCAAACCTGCATGTACTGCAGCAATATTTTCAGGAACAAGCGAGTAACCAAGAACATCGGCGCCAATATCACGGTAAAACCTGCATTCAGCTTCGGTTTCGGTTTCGGGTCCCGGTATTCCGAGATATACAGAGGGATAGAATCTGAATTTATTCTCAATTAACAAATGTTCAGCTTTAGTGTACAGCTTTTTATCATAAGCATTACTCATATCGGGGAATCTTGGTCCTAGCGAATCGTCATTTTCACCGATTAAGGGATTATCGCCCATTAAATTTATGTGGTCATAAATAAATGATACACCCCCCGTTTGAAACCGCGGATTTAAATGCCCGGCTTCTCCAACTAGTATAACAGTTTTAACCCCAAGTGCTTTCAGTATGTAAATATAATGTGCGGTTTCACGCATAGTGTAACCGTTATAGTAATGAAACCTGCCGTTTAAAATTAATAATTTTCGCTTTGTCTTAAATTCCTCTGCAAATATTAATTCGCCTTCATCATCCTTACCTTCGCTTTCAAACCCGGGCGGAATGAATTCGTATCCAATACGCTCGCGTATTTTAAATAATTTAAGAAACGCAGGATTATAATAGGTTATTAAAGCAAGGTCAATTTTGTCCTTAAACGGATTACGCGGGAGAATATAATTTACCGACTCTGTAATTCTTTTCTTTTGAATAGTCATTTAATTTTTTCGATAACTTTTTTAGTTAATAATGTCAGTTTTGGCTCTGCCTCGGCAGCTGCTTCAAGTATTTCCGAAATAACTGCGGGTTTCAGAGAATCGGGTAAGCCAACATCGGTTACTATTGATAAGCCAAGCGTCCTGAATGAATTTGTTGAAGCAACCAGGGCTTCGGGGATAGTTGACATTCCCACAACATCTGCACCAAACTTCCTGACCATTCTGTATTCTGAAACTGTTTCAAGTGTGGGTCCTCTAAGAGCAAAATATACCCCTTTTTGAACAGGAATTTCAAATTCTAAAGCTGTCTCTTCAGCTAATGAAATCAGATAATCATCATAAATTTTCCTGTTACTGTGTTTTAGAAAATCGGTACCATTTACAGGTGAATCGAAAAAGAAATTAATATGGTCTTTCATTATCATAAGGTCAGCTTTTTTATAGAACGGATTAACCGCACCGCATGCATTTGAAACTAACAGCGTTTTCACTCCAATTGAATTCATCACATTTACCGGGTAAGTTACCTCGTACATTGAATATCCTTCATAGTAATGAAACCTGCCCTGCATAATAACTGAATTTTTACCTGATATCTCTCCGAATATCAGATTCCCGTGGTGTGATTCTACTGTTGAAACCGGGAAATGAGGAATATTGTTATACTCTATCTCATACCTGATATTAACATCTTTTACAAGACCGCCAAGACCTGTACCCAGTATAATCCCGATTTCGGGAGAAAATCCATTTATCTTTTTAAGTATGTATTCAACCGATTCCGATAGTAACGCACCATCTTTTTGCCGGCTATTCCTCATAAAAACAGTTACATTATCATTTCGATTCGTCGATATTAAGGTCCATCCCGTAATCGGGCGGCGTTTCCGGCTGCGGATTTGAAACATCGGTAAGCTGATCTACATCAGATTCCAGGCGAATAATCCGGCGGTTACGGGAATATTCATCAACCGAATTAAGTTTTTCGATTAAAAAGTTCTTCACCTCGTCAATAATATTCTCAGTTTTAACCCTTAAGTCGTCTAACTCTTGTTTGAGATTTATAATTTCCTCTTTTGCAGAAAGCCTGGTTTTAGATGCAAGTATCTCTGCTTCCTGCAAAATCAGTTCTGCCCGCTTTTTGGCATTTTCCAGAACCTCCTCTGCCATATCCTGTGATTTTACGATAGCTTTCTGAAACGTTTTTTCATTTTCTTTGTAAACACTAATCTCATTTTTAAACTCAGCAGCTTCTTTTTCAAGGTTCTCAATTTTCTCTTTTAGCTGCTGGTTTTCCCGGTATAACTGTTCCACTTCTTTTGACACAGTATCAAGGTATGCTTCAACCTCTCCTACATCATACCCCCTAATTGATTTTTTAAATTCCTGCTTTTTAATATCGAGTGCTGAGAGTCTCATTTTCCCTCCTGTTTTGAGACTTATTGGTTATAATATTAATTTCGTCTTCCGAAAACTGCTGTTCCGATCCTTATCATGTTTGAACCCTCTTCTATTGCTATATCAAAATCCGCCGTCATACCCATTGAAAGATATTTCATTTCTGTATTGGGTAAACCAAGTGATTTTAGTTCCTCAAAAATATTTCTTAGAGTCCTGTAATTATCTCTAACTATTTTTCTTTCTTCCTCTGACGCTTCATCGAGAATAATCTTTGCAATTGTCATTAATCCTTTCAATCTGACATGTGCAAGTCCTGATACCGCTTGTGCAATACTTAAAACCTCGTCAGGTTCACAACCGGATTTCTGTTCCTCGTGTGAAGTGTTTACCTGTATTAAACAATCAATTGTTCTATTGTTCTTCTCCGCTTCCTTTTCTATAACATATGCCAGCTTTATGCTGTCAAGAGAATGAATGAGATATATAAACGGAGCGATATATTTTACCTTATTCGATTGTAAATGCCCCACTAGATGCCATTTCACAGGTATATCGCGAAGCACCTCATATTTTCCCGTCAGTTCCTGCACCCTGTTTTCACCTATATCTGCCTGGCCCGATTCAAAAGCAGCTTTTATTGCTTCATGCGGAAATGTTTTGCTTACTGCAACAATTCCGATTTCATCAGGATTACGTCCTGCTTTTACACAAACTTCTGAAACCTTTGCCTTAAGATTTAACAAATTTTCAGTAATATAATCAAAATACATAAATAAAATCCAGAAGTATATAATATATTAAAAATAAACTAACATTAAAGTAATATCAAGATAATTAAAACTAAGTTACAATTATTGAAAAGATTATCATTTTTAAGTAAGTTGCAGTTCACTTTTCAATTTACATTCAAATGAAATGAAGAAATTTATTCTCTTTCTCCTTTTCTTTATAACTGCCGGAAACTTATTAACGCAAGACAGAAATTTACCGGTTTACCTAACACCAGAAGAAATACTAATAGGTAATAATTACATAAGTTTACCACCGGTTAATGCCTTCCCGCCTGCAACCCCGGTCCGAACTATGGCTGAATGGGAAGAACTCGATGGAATTATTATGACATGGACTTCATATACTTTTTTACTCAGACAAATTGTTGATGCTGCACAGGAAGAAGGTATGGTCTGGATAATTTGCAGTGATTCTAATTCAGTAAAATCATATTTAACAAGCGGAGGTGTTTCGTTAACGAATGTTGCCTTTATCATTGCTCCATATAATTCTGTCTGGTCAAGGGATTACGGTCCGTGGTGCGTTTACACTATAACGGGTGATACTCTTGGAATCGTAGATTTTAAATACAACCGCCCGCGTCCGAATGACGATAACATTCCTGCAGTTCTGGCTTCAAGATGGTCATTACCTCTTTATCAGGCAATATCAGGGCAAGATAGCCTTGCACACACCGGAGGCAATTTTATGGTAGATGGATTCGGTACAGGATTTGCCTCGAAATTGATTGAAATGGAAAACAGCTGGCATTCTCCTGCTCATATAGATTCAATTCTCTTCAGATTTTGCGGAATACAAATTGGCAAAATGATAAGAATGACGGTTTTACCTTATGACGGTATTCATCACATCGATATGCATATGAAACTGCTTGATGAAGAAACTCTGCTGGTTGGGCAGTACCCCACCGGAGTGGCTGATGGTCCGCAGATAGAAGCAAATATCCAGTTCATTCAAAACAATTACCTTAACTGTTATGGCAGACCGTATAAGATTGTCAGAATACCCATGCCGCCTGATATAAACGGGCAGTATCCTCCTAACTCTGACTATCTGACATATACAAACTCCCTTATATGCAATAAAACGGTTCTGGTTCCTATTTATAATTTACCTCTGGATACAACTGCATTAAGAATTTACCGCGATAACATGCCGGGTTATAATGTAATAGGTTATGACTGCAATGCAATTATACCGGCAGGCGGAGCAATACACTGCATCACGAAGGAAATTGGGACACGGGACCCTGTTCTCATTTACCATGCACGTTTACAGGATGTAACTACACAAGTAAATTACTATACGGCAGATGCTAACATAAAGAACAGGCATGGAATAGATTCTGCTTTCGTATACTGGACTACCGATACTTCACAGGGATACAATAAACTTGTTATGACAAATTCATCCGGACAAAACTGGACAGTTAACATGCCTGCACAATCAGCCGGACTGGATGTATTTTATTACATAAAAGCAAGAACAACAACCGGCAAATACTTCAGTAAACCGATTACAGCACCACGCGGCCACTGGAAATTCCATGTGTATGTTGACCCGATAGGAATTTCATCTAACAACCATGAGATTCCCCAAAGTTTTAAGCTTTATCAGAATTACCCTAATCCGTTTAATCCTGTAACAACAATAAAATATGATTTGCCATTTGAGGGTGTAGTGAAATTTACAGTTTATGATATTACAGGCAGGGTTGTGTATTCAATTACAGAATTAAAAATAGCAGGGACACATTCGTTTTTGTTTAATGGAATTAGTTTATCAAGTGGTGTATATTTTTATAAAATAGAGGCTGGTCAATTTAGTGATGTGAAGCGGATGGTGCTAATAAAGTGATTTAATTTTGCAAAATATTAAGAGGCTGTGACATAATTTGTTACAGCCTCTTTTATATAGTAAATCATATAAACCTTTTCTCAAGTAATCAGGTAACTGTTTAAAGTTTTCAATCACTACCACTTGTAATCCAACTTAAACCATTAAAAAAGTAATTATTTAACAATATTGTTTTTCGTTTAAGTTTGTTATATTTGTGTGTCAATTAACCATATACATAATTATAACATTAACACAAAATGAAAAAAATATTTTTATCTTTACTTGTTTTAGTATTACTACCGTTATCAGTCATAGCTCAGCCAAAAGATGACATTCCCGTAACCGGGTATAATTTAACCGGTGCCTATGACGGCGGCGGCGGAATTTATTATATCCGTCAGATAGATAACCAAATTCTATGGTACGGCGAAGAAAATGCTACTTCACCCTCATGGTCAAACGTTGCCTATGGAACAATTGTTGGAGATAAAGTCAACGTGATTTGGGCTGATGTACCCAAAGGGACAATAATGCAGCATGGAACACTGGTATTGAAAATCATCAGCGATAATAAATTAGAACTGGAATCTAATACAGGCGATCCGTTTGCAACCCCTGTTTGGGAGAGAAGACCATAAAGCTTTGCTCCCGCAACAGCGGGAGCTTACATATTCATTATTATTTTACGGGTGTATGAAGTGCAATTTTATTGCCTTCAGGATCCATGAACATTGCCATATCACCTATTTCAGGAGTTATGTTTGTTCGGGGTAAAACAATTTTACCGCCGGCAGGTTCAATTCTGCTTAAAATATCATCCATAATACCTTCGGCATTCAGGTACACTAAGGTACCGGATGCAGAAGGTTCATACCCTTCACCGTGGCAAATTGCCCCGCTTACAGCTCCTTGTTCGTATGGTAGAAAACCCATCCTGAAGGGTCCCATCTGCTCCTCTTTCATGTCAAAGTCAAGTATTGTCGAGTAGAATTTCTTTGCCCTCTCGAAATCTTTTACCGGTATCTCGAACCAGTTTATTGTATTTTTCATTTTTACTCCTTAATAAAGTTGATATAATAAAAAATGGGCATGAATCACAAGTTATCCGGTATGAAACTGGAGTTTCATCTCATAAATTGGGTGTCAATATGATTCATTTTATTGATTAACAAATCCTAGAACAATCCTCCGAAACGGAAACTGACACCTACTATTACCATAAGTACTGCGATTACAGTCACAGAAATTATATGAACCGCAAGCCCCGTTAAGTTTTCATTCGATAATTTAGGTATTATCCTGAATCTTGCATGATGTGCAAGCAAAAGTGTTATAATCAGCAAAAATAATTTTAGTGTAATATTAATCGGGACAAAATATGTATGCTTAAACCAATCAAAAAAATTTGGAATAAGACGAAAGGATTGAAATAAACCCGTAGCAATTAAAATAATCAAAGCCGGTATACCGATTTTTTCATACCTGACTTCGTATTGACGGATAATTTCAAAATTTTTTTCCTTTAAAGCACGAGGCAGGTAAATTATAGACAAAATAAGATGACCCCCAGCCCACACACCCGCAGCAAGAACGTGTAATATTAAACTGATTTGATACATAGTAAAGGCAAAGATAACAAGCTATTGTTAAATTATGAATAGAAATAACATAATTTTTTATGGCTTTTTAAAAATACTAAAGGAAAAATAATAGCTGTTTATAATACATTTGCATTGTGAGGTGTGACTTATGTCAAAACTTAACTGAATTTTGAAAAATATATTCAAAAAAGAAAATAACACATGTTATTTCCGATTTTTTATTTATACCCCCCTCCTGCGTCAAAGGGGTTGTCTCAAAAGGCAATTTTCTTGCTAACAAACTGTAACCGCAACTTTCATAGTTGCGATTATGCAAGAAAATTGCAACGCAGCTATAAAGGCTACAGATACAAAAACACTTTTGAGACAACCCCAAATTTTTGGGCTGGCAAGTTAATACCCGCAAGTGCAGAACTTTTCATTTAGTAAAGGTGATAAAAACGAGATTTTATCACCTAATCATTTTTTTCAGCCTGCCTCTGTCTGGCGGAAAAAAGGTGTAATAAGGATGGTGACTGCAAACTGAAGTGCTTAATACACATATGTAACATCTGTTTACGCTGTTAAATTATTCTTATAGGTATCGGAAAATTATATTGTTAATATTCATTCATACTATTTAAGTATCTTAAGTATTATTTTTACAATATAAATTTATAAAAAAAAGGAGAATCTAATGATACGCAAAGAGGACGCTTTAAATTACCATGAAATGGGGCGCCCGGGGAAAATTGAAGTTACATCCACTAAGCCATGTACTACTCAACGTGAATTATCACTTGCTTATACACCTGGAGTTGCAGAACCCTGTCTTGAAATCCATTCTAACGAAGAAAATGCATACAGATATACCGCCAAAGGTAATTTAGTCGCTGTAATCTCGAATGGAACTGCCGTGCTTGGCCTTGGCGATATTGGGGCATTAGCCGGAAAACCTGTGATGGAAGGAAAAGGTATTCTGTTTAAACGTTTTGCTGATATAGATGTTTTCGATATAGAACTTGATACACACGACCCTGATGAATTCATCAAAGCTGTACAGCTTTTAGAACCAACGTTCGGTGGTATTAACCTTGAAGATATAAAAGCACCCGAATGTTTTTATATCGAAGAGAAATTAAAGGAAACTATGAACATTCCGGTATTCCATGACGACCAGCATGGAACTGCAATTATCAGCGGTGCTGCATTACTAAATGCAATCGAGATCGTAAAGAAAAAAATACAGGAAATTAAAGTAGTCTTCAGCGGTGCTGGTGCTGCCGGAATTGCATGTGCAAAACTCTATGAAAGTCTAGGTGTCTTAAGAGAGAATATGCTGCTTGTGGATACTAAAGGGATAGTATATAAAGGCAGAAAGAATGGTATGAATCCATACAAAGAGTATTTTGCTGCTGAGACCGAAAAAAGAAGCCTGGCAGATGCAATGAAAGGGGCTGATGTTTTCTGCGGCGTTTCAGTTAAAGATATTGTAACGAAGGATATGGTTAAATCGATGGCTGATAATCCAATAATATTTGCCATGGCAAATCCCGATCCGGAAATCACATACGAGGATGCAAAAAGTGTCAGAGATGATTTAATTATGGCAACCGGCCGCTCAGATTATCCCAACCAGGTTAATAATGTACTGGGTTTTCCGTTTATTTTCAGAGGAGCACTTGATGTAAGGGCAAAAATAATAAATGATGAAATGAAAATTGCTGCATCTTATGCACTTGCATCGCTGGCTAAAGAAGATGTCCCTGACCATGTTTTAAGAGCATATGGAGGTAAACAAATAAAATTCGGAAAAGATTATATTATTCCTAAACCCTTTGACCCGAGAGTACTTCTTTGGGAAGCTCCGGCAGTTGCCAAAGCAGCAATACAAACGGGTGTGGCAAGAAAACCGTTTAAAGATATCGATGAATATGTTTACCAGCTTGAATCGAGACTTGGACGAACATACCAGGTAACAAGATTCTTTATCAATGAAGCTCAGGCTTCCCCTAAACGCATAGTATTTCCTGAAGGGGAAGAAGAAAAGATACTACGCGCTGCACAAATTGTTATTGATGAAAAAATTGCCAAACCCATACTGCTTGGAAACGAAGACATAATTCGTAAAAAAGCAGCTGAACTTGGCGTAGAACTTTCTCATGTTGAAATCATAGATCCGTTGATGTCCCAGGATTATAATCATTTTGTTGACGTATTATACAATACGAGACAACGAAAAGGACTCACAATACCTGATGCGCGACGACTGGTTAAAACACCTTATATTTTCGGTATGTTAATGGTAAAGGAAGGTCGAGCAGACGGGCTGATTGCCGGTTTGACCAGGCGTTATGCCGATACTGTAAGACCTGCATTACAAATTATTGGAACAAGCGAAGGTGTAAGAAGAATCGCCGGGCTCCATATGTTGTTATTCAAGAACGAGACCATTTTTATTGCTGATGCAACAATAAACATCGAACCGAACGCAGAAGAACTAGTTGAAATCACGTCACTGGTTATTGAAAAAGTGAAGCAGTTTGAAATCGAACCCAGGGTAGCAATGCTTTCATTTAGCAATTTTGGCAGTACTAAACACCCAATATCGGACAAAGTACAGCGTGCAACCAATCTGTTAAAGCAAAAATACCCTGACTTAATAATTGATGGAGAAGTAGATGCCCTTACAGCATTAACCCCGGATATTTTAAATGATTTATATCCATTTTCTAAATTAAAAGAGAAAGCTAACATTTTAATATGCCCTGACTTAACCTCAGCTAATATTGGCTATAAAATGCTGCAAAGTCTTGGTAATGCTGTTGCAATAGGTCCTTTTCTTCTGGGATTTAATAAACCTGTATATACAGTCGGCCCCGAAAGTTACGTGGATGATATTGTTAAAATTTCAGCTATGGCTGTTTACGAAGCTCAGAAAAATATTTAAAAAATAAAAGAAAATTAACGACTGTTTTAAAGGTGCGCTTTAATTTTTAAGCCATATAACTAATAAAAATAGTAGTATATAGCAAAAATTAGTAAAGATACCCTTTTAACGTTAGGCATAAAGCCACGGTAATAGCTATATTTGCTTAATGACATTCCTTGTTAAGCCTAACGTAATACGGGATATTTCGCATGGTGTCCATGATTTCAGGATTGATGGGTACTTCATCCATTATATCACAATAAAGACCCGTGAGAAAAAGAATTATTTCTGCAAATTAACTGAAGAAGGATTTACAGAAAAAACAGAGGGGAAAATACTTTTAAAAGCATGGAAGGAATTACCCTCAAAATTTGCAAATTGCACGCTGGGTGATTTCAGGATATTTCCGAATGAATTTCATGGAATATTAATTTTCGAAAGAACCGAAAATTTTACTTCAGCTGAAAAACAAATTCCTGTTATCATAGGTGCCTTTAAATCAAGGGCTGCACGGCTTATTAATCTCATGCATGGAAAACATAACAGGATAATATGGAATAATATTTACGGCGATACTAAAATAGAATACTTCTCTGAATTAAGAGATTTGCTTGTGTTTTTATCTGCTGGTAAACCCCTCAATTCTTTTTCAAATAAATCTTAACTTTCGTTCCTTCACCGGATTTGCTTTCTATCGAAATTTTCCCTTCATGAGCATCAATAATTCTTTTGCTGATCGATAGCCCCAGCCCGAATCCGCCGGTCTTCTTAGACCTTGAGGGATCTACCCTATAGAATGGTTCAAAAATATATTTAAGGCTGTCTTCAGGAATACCCGGACCCCTATCACTAACGGATATTAATACATTAGCAGCTGCATCTTCAATTACTACCTCAACTCCCTCAGTTGAGTATTTTAAGGCATTATCAATAATATTGCGAATTGCTGTAATAATTTTATCACGGTCTAAGCTTATAAATATCAATCCGGCTTTATTAACAAGCTTTACCCTGCTGTTAAAAGCAACATCAGAAACCATCTCCATTAACAAAGCGTTTATATCGCATTTTTCGAGCGTGAGCCTGTCATACATACCTGTACGGTAGCTATTGAGCAGATTTGCCACCATTGATTCCATTTCATTTATTTCTTCCTTAATCTTCTCTTTCGGAGAATCAACTTCCAGTTCCAGTTTCATTCTTGTAAGCGGTGTACGCAGTTCATGCGATACATCCAGTAAAAGCTGTTCCTTTGCCTGTATCTGGGATTTTATCTTAGTTGACATTTCGTTTATCGAGCTTGTTAATTCACCAAGTTCATCATTTCTTTCTACAGGTATCGTAACTCCATAATTACCTTCACCAATCTGTTTTACAGCAGCCGAAAGCTGTTTGATAGGCTTAAATAGTTTTCTTAAAACAAAAAATAATACAGCTATCAAAATCACCAATAAAATAATAACTGCCATAATTGCTCTTTCAGGGTAGAAAAGATCTCTCGGATTTAAAGGCTGCACTATAAAAACTCCATCTGGTGTAAAAAAAACTGAAAGCGGTTTCCCGTTATATTTTATTATAAAATGATCACGGAAAGCTGACTTTTCTTTGAATCGGGGATTTGATGATAATTCCTCGAAAGTCGGAACATCAGGTTTCGTACTCCAATTCATTTCTTTAGATTGAAAACGTAAATTCCAATCCAATTCTTCACACATCTTTCTTGCAAGCAATGTATCGGGGGGTGAACCGATTTCTGCTATCAGTCCGCGTTCCATACGTCTTATCATTTCAGGAAAATCTTTGCGGGGCTGAATATCGGTATTAAATCTGAATACAGCAATTATTGCAAGGTTTAAAAGTATTCCGAATGCAAATACTACTATCGTAAGCTTTAAATAAAGGTTTGGCTTAAATTTTTTCATCTGTTTTCTTCCTCGGCATAAAACATATACCCGACCGAGTGAACCGTCTTAATTACCTGTTCTTTTCGGTTTCTGCTTTTGAGCTTATTCCTTAATCTAGAAACAAGCACATCCACCGAACGGTCGAATGACATCCATGAAATACCCTTTGTGTTTTGCATAATCTCATCCCTCGAGAGCACTTTCCCGTTATGTTTTACAAACATCAGCAATAGGTCATATTCGGTTGATGTAAGCTCAAGGTCTTTGCCGTTTAGAAAAGCAGTCCTTTTATTTCCGTCAACAATAATTTCACCACATGAGGCATTCAGCTTTAATACTTCATTTTTCTTAATTTTAATCTCCGACCTTCTTAATATTGCCTGAATTCTTGCAAGCAGTTCCCTTGGTTCAAATGGTTTTGGCAGGTAATCGTCTGCGCCCAACTCAAGCCCCACAATTTTATCGGTAACCTCACCGCGAGCAGTGAGCATAATAATCGGCGTTTCGTAATTTTTTCTTATCTCTTTACAGGTTTCAAAACCATCCATTCCGGGAAGCATAATATCCAGAATTACAGCATCGAAATGCTGGTTACGAAGCTTAACAAGTCCGTCCTTAGAATTTTCAACAGCAACGGTAGTAAACCCATGTTTGGTTAAATACTGGCAGAGAAGGTCGTTCAGCTTTCTGTCATCATCTATTACAAGTATTGTTTTCAATGAATCTTCAGTAATTTAATAAAATTAACTTATACATTATTGTTATAAAATGCACATATTAACTTTAATTATCCTGCGGCTTAGAGCCGCAGGACGAATTAAAATATTTACTTATCCTCGGGACGGAACCTGTCCTTGGATTTATCGTCATCGGGTCCGAACATTTCATGGAATTTCTTCCGCATTTCTCTCATCTCCCTCATCTTTTCAACAGCTTTAGTCCGCTGGTCGGGTGTTAATATAGAATGGAACTTTACAAGCTGTTCAGCAAAGAAGTCTTTCATTTCTTCACGGTTGGCTTCGTGTTTCTTTGCAAGCGTTTCCAAATCCTCTTTTGTTATCTTATCCTGTTTAAACAAAGTTTCAAAGTCATCAAATTTGTTATCCCGTTCTTTCTTTTTACTTTCAATCTTAGCCTTGATATCATCCCTGATTTTTTCAACTTCTGTTTTCTGCTGGTCGCTTAAGTCAAGGTCTTTGGCAATTTTGTTCAGCAATACACCTATCGGTCCGTGGTCACGGAACATTTTGCCCTGTTCCCTGACTTTTTGAGCAAAACTGATTCCTGCAATTCCCGTTATTGCAAATACAACAACAAGAATTATAATAAACACACGTGTTTTGGCAGTAAGTTTTTTTCTGCCTGCTGAGGGTTTAATGATTTGATTTGATTCCGACATTTTTTTCTCCTTTCGGTTTTTAATTTCGTTACAATTATAACTTCTTATATAAGCAAATTAATGAGCAGATTGTAAAAATGTTGTAAAAAAATGTAATTAACTCCCTGTTTCAAAAAAACTGTAACCGCAACTTTCATAGTTGCGATTAAGCAAGAAAATTGCAACGCAGCCATATAGACAGCGGATACTAAAACACTTTTAAGACAGCCCTTTGCTTAATCTCCAGTCTCACCCCGTCATAAATAACGGAGTAACAAAAGCGTATTTTTTGGTAAAAACTTAAAACAATTTTCGTTATGTAATAATCCACCTCTTTCTCCCAAAGGTGAGAAGAAATATCGTATAAAAACTATATAAAAGCTAATAATTTTATAAAAAGGGATAAAATTATACATTTATTAAAAATTTATAACTGAGCATTTTTATATTATAAGTTAAAGCATAAAAGGAGAAAAAATGATAAAAAAATCAACTTATTTGGCAATGGTTATTTGCTTATTGAATGTATCGGTTTTATTTGCTCAATCCGATACTATAAAACCTCTCTCTAACCAGTATGGTAATGAACTGAATCCTAACCTAATAAGCACAGCAATAACACAGCTTACTGATAAAGACACGGCAAGCACGTTGCAAATTGAGGGTAAAATCACCGAAGTTTGCCAGAATTCGGGCTGCTGGATGTTTATTACCGACGGGAATAACATAGTCAGGATTTTAACAAAACATAAATTCTTTATGCCTAAAGATTGTGCAGGCTCTTACGCAGTTGTGCAGGGAGTATTTAAGATAAAGGAAGTATCACCCGAAGAACAAATGCATTACTTTGAAGAATCAGGCAAGACACCAGAAAAACCTATCACGGAAACGAAAAAGGAATACAGAATAGAAGCAACAGGGGTGAAGCTGACAAGTATAAAATAGAGAAGAGCTTATAGTAAATTAAAAAGGGGCTGTCTCAAAAGGCAGCCCCTTTTGTTAACACAAATACCTATTTAACAAATATCATTTTTTCCGTCGCCCTATAACCGTCTGCAATAAGGGAGTATAAATACATTCCGCTGGGATAATTTGACGCGTCCCATTGAATTTCATATGTACCATGCTGAAGCTTCTTGTCTATTAGAGTCACTGCCACCCTTCCAAGAATATCGTATATGACAAGTTTTATAAACGAAGTTTTTGGCATTTGGAATTTTAGTCGTGTTATATTATTGAATGGATTAGGATAATTCGTGAATAGTTTGAAATCATCTGGCACAGTGTTTTTCTCGGTAATTCCGTTTAAATACTCTCCACCGGTTGTTGTGTGGATAATTGTACCGTTTTGCCCAACTGACCAGCCAATAGAGTCTGTAAGGAAGACAACCGAATTTAAAAAAGCACTAACATTTACATTTTGTTGTAACCAGTTAGCTCCCCCGTCAGTTGTTTTAAACATATAACTGCAGTCTCCGCTTACCCAGCCTGTATTTAAACTGGAGAAATAAATACTGTGTGCATTAAAGCAATCAGGTAGCTGTGCCATAAAAGTCCAGTTATTACCGCCATTTGTGGTATTATAAACCCTGTAAGTCTCAAGTTTTAAGAGCCAGCCCGTATTCTGATTGACAAAAGAAAACTGGGCTATATCTCCATCACCT
>CAYWTS010000012.1:19619-50175 GCA_964461265.1 uncultured Ignavibacteriales bacterium
GAGCCAGCCCGTATTCTGATTGACAAAAGAAAACTGGGCTATATCTCCATCACCTGCCATAGTTTGTAGGAAACTCCAGTTTACACCCCCGTCGGTTGACTTATACATAGACCAACCTGCGGAAAGCCATCCCGTTTGAGAATCAATAAAATATACATAATAACCAGTTGCGCCAGAAAGAACCATAACCGAGTCCCAGCTTGCACCTCCGTTGGTTGTCCTGAAGACCCATGCCCCGCCGCTCGTTCCTGACGCCCAGCCGGTTAATGAATCAATAAAATAAATTGATTGTATACCATTGTAAGGCGTGTAAAAAATTAAAAACCAGTTACTGCCTCCGTTAGTAGTTTTTTGTATATAGCCTCCTCCTCCTCCTGAACAATAACCAATATTGGAATCTACAAAATGAATAGTTCGCAATTGAGTAATTACACTGCTTGTCTGCCCGAACCAGTTATTACCGCCATTAGTGGTTTTAAGTATTGTTCCGTTATCTCCACATGCCCAACCGGTTTGTGTGTCTATAAAATATACGTCATATAAATGCTGTGTTGTGCCGGAGTTTTGTGTTACCCACTGGCTGTAACAATACCGAGCACTCGGGATTAACAATGTACAATTAATAATTATTAATATGTAAATAAATTTTTTCATTACTTTTCAATAAAAAAAACGGGAAGTCCTTCCACATTTAGCAGTAAGTTTTCCCGTTTTAAATTATTCTTCATCAGCCCTCCAAGTGTGTGAAATGTTATTAAATATTTATTAAGTTATGTTGTATTAAAAATCATATTTTGCATTACAAAATTTTGTAATTTAAAAATCAAAGTCAAAACAATTTTATTAAAATATTTAGCTAAATTGATTAGATACAAAAAAAATCTCACTTTTTAAACTCAACCTTCAAGGTCACATTCTCACCATTTCGTTTCACAACAACCTCCACCTCATCTCCCGGCTTGCATTTGCTGAGTGCTCCCATATAATCATAAATATTTTTTATATCATCTCCGCCGAACTTAATTATCACGTCACCTTTTAGTATGCCCGATTTTTCACCCACACCGCCTTCCTTAACTCCAAGCACTGCAAGTCCTTCATCGGTTGAGGAATAATCGGGGATTATGCCGAGTGTAACACGCAGCTGGGGACCCTGCTTATCATTTTTATCAGAAACAGTTTTTACGAAATCAGGTTTTCCGCTGAGGTTATCAAGTGTATTTATTAGAGAATAAACCATTTCCAGAATTTTCTTTTCACCATCATAGTTTATCTTATCCCAATCATCCGATGGACGGTGGTAATCGGTATGCAGGCTGGTGAAAAAGAATAATACAGGCAAATCTTTTGCATAAAAGCTGGAATGGTCAGAAGGTCCGAATCCTTCGGGTTTATAACCTGCTGTAAATTCATAAATTTTGTTTAGTGAATCTAAAACAGGCACCCAAACAGATGAAGTCCCTGTACCTCCTATGCTAAGCTTGTTATTATCGAGCCTGCCAATCATATCCATATTTATCATAGCAACAATGTTATACCTGCTGAATAGTTCGCTTTTTGTAAAATAAGCAGACCCTAATAAGCCGGCTTCTTCACTGCCAAAAAGCATAAATAAGTAGCTTCGTTTCAGGCTGCTCTTAACCGAGCTTAATTTCTGTGCAACCTCAAGAACGCCTGATGTTCCGGATGCATTATCATCGGCACCGTTATGTATTGCAGGATTTTTATCGTTCAATGAGCCGTATTTAGTGCCGTCACCAAGATGGTCTTTATGCGCACCTATAACAATAACCTCATTTTTTAAAACCGGATCACTGCCTTCTAAAAATCCCATTATATTTGACGTTGAAGATTTAACTTTAAGAACATTTGTCTGTATCATTGCACTGGATTTTTTCAGAATAAATGAAGCAGGCGTTTTTGTCTCGTTAATACTTTTCTGAACTTCTGCAAGTTTTTTCCCGTTAAGCTCAAAACATTTTTCTATATACTCTCTTTTCACATTTACAACCGGTATCCCCGCATCACCCGAAAAATTATCACCTCTTAACTTCATAAGCCTGTCATCGTTTTCATCTTCAGGCCCGTTAATTACTATTATACCTAATGCACCTTTTTGTTTTGCAGTTGTAATTTTAAAATTTATTTGTTCAAACTTATCGAACGGATTATCATGTGGATTATTATAACCCGGTGAATGCTTCAGTATTACCACTATCTTACCCAATGCATCAATATCTTTATAATCATCATAATTTTGTTCAGCTGAAGTAATGCCGTATCCCGCAAAAACAAGCCCGAATTTAACCATTGCATTTGAGGAAATACCGAGCGGTGTATACTCGGACCCCGGTTTAAGCTTAAATTCTTTTTCATCGACGTATAGTGTCATTTTATTATCATCCCCTAACTTAACGTCAGATGTAATATCGAAATTCTGCCTGTAACTATCGCCGTTGCCGGGTAAAAGCCCATAATTTTTAAATTCATTTTCGATGTATGATTCTGTCAGCGAATCACCGCGAGTTCCGGGAAACCTGCCTTCAAGGTCATCGCTTGCTAAGTAGCGTATGTGTGCTTTCAGTTCATCGGTTGTTATTTCGTTACTGCGGACCTTGTTTATTGCATCTCTTAAGTCATCATCAGAATATTTAAATGAATAAGAATAAACAAAAGTAAAAAGAATCAGAATATAAAAAGTTAATTTAAATTTATTCATGCTGCCAGATATTATTTTAATTAATATGTTATAACTTTAATTTTAATACTGCTATTGAAAAAGGGGTTGTTACCCCTTATTCAAATATTTCACTTTGTATATAGGGTACTTAGTCAACCCAGTCACAAACAAATACATTTGTCTGGTTAGGTTTAAAGTTAAACCTGTTTGAACAGAAGATGAATTTCTTTCCGTCCATCGAAAACATCGGAAAACCGTCAAAATTATCATAGTAGGTAATTTTTTCAAGGTTGGTTCCGTCTATATCAATTGCATACAGGTCAAAAAGCCTGCCTTTGGGGTCATCCATATTAGAACAGAATATAATTCGTTTATCATCCGGGAAAAAATACGGAGCAAAATTGGCTTTTCCGTTATTAGTAAGCTGTTTTACACCGCTGCCGTCTGAATTCATAATAAAAAGCTCAAGTGTGTGAGGCCTTACCCATCCGTCTTTCAGCAGATCCTTAAATAACTTAATTTCCGCTTCAGTTTTAGGCCTATTTGCACGCCATACTATCATCTTTCCGTTGTATGAATAATTAGCACCGCCGTCATAACCTAATTCATTAGTCATTCTTTTTACATCGGTTCCGTCAAGATTCATTGAATAGATTTCCAGATCGCCGTCTCTTGTTGAGGTAAATATTATCCTGTCACCTGCCGGTGATACCGTTGCTTCTGCATCGTAGCCATCGGTATTTGTTAACCTTGTTATGTTTAAGCCGTCAGAGTCAGCTGTGAAAATATCATACGAATGATAAACGCCCCACACATACCCTTTTGACATATCCGGTACAAGCGGACATTCATCGCTTCTTAAATGTGTTGATGCATATAACAACCTTTTTCCGTCAGGCAGCCAGTAGGCACAGGTAGTTCTTCCTTTACCTGTACTTACAAGCTTAACACCCGAACCATCCAGATTCATTGTAAATATCTGGTCACATTTAAATTCATCCCGGGTTGACTGAAAAATTATTTTATTTCCATCGAATGAGAAGTATGCTTCTGCATTATCACCAAAGCTGGTTAGCATTCTCATGTTTTTAAAGTGTTTTTCACCCGGTATGATTAAGCTGTCTGTATTTAAATTACCCGATGAATCAGCTGTTTGAAAATCAGCATTAAACGAAAGGAGTGAAAGTGAAATTAACAGTAAGAATAGAATAATTGCTTTACTCTTCAAAACGTCTGACATCAAATACCCCGTTAATTATTTTTATTTTATCTATTAGTTGATTTAAATGGTTAATGTTCTTAACCATCAGAATAACAGTTCCTTCGAACATTGTACCTTTTGAGGAAATGTTAACACTCTTTATGTTAGTATTATAATGAGAAGCAATTGACTGTGTGATTTCGTTTAGCATGCCAGGCTTATCTTCTCCGAAAATCCGCAGTCCTACAAAAAATTCATCTTCAACATTTTCAGGCCACTGTACATCGATAATTCTGTTCGGATCAATTAAGAAAAGGTTCGAAAGATTCTTACATGATTTTTTGTGTATTTTAATACCTTCGGTTTTTGTAATAAACCCTATAATATCTTCACCGGGAATTGGATTGCAGCAATTTGCATAAGTGAACAGGAGATCTTTTACTTCATCACCTGCAACTATTTTACTTCGGTTTGCCCTGGCTGTGCGTATATACGTTTCAAATAAATTGGTCTGTACATCTTTAGCTTTGTGTGCAATGGGTTTTTCAACAGTTTTCACCCAGGGTGAAGATATCTCGCCGCTAAAAAGTTTATTTTTATCTTTAACCAGTTCAAACAGTTCTTCCACAGTTGCCTTTTCTTCAGAAATCGCTATATAAAACTCCTGAATATTTTCAAATTTTAATCTGGTTAATATTTTTGAAAGCTCATCTTCATAAAGAGAGAATTTGCTCTTTTTCAGCTTTTTTTCCCATTTCTCTTTACCTTCATCTATCTTCCTTCGCCTTTCATTATTAAACCATTTATGAATTTCGGATTTTGCTTTATGTGTAACTACAAATTTTTCCCAGTCGGTATGCGGTTTTTTTATCTTCGAGGTTATTATTTCAACCTGATTGCCGCTTTTAAGCTTATAATCCAGCTGTGTAATCCTGCCATTAACTTTTGCACCTATGCACCTGTAACCAACCTCTGTATGTATTTCGAAAGCAAAATCTACCGGTGTAGAGCCTGCCGGAAGAATCTTTAAGTCGCCTTTCGGTGTAAAAACATAAATCTCATCCTGATATAAATTTAGTTTAAGGCTTTCAATTATCTGTTTGGGTGAACTCTCCTTTGCAGATGAATCGAATAACTCCCTTACCCAGCTTATCCAGTCTTCCATTTGTGCATCATTTGTGTGAATGTTCTCTTTATATTTCCAGTGTGCAGCAACTCCTTTCTCGGCAACTTCGTGCATATCTTTTGTCCTTATCTGCACCTCGACCATCTTGCCATCCGGACCAAGCAAAGTCGTATGTATCGACTGGTAGCCATTTTTCTTCGGTAATGAAACATAGTCTTTAAAACGTTCCGGAATAGGAATATAAATTTCGGAACATATACCGTAGGCAGTGAAGCAATCGTTCTTATGGGGGGTATCAAGTATTATACGCACTGCAAACAGGTCATAAATTTCATCGAATGACTTGTTCCTGGTTTTCATCTTCTTGTAAATACTGTAAAGGTGTTTAGCCCTTCCGTATATTTCGTATTTTAATCCCTCTTTTTTAAGGGCTGCTTTTATGGGTTCAATGAACTTGCTAACATAACTTTCACGCTCACGCTTCTTTGCATATACTTTTTTTGCCAGTTCAGTGTAAAAATTCCTTTCGATATACTTGAAAGCAAGGTCTTCGAACTCGGCTTTAATTCTTGCAAGCCCAAGCCTGTGTGCAAGAGGAGCATATATTTCCATAGTTTCTCGTGCAGTCCTCAACTGTCTTTCAGGACTCAGGTATTCGAGCGTCCGCATATTATGGAGCCTGTCGGCAAATTTAACAAGGATTACGCGGATATCATTCGACATCGAAAGCAGCATCTTTCGGTAATTCTCAACCTGTTTTACTTCATAGTTCTCAAAAATACCCGCAATTTTGGTTGCACCGTCAACAATATCGGCGATTGTTTGTCCAAATTCCGATTTCACATCGTCATAAGTAAATTTCGTATCTTCAATAACATCGTGCAGCAAACCGCTAGCAACTGTAACATCATCAAGCGGAATCTCACGGGCTACTATAGAAGCTACCTCGAACGGATGTGTAATAAAAGGCTCGCCCGAGGCACGTTTATCTAGTTTATGGGCATTAAGACTAAACCGGAAAGCATCATTCACAAGTTTTTCATTAAATGAAATAAGATTTTTCCGGCAGTTAGTCAGAAGTTCATCAAGCTTTTTTTTATATAAATTAGACAGCATTGCAATAATCTCAATGAAATAACAAATAATTAAGTTCCAAACATTCTGTCACCTGCATCGCCAAGTCCGGGGACTATAAAACCCCTTTTATTCAGCCCTTTATCAAGCGAACAGGTATAAATAGGAATATGTTTGTACTTCGAATAAATCTCTTTTATTCCTTCGGGCGCACATAAGAGGCTTGCTATCACAATCTTCCTTATGCCCAGCCTGTGAAGTTCGGCAATAGTGCAATTTATACTCCCGCCTGTAGCAAGCATTGGGTCTAATATAAAAACAGAAGTGTTGTTAAAATGCTTAAGCCGCGGAAACTTGAAATAATATTTTACCGGTTTCAGGTCTTCTTCATCCCTGTAAAGACCCATATGTGCTATTCGGGCATAAGGGAAAATGTAATTAAATCCATGAACTAAACCAAGACCGGCTCTAAGTATTGGCAGTAAAATTATTTCTCCGTTTGCTGCACAGCCCTGAAACTTTCCCAGGGGTGTCTTTATACTTTTTTTACGTATATTAAGTTCCCTTGCGCATTCATAAGCAAGCATTACTGCAAGTTTATCCACATAATCCCTGAAATCTTTAAATGAAGTTCGCTTATCGCGTATCATTGTCATATAGGAGTGAACAAGGGGATTTTTTATGACTTTAAGGCTAGCAAACATCAGGGATTCAGCAGAGTAACTTTTGTATGTGTGACAACAGTTTGCATCATTTTTGCAGATTGTCCCTGTGCTGATGCACTTACTTCAAGCTTAAGTGTTTGTGAAGTTTCTTTTGTTACCACACAACCTCTGCTCAAATTTACCTGTATTCTGCCAGTGCCTGAGGTCTCGGAGTTTGTCAGCTTGTAAGTAATGCCTTTATCTTTTGCCTCTTTATTCTGGAATTCGACTACTTGAGTTGCATCTACTATTACATACATATGTTCGTTCTTTTCCTCAAGGTTTTTCAGAATATACTTATTTGTATTCAGTGTACCGAAGACAAATAATTGTGCATTGTACTGCCTGGTCCAGCTGGAATCAACAAAAACCTCATTCTTGGGAAATACCTGGTACTCCTGCTGCAGAACATCTTTTATCGATTCCAGTCCCTGTGTTTGCTTTATATATGCTTTCTCATCCTCTGTAAGTGTATCACCGAATGCCTTGAACAGGTTATCATATATTTTCTCCATTCCATATACTTCTGTAACTTCACCTATCGATGATACCCTCATAAAAAAGCTTTCCCCTGCCATTGAATTATAATGGAAAAAATTAGGCTGACTCCTAACCGAGTCATATAAATTTGAGCTATACTTTACAGTAATAGTATCGTATTTACCATCTATTGTGATGGAATCACAGGTTACCTTGAAGGTAATTATTCCGTTGTTATCTATTTCGGTTACTTCTTTAGAATAAAAGTAATTTTGTTCCTCGCTCTGGGTTATTTCTTTATTATCACCCAAAGTATTCTTATCGGATGACGAAGATGACATTGAAACCTTAAACCGGAACTTATCACCTTTATTCACAACATACTTCAGCTGAATTTTATCTTTTCCGGTAACCGAATCTTTTTTAACAAGGTTAGCATTAGGAACGTTTGACTGGCGGGTTGTAACATCTTTTTTATCACCACAGCCCAAAAAATAAATAAAACAGAATACAATAAGAAATAACACTGAAAATAATTTATGATTAACCAATTTTTTGCCTTTCTCTTGTAAATTATGCAAATATACTCAGAAATGCCCCATCTTTCAAAGGAAAGAAACAGATAGTAAATTGAAAATAAAATACTGAATAATGAAAGGATAACAGGGAATAATTGAATCCTGGAAATAACAAAAAGAAAATCTTCGGATGAAGTTTGTTATAAGATTCATAAATTTTAAATAAACCTGACGTAAAGAAATCATTTATTCAATGGATATTTATAGGTAAATTTGGTTATTACAATCTGTACAAATGAAACTTAATATCGCTATACTTGGTGCCGGGGGATGGGGCACTGCACTTGCAAACCTTCTCCACAGCAATAAACATAACATTACTTTGTGGGAATTTGACAAAGAATATGCACACACACTCGCCGAACACAGGGAAAATTTCTACTTCCTGCCAAAGGTTATGATTCCAAAAGAAATTACAATTACACACGATTTAGACATAGCAATATATAAAAAAGATTTAATTGTTATAGCCACACCAACTCAGTACATAAGAAGTGTAATCTGCAATATTAAAGACCTCGACTTAACCAGACATTTAATTTTAAGCGTATCCAAAGGTATCGAGAACGATACACTAATGACTGTATCGCAGATCTTTGAAGATGTTTTTCTGAAGTTCAAAAAGAAAAATGTTATAGTTCTCTCGGGTCCTTCACATGCCGAAGAAGTTGCACGGAATATCCCCACAGCGGTAGTGGCAAGCTCAACCGATATTCGCAATGCCGAGCTTGTTCAGAAAGCATTTTCTAATAAATATTTCAGGGTTTACCGCAGCAGTGATGTTATTGGCGTTGAGCTTGGCGGCGCACTTAAGAATGTTATTGCTATTGCTGCAGGCATTGCAGATGGGGCTGGTTTCGGTGATAATACAAAAGCAGCTATCATGACACGGGGAACACGCGAAACAACAAGGCTCGGAGTTAAGCTGGGTGCTGATGAAAAAACATTCCAGGGACTCTCGGGGATAGGTGATTTGATTGTAACCTGTATGAGTAAGCTCTCACGTAACCGCTTCGTAGGTGAAGAAATCGGCAAGGGCAAGAAGCTGAAGGATATACTTGCTGATATGAAAATGGTTGCCGAGGGTGTGGCAACTACAAAATCGACACATGAGCTAGCTCAGAAGCTCGGAGTCGAAATTCCTATTATGGAACAAGTGTACAAAGTTTTATTCACAGGTAAAAATCCGCATTCTGCAACAGAAAAACTCATGACACGCGATCTTAAACGTGAGCATTAATGACTTCAACCCTTTTCACTAATTGCAAAATATGGCAGCCAGACGGAAGCTTCTCTGAGGCTTTTGGCATACACGGCAACAGATTTGATTTTGTAGGAACAAATTACGATGCAAATCTTATCAGCTCACACTACCAAAAAATTGCAGATTTAAACAATAAGCTTGTTCTGCCCGGATTTATCGACAGCCACGTTCATCTTGTGCACGGTTCCTTAACAAGGAAAAGAATTGATTGCTCATACATTACCAATTTAACAGATTTAAAAAAAGCGGTTTATACTTATAAAAAGAAAAACCCCGGTATAAAATGGATAATTGGAGGAGGATTAAACGGAAATTTATTCGTTAATGAAGGTGCATTGTTTCTTGATGAGGTCGAAAATAAACTGCCGTTATTTATAGGCAACTTCGATTACCATTCAGGATTTTGTAACAGCAAAGCACTGGAATTAAGCGGATTAATTCAAAAAACAGCAGATTTTTCGGCTGATGAAATACCTATAGATACAAGCGGCTCGCCAACCGGTGTTGTTAAAGAAAAAGCTATGGAATTTATTTTCCAAAACCTGCCGGAACCTTCCTTAAATGAAAAATGCATAGCAGTAACCGAAGTAATAAAACAAATGCATACATACGGCATTACTTCGATAGGTGATATTACACTTGAAGAAAATCTTGAGGTTTATACTAAGCTTCATTCCATGGGTAAACTGGATTTACGGATAGCTTCATATCTGACAATTGAATCAGTAGATGAATCAAATAAGTTCACAGAATTTACAGAACTTATAGATTCCTCAAATTTCAAGATACAAGGATTCAAAGCATATTACGACGGTGCGCTCGGTTCTGAAACTGCTTTGTTCAAAGAGAATTACCTATACAAGGATAACAATGGTTATAAAACTGATATTGCTAATTCGGGATTGCTGGATGAACTGTGTCTAAGAGCCGATAATATGAAAAAACAAATCATCATTCATGCCATAGGTGATAAAGCTGTAAGCGGTGTGCTTGATATTTATGAAGAACTTGAAAATATTAACGGAAAACGAAACCGCCGGCACCGCATTGAACACGCTCAGCATATAGATGAAAATGACTTTGTGCGTTTTATTAAAACCGGAACAATACCCTCCGTCCAGCCGCTTCACATGAAATACGACATTCCCCTTGCGCTTACTAAGCTGCCGGAAAAGATTATTAAAAGAACACATAATTATAAAGCTTTAATCGATAATGGTGTAAATGTTGCTTTTGGAACGGATTACCCCATTGTAGAAATTAATCCCTTCTTTACTATTCAGCATGCTGTAACACGAAAAGTTGATGACAAAGTATTCCTCCCCGAATATAAAATTAACCTTCACGAGTGCATTAAGGCATATACTATCAACGGTGCTTACGCCTCATTTTCGGAAAATCAGACGGGAAGTATCAGCGTTGGGAAATTTGCAGATTTTATTGTAATGGAAGATGATTTATTTAAAATGGATGAAGACGAAATTTCGAAAGCAAGAGTGCTTATGACATATTTTGACGGTAGATTTGTTTATGAAAATGTTTAATAATTCGTTTTTCATTTGTTATGCCGCTCCTACGGAGCTCAATTTATCTTAGCTCTTTGTTTTATAAATATGGCACTCCTACGGAGTTCATTTAATAAAGTTACAAAATAAAACTTTGCGTCATTTAGAATTATAAAACATGATAATTAATACCCGTTAGGAATGTTATTTTTATAAGATTATTTTATTTTAAATACAAGCACCGTAGGTGCGAAATATTTATAGCTTTATTTAATAGGGAAAAAATAGCTCCGTAGGAGCGAAATAGTTTTAAATATTAGAATTATAGCTAATACATATACACAAATTTACATTCATTTAATTTTTGCTGTCAACAGCAGGTCAAATCTTATTAATAAACAATGGAAGCAAGAATTATATAAATACATTACAGGGATTATAAGAAATAACGGATAAAAATTAATCTCTATTAACGGAATGCCTGACCACATTCATTTATTACTCGGATTAAAACCGGACATTGCTCTTTCTAATCTTGTCAGGGACATTAAAGCAAATTCATCACGGTTTGTAAATGAGAATAAATATTGTAAATTAAAATTCCAGTGGCAGGAAGGTTTCGGAGCATTTTCTTATTCGCATTCACAATTATCCACTATTGACAAATATATTCAAAACCAGGAAAATCATCACAAAAAAAGGACGTTTAAAGAAGAATATTTGGAACTGTTAAAAAAATTTAACGTGGATTTTGATGAAAAATATATTTTTATGGATGTTGAATAATTTGCCGCTCCTACGGAGCTCAATTTGTCTTAGCTCTTTGTTTTACAAATATGGCACTCCTACGGAGTTTAAATGCAAAATTCTGAGCAGATTCCCGCTTTCGCGGGAATTTCATAGTTCCTTCCAAACCCTTACTAACTCAAACACTGCTATACCATACGCAACCGAAACATTCATAGAATGTTTATAACCATATTGCGGTATTTCGAGCGAGATATCGGATAGCTCGATTAATTCCTGTGATACACCCGTCAATTCGTTGCCAAGCACTAAACATATCGGGAAATCATTTTTTGCTATATCATAATATTTACGTGATGAATCGGTAATTTCAAGGCTTGCTATTTGTATGCCATCACTTTTTAACTTACGGACAGCATACACAGGATTTGATATATATTCCCACGGTACGCTGTTAGTGGCACCAAGTGCAACTTTTTCGATTTCCTGCCTTGGCGGATGAGGTGTATAACCGGTCAGATATAGTTTCTCAATTAAAGCAGCATCAGAGGTTCTGAATATTGAACCGACATTATATATGCTGCGGATGTTATCAGCTATAACATATATAGGATGACGCTTGATGGACTTTGATACTTCAAGCGTGATTCTTTTTTTGCCTACTTCCTCGTGTGTTAGTTTTTTCATACTTTTAGCCATTCCCGTCCCGTTACGCGGGATAAATTACAACGGGAATCTACAAAACTTTTTCGCCCCTACGGGGCTATAACAATAATTACTATTATTTTCTATAAATATTACGCTCCTAACGGAGCTAACTTTATTACTTAAATCTACTTTCTAAACTTCTGTAATTCATTTTATTTGCCATTTGAACTATAAACTTGATTTTGAATTTGGACTTTGAAATTTGAAATTGCTAGAAATACGCCCTGATTTCCGCAGTTCCTGTATGTATAACCTTTGAATTTCCCTCCGCCCTGCCGAAATAATTGACCGTTGCCTGTATAAAGTTTGATATCCTATAATCGAAGCTTAATGTCCAGAAATAACTTTTTCCCGGAACCTTGCCGTTAGTCAATTCATAGGGAACAAAGAGCGGATTGGTATTTAATATAATTTCACTTCGTTCAATTTCAATTCTCAGTCTGCCTCTTGCAGCAATAGTATAAATTAACCTTAATGACTGGTCATTAATATCTGCCTGTGTAGAGTAAACGGGGTAATAATCGTTTGCTCTTCGGATTTCAAGCTTAAAGCCGGTTTCAAGATCCCGATATGGTTTATAAACAAGGTCTTCAACAAAACTTGTACCTTTGATATTCCTGTTTCGAACAGAAAGTCCCGGTGCATTGTTGCGGTCAAGATCGGTTATTACATCAGATAGCAGAGTGAGGTCTTCGGTAAACGACAGTCTCAGCCGTGCTGAACGTTCTATTCTTATAGCACGCTCGTTACCTGAATAATACTGGTTAAATCCTTTACGCTGTACAAAGCGGAATTTAACTCCGAAATACTTGTTAAACTCGAACAGGTTAATATCCTGCTGAATTGAATTTGTACCAGTGATCGTATTTTCATCGTTCTGAAATTTACTGAATCTTAACAAGTAAATATTTTTCTGAACGGGATCTTTGCTTTTTTCATTAACCGTAAGATATGTGCTGAGGCTAATATTGTTAATTATTAAATTAAAAATTTCAGACTTGCCAGATCCGAAAATTTGCGATGGATTAAAGCTGAATGTTGCCGAGCTTTGCAGGTCGGTAGTCGGGTAACTCTGGTCGGTTTGAAGAAATAGCTTGATATAGTCGCCATCGTAATTCACCAGTATAAACTCGTTCTCGTCTTGTATGCCATTGCCGTTAATATCGCCAATGTACTTATAATTTCCCTGCCCCAGCTGCACCTTAATAAATACAACCTCGCGTTTTGCCGTGCGTTCGCTCGATATTTTATAAAACAGCGATGCCTGCATACCCCTATTGAAAAACCACAGGTTCCAGTGGGATGTGACAAGTACAGTCCGGTTATCGTTAAAACCCTGAGACTTGAATACATCGGTAAATTTCCTGTCATAAACGGTGACATCGAACTGTGCGGTCATAAAATTAATATCTCTTGAGCGTATTGAATAATTCTGGCTTAGTGATTTTGACTGGCGTGTAAGCGAACCCTGATTAAACACATCATCTAAACGAAAATTTAATTCACACAAAAAATCCATTTTAAAGAAGTTAGTTATTCTTAAACCGGGTTTAAACTCATAAAACCTGAAGCTGCCGGGTGTAAGTGTATCTGCTATGTAGCTTTTCATTTGTTTGTCTTCATTGTTAATCCTGAAAAACAGGTTAAGCTTGGTGGATAGATCTTTTGCACCAAAGAGCTTTAATGCAAACCCTAACACTCCTGCCTGCCTTATCCATCTGCCTCGGTAATCGATTGCTGTATCGCTCGAAAAAATATAATCCGCTGCATACCTTGCTGAGGGGATACCAATACTATCGCCTGTAAATTGCAAATCAACAAATCCTCTGAGCGAACTGAATGCATCACCGCGTTTTATCCTGCCGCCTGAAAGATTTGCCGTCAGAAAGCTCAACGGTTTATAATCCATTTCAAACTCGGTCGTTATTTCAGTCTGGCTAGTGCTGTCCTGAATATCCCAAATCCTGTTATACTCCACAGCATTCATTCTGTCTATAGAATTGTAAAGTTTGTTAATATATTTCTGACTTATAGAAAATTTTACATCACCTAAATCAGTTTTACCGATTTTGAAATTACGCTTACTGAAGACAAGTGACGAAATTAACGCTAGTCCCGTGTTATTTTTATCATCAGATGATGAAAATAGGTTTTTATCGAAATTGCTGACTGCGGTCTCAAGGTTAAAGCTAAAATCATCTGTTAATTTTAAATTTAAAAAGATATCCCCTGCCTGATACATCACCGGCAGCGGAAGAAAAACCAGTGGCGCATAGCTTCCCTGGTTTATGCCTGTAAATTGATAGGTCGTGGATGACAGACTGATATAATCGCCTTTCCCCGAACCTACATACGAAAAGGTCACATTATAAAGTGCATTCGTATCACCCGGCTGGTAACGGTAAATTGTGTACCCTGAACCGCCTATTAACGTATCAACCTGAACATACACACCAAGCGGAATTCCGTTAGTATCACGACCGGCGTAGCTTACACCTGATTTGGACGCTTTGAATTTGTCATCACCCGCATTTGAGAGGATTATACGGTCTGAATCGGACAATGCAAAATCAATCGGTTTATCTTTATCATCATTCTGCCGGATATAAGAGAAGCTAAGTTTAAGACGGTCATTAAATATTAACGTATTACCCTGGCTTACAATAAGGCTTCTCGAATATTTCTTATCCGAGTATTCAAAATCAACGGTAATCCTGGATGCATTTGTAATAAGCCTGCGATTTGTAAAGCTTAGCTGACCGTTTGAATAGTCAATTGTGTAATCGTTGTTTTCACCGCGTGTCATCAGAACCCCATCAAGATATACTTTCTCGGTTCCCGCAATAACTACTATATTAACTTCATTATCGGCTCCAACCAATCTGTAGGGACCCTGCACGCCATCTATTCCGTTAAATAGATTTGTGCTGAAACGGCCTCTTGAAATAGAACCCGAGATAAATAAATCAGACTTACCAAAATTCCCGAAACCTTTTACCCCCTGAACTTTTTTTGAGAAATTGAAAAGATTAAGGTTCGAAAAATTCACGTCAATATCACCGAGTGTGGTTACAATATTTTTTGATTTAAGCTCTATGAAAACTTTATCAAGCTCCTGCAGTTTTTGCGTATTGCCTTCGGGCTGGATAGGGGTACTTTCGTCTGTCAGGGCAGCAGTAATCTCGATATCTTTGGAAAGTTTCCCGTTCATTTGCAGCCTGAACCCGGAATTTAATGTAAGGTCACGATTATTGCCTAGTGTAACCCCCCTGAAGATACTTCCCGATTTCTCAAGCTCGGTACCTGAAAAAATATTGTCGAATACATCGGACTTTATTTCGGCAACCTGAACACTGTCACGTTTAAGCGTATCAAGCTTGGTTACAACCTCAAACCTCGAATAAGAATCGGGAATGTTAAATGGAAGAAATTTATAAAATATATCTATAGTTATGAATGACTTTTGTGAAGCAATTAAAGCATTGTTCAGCCATGTTATATCGAAAAATATTTTACCAAATCGGTAATCGGTTTTAAAATGTGAGCTTTCAACTATTTCAGAATCAAGCACAATATACAACGAATCTTTCGTGATAAATTTATCAGGAAGCTGTATAACAGTGTCCATAAGAGTCAGGGAGAGTGAATATTTTTTGAAGTTAATTTCGTCACGGTATACAGGGTATGGTAACGAATCGGTGGTTTGAGAAAACACGGGTAATGAAAGCAAAAATGGGAAAAGAAAAAATAATACAGCTGTTCCGGTTTTCAGCAGGAAACTTTCTTTGTTATTTTTTAAACTATTAATAGAATAGAAAATAAATATTTATGGGTTCTTGCTTTCGCCTGCTTTCGCCAAAAGCGGCTGCGTGCCTGTGCACCGAAGTGCTTCTGCTCGCAGGCAGGTAATAACCTTTAAATTTCGTGAAAGTTATGTTAAATAAGTATGATAATTATTTGCCTGTTTCGGAACCGAGATAATCGCTGATATAATACTTCTCGTAATCCTTATGGCTTGAAACCAGTGTTTCAATAATAGGTATTATTTTATCATAAGGTAAGTAATATGTGGAGAATTCTTTTTTAAATTCATTGATTATGTTATCTGTGGAAATAAAAGTCATAAGCTCGGGCTTATCGTATCTGCTCCATTTAGACCCTCTGGCATAACCGTATATATCTTTAAAGAAAATCACATATATTCCGTGATCGTCTTCATCAACTTCAAACAGCTTATAAATAATTCTTACCGGGAATCTGTCTTCTTCCTTAATTTCGTATATCATGGATTTTTTGCTATCAAGCCAGAAAGAAAGATCGTCAGCTTTAATAATTTTCTTAATTATAAATTCCTTCATTTTCTTAATATTCGCATTATCATTTCTTACACATCCATGCGATAGTGCCCTGTATTCGTTCTTCAGCAAATAATTCTTGTTTGTTCCGTGAAAATAACGCAATGAGTTTTCATCATAATGGACAACGAACAAGCCAAGCGGATTATTTGGTCCTGGCGGTGTAGGACGCACCGAATCCGGGGAATCGGGGTCTTTCCAGAAAGGCCAGTTCCTCAAACGGAATGCCTGGTAATAACCTGTATAAGTCTTTGTCGAAGGTTTACCTACAACATTTGGCCACACATCAATTAAAAACGTGTCATTATTATAAATCTGGAATATCCTTGACTGGAACTCAGGTATATTAAGTTCCCACAATATTTCCGGTCTTTCTGCGAGGAAATGCTTTGGAACAAAAATATTGAGGTAAAATTCCATGATACCAAGTGTGTCAACTATAAGCTTTTTAGTTACGTCTCTTGTAGCCTGGATTTTTGCTATATCTTTTTCGCTAATAATAGGATACAAATCAAGCAGGTATTCTTCAACCTTCCCGTCAAGGTCTTCGAGGTCGTGAATCTGAAATGTAACTTTCTGTGTGCCTGCTGGAACCTGTTCCTGCTGTGTGATTTTTGTTGACGAAAAGGTGCTGTCTTGCTGTGATTTATTCTTTTCACCCAGCCCTAAAAGCTTAAGCTCGCAACCTGAAAAAACACTCCATGAGAAGACTATTGTTACCACTATTAATGCAGGAAATACCCTATATTTTAATATTTTTCGCATATTTAAGTTTATAAACCCAAAATTAGCTTAAAAACTACTATAATTCAAATGTATACAATATACAAGTTTTATTTCCGCAAATTTGAATATGTTAAGATTTTCAAGGTTCTGTCTTTCATTGATTGCTATTAGCATAAAGAATAAATTTGTAAAAATTTAAGAAATTGGCATTCGAATCTGATAAAATAATGTTTGAAATATATAAAGATACACAGTATAACCAGAATTACAGGGTTGTTTATTATACCGAGCTTAATGAACATAACAAACATGCAGAAATTTCAAGAGCTATGGGCGGTGAAAGCCTGTTTAATGGGTTTATTAACGAATATAAAAAAGAAGAAGCCAAGAAAATTATTGATGAGATAATAGACAGACTGAATGCCGGTGAAGAAATATCACCAATGGAGATAAATAATCTCCTACAAGAGTATATACCATAATTCAATGTTCAATGTTCAATGTTTATTATAAATTCGATTATCATATGTATTCCGGTTCCCTATAGACGTTTTGTAAAATAATTTCATTAGAAAATAATTTTGGAAAATAATCACACGTACAGTTCAACAGATTCAAAAACAAATCATCTGCATCATAGAAACATCTTTTTTGATGAGCTATCAAATCATATAAAGTTTACGGTAGGAGCGGTCTTGTTAGCTTCTCTTTTTATAATCTTACTTAAATACTTTTTACTTAATACTTCACCTGATTCCCACTCACAGCATATTTTTGAAGGGTTTTTTATCTCGCACCTATTCTTTTCGTCACTTACACCGGCAGCTCTTTTCAGTCTTTATAACAGAAATTTGATTCTAGGAATACTGCTCTCGGTAACTTCATCATCTATCACTTGTTCATTAAGCGATATCGTTTTCCCATATCTTGGAGGAATATTATTACAATATGAAATGGATTTCCACCTCTGCATAATCGAAGAACCATTTCTGTCATGGATATTTATTTTCAGCGGGGCATTTATAGGTTTCTTCCTTTCCGCTTACATTAGGAAACTCTCACGCTATACACATTCAGTTCATATATTTTTATCATCTATGGCAGCAGGAATGTATTTGATAACGTTTGGGGTAGGTTTGTTATCACTTAAAGCATTGATTTTTCTTCCCATTCTTATCGTATCGGTACTGCTGCCCTGTGTAATGAATGATATCGGGGTACCTTCATATGTAATATCGGTTTCAGAAAGGCTGGGGAAATCTAAGGATGAAATATTAGCCTCAATGCATGAAGAACACCACGGGCATAAACATTAAGTTACGATATATTCCCGTGCAAACGGGAATCCATTTAATATAAATCCTATGTGCAAATAAAAGCAGTTATACATTCCCGCTTTCGCGGGAATGTACTTTTGAAGTTACAAACAGCTTTTTAACCTTCCACAAACCTGATACAGCAAGAATAAATCCGCTGAAAATAAGTAGTGAAATAATCTTAAGGAACAAAGTTGCAGGAACAATGTGCGTGAACATAAGATAAAAAACACCAATGCAGAGCACATCTATAAAAATTACATAAAGCACTTTCGGGGTTTCATATTTTATGGGGTAAAATTTCTGAGTAACAAAATAAATAGAGACCGCCATCGATATATAGCTTAAAAGCGTAGCTATCGCAGCCCCGATTAGCCCCCACAGCGGAATAAAAATGAAGCATACTGCAATATTCAGAATCCCGGCAAAACCGGTAATATAAGGCAGGTACTTTGTTTTTTTCTCGATGTAGATCCCGGGCATAAGATTGATATATATCCCGTAGAACAGATAAGAAAGCAATATAACAGGTACAATATATACACCACCCCAGTATTTTTGGCCTATAAGAAATCCCTTAAACGGTAGTGGTATGCGAATAATATCTTCGATAAATAAAGTAAGGATAATTATTAGGATAGATGATGCAGCAACAAAATACGTTAATACTTTAGAAAATAACTGCTTTGCGTTTGGTTCTTTTGCACTATTTAAGAAAAAGGGACGCCATGCATAATCGAACATCGAAACTACAAGAAGCATGAATATTCCCATTTTATAATTGGCGTTATAAATACCTACCGATTGTATATCGGTTAAAGCCTGAATAATAGGTATGTAAATAACCTGTACAATTATTGCCGAGAGACCGGCTGGGAGATATGGCAGCGAGAATTTTACAAGTTCTTTGAATAATTCCTTATGACCGTGAATTGTATAATTATTTATTACAATAGGCAGTAAAATAATAAATGTAAGGCATGAAGCTGCCAGGTTGCTTATGAATACAGCAACCAATCCCATTTTAAAAACCATTATTAATACGATGTTTAGTGTAACATTCACACTTACATTTATTAACTTAATAGCAGCAAATTTACCTGCCTTATTTTTCAACCTGAGATATGCAAATGGTATAATACTAAGAGCATCGAAGAAAAGTATTAAACTGGCATAACGGACAATTTCCACATTGTTTTCTTTAAAACCGGCTAAAGAGTTTATCTGAGAAGAAAAGATAAGTATAAGTATAGATAGGAATGCAGAATTAACAGCAATTGTATTATAAGGCAGCGAAAAGTTCAGTTTTTCATCACCAAGCTCACCCAACGACGCAAAGCGGAAATATCCTGACTCAAATCCAAGTGTATAAAAAATGTTAAGAAAAGCAATGTAAGCAAAAACAACAGAAACAATACCGTATTCAGACGGGGGAAAAATATTAGTGTAAAACGGAACAAGTATAAAATTCAGAAACCTCCCAATAATGGTACTTGTTCCGTATATTAATGTTTGTTTCGAAAGGCTTTTTAACTTTTCAAGCATAAAACAAAGGTCAATTCACAAATAATGAATTGACCTTCTCCATAGTTATGTAAATATTGTATTTACTTATATTGAATTCTGACTGTCGATGATGTTAACAGATAATCGGTGCAATCGTAAACATATACATTAAATTTTCCGGTGTCATAAAATGTATATTTTAACCAGAACCAACGCCAGTCGCGTTGTGTATCCTGATATTTAGTATCGTAATAATTTTCATAGCCGTAGCTATCGACCCTGTAAATTTCATACCTGACTGAACGGCAGTTCAGATCGTACGGTAAGCGTGTGAGGAAGTAAAGGTACCCGCCGCTTCTCGGAATATTGAATACCGAGCTTTCTGTTATAGGATATCCGTCAGAATCAACACCTTCACAAAAATAAAGTGTCTGGGCACTGGTTTCACCTGTAATGCCTAAGAAGACCAGGTAGAAAAGAAATAAAACCGAAAGTTTTTTTAACATGATGGTTATTGTTTAATTTATTAAATATTTATTTAAATTTAATTCTAACTTTCCCTGTAGCCAATATTTTACCGTCCGACGTGACAGCGGTGACTTTATATTCTCCCGGGGTATAAAAAGTATGGAACTGATCGAAGTATATATAGTCCCAATCCGGCTGAACATTAAACGGTTCGGTAGCAATCCATTTTTCACCAAATGGAGTGAATTCGAAAATTTTAAGTTTAATCGATTCAGTATTTACCTTTTTATTAATGTCCCGCAAATCAAGCATGCACGTAAAATATCCGCCGCCCGAACCAATTAAAAATACATCCGAAACACCTATTTCCTCACCGTCTTTGTACTCCTCGCAGAAATAAAGTTTCTGCGCGTAACTTTGCCAGCTTATACAGCAAAAAATAAAGAGTAATAATATTAAATTATAAAGTTTTTTCATGGTTATTTGTAATTTATCTCATTGTTATTTTTACTGTACCGGTAGCAATTGGGGTGCCGTCAGGTTTCATAGCTGTTACTTTATACTTTCCCTCAGTGTAAAATGTATGGAATTTGTTAAAATAGATATAGTCCCAATCGGGTTGTACATCAAATTTCTCTGTATCCATAATTTTTTCACCGTCATCAGTTAACTTGCTTATCCTTAATTCAACTTTTCCAACACCGATCTTCTTGCCTGTTCCTCTCATATCAATCATGCATGTAAAATACCCGCCATTAGGCCCGATAATGAATGCGTCTGATTTGCGGATCTCACCATTGTCATAATCCTCACAGAAATACAATTTCACATCGGATGAAGTTGTAGTTTCTTTCTTAGTATCTTCTTTCTTAGTATCTTCTTTCTTAGTATCTTCTTTCTTTTCATCTTTGCTGGAGCTACAAATATAACCTACAGCAAAAATCATCAGAACAGCGATAATAAGCTTAAAGTTTTGTAATATTATTTTCATGTTTTGTAACCTCCTGTGTTGTTTATGTAGGGTTTATTTAATCAAACTTATCAAAATTTTCCTTAATAATCAATTATTAAGTATTTAATCACTATATTAAAATTTCTCAAAAAAGCTAAAATTCTAAAGAAAAATCGACTGACTTATACGAATGGGTAATGCATCCTATTGAATAATAATCGATACCGGGATGCTGTAAACGTGAAAAATTTTTCATATTCAAACCTCCCGAAAGTTCTACTTCAAAACCTTCATTTTTTAACATCTTTACTGTTTTAAATAAGATATGTCTTCGAAAGTTGTCAAGCATCACACGGTTTATTATGTTTTTTCCTAATAAAATAACATCTTTAGCTTGTTTTACGTTTTTTACTTCAATCGTAATAAAATGTTCCCTTGCTTTTTTATTGTTTATTAATGCAAAAATTGCATTTTTTATAGAACCTGCCGCTGCAATGTGGTTATCTTTAATCATAACCGAAGAAGACATGTCCTCACGGTAAAAATCACCGCCGCCCGTTTTAAATGCAGCCAGTTCAAACAATCGGAAGTTCGGTGTTGTTTTGCGTGTATTGAGTATTTTTGAATTTTTATATTTAAGCGTTCTTACAAACTTATTTGTAAATGTGGCAATACCTGTCATTCTCTGTATAATATTTAACGCTGTACGCTCACACGAAAGTAAGACTCCAAGAGGTGCATCAATTTCCAGAACTACTGTATTTTTACCGATTCTTTGACCATCATTAAAAAATTTTTTAAACTTTGTTTCTTTATTAACCAGCCTGAATACTTTGATAAAAACATCCACTCCTGCAATTATACAATCTTCTTTACAAAAAAGATGTGCTGTATGATAACTCTCGGACTGCCCTTTATTTAATACAATCTTTGAGGATATGTCTTTTTGAATTCTATCCTCTTCAAGGGCTTTAAGAATCAGCCGGTTGAATTGTGCATCATATTTTTTATAATACTCTCTGAGTGTCATTCATTTCCTTCAGGTAAAGGAATTAAAATTTTTTTCAGCAATTCAATAAATCTTGAGGGCGGTTTCACTGGTTTCATGGTCTTTAAGTTGATAAATGAATGAATTGTATAACCGGTTGCAATTAGTTTGCTCTTAACCGATAATTCGTATTCGAGCTTTATCTTTACCGTAGGTATGTTTTTCAAAAAACACTTTACGGTTACAATATCATCGTATTTAGCGCCTGAAATATACTTTGCGTAAGCTTCTATTACAGGTAATCCGTATTGTTCTTTTTCAAGCTCGGTATATGGATAATTAATGCTGTGCAGAAGTGTATTCCTGCCTGCCTCAAAGTATTCAAAATATGTTCCATTATTTACAACACCCATTTTATCGGTATGTGCGTATAATACTCTAATCTTAATTTCCGAAGTAATCATACTATTCCGTAAATATTTTTCCCGGGTTTAAAATATTATTGGGGTCCAGAGTACTCTTAATTTTTTTCATAATTTCAATTTCCGTTTCAGAAAGTGCAAGAGGCAGGTAAGTCTTTTGTGAATAACCGATACCATGCTCTCCTGATATTGTTCCACCCAGTTTTACCGTTAATTCAAATATTTCTTTTATTGCTTTATCTAAAACCTTTCCCCATGCCTTATCATCCAATTTATCTTTTAAAATGTTAAAATGTATATTCCCGTCACCCGAATGGCCGTAACAGATTGTTGTAATGCCGTATTTAGCTGAAATTTGTTTAACTCCCCTCACCAGTTTTGTAATATTGGCACGCGGGACAACAGTATCCTCCTCTTTATAAGGAGATATAGATTTAACCGCTTCGCCAATACCGCGTCTTAATGCCCACACATCTTCAACTTTTTGCGGGTCTTCAGCCAGTAATATGTCCAATGGTTCAAATGCTGAAACTATTTCTCCGATTGCTTCGATATCCTTATCCAACATTTCGGGGTAATTCCCGTCAACTTCTATGAAAAGCTGTGCCTCGGCTTCACCGTTGGGAAATACTTTTTTTTGTTTTTCCTCAGCAGCTTTTACAGCAGCCCGCTCCATGAATTCAAGTGCCGAAGGTATTATCCCCTTCTGGAAAATTTTCGTAACTGCATCTGTAGCATTTTCTAACGAATTAAACGCAACAAGAACAACTTTCTTGTATCTTGGAAGCGGAACAAGACGCAGTATAATCTTAGTAATAACAGCCAATGTCCCTTCGCTCCCGATAATTAGCTGTGTAAGGTTATAACCTGATACATTCTTCAGGACTCTGCCGCCAAAATTTACAATCTCGCCATAGGGCATTACAGCTTCGATACCAAGCACATAATCTTTAGTAACGCCGTATTTCACAGCACGCGGACCTCCTGCACATTCTGCCAAATTACCCCCCAAAGTACATGAACCTCTTGAAGCCGGGTCCGGAGGATAAAACAATCCGTGTTTTTCGACTTCTTCCTGAAATACCTGTGTTATTACACCCGGTTCAACAACAGCCTGGAAATTATTTTTATCAATTTCGATAATCTTATTAAATCTTTCCATTGATAGACAGATACCGCCGTAGACCGGTAATGCACCTCCCGATAATCCTGTTCCTCCGCCGCGGGGTGTTACAGGTATCTTTTTTTGATTTGCTAATTTAAGTATTTCGGAAACCTGCTCTGAATTTTGCGGTTTTATAACAACTTCGGGAGAAAATTCCAGGTCTTCGGTCTCATCTTTAGAGTACAATTTAATAGTATCGATGTCCTGAAAAACATCTGCTTCACCGGTTATACTCCGTAGTGCTTTAAGTATTTCACTATCAACTTTATTATACATCAAGGCAGGTTTAATATGACAACTCTGGTTATGTTTTTTTAATAATGCGGTGTATCGATATAATTTGCTTCAGAAGCTTTTCAATCCTGTTCAATGGCAGCATAGAATAAGCATCGCTTAAAGCTTTTTTGGGATTTGGATGGGTTTCGATGAAAATACCGTTGATACCAGATGCCGCTGCTGCTCTGGCAATAGGTATTACAAGCTCCGGGCTGCCGCCTGATACTCCGTTTACAGACGAAGGCATTTGCAGTGAGTGGGTTGCATCAAAAACAACCGGATATCCAAAATGGCTCATAATAATCAATGATCTCATATCGACTATAAGATTATTATATCCGAATGTGGTGCCTCTTTCTGTAATAAGAATTTTTCTGTTACCTGTGGACTCAATCTTTTTAATTTGATGCAGCATATCATGCGGAGATAGAAATTGTCCCTTTTTGATATTTACAACTTTCCCCGTTTCCCCGGCTGCTTCAAGCAGTTCAGTCTGTCTTGAAAGAAATGCAGGTATCTGTAACACATCAACAAATTCAGAGGCAATCGAAACCTCAATTTCCGAATGAACATCTGTGAGAACCGGGATACCAACTTTATCGCGTATATTTGAAAGTATATCAAGCGATTTCTGAACACCTATTGAGCGGAATGAATCGCCTTTTGTTCTGTTGGCTTTTTTATAAGATGCTTTAAAAATATAAGGGATATTAAGCCTTTGTGTAATATCTTTTAATCTTTTTGCAATCTCTATAGTAATTTTTTCACCCTCAACAACACAAGGTCCCGCTATCAGAAAAAGCTTTGCCGGATTTGTAAGGTTTACCCTTTGGGCTGAGCATTTAATTTCTATTTTTATAGGCATTCCTGCTATTTAATAATTACAGTTTAAACTTAATTATTAATGACTACTTATAAAAGGAGAAAACATTTCTGCATTAATATGTAATCAATAATTAGTTATTAACTAATCAAATTAATTAAATCACCAAAAAGTGCTTCTCACTTCTTACCTCTGAATTTATTGCTTCTATATTCTAGCTTTCATTTCCCGAACTTAAAAAATCTAAACTCTCACATTTAGCTGCAAATGTCAGGTTTGTAGGGATTGATTTAAATTTACAAAATCGTTAAAATTACACATGGAACGCCCATTAATTGTAATTAGCTTTATAATTATTTTTTATTCTTTATCCTTCCCGCAAAATCAAAGCAATCAGAACGATTCAGTAGAACAAAAAGTAAAAACGTTCATATCAGCATCCGAAACCAATAACAGCTGGGCTATTAATATATTATTCTCAGATAACGGTTTTGGAGCAGGTGCTACAATGTTCCAGCAGCTATCAAAGAATGTATTTTTATTTGAAAGTATGTTTTTCTCCGGTGCTAAAGACGACCGTGAGTTCGAGGCAACCGATATTTTTGGCAATACTTTTATCCCAAATAAAGTAAACCGAATATTTATGACGGGTACAAATATCGGTTTACAGATCCGATTATTCCGTGATGATGTAACCGATAACCTCAGACCGCATTTAAATTTCGGTATAAGTCCTACTGCACTTATTTACACACCTTACGATAAAGCTTTTTTCCCAAGCTTTAATTATGCAAAAGCTAAATACACTGTTGGTGCTTTCGCAGGAATTGGCGTAGATTACCTCACCGGCAGGAAATCTTCCCTGAATATGGATATAAGGTATTATTACACAAAATTATTCGGCAGCGGAATAGAGAGCTTAAAAGATAACGAAAAGAAATACTTTGGCGGACTGTATTTTGTGTTTAGTTATAATTTTATGAAATAATGCTTTTAAAAAATAATTTATGAAGAAAATATTTAGAGGTTGTCTCAAAAGGCAATTTTCTTGCAAAAAAACTGTAACTGCAACTTTCATAGTTGCGATTAAGCAAGAAAATTGCACGCAACCATCCACGTAAGTGGTGGCTTTCGCCAAAAGGTTATGGATACAAAAACACTTTTGTGACAGCTTCTTTAATATTAACAATGTTTATCTCACATTTACTTTAAAAGCATCATCTTCCTAACCTCTGAGTAATCCAGATATTCAATCCTGTAAATATAAATACCACTTGCAAGGTCTGAACCATTGAATTGGTAAGTATGAGTAACGGAAGGTTTAAACTCTATATTGAACATTACTTCCCTGAATGTAATATCATAAAATTTAATTATAACCAAACCCTTTTTTGCTTGTTCCTTGAAGTATGTAAATTATAAAGGTACGTTTTTATTCTTAATTACCATAATAGAACGATACTCCAGATTCATAGTTCAACATGAACTCAGATTAAATATGCAGGAATGGGATGTGGAAATGACCTTACAGAAATCCAAGTTTATTTTACACCAATTTTAATTAACACAAAAATTCCATTTTCCGCTGAACCAGTACAATTATTATTTGTATCTATTCCTATACATTTTACTTCATTACTTGGTATAACAGACTTCTGTGTAATAAACACACCATTGGTTTTGGGAGTAAATACTAAATATTATAAGAAAGGGTAAAAAAGAAAATGAGTAACAATATTTTGTAAAAATTGCCCATAATTGACTCTTAAAACATAATATTTTAGAATGCAAAAACTTTTGTGAAATTAAGGAGTTTTAATAAAAATTTAGATTTTTAAACTTAAGTTAATTATTATTCCTAATATCTATCAATTATTATTCATAAATTTGGGGTAATTGCAGCTTCAATGCCAAAGTTCAGTACAAAAAAGTTCGAGTTTAAAACCAATATCTACATCAGGATATTAATTGTCCTGTTAACTGTTATTCTAATTACTCTTATGTTTCCGGGACTCGAATCGGTTGAAAGTGATTATTCTATCGGGACTATTTGGAGCAAAGAGGATTTGATAGCACCGTTCAGCTTTCCCATTTATAAGAATGATAACACATACAACCGTGAAGTTGAAGAAGCTAAATCAAAAGTGCTGCCGGTGTTCGACCAAAACATACTTAAGGCAGAAGGAAAGATTAATTGGTTCGATTCATTAGGACTGTTCTGGAATAAGCTTCAAAAAGCTCTCTCGTATGAAACTGAAATGAAAAAAGAATCATCACTGCCTGAGGAAAAGCGAACAACAAGCGAACAAACAATGCTAAAGCTGAAATCGGACCTTAGAATTTCATTCACTTCAGACGAGTGGAACAGCCTGTTGGGCATGTGGAGTTCATCACAGGCTAGTATGAATGAAGCAAGAAGAAGGCTTGTATTGGCACTGAATCAGATATCAGGAAGGAAAATTATAGATGTTCCCAAAAGCAGGATTAAAACCGGGGAAATTGCTTACTACCTGAACAGAGTTGAGGAAACCATATCTTTGGATAAACTCAGCGACCGTACAGAAGCATTAAATATAATCCGCAACGATTTAGCCGGTTATTTTAAGGATGACAGGCTTGTATCCGCATTTGTTGGTATAGCAGGGCTTTTCATCTATCTCGATTTTATTTACAATGATTCAGAAACCCGGAAAATAATGGATGCTATGGCATCTGCCGTTCCCCATACTCTTGGTATAGTGCGTGAGAATGAAAGAATTATAAGCAAACACGAGCCAATTAATGAGTTAACACGTCTTAAGCTTGAATCATATAAAAAGATACGCTCCGAACAAATGGGAAGTAAAGACTTTTACCTGCAGCAGCTGGGCAGGTTTATGACCGTGCTTATTTTGCTCACACTTGCCGGTATGTTCCTTTATAAAATGAGGAAGAGAATTTACGGAGATAATACAAAGCTGATTCTTATTTCAACCATTATTTTACTTCAGGTTTTATTCTCTTATCTCAGCCTGCATATTAAGATCGATTATCCCATTGAATACCTTATCTTTGTGCCTGTATCGGCAATGCTTCTCACTATAATATTCGACTCACGCCTTTCATTCTATTTTATAATAATAATTTGCTTTTTGGTTTCATTAATACGAGGAGGCGATTACGAAATTATTATCCCTAATTTTGCTGCTTCGGTACTTGTGATATATTCTGTCAGAGACATAAAGAAAAGGTCACAAATATTTCTATCGATGGTTTTTATACTTGCGGGCTACTTAATATCTATTATAGCTATGGGGCTGGAGAGAAACGACAGCATTACTGTAGTACGCCATTATATTTATATGGCTGCACTGAATTCACTGCTTTCTCCTATACTTGCTTACGGGCTTTTAATATTCTATGAACGTGTATTCAGGATTGCAACCGACCTGCTGTATCTTGAGCTTTCTGACTTTAACCATCCCCTGCTTAGAGAGCTTTCGACAAAAGCCCCGGGCACTTTCCATCATTCCATTGTTATGGGTAATTTATCGGAACAGGCAGCTAAGGAAATTTCCGCAAACCAGATACTTGCCCGTGTGGGATGTTACTATCATGATATAGGTAAGGTGGTTAGTCCGGAATATTTTGTGGAAAACCAGATAGATTCCCGCAGCAAGCACGAACAGCTTAATCCTACTCTGAGTGCAAAAATGATTATTGCACACGTAAGAAACGGGATCAAACTGGCTGAAAAATTCAGGATTCCAAGAGAGATTATTGATTTTATTCCTATGCATCATGGTACAAACCTGGTTTCGTATTTCTACGAGAAAGCCCGGTCGGATGACGGAACAGAAGACGTGATTCACGATTATATTTACCGTTACCCCGGTCCTAAACCGCAATCAAGAGAAACAGGTATAGTTATGCTTGCAGATGCTGTTGAAGCAGTTACAAGAACCATCGAAGAACCGACTCCCGCAAAACTTGAAACACAGATTGATGAAATAATTAAAGCACGCTTTTTGGATGGTGAGCTTGACGAATGCGATTTAACTTTAAAAGACCTGATTAAGATAAAACAAAGCTTTCTGTTAACACTTGTCGGTATACACCATCACAGGATAAAATACCCTGAAGGTGATGAAGAAACGGATGAGCAGAAATAATACGACCGGCCCCGAACAGGATGAGAAACTCCGGATTCAAGTTGCATCGTTTTTAATTTACCTTGAATTAGAACGCTCTCTCTCGGAAAATACAGTTAGTTCCTACTCATCGGATCTGAAAAAACTGGTTGATTTTCTTAATTCAAAATCAATTAGAACCTTCGAGGAAGTTAACCGTGATGTAATAGAAAAACTGCTTGCTTATTTAAAAACCACAAGCTCGGCATCTACAATTGCACGTGCCCTTTCAGCATACCGTCAATTTTATGATTACATCATAGAGCAGGTGCCTGATATGAAAAACAGAGCAAATCCATTCGAACTGTTCGATTCACCCAAACTGCCCCGTAAATTACCTGAAACTTTATCTGTGGAAGAAATCGATAAAATCCTGAATGCAGCAGATGATACAAATACACTTGGATTAAGAGACCGGACAATCCTCGAAGTTATGTATGCCTGCGGACTAAGGGTGAGCGAGGTTATAAACCTTAAGCTGTTTAACATAATTTCACAGGAAGAAATTATAAGGGTATTCGGTAAAGGTTCAAAGGAGCGAATTGTTCCGATAAGCTATCCGGCTATAAAATGGATAGAGAAATATTTAAAAATGTCTAGGATAAACCTTGCTACTCCCAAATCGGAGGAATACCTGTTTTTGAACTGGCGTGGGAAAAAGCTTTCACGTATGGCGATATGGAATATTATAGATAAATACTCACATCTTGCAAAAATAGAAAAACACATGCACCCGCATATTTTAAGGCATTCGTTTGCAACACACCTGCTTGAAGGCGGGGCGGATTTACGTGCAATCCAGGAAATGCTTGGCCATGCCGATATAAGCACTACGCAAATCTATACACATGTAGATATAACTTACCTTAAACAAATCTATAAGGAATTTCATCCGAGAGGGTAAGTAAAATCAAAATCAAAAAAAAGCAGGGTGTTAACGTCATCCTGCTTATGGTTAAAAATATTTATTTTTGGAAAATTTACTACTTTACTTGATAAGTACCATCTTCCTAACCTCAACGTAATCAAAATATTCAATCCTGTAAATATAAACACCGCTTGCAAGGTTAGAACCATTGAATGTATATGTATGTATACCGGATGGCTTAAACTCCCTATTAGAAATCACTTCACGTCCCGTTATATCATAAACCTTAATATCGACTAAACCTTCTTTTGGTAAATTATACTTTATTGTTGTTGTTGGATTGAATGGATTTGGGTAATTTTGATATACAGTAAATTTTACTGGTACTTGAGTATTCTTATGTAATGCTTCAGTTGGAAATGGAATAATGAATCATTAAATTAAGGTAGAAAAAA
>CAYWTS010000013.1:0-16182 GCA_964461265.1 uncultured Ignavibacteriales bacterium
GGCCGGTATGACAAGTTTGAAAGTTTACGACATCCTCGGTCGTGAAATTGCAATTATAGTAAACGAGCAACTCAAACCCGGAACATACGAAGTTGATTTCGACGGAAGCAGATATAGTTCAGGAATTTATTTCTATAGTTTAGAAGCCGGTGATTTCAGACAGACTTTGAAGATGGTATTGGTAAAATAGAGTAATGATTCTACTTCTATATTTAAGCGGGGTTAAAGCCCGCTTTTTTTATTTAATATTTTATTAAATTAGAATATGAAATCCAACCCGCAATCTGAAAAAATTATCTGGTTCGAGAAATTCTTCCCTGAACTTCTGAAAAAACCTTTTAAGGAAGGTATTGCCGAAGCAAAACGGATGCAGAAAGAGGCGAAACTAAAAGGAAATCCCGAAGATACTGGAATAGCCATTTTCGCAGAAGGATTACTTAACAGATTCAGCCATAAGCATAGCAAATGTTTGACATTATACAACAAGGCAATGAAACTTTTCAGGGAAACTGATTCAAAAGAATGGATAGCGGCGCTTGAACACGGAATCGGACACTGTTATGATGTACTGGGAAATCCAAGAGAAGCTGAGAGATATTATCTTACATCCTATAAATTCTATCATGAAAATAAAATTCTAAAACGTGAGGCAATGCTTTGTGTAAACCTCGGTCAGTCTTACATAGATACGGGCGAATCGAAGAAAGCATTGCATTTTCTTAATTCTGCATACAGGATTTTCTCAAAATTAAAAGATGTACACGCTCAGGCGGTAACGCTTAATAACATTGCCACTAATTACAGAGCTGTTGGAGATAATCTCAAAGCTTTAAAGTTTTATAATGCAGGGCTGAAAGTATTTCTTAAGCTGAAAGATTATGATAAAGTAGTCGGTAATTATACCAACCTGGGCAGTGTAAATATATTTCTGGGTAATTATAAATCAGCAGAACAAAATCTTCTCAAAGCAAAATCTTACATTACTGATTCAACAGAAAAATACATAGCAATAAATGTGTACATTAATCTCGGGATTGTATATCTCAAAACAAGAAAGTATGAGAAAGCCGAATTGAATCTGCTGACTGCAATTGATGAAGCGAGAACAATATCAGACAATAATTTGCTTACCAAAGCATTGATATTCACTGCGGATTTGAAATCATTAACCGGGAAAATTGAAGTTGCTAAAAAGTATTATTCCGAAGCGCTCAAACTTATAACCAGATATAACTATGGAAAAGAAGCAATTGAAGTTAATGAAAAGCTGAGCTCCGTCTATGAGAAAGAAAAAAATTATGCCGAGTCACTGAAATATCATAAAGAATTATTAAAAGCATATTCAAGCATATATAATGAAGATTCGTTTAAGGAGATCTCGGTGCTGAAGGCGGAAATTGAAAAACAAAATGCAGAGAACAAAGCGGAAATATTACATCTGAAAAACCTTAAACTCAAACGCGAGATTGAAATTAAAACCGGAGAACTTAATCAGGCTGCAAATTATATTATGCAGAAAAATGATTTTCTCAATTCAGTGATGAATGATGTAAGAAGCTATATCAATTCCTTGGATACAGAAAACCTGAACAAAGAAAAATTTTTCAGCCAGCTTGGATTGATTGAAAGAAAAAAGAGACTGAATGAGGAAGTTGTTCACTTCGAAGAAAATCTCAATAATATGAATGTCGCATTTTTAAATAAGCTCTCGAGGAAGTTCCCTGCACTTACAAGGATCGAGCTGAAAATCTGTTCGCTTATGAAAATCAATCTCGGGACAAAGGACATTGCAAAGCTGCTCTCTATTTCTCACCGCACAATCGAAACACACCGCCATCACATCATACAAAAGCTTAAACTGCCTAAAGGGAAAAGCTTGTCCAGTTTTATTAACACACTTTAGTCTTTAAAACACCAACTACGTAAAATCTACTTACACGCGATTTACTTATTGACCTCGCTTACCAGACGATGCATCTTTGCGCAGTTATGAAAAACAACGAGCACTTCAGGAAAGATTTAAGCATAACAGAAAGCATAATCTACCGTCTCGAGCCGGATTATGTATTTAAGCTTATGAAACTTTATCCCGGACTCACGGAAGATGAAATTAAAATCTGTGTTCTGATGAAAAACAAATTTTCGGTTGAAGAAACAGCAAAGTATATGTCTATATCAGATGATGAGATATCCGTTGTGCTGAATAATCTGAACAAAAAACTGAAAAAGTATTATAATAAAGAACTCAAAAATATTTTACAAAACAATTAATTCAAGGAGGAATTAAAATGAAAACATTAATCAACTTATTAGCTTCATTCGCTTTATTGCTGACAGTTAGTCTGTATTCACAGCCTACGCAGCAAGAATGGGTATCCCGCTATTCAGGAATTATTACAGACGAAGCTAAAATGGTTAAAGCTGATAATTCCGGAAATGTGTATGTAACAGGGAAAAGCGTGGGCAGTGGCACAGGGTATGATTTTCTGACCGTCAAGTACAATTCAGCAGGTGCACAGCAATGGGAAGCTCGTTATAACGGACCGAGTAACTCAACTGATGAAGCAGTTTCCGTTGCTGTAGATAATTCTGGAAATGTTTATACTGCGGGCTGGAGCATCGGTACTGCAACAATGGCAGATTTTTGCTTAGTTAAATATAACTCTTCAGGAACACAGCAGTGGGTCGCCAGATACAATGATTCTCTTTATAACAACGATGATGCTCCTATTGTAATGCTTTTAACTGATTCAGGTAATGTTTACCTGGGCGGGTACTCATCTTACTCTTCTGGCCATGCAAGATGGACACTTCTTAAGTTTAATTCATCAGGCGTAAGGCAATGGGTTAAGCAGGGTCCACAAAATAACTGGGAACAGATTGCAGACCTTAAAGTTGATGCTTCGGAGAATATTTATGCAGCTCAGATGGGATGGTCTCCGGCATACCAGGTATCTACAACAGTAATGAAAAAATTAAATGGAGGAGGAACTGAACTATGGAACTGGTATTCAATTAATACATATTTGGTTAATATGATTCCTATGTCTCTGGCAATTGATGCTTCAGGTAATACATATTTTTGTACAAGAAAACTTGTTAGTGGACAAAATTACAATTTCAGCACTGTAAAACTTAACTCTAGCGGAGGGTTTGTGTGGCAGACCGAATTTAACGGCTCTGCAAATGATACTGACTATCCTAGGAAGGTAATTGTGGGACCAACGAATGATATCTATGTAGCAGGTTTCAGTAAAAGTACTTCAGGCGGGAAAGACCTAACATTAATAATGTACAATCAAAGCGGCGTTCAGCAATGGGTGTCTCATTACAACGGCTCATCAAACGGAAGTGACGAAGGTTTCGATATGGTTGTTGACGTTTTCGGCAATGCTTATGTTACAGGATATACTGATACTGCGGGAACTCAAAATTACATTACAGTAAAATACAATTATTCAGGCAGCAGAATCTGGGCGTTCCATTATAACGGACCAGGAAACGGAAGTGATGTAGCTTCCTCTGTTTTCATAGAAAACAATCATAGTGTTTATGTAACGGGTGCAAGCAGCAACGGTTCAAATAATGACTATGCGACGATTAAGTATTCTCAGCTTGTGGGTATTAATCCTGTTTCAAATGAACTGCCGGAAAAGTTTTCTTTAGCACAAAATTATCCGAATCCGTTTAATCCAAATACAGTTATTCGTTTTTCGCTGCCCGCGGCCGGTATGACAAGTTTGAAAGTTTACGACATCCTCGGTCTTGAAGTTGCAACTATAGTAAACGAGCAACTCAAACCCGGAACATACGAAGTTGATTTCGACGGAAGCAGATATAGTTCAGGAATTTATTTTTATAAACTCAATGTCATTATGAACGGAGCCGAAGCATTCTCAGAAACCAAAAAAATGTTGATGATAAAGTAGTGATTACTAAAATTCAGAAATCCGCCTCTAGAGTATTCCTGTGAAGTGAACAACGAGGGAAGATTCGAAAATTTGAGTTAAGGCGTTCATTTGAGCGCCTTTTTTTATAATGTAGTTTTTGAACCAGGCTATTGTTATTAATGGAATCTTTTACAGTATAATTCGTATTAAACCAATAAGGATCTTTCTTGTCATAATTATAACTTTATAAAAAGGAGAAAAACATGAAATCTACTTCAGGGTTGTTAATAAAACTTAGTTCAATATTCGCAATGCTCTTCTCATCAGTTATTGCATTTGCTCAACATGGTGTTGGGCCAAGCTGGGGCGTTGAAATTCCTATACCGAAAATAAACAGCAATTATTCACAGAGGGGTGTTTTATTCAACAATATGGTTTGTGCAAATACAGGAAGAATCTTTATTCATACTCTGGAGATAGATACAACAGTAAATCCGCCAAACGGAATTGTGAGAGGAATATATATTTATTATTCAGATAATGGTGGAACAAACTGGTCAAGTCCTGTAGTTTTTACACCGGCAGAAAAGACAATCGGAGCATCTGCACCGAAAATTACAATTACAAACGATGGCAATGTTCATTTTTTCTGGACCGCGAAAGTTCCTGCTGCTCTTTTTTATTCGAGATACGATTACAACCTGAATCTTGTTATTGATACTATCCGGATAGCAAATAAAGTGAATTATGATCAATGGGCTACCCATCTGACAATTGACAAACAAGATAGACTTCACGCAATCTGGCATGAAGGGAATACAGATACTAACTATACTGCAGAGGTTTATTATTCTAATTCGTCGGATAACGGAATAACGTGGAGACCTGCTCAACTTTTAAGCAATAACGATGGAAAACATTCCGCCTTCCCGCGTGTTCAGCTTGACGCAGCCCGGGGGGATACAATTGCAATTGCATGGCGTGACCAGGTTACGTCAAGTAACTGGGATATTCAGATGCGAATCAGCACAAATTTTGGTGCAAACTGGAATCCGGTTCAAACGGTTGTATCAGGTGCGAACTACGATTCTGACCCAGATGTATTGATTGACAACTACGGAAGGATTCATTTGTTCTTTCATCAGTATCCTGTTGGAAATCCGTTTTACGGAGCGAATGTAAGATACGCATATTCGGATAATCTTGGCGTTATGTGGGTTCCGAATACTTTCTATCAGATGTCTGAACCGGGAAAGAGAAGTCATTTAGTTGAAGGTACAAGATATGATATTTCGCGTAACCTACTTTGGACATTCTGGAAAGATGAAAGAGATTTTATCAACGGGCAAACGAGGGCTGATATGATGTGCAGTTATTCAACGAACAGGGGAACCAACTGGTCTAATCCAGAATGGGTAACTGACAGAGACAGCTTTGCAATCGGCTACAAAGCTGCATGTTTGACATATGATGGAGGAGTTGCGGTGAATTACGAAGTGTCAAGCCGAACAAATGGACTGGGGTTGCTACAGGTTTATTTCAGGAAAAGGGAAAATCCGTTGGGAATAACTAATATCAATACTACAATTCCAAATGATTTTATGCTTTATCAAAACTATCCAAACCCTTTTAATCCAAACACAAAAATTAGTTTTCATCTGAAAAACAGGAGTTATGTAATGCTAACAATCTATGATATTACAGGCAAGGTTGTACAGGTACTGGTTAACGGGCAGCTCGCTGCAGGTTCTTATGAAACTAAATGGGCTGCTTCAGGTTTTTCGAGTGGGGTATATTTCTATAAGCTCGAAACAAACGGATTTACAGATACTAAGAAAATGCTGATGATAAAATAAACAGCGGTGTTAATGTCTATAAATCAAAAGCTAAACATAATATTATCAGTTTCCCTTGTGCTTATTCTCTTCTGTAATAAAAACGAAACAAATGAACAGAGCAGCAGCAAGAATACGCAGGATACATCGCACAACTACAACTATGTAAAATCTATACCTGTTCCTGAAGGATTCGAAAGAGTTACTCCCGATTCTAATTCATTCGGATATTACCTTCAAAACCTGGAACTAAGAAAAGAAGATAACACTGTTTATCTTTATAACGGTAAAAAGAAATCAAACCAGGATGTGCATTTTGCAGTTGTAAAGCTCGATATAGGAAACAAAGACCTGCAGCAGTGTGCCGATGTAATAATGCGTCTGCGTGCCGAATATTTATTCAAACAAAACAGGTTCAGTGATATACACTTCAACTTCGTAAGCGGCTTTAACTGTGAATGGGTGAAATATGCAGATGGTTACAGGGTTGCTGTAAAAGGAAATTCAGTAAAGTGGGTTAAATCGGCAGAACCAGACTATACAAATAAAAATTTCAGGAATTACCTCGAGCTGGTATTTACTTATGCAGGAACAGCATCTTTAATAAAAGAATTAAATAAAGTGGACAATATCGGTGATATTCAAATAGGTGACATATTTATACAAACAGGTAATCCATACGGACATGCTGTTATTGTGCTTGATGCTGCAATAAACAAATCATCAGGTAAAAAAGTATTCATGCTCGGTCAAAGTTATATGCCGGCACAGGATTTTCACATATTAAAAAATCCGAATGACGATGTAATAAGTCCCTGGTATGAACTGAGTGACGGTGAAGAATTAATCACGCCTGAATGGACATTTCAAAGCTCCGACCTTAAGCGATTTCCATAACCCATCTTACACACTCACAAATTTTACTTAGTTTCAAAAACTTATAATGACTAAATTTGTTTAGTTAAGACTATGGAATTATTCAAAATAGGATTCATATCGGTTAGCTTAATCGATATAATCGATATACTTATCGTCACATATATATTTTACAAATTATATCTGGTGATGAGGGGAACTATTGCCTCACAGATTTTCATAGGTTTAACATTGATTATAATAATCTCACTGATTGCACAAACATTTAATATGCGTTCGCTCGGCTGGATCTTCAGCCGCCTCACCGATATCTGGGTAATAGCATTCATAATTCTTTTCCAGCCTGAAATCCGCCGGCTTCTGCTTGTTATTGGAAGAACAAGAATTGCAAGATTTTTCTTTAAGATAAGCGCTTCGGAAACTATAAACGAAGTAATAGAAGCACTGAAAGAACTTAAATCACGCCACCAGGGAGCAATAATTGTGATTTCACGCGGTGCAGGTTTAAGTGCATTCATAGAAACCGGTGAAGCATTGCAGGCAAAGGTTAACAAAGAACTCCTCGTATCGATATTTAACAGTAAATCGCCGCTGCATGATGGAGCTGTTATAATTCAGAATAATGTTATAGAAGCAGCAAGATGCATTCTCCCCCTTTCGCCAACCGAACGTATAAACGGCTGGAAGCTTGGCACCCGCCACCGTGCAGGACTTGGTATTTCGGAGCAGGTAAATGCTCTCACAATAATCCTCTCTGAAGAAACCGGCAACATTTCCATTGCCCAGGAAGGCAGGCTTAAAGTCTGCAACGATTACAACAAACTCACTGAAGAACTGCGTGAAGTATTCGAGGGAAAAACCGTGAAAGAAACGGTAAAGGAAATCTTTGAAGATATGGGAGAGCAGAAATAATGCTGCTGCTGGAGGAAGAAAAAAAATACCTTATACAAACGCTCCGTTTTAAAGGCATAAGTGACCAAAAGCTGCTTGATGCAATTTACAAAGTTCCGAGGGAAAAGTTTATTCCTCAGCCATTCAGAAAATATGCATACGATGACAATGCCCTGCCCATTGAATGCAAACAAACTATTTCGCAGCCTTATACCGTTGCTTTTATGACAATGATGCTTGAAGTAAAAAAAGGCAACAGGGCTCTTGAAATCGGAACCGGTTCCGGTTATCAGGCTGCAATACTCTGCGAGCTGGGTGCTGAAGTTTATACTATTGAACGCATCGAACATCTTTCGAAATGTGCGGAACTGCTTCTTAAAAAGCTTCATTATACAGTCCACTTCAAAGTAGGAGACGGCACTACTGGATGGAAAGAAAATGCACCTTTTGACAGGATTATAGTTACTGCGGGCTCACCTACTATTCCAAAAACGCTTGTGGAACAGCTTGCAACAGGGGGAAAAATGGTTATCCCGATTGGCTCGCGTGACAGCCAAAGACTGTATATTATCACGAAAACCGAAGAAGGCTTGCAGCATAAAATCAGGGACAGCTTCCGTTTCGTTCCTCTGATAGGAACCGAAGGCTGGGAAGAAAAATAACTAACTGATGGATAAACCAAAAGTCCCTGCCGTAACAGGTCCTACCGCTTCGGGAAAATCCGATGTCGCTTACGAGCTTGCACTTCTTATTAGAAATAAATTACACAAAGAAACCGAAATTATTTCAGCCGATTCAAGACAGGTTTATAAACACATTCCTGTTGTTACTTCACATCCGCCGTTAAAATATCTCAGGAAAATTAAACATCATTTCATTAATTGCCTTGAGCTTGATGAAGAATTTAATGCAGGTGAATTCGGTAAATCAGGGAGAGAAATTATTAATAAATTGCTTAAACATAACAAAATACCTGTTGTTGCAGGCGGAAGCGGGCTATATATAAAATCGCTTCTATATGGATTGTTTGAATTTGAAAGAGATGAGTTATTGGAAGAAGAAAGAAAAAAGATTCGTAAACATTTAACCCAGCAATTGGAAATTTATGGTGCAGAACAATTACTGATTGAACTAAGCAAGGTTGATCCTGAGTCTGCCTCAGGTATGCTGCCCTCCAATAAAAGACGTATTATCAGGGCACTTGAAATATATCATCTTACCGGTAAGACTTTATCTGCCTATCACAAACAAATACCTGATATAATTTTTGAACCTGTAATGTATGGACTGAAATGGGAAAGAGCATTTCTTTATGACAGAATAAATAAACGTGTTGAATTAATGCTTAACAGCGGACTTGTTGAGGAAATTCAAAAACTGAAAAACAAAGGATATAACTACACCGGTTATAACTCGCTAAATACAGTGGGTGCTAAGGAGGTGTTCGATTACCTTGACAGCAAAATAAGTTACGACCGAATGTCAGAACTGATTAAACAAAACACCCGCCGGTTTGCAAAGCGTCAGATGACATGGTTCAGAAAAGATAAGAATATTAAGTGGGTAGAGATAAAAGAGCCATTCAGTCCCCAAAAAACCGCGTCTGTAATTTTTAATGATTTTATTAATAAAATAACAGTAAAATAAACCTGTAGTGTTGTTAATTTAACAATAATTCCCTCCATTGGATAAGTTTCTTAATTTTTTGAAATATATTGGTCTGAAGATTGCTTAATAAAATTTCAATCCCAGTCCTGCCATTTCCTTCAGCAGGGGGTGCGGACGGTATCGGTCTTCGCCAAAGTAAGATTGTAAAGATGTGAGAACGTTATAAATCAAACCAACACCAAGCTTATCAGTCCATTCAAGCGGACCGTAAGGGTAGTTAGTACCAAGCTTCATTGCAGTATCTATATCTTCACGCGATGCGGTCTTTTCAGCATAGACTTGTGCAGCTTCGTTAATAATCATCGAAATGATTCTCGGAAAAACAAGCCCGGGAACATCCGGCACCACAGAACATTCAATCTTCTGCTCACTGAAAAACTTTTTAACCTTTTCGGTTGTTTCATCATTTGTCAGTCTTGAAGGTGCAAGTTCAATTAGTTTTGTTTTTGAAATAGTTGGGTATAAACCTATTCCAATCAGCCTTTCCGGGTTTTTACAAACCGCTGCCTGTTCCCATACAGCAACACATAGTGATGAAGTAAGTATAGGCATAGATGGATTAAGTTCGGCATCGAGCTGTTTAATAATATCTGTTTTCTTTCCCCGCGGGTAGTTTGTGCATTCAACAGCTATATTTGTATCTTTCAGGTTGTCTGTATACTCGCAATCTTTAAGCTTTAAGCGGAGTTCTTCTTTTATGTTTTCATCACCTGTCAGGAATATTTTTTTCATATGAAATTTGAAAATTTAAAAATAAAACTTGATAATTTATATAATACCTACAAAAAGAAATATTCTTCCAATGATCCTGTATGGCTTGTCCACCGTTTTTCATCCGAAAAAGATATAGAAATTGCCGGGCTCCTTGCATCATCATATTCTTACGGAAAGGTAGAAGTAATAAATAAATTTCTGAATCAGCTGTTTACACGTATCGGAAATAAGCCATACGAATTTACCGCTAATTTCACTAAACGTAAAGATAATAAGTTTCTTGCGGATCTGAATTACAGATTTAATACAGGTGACAACCTGGCTACGCTTTTAGAAAAAATAAGCAGCTGCCTGAGAAAATACGGAAGTCTTAAAACTCTTTTTCTTGAAAAATACTCTGAAAATGATGAAAATGTACTTAATGCATTAATCAACTTTTGCTCTTTTTTTAATGAAAATCATAACAAAAATTCGTATTATAGATATCTAATACCAAATCCTGCAAATAAAAGTGCTTGCAAAAGAATAAATTTATATCTAAGATGGATGGTAAGAAAAGACGAAATTGACAAAGGTATTTGGCAGGACGTAAATAAATCGAAACTCATAATGCCTGTAGACGTTCACGTTGCAAGGATATCAAAAAAACTTGGTCTTGTAAAAAGGAAAAGCATTGATTTGAAATTTGCAATCGAGTTAACCGAAAAGCTGAAGCAATTCGATCCTCTTGACCCGGTTAAATATGATTTTGCTTTATGCCACGAGGATATGAAGTTTACTAAAACATTTTAATTATAGATACCCGCTGAAGTTTATCCCGCAAGGCGGGGCGGGAATGAAAACAAACATGAAAATAGCAATATTATGTTACCCAACATACGGCGGAAGCGGTGTAGTAGCCACTGAGCTGGGACTTGAGCTTGCAAAACGCGGGCACGAAGTGCATTTCATTTCATACAACGTGCCGATGAGGTTGAAAAGCTTCTCTGAGAATATTTTTTTTCACAAAGTTGAAATGACATCCTATCCCCTTTTCGATTTCCCGCTCTACAGCATAGCCCTTGCAAGCAAGGTTGTTGAAGTGGCAAAGTTCAACGGACTTGACCTCGTTCACGCACACTATGCAATACCTCATGCAATGAGTGCTTTCCTGGGGCGTGAGATGATTAAGGAAGAATTTAAAAATAAAACGGGCAGCAATACACAGCCGAAAATTATTACTACTCTGCACGGCACCGATATAACGCTTATCGGGCTCGAAATAAGCTTTCTGCCCGCTATGAAATTCTCAATCGAACATTCAGACGGAGTAACTGCAGTATCAAGCTATCTGAAAGTAAAAACAATTTCGCAGTATAATGTGAAAAAAGAGATCGAAGTTATACCTAATTTTATAGACCCGAAAGAATATACAAGAATAGAAAATGAAGAAACAAAATGCTTAAAGGAAAGAATCGCAAAAAACGGGGAAAAAATTCTTGTCCATACCTCTAACTTCAGACCCCTGAAAAGAGTAGAAGACTGCATACGTATATTTGATGCGGTTAAAAAGAAAATTCCTTCAAAGCTTTTACTAATTGGCGACGGACCAAACCGAAGTGCATGCGAATATCTTGCAAAAGACCTTGGGCTTTATGACGATGTAACGTTTTACGGCAACCTTGATTCGTTTATAGAAATCCTCTCAGTTTCCGATTTATTTTTAATGCCCTCGCAGTCCGAAAGCTTCGGACTCTCGGCACTTGAGGCGATGGCGTGTAATGTTCCCGTTATTTCCTCAAATGCTGGTGGATTGCCGGAGCTTAACCTGCACGGAGAAACCGGCTACATAGCAGAAATAGGTGACACACAAAAGATGTCGGATTACGCTGTTGACCTGCTTTCAAACGCTAAAAAATACGGGATTTTCTCGAATAATGCACGCGAACGTGCTGTAACACTATTTTCTACTGAAAATGTTATACCGATGTATGAGAGGTATTATGAGGAAGTGCTGAGGAAGTGAAAAAAATACATTTGAAAAAGATCAGTAACCTCGAGCCGGAAATAAGATTTAATTTTACAATCTTTTACATCCTAACGGAACATTATTATTTTTAAGCAGGTTATAACATTTGAACTTTTTTTGACTAAATTTCTAAATTGACATAAAAACCTTTATTAATTATCCTGCATCTAAATAAGTACCGAAAATGAAAAACATCCTGTTGATACTGCCCGTAATTATAATAACCACGGTTTCGAATGCACAGTTCAAGGATATTCCCTATGAAACAAAGACTAAGCTGAAATCAAACAATTTAATTCTTGGGTTTATCAATCCTAAGAATTTTTCCATAAACCACACGTTCAGCATGTCATACGGCACATACGGTGATGCATCAGTCTCGCTGGCTTCATATACAGCAACCCTATCATACCAGATACTGAAAAATCTGAACATCAGCGCCGATGTAACTATGCAGTATTCACCTTTTGCAAAGATCGGTTCCCAGAGCAATGCATTCAACAAGGAATTTCAGAATTCATTTAATGGTATTAACTTAAGCCGCGTATCGCTGAATTATCGTCCGTTTAAGAATATGTTTATATCCATCGACTACTATAATATTAAAAATAACTACCTTTTCTGGGATAATTATTATAACCGCTGGACAGATTTTTAAAACATTTAGGTCCAAAAAGAAACTGATTTTTATTGGACAAGCTTAAAAATTACTCACTTAATATTATCATAGTTCTTGCTGCCGTTACAGCAGTTTACCTCGCTTACAGTTTTATAAGGCACACAACTTCATCTTCATCTTCAAACGATATTAAATCAAAAATCGATACACTAACAAACCGTGTAACAAAACAGCCAACAGGAAAGATTCTTCAGATCGACGTACAGAACGGAACCAAAACGAAAGGCATTGCAGAAAAAGTAACCGATTATCTCAGGAAAAACGGATTCGACGTGGTAGAGATGGGAAATTACTCAAACCAGGATATACAAAAAACACTGGTTATTGACCGTGCCGGAAACATTAAAAATGCAAAACTGCTTGCAGCATCGCTTGGTGTATCCGAGAAAAACGTTATCCAGCAGATGAACAAAAATTATTTTCTTGATGCAACAATTGTAATCGGCAAAGATTACCAGGAACTAAACCCTTTTAAAACCAGATAAATTTGGCAGGAAAAAAACAAACCAAACCGAAATCAGAAAAATTAGCACTTCAGCTCGCTAAGTTAGCCCTCACAAAAAAGGCAACCGACATAAAAATCCTTAACCTCGCCGGCTTAACAACCATTACAGATTTTTTTGTAATCTGTACCGGCAGCTCCGATACACATATTAAAGCCATCACCGATGCTATTGTAGCCGGCTCTAAAAAACTGGGCGAAAAGCCCTGGCATAAAGAAGGAATTAGCTCATACAGGTGGGTTCTACTGGATTATGTTGAGGTGGTTGTTCACATCTTTTTAAATGAAACCCGCGCATTCTACGGACTTGAAAAGCTCTGGGGAGACGCAGTAGTTACTGAAATCTCAGATTCGTGATTTAAGACTTGAGATTTATACTTTAATCCCAAATGTATAATATCTCAAATTAAGTTATTTCGTTCTTCTCTATAAAACCTGTATCATAATTACCTTCCTGAAATACGGCATTCTGCATGACCTTTTTATGGAAGGGTATTGTGCTGTGGATACCCTCTATCACAAATTCATCAAGTGAGCGGTACATTTTAGCGATTGCCTCATTCCTTGTATCTGCATAAACTATAAGCTTCGCTATCATCGAATCGTAGTAAGGTGGCATAATATACCCGGCATAACCATGTGTATCTACTCTTACACCCAGTCCGCCCGGAATGTGGAAGGTTGTGATTTTCCCCGGTGAAGGTGCAAAATTTTTATCCGGATTTTCTGCATTTATCCGGCATTCTATTGAATGTCCTATACGCTTTACTTTCCTTACGCGTATTCTTAAACCTGCAGCAACACTGATCTGTTCCCGGATCAGGTCAACATTTGTAACCATTTCAGTAACCGGGTGTTCAACCTGAATACGGGTATTCATTTCCATAAAATAAAAATTCTTATTCTTATCCACTATAAACTCCACAGTTCCGGCACCTTCGTAACGAACACCTTTTGCTCCTTTAACTGCTGCCGTTCCCATCGCTTCCCTTACTTCATCATCGATAAACGGTGAGGGAGTCTCCTCAATTAATTTCTGGTGCCGGCGTTGTATCGTGCAGTCACGCTCTCCGAGGTGGACAACGTTACCATGCATATCGCCAAGAACCTGTATTTCGATATGTCTTGGCTCTTCAACGAACTTTTCAACATACACATCACCATTGCCGAATGCACTTAATGCTTCGCTGGTTGCCATGTTAAAATTATTCTCTAATTCATCTTCCGTATGAACAATCCGCATACCCTTGCCGCCTCCGCCTGCGGAAGCTTTTATCATTACGGGATAGCCAAACTGAGCTGCAATTTGCTTTGCTTCATCAGCAGTCTTTACAACACCGTCACTTCCCGGTACTACAGGTACGCCGGACTTCTTCATCGTTTCCTTAGCATAAGCCTTATCACCCATTGAATTAATCATTTCGGGAGAAGGGCCTATGAATTTAATTCCCGAATTAGCACAAATTCCTGAAAATTCAGCATTCTCAGCTAAAAAACCATACCCTGGATGTATAGCTTCAGCACCGGTAATTTCGGCTGCTGCTATAATTCTTGGGATATTCAGATAGCTTTCACGCGATGGCGGAGGACCTATGCAAACTGCTTCATCGGCAAACCTGATATGAAGGGATTCACGGTCAGCTTCCGAATAAACGGCAACTGTTTTTATCCCCATTTCCCTGCATGTGCGGATAATCCTTAGAGCTATCTCACCCCTATTTGCTATGAGAATTTTCTTAAACACTTTGAGTGAATTTTAATTTCAAATTTATATAACCTCTATTAGGAACAGCACCTGATCGTACTCAACAGGCTGTGCATTTTCAACCAGTATCTTAACAATTCTGCCTTCAACTTCGCTTTCTATTTCATTCATCAGCTTCATAGCTTCTATAATACACAATACTGTTCCTTTTGCAACGTTCTGCCCTACCTGAACGTAGGGGTCAGCGTTTGGTGAGGGTGCTCTGTAGAATGTTCCTACAATAGGAGAGCGGACTTCCTTAATGTTCGTTGTGACCGCGGGAGGTTTTACTTCGGGTTTTGCCTCAGCAACAACTTGTACTGGCTCTGCCGGCGGTGCAGCAGTTTGTGCGGGCATCTGGGGTACAATATTCTGTACCGGAGGGACATAGCTGATTACTTGCTGCGGTTCCGGAACAGTGTTTTTTGCAAGCCGGACCTTAATGCCTTCTTCTTCTATTTCAAGTTCCGTTACTCCGCTTCCGTCAAGCAGCTTAATTAATTTTTTTATGTAGTTTAAATCAGTCTTCATATGCTTATCCTGCACTCAATAAGAGTACAATTTAAATTTAATAAAAAAACCCATTTTACCCGGAGATAATTTTAAAGTTCTAAATCCAAAGTTCAAATTAAGCTCAAATAACAAAATCCAAATACGAAAAAAAATTATTTGACATTTAGATTTTGAACTTATTATAGTATTTGAACTTTGATAATTAAATTAAAAAATAAGCTGTTATGCAGTTTATTTTTTTACTCTCTCTAAATACGCCCCTGTCCTTGTATCAACCTTAATTAAATCGCCTTCATTAATGAATAGAGGTACATTAATGGTTGCTCCTGTTTCAACTTTAGCGGGTTTCGTTCCGCTTGTGGCAGTATCGCCTTTAACTCCGGGCGGTGCTTCAATTACTTTTAAATTAACATGCGGAGGTATCTCAATCGAAATGGGTTTCTCGCCGTCGAACATAATCTGCGCTGATTCACCTTCTTTCAGAAAGGCGCTTTGTTCACCCAAAATATCATCCGGTATCGAAACCTGGTCATAGTTACTGGTATCCATAAATACATAGCCCGTTCCGTCATGGTATAGATACTGGAAGTTACGTGTTTCAAGTCTAACAATATCTATAGTTTCACCCGATCGGAAACGGTTTTCAATCATTTTCCCGTTTTTCAGGTTCTTCATTTTAACCTGGTAAAATGCCCTTAAATTTCCGGGTGTGCGGTGTTCCCAATGCACAACTACGTGTAATTCACCATTATATTTGATAACTAAGCCGTTCCTTAAATCTGAAGTAGAACCCATAAAATCTTAAAGTACTCCTTAATTAGAAAATTGACAGTTTTTGATAAAAACCTGTTACTTTTGGGGG